>CAZYQW010000096.1:0-183424 GCA_964649825.1 uncultured Phycisphaeraceae bacterium | reverse complement strand
TGGTCGAGAAGGTGACCGACGTCCTGGCGACGATCGACTTCCTCGGCGACTCGGTCACCACGAGTGAGATCCGGGACGGAGGCTTGGCGCGGTACGAGTTGACGAGACTGCACGTGCTGGGAGCGGAACGGACCCCGGCCGACGGCGACCCGAGGGCGGCCACGACCGTCGAGCACGGCAGCGACTGAGGAGCCCGAGTTCGACGCAACGGTGGGGGCTCGTCGACGAGCGGAGCCTCTGCGCCGAGGGGATTGTGGATGTCCTCCCCGCGGAGAACGTGACCGTCGACCTCCTTCTCGTACCGGGAGTCACGCGCACCGGGACGATCACGCTGCGCGGGGAGCCGTTCGGCGACAGGATCGTCGGGTTCAACCTCGCGGGGTACCCGGCGACCGAGAGCGGACTGTTCGTCGCGCGCACGGGCGAGGTCGGAGAGGTCGCGCTCACGGGAATTCCCGTCGGACGGGAGCCCGTCGTCGTGGGGAACGTGGAGGTGCGGTGGAGGTAACTCATGCCGGTCATGAGGGAGGGGGCGCATGCGGCCTCGCAATAGAAACGTGAGGGGGCGTCAAGCGCACTCGGATCCTGTTCCAGGTGTACTCCGGTTCGCGGACAAAAATGGGTTTTCCAAGTCCCCTGATTCTCTCCGCCTCAGCGATCAGGTTCCCCGAGTGCCACCGACCCTCGGCCAGCCACCGGACGGTCCCATCCGTCCCGTACAGAGAAACCCAGATGTACGTGGGGCGCCGGAGAAACACAAACTTGGGATCGAGCCCGCCAAAGAAGACCTTGACCCACCGTCGCCGGCACTTCTTGACAACGTGTTCGATCACAGCGCGAACAGTTGCACGGTCGTTGCCGTCCTCCTCTCGTCGCAGAACCACGTGCGCCTGGATCCGTCCTGTCGGTCCGGCGCTCTTGTTCTCGACGTGACGGATCCGGTAGCGGTCGCCGACCCGGTAGAATCCAGCGCCATAAGCATGTTCCAGCGACCGAACCCATCTGAGCCTGAAGGAAGTCCGAATCACAGCGGGGTACGCGCGAAGGCGCGTTGACCACATGCTCTCCTTGAACCAGAGCAGCGGCACGTCCTCGAAGATCTCGTTGATGCTCTCCAAGGAGGCGTCCCTCCGCAGGAGATCGAGGATCTTCTCCGTGTTGACTATGACGAGCGAGTTGACGACCTTGCCTTGGTCAAGGTCGATGGCGAAGCGCTCGTAACCGGACACGCCCGACTCGATTAACCAGAATGCAATGCGCGCGGAGTCCAAAAGTGCCAATGGCCGGGAGCGGTGGGCCGACCGCACCGCCACGACGAGCTGACGCTTATTGTTGGGCAGATCCTGTTCCACGCTGCCGAGGACACCAAGTCCGTGGCGACCCACGGCAGCACCAGCCATCCAGGAGCTGACGGTAGGAGACCACTCGATCCCGCCTTGGCTCCGGATTGCGGCGTCGTTCCTGATTGCGAACAGGAGGAGAGAGAGGCAGAGGGCGTTCGCCGATCGGAGTGCCATGTCGTACAGGCGTAGGAACTCCGGCGCCGACATACGACACGTGGGACCGTACGCGATCTCCATCGAGCGGAAGCCGACTTGGCCGTGGGCGATCGCGTTTCGCACCTCTTCACGGTAGCCAGAAACGATGTCTCCGTGGCCCTTGCTCGCGACGAGCTGGACGCCGTTCTTCAGGTTGAATCGTCCTTGTACGGACCCCTTCTTGAGCACAGACCAGTAAGGGACGATACTGGGACCGAGGATGTGCTCGATCAGGCGCAGGTATTCGGGATGAAACTCCGTGGCGACACGCACGAGGTCGCGGTGACGCGCGGAAGAGAGCGGTTCCTCAGATGACCACGTCGGGGAGGGCCTGAAGAGGTTCTCGAAGGCAGCCCCGACATCCCGCGCCCGCTCGTTGAGCGCCTCCACGGAGCGTGTGACGGAAGCCTCCAGAATGCCGAGACATTGCTCGACTGTGGCACAACTCCAGTACCTCCATGGGCGGGACTCCACAAACGACCACAGCGCCATCTTGAGGAACGCCGGCGGAGCCGCGGGGAGGAGGACACCGAGCTTGAATTCAATCTCGCGAACCCGGAGATCGGCCTCAGCTTGGGCGAGAGGGTCCTTAACGAGCGTTTCTCGTAGCGTAGTCATCCTCGGCCGGATCGTAGAAGCAGGACACGGTTGGAACGAGCATCTGTCACGCTGCCGGGCACCAGGCGACCCCGGTCACATTCTCCGCAGCCCGATCGAGCTCGAGAATGAACGGACGGGCGCAGACGTATGCCGTAGCCTTGAGGGAGGCGAACGCGCGTTTCAGGAACGTGAATGGACGTACGACCTGCCACGACACCGACGCGCAGGGAACAACGGAGAACCCTGAGGAATCTGAAGCGTCCTTCCGGATCTCCACAAGAGAGTGACCACGCGAAGTCGTCGTGGGGGGAGTCGGTGGGTAGAAATCACCATTGTGCTGAAGCTGCTCTGGTGTGCTGGTGTGCCGTACCGGCCGCACGCATTGCGCCGAACGACCTCGAAATGCAAGGGTTTCCGGGTCCGTCGATCGCGCCTCCTCTGCCGACCAGCCCATAGATTCGCCCCCGTCCCCGGACCGACACTTCCACCGCCGCCCCAACCTTCCTATCGCTCCCGACCGATAGCACCAGCGATAGCAGACAGAGCTCGACGACCTGCGTCGCATTCGTTTACTTTGCCGACGACCTCTCTCTGTGCTCGCGCGGTAGAAGAAGAACGATGAGTTGAAGGGGCCTGTCATTCGGCCGGCCCTTGATCCGACGCCGGTCCAGCCCCGTTCCAGCCGCATCTCTGCTCGAATCCGGTGGGGGGTGAACAAACGCGGCTCCCATAGACTACCGCCGCCGGGTACTGCGATTGTCTGACGCTCATGCTACTCGAGGGGCTCCCATATGAAGCGGACGTACTGCCCTTTGACATGTTCGATTACTCGGAGCTTTACGTAGAGCGTTCCACCCTTCGGTACATCGAGCCCAGACTCCGAGATGTCTTTAATCACCGCCAGGTAGTTGTGGCCCACGTGAACTTCGGCCCCACCGAAAGGCGAGACCGGGACGAGCTCGTTCCGGTGAAGCTGCGATGCTAGCGACCAGTACTCGGAGCTGTTCGTGTTCGTGCGGTTATCTCCGATGTCGATGATCGCGCCGCGCTCTCCACCGTTGAGCGAAACCAACAGTCGATCGACGGGTTGGGTCACGAACGCGATCTGGCTGTTTCGGTTGTAGATCGTGCCTTGGATCTCGACGTGGCCGTAGGTCCCTGTGGTGAAACCGTAACTCCCCCGAAGATCGTGAAACGCCAGAAGCTCGACCTCGCGGAGGTCATTCGCCGTCCGGCGGACCGGTTCGTCAGGGGCCGAGAAAGAACGAACACCTTGAGCTGCGACCGAAACGAAGCCAATGGCGAGCAGGAGTCCGATGTGGTGAGACATGCAAGTGTTACCTCTTCGCGGCGCCTACGAGACGATGGATCATCTCACGGTTCCGTCGGCTGAACAAGACGAGGGGGCATAACCCACGCACTGCTATCGCTCCCGACCGCTACGGCCGGAACGCAAAGCTGATTCTCAGCCCCGTGCTGCGCGTCGACGCGACAGGATCGGGGCTGTATCTCAACCCGAAAACACCGCCGAACGGCTGGGCGGCGCCGTTTCGAGGGCCCACAGGATGTCTAGTCAAGAGCGCCGCTGTGTAGAGTCATGTGTGCCGCCACGATGCGAGGCACCGTAGAGCAGCGTCGCCATGAGGCCGGGAACGCTCTGCATGCGGTCGAGAACGGCCCGGACCTCGTCGCGGCCCAAGACGGCGGGCAGTCGCCCGGGTCGGCGCGCGCGCTCGAGGTCGTCCAGCCACGGCAGGTCGCGCTCGAGCACCTCGCGGTAGAGAAGGAAGCGCCGCCAGCGCTTGGTTCTGCGTCGACGCGGCCACGTGGTCTTCGGTGGCGGGTTCGCTGAGGAACGCGACGACATGTTCGGCGCCGAGCGCGGCCGGATCCTGGCGGCCGTGAGGCTCGTAGAACTGGCGCATCCAATGGAAGTAGGCCTTCTCCGTGCGTGCGCGGTCGCCGACTGGGGGAGGGGATGGGCGCATGCTCGGAGCCCCCTCGTCCCCGGCTCGCACACCCAGCTCGCGCCGGCCCGAGCTCCCAGACACGAACTCTTCCCTTCGGTGTAGTGAACGGCGTTCACGACGCACTCCCGCAACGGCCACCTTCTCCGCCAGCGAAGCGCAACCCCGTGCTGCGATCCGCAGAGCCACGAGTCTAACCGCTGGCACGGCAACGACAAGGAGTCCGTGGCGTGCGTCGATTCTGCCCGCCGACGCAAACTCCCCATCGCGGCTATGCCTCGATGGGGACTATGCATTCTCCATGTTCCGACGAGGAGCGCCACGCCGTCCCCGTCCACGAATCACGCGCTGGAGCAACCGTTTCCTTCCCCGCTCATCGCCGGGGCGCTGAGCTACCGAACTTGCCGCCTTGCGTGCTATCGGAGGGGACCGCTAGCGGAATCGATAGCAAACGCAGCACGACGCCCTGCGTCGCCTTGCGGCTCCTTGCGAGGAACCGCCCCACACGCGACGGTTTCTCGACCGTCGTACCGTGGCCCCCGACCGCGCGCGATCTTCGATCCGATGCGCCCTGTGCGGCCCCGTGCGACGGGGTGCGTCTCCTTGCGAGCGAAGAGAGTGGCGGAGGGGGAGGGATTCGAACCCCCGGTGGCTTTCGCCACAACGGTTTTCAAGACCGTCGCATTCGACCGCTCTGCCACCCCTCCGCTCATGGAGTTCGGTTGATCAATCGGGGTTCGCTGTCACCTCGTTCAGGACTTTGTCTTCGACGAAGATGGGGGCGCCTTCGGCTACGGCGATGGCGATGGCGTCACTGGGGCGGGAGTCGATTTCATAGGCTGCGCCGTCCCTTCGGAGGTGGAGGCGGGCGTAGAACGTGCTTTCCTTGAGCTCATTGACGACGACGCGTTCGAGTTTTGCGTCGAGGCCATGGATGACGTTGCGGACGAGGTCGTGCGTCATCGGGCGCGGGGTCTCCACCTCGGTGATCTTGCGGTTGATCTCGACCGCTTCGTACATGCCGATGATGATCGGGAACGACCGAGTCCCGTCCTTCTCCTTGAGGACGATCACCTGGCGATCCTTCTGCTCGTGGATGACGATCCGCGAGAGGGCCATCTCGATCATCGTCAAGGTCGGCCATCCTTTCGATTCGACGGGAATTTTTCGGCCGCACAAGTTGGGTTCCCGTCGGGGGGGGGGATCGGGGCCCCCCCCCAAACGGACCCCCCGGGGCACCCCCCCCCCCACCCCCCCCCCCCCCGACGGGTCCACCCGACACCTGACCGCGTTGGGAGTATAGCCGTGGCCGAAGGCATGATCGAATAGCTGTCGGCGTTCGTCGGAACCGATTCCACCCGAGTAGGATCATGCGGCAAACCTCGATGTCGGAGAACCCCGTCCTCGTCCGGCTCACGCGCGGTCGATTCATCGAATCAGAGCACCGCGGATCGCTCGTGATCGTCGGGCATGGCCGGGTGACGCTCGCTCACGGCGATCCGTCCCGCGGAGTGTTCCTCCGCTCTTCCGCCAAGCCGCTTCAAGCCGCTGCAGCTATTAAGTCGTTTATCGACAACAACTTTCACCTCACTCCGGTTGAAACCGCGCTTCTCTGCGCGTCACACAACGGCGAGGACCGTCACGTCCAAGCGGTCGCCGCACTGCTCGCCCGGGGAGGTCTCTCCGTCGCCGACCTTCGTTGCGCCACCCATGTGCCGCTCGCGCGCCACGTCACCGAAGACCTCGCACGTCGGGGGATCCGACCGACGCCTCTTCATCACAACTGTTCTGGCAAGCACACCGGCATGTTGCTCTTCGCGAAGCAGCTCGGTGCCGAAACACACGGCTACCTCGAGCCATCCCACCCGATCCAGGTCCGCATTCGAGACCTCGTACGTCGGGTTTGCGAGTGCAGCCCGCCCGGTCCGGAGGTCGAGACCGACGGTTGCTCGGCGCCGACCTTTCGCTTGCCCCTCCAGGGGCTCGCGCTTGGCTTTGCGCGGATCGCAAACCCCAGTTCGGCCGATCCCGACCTCGCGGACGTGCTGACGCGCGTCCGCGACGCGATGATCGCGCATCCGGAGATGGTCGCCGGCGAGCACCGCATCGACACGGACCTCATGCGCGTCGCCAGCGGACGCGTGCTCTCGAAAGTCGGTGCGGAAGGGATCATCGCGTGCGGACTACCCGGACTGGGCATCGGGATCGCCATCAAGATCGACGACGGCAACCAGCGCGCCTACGAGTCGCTGCTTCCTGTCATCCTCCGGCGGCTCGGGGTCCTGACCGAAACCGATCTGCAAGCCTTGGGGCGCTACGCCGATCCGGTCCTCAGGAACCACGCCGGCCTCGACGTAGGTACGGTAGAGATCGCCATCTGATACGTTGTTCGTCATGACCCACGTCACCCACGTACCGCCACTCCCGGCACGCGATCCCGAATCCCACAAAGGAAACTTCGGCCGTGTTCTGGTCATCGCGGGCTCACGATCGATGCCCGGCGCCGCCGCTCTCGCGGCAAACGGGGCGTTTCGCGGCGGCGCCGGGCTCGTCACGGTAGCGACCGCCACGTCCGCGTTACCGATGATCGCACCGGTCACGCCATGCGCTACGTTCGCCGCGCTCCCCGAGACGACGGACGGCTGGATCGCTGCGACCGCGTTCGATCTCTTGCTTCCGCCCATCGACGCGGCCGATGTCGTCGTCTTGGGGCCAGGCCTCGGCACCGAGCGCGGCACCCAAGGACTCGTCCGCCGCCTCGTCGCCGGGATACGCAAGCCCCTCGTCCTCGACGCCGACGGCCTGAATGCCATTGCGCCCGAACCGCAGCCACTACTGGTCCGTTCTGCACCCACGGTGCTCACGCCCCACCCCGGCGAACTCTCGCGCCTCGATGGCGACCCACCTCCACGCGGTCGTGACGACCGCCGCGACCGCGCCGAGCGCGCCGCCAGGCGCTTTCGCGCCATCGTTTGCCTGAAAGGACACTGCACGATCGTGACGGATGGAGAATCGTCGTACGAGAACGACACCGGCAACCCAAGCATGGCGACGGGCGGCGCGGGCGACGTGCTTTCCGGACTCGTCAGCGCACTGATTCACGCCTTCGCGCGACCGCTGGATGCCGCGATCTGTGCGGTCCACGTCCACGGTCTGGCGGGAGACCTCGCCGCCGATCAGCACGGTCCCGTCTCCGTGATTGCCACTGATCTACTCGCGCACCTTGGCCCTGCCTTTCAGCGATACGCGCAGCAGAATTGAACTTCCTCCTCGTCGCCGCAATCTCCTTCACGACCGACGGGGGCGACGTCTCGTTTCCGCCGGCCGATCCGCGAGCCGTATTCCTCGACTCGACCGATGCCGTAACCAAAGAGCGTGCGCGACGCATCCTACTCGGTCGCGGAGTCGAGTCCCTTGCCACTCTCCTCGAGGGATCGCATAGTGACGATCCACGTATTCGTGAGCTCTCGATCTTCACGCTGACCGAGATGGCCACGTCCGAAGTCGACGCGCGTCTCGACGATGCATTGAACGACGACGACCGCGCGGTACGTATCGCGGCATTGCGGGCCATCGCCGAGCGGGGTCGCGACGATCTCGAGGAAGGCGTCGCGCTCGCCGCCTGCGACCCTCACTGGTCGGTACGTCGTGCCGCCGCCCTCGCCTTGTCCCGCACTCGCGACGACGCGTCCATTCCACACCTCGGCCGCCTGGTTCACGACGCAGATCCAGACGTAGCCGAAGCCGCGCTGCGCGGCCTCGTCCGGACCCCGATCGAGGCCGCGGCAAGCGTTCTTCGCGAACGATTCGATGCCAACGACGTCGACCGCAGCAGTCGGATCCTCGAACGCTTGAAATCCGACGATCACGGACCCGCCGCCTTTTTCCTCGACATCCTTCGTTCGAATGCTGATGTTCGCCTGCGCGTCATGGCCGCGGAGGCACTCGCTCGACGGGGAGTCTCGCTCCTCGACGTCGCAGACCCGGACTTCATCGTTCTGTCGTCCGTATCCGCCGACCCGCTGGTGCGTCGTCCCGTTCTCTTCGCTCTTGCGCGGGAGCGACAACGCGCCGGGATGATGTTCCTGGCGGTGCTGAAGCGCTCCTCCGAATCATGGGCCGACTCCATCGCGGACTACGTCGTCGAGTTCCTGGGGCCCGCCGCCCGCACCCCTCTGCTCGACCTCGCGCGCGCCACGACCACCATTCCCGACGCCGCGCGGGCCGCCGCCATTCACGCCCTGCGCCGCTTCAAGACCTCCTCGACTACGTCCGAGCTCTTATGGGTCTACGATCCTTCGCTTCCTCGCGCGATGCGCCAGGAGCTCATCGACGCGTTCGAAGATCTCCCTCAGTCGGTCGAGGCCCGCTCGGGGTTGATCAGTGCCCTCGAGGACCCTGACTGGAGCCTGAGACTCCGAGCTTTCCGGCTGCTCCTTCAATTCAGCGCGTCGACCGCGCAGGAGATCGATCTCCTTTGGCGTTACGTCGCCACAGAGCCAACCGATTCGGCACGCCGCCCGATGAGCCGATTGATGGCCGAGCACGCGACAGGAGACGGCGCGCGGCGATTCGCGTATCAAATGGTCGAACTGTTGAACAAGCCGGAGCCGTTCGCCCAAGTCGCGCGCGAAGCGCTCGAGAACCTCGCTTCGCCCAGGCTCCGTGCAGAGGTGGGCCGCACCGTTACCAAGCGCGTCCCAGGACCATTGACCCATGACCTCCTTCGGATGTACACGCGGCTCGACGGCCCAGAGGTCGACCACGTCGTCGCGGAAGCCCTTCGATCCGCCGTCGAGCGAGGCGACGACGACGGCGTCCTTCAACTCTTGATTGCACTTCGCGGCGCCCGCGGCGAGCAGTCGTTGGCGGCGGTCAACCAGATCATCGACCGCGTGTCTCCGGCGCTTCGAGTGGAAGCGCTCCGCACCCTGATGAAACGCGGCGATCCGGCCGCGTTCGAGGCGCTCGACCGCCTCTACCTCGACCTGAACAGCGACGAGCGCGACGAGATCGTCGGTTTGGTCCCGGCGTCGACTTCCACCGATCTCGCCCCGTTGTTTTGCAGCATGATCGACCGGGAAGAGGATCACGTCGTTCGAGGATCGCTCGCCCAGCGCGCCGGAGAGCTCAAGGTTTCCATCACGCCGCGTCTGATCGCGTTGCTCGACGGCGATCCATCGCTCGCGATGAAGATCCAGGTCGCCGAAGCGCTCGCGTCCATCGGTGGAGCGGATGCGCGCGCAGCCCTCCGCACGCTCTTCGAGGAATCACTGGCGAGAAGCCGCGCCGACAACGCCGGGGAGGACGACCAATTGTTCCTCGAATCGATGGCTCGAGCCGGTGCCCGCGGCGGCGACCTCGGCCTCGCGGCACCTCTGGCCACCCTCCTGTTCCGCGACGCGCGCCGACACGAGCACCTGCAGTACGACACCGATGCCGCGTTTGCGTTCGAGGTGACCGTCATGCGCGCACTCCTCGACCTTGCCGCCGCCTCAGAACGCCCGCTCGACGTTGCGGCGGCCGTCGAGGTCGAGGTCGATCGTGCCGCTCAATCCGGTGTGCTCTATCTGTTGCCCAAGGCCTTCTTTGTCGGCCTTGCCGGCGCGCTCGATCACGCCCCCGTCGAATTCGACCCGCTCCACGCTCAGTTTCTCGAGCTCACCACCAAGCTGCCGCCACGAGGTAATCACCGCGATCTGCCAGCACTCATCGAACTTGCCGATCTGGCGACCGAGGAACACGACCACGCCCGCGCCGCCCACCTTCTGGAGAAGGCCTTCCTTCTCATCGACTTCCACGGCGTCGAAGGCTCGCGATACATCCGCAACGCCCTCGGGGAACCCGCACCCCTCGCTGGATTCGCACCACTGGACCGGCTCAGAGCAAACGTCGATCTCGCTCGAGCGCGCGCCCACCGCGTCATGGGTGAAGATCGGCTCGCGATCGAATCCTATGCCCGCGCCGTCGCCGCCGTCCCGTTCGATGCATGGCTTCATCTCCGCGTCGGCGCCGAGCTCCGCGAAGACAATCTCGACGTCGCGGCCGCGAGACGCCACATTCTTACCGCCATCGAACTCGCTCCGTTCGACGCCGACCTGATCGTCCGCGCCGCACGCATCCTGGCGTGGGCTCGATTCGCCGATGATTTCGACGACACCCTCGCTCGCCTCGAGTCGCTCCGCACCGTTGGTCTCGCCCCCGATACCGTCGAGTTCCGACTTGGCACCGCCGAGTCCCTCGTGGACCTCGGCCGATCCGCCGCTGCCCTCGCCGAACTCGAACTCGCCGTCGCCCTAGACCCCGCCACCAAACGTCGCATCGAGCGAAACCCGCTCCTCGCCCCGATCTGGAAGTAGCGCCGCACCTTCCACGTGCGCCTCGACGGCGCGGCCGGCTGGACGCTGCGGCCGACTTCCCCGACACCGGCGGGTCTCTACTGCCGTTGCCGATCATCGGCCACGCGAGTTGATCCCTGAAACCCCGGACGGGCCGGCGGTGCGGAGCGGTCGACTCCCGGAGGTGGATCATGAGAGGAAACGGAAACAGGCGACGACGGCGGTACACAAACGAGGAGCGGGAAAAGGATCCTCCGCGACACGGAGGAGTTCGGCGCGGACGAGGCGGCGCGCCGGCACGAGATGCCGGAGAGCACCGTGTTCAACCGGCGACACCGTTCGCCCAGTAAGGCCGAGGCGTCACCGAGCCCCGCATCGGAACCGCCGTCTTCGCCCGAGTCGCGCCAAATGACGTCGGTCAAGGACGGTCGCGACGGGACCGCTGAGAAGACGATCGACGGAGCGGGGGAGAAGACGAAGCCCCGAACCCCGGCGAGGAGCTACACGCCATCCGAGAAGGCGCAGGCCCTCGAGCGGGCCGCCGTGGTCGGTGTCAGCGAGGCATCGCGAACGCTCGGTATGAGTCGCTTCTCGATCTACGCGTGGCAACGCCAGGCGAAAAAGGCAGCGGCCGGAGAGGGACCCTCGCCCACGAGAGGGCCGGCTCCGGCCGAGATCGAGGCCCAGCGCGATCGCGAGATCCTCGCCGAGTGGAAGCAGCATCCCGGCCTGGGCCCCAGCCAGGTGAGAAACCAGCTCCGCCGCCCGGGGATCAAGGTCGCGGTCGCGACCACGCGTCGGGTGATGGAGGACGCCGGCTATCGACCGCCGAAGGTGACGCGCGAGCGATACGACAAACGCTACGAGCCGGTGCGGCCCAATCACCTTTGGCATCTCGATCGGCTCGGTTTGCCCTGTCCCAACGTCGAGCACATTCTCGAGGCGACGGGCGTGAAGCGCGGCCGGGCCTACGAGCTTCGGGATCGGATCCAAGGGCTTCTCCAGGGTCTGGTCCGGCGTCCGGGTCGGCCGCGAGTCTCACCGACGACGCCACCATCCGCCGATCCCACCGCAGAACTCACTCGCGAGACACTGCGCTTCCTGATGGACCATCCCGGCTGTGTCTACGGCGGAAAAAAACAGCGCCGCTACGCCGATACGTTCCGTCACTGGGTGCTCGAGCGCCGTCAACAGTATCCCCATCTCGACCTCCCGCTCTTCGCGGATGCGGTCGGGGTGCCGGCCGGCACCGCCGAGGACTGGCTCCGCGTCGAACGAGTCGAGCCTTCCGGCGAACCGGGCGCACCGACCTCTTCGCATGACGCCGAACCCGACGCGAAAATCACGATGATCGAGACGGTGCTGCATGCCTGGCGGGAGTGGCGCGGCAGCTTCTCGAGCTTCTGCGCACACTTCCGCCAGCACCATCGGCTCGATCTCTGCAACACTCTGATTTCCCAGATTCTGTTCGACTGCGGAGAGCGCTCCCCGGCGCGTCGCGGCCGACGCAGCTCTGACGAAAACGCGACGGATGAGATCCTGTGGAGCGCCCCCCTTCGGACCACGCGGGCGGAGTTCGGCATCGCCCAGGTCGGCTCGTGAACCGCTCACGCGGTCGATTGCACGCGGCAACCGTGGTCGGTGCGCAGCTGCGCCCCGATCACCCCGGCGCCGGGTCTCGTCATATCCTTGAGGTGGTGGCCGATCTCGGTCACGAACCGTCGACGACTCGTCCCCGGCGTCGTGCAACTTCGCACGGCCGGCGTCGTTGAACTCTATCGTGCGCTGTCGACGGACGCTCCCCGTTGCAGCATGTTCGAAGAGGGATTATCTTCGAAGAGCGCTGCTGCAGTTCGTTCGAGCCAGACCTTCGTAGCGCTCACGAGGGCGATCTTTGAACGAGTGGAGTGCCCGCAACGCAGAGGAGAGGTCGTTCCCTCACCGTCGCACGCCGGTCCAGCCGCGCCGCGACTCAGTACGCACGTCCTCGTTCCGATGGTCTACGACGAGCTGCGCGAGCTCGCCCGCGCTTGCCTGAGCCGAGAACGTCCGGATCACACGCTTCAGGCGACGGCGTTGGTGCACGAGGGCGATCTGAGGTTGGCCGCTCAACGAAAGTCGGCGTGGAACAGCCGCCAGCACTTTTGTGCCGCTGCGGTCCGAATGATCCGCCGGATTCTCGTGAACCACGAGCTGGCGCGCCGAGCGCAGAAGCGAGGCAACGGCGTGCGCCCACATCGGCTGAACGACGGTCTTTCCGTCGCCCCGTCGCCTTCACGCCTCGGGTCGGCGTCCTCGTCCTCCACGATCTCCTCGAGAAACTCGCGGAACTGGATCCTCGACAGGCTCGAATCGTCGAGCTGCGGTTCTTCGGCGGTCTCAGTCTGGAGCGCGTCGCCGACGTGCTCGGTGTCTCGCCGCGAACCGTTCGGCGGCGAGTGGGCGCTGGCGTGCGCCTGGCTGCGGTCGAAGCTCCAGAGCGAAGACGGGTGACGACGTCGCATCCATTGGGGTCCCTTCCTCATTCCCTTCTCCCGCTCCTCGTCGGAGTTTTCGTTCCGCCCCGTCCCGCAGGTCATTGCGTGGGTTTGGGTCAGGAGAACCCGTCATTGCATCCGATGCTCTCGGTTTCCATGGCTTCAGCAGAACCGGGCAGGGACTGCCGGAAGCCGAGCCGGTGTATCCGCGCTCGCTTTATTCCGGAGTTGAGCGTGCTCGTCCCGCCGATTCAGCAGTTCGACTATGGGTGTGGCCAGCGGTTCTTCCACTTGACCGCAGACGAGTACTATCGCCACGCATTCTCGCCGGGCCGGGCGTCCGAAGCCGACTCGATCGAGCCCATCCAGCTCTTCCAGAAGTACACGGCGACCACCGTCGGCTACACCGGCATCACGACCCGCCTGTTGGCATCCCATGACTTCGACTTCTTCGGGGTCTACCTCGAGACCAGCGACAGCATGTCGCATCTGTTCATGAAGTACGCGCCGCCTCGCCGGCCGTAAGTGGACGTATTGGACTACGAGCGGTTCAAGGACGTCGTCGACGGTTACTACGAGTTCATGGACGAACAGATCGGCCTCGTGCTCGACGGCGTCGGCGAGGAATGGGCGGTCATGCTCGTCTCGGACCACGGATTCCGCATCGGCGACGAGCGCCCGAAGAGCGTGGCCACGCTCGACATCCGCGGCGCTCACCTCGACCACGCCCCCGAGGGCGTCTTCATCGCGCATGGCCCTGGGTTCAGGAGGAACACGTGGGTGAACGAGGGCGCCTCGGTTCTCGATGTCACTCCGACGCTCTTGCACTATCTGGGCCTGCCCGTCGCCAAGGACATGGACGGACGCGTGCTGGACGAACTCCTCGAGCCGGCGTTCATGGGAACGCGTCCGATTCGCTACATCGCCAGCTACGAGAACGGAACCGCGGCGGAGCCGGCGGCCGCTGTCGGCCGCGACGAGGGCTTCGCGACGGAGGAGGCGATGGAGCACATGCGGGCGCTGGGGTACGTCGGCGGTGACTCCCGCGAGTCGTCCGAAATCGAGCAGAAGCCCTCCGAGTCGCTCACGTCGCCCGAGCAGCACCTCAACATGGGACGCATTCACCTGGACAAGGGCGAGCTGGGCGCTCTCGGACTTCCAGCACGCGTTGGAGGCTCAGCCCGGCAACGCGGAGGCGCTGACGAGCATCGGCCTCGTCCACCTCGTCCGCAGCGACACCCCAGCCGCCCTGCGGACGAGGCGAAGAAGGTCTACGCGAAGGCACTCGAGCTCGTCCCGGGCGATCCCAGGGTGTTGAACAACGTCGGCGACCTGCTGTTGCGCGAAGGCAAGACGGACGTGGCGCTCGACCACTTCCGCCGCGCCGCGCTGTCCTCCCCCGCGCACGTGGAATCCCGCTTCAACATCGGCTCCGTGCTGTTGCGTGACGGCAAGTCATGGGAGGCGATTCCGTGGCTGAAGGAGGCGGCGGATCTCCGGTCCGATGTGGAGCTCATCCAGAACCGCCTGGCGTTGGCGTATCTCGAGAGCGGAGAGGTCGAGGAGGCGAAGCGTCGCTACGAGATGCTGACCCGCTTGTTTCCTCTGAGCCACGTGGCGTGCCTCCAGCTCGCTCGGATCGCGAGCCGCGATGGCGACGACGAGCTGTCCGCTGCGTGGCTACGGCACGCCTGGAAGCCCGCCGGACCACCGATCAAGGCGGACATCCTTCGGGATCCCGATTTCAAACGCATGGATCTCGACGCCGTCTTCGACTGAGCTCGCCCCGCGGAGGCTGCCCCGGGTCTCCGCAACGTCGCGCTAGCCGTCAAACTGGCGCCGGTTGTGCACGAAGCGCGCGAGCAGGCGCATCATCGACTGATCATCACACGCGTTCGCCGCGGTCGAGTCCTTCTTGAACGCCCCTTCCGCCTCCAGTTCCCTCAGATCCGCGTAGTCGTAGCCCAGGCGCTCCAACGCGAACGCCTTCCGCTCGTCGTCCGTCTTGAACTTCCTTCCGTTCATACCCTGAAGCACGAGGTGGTTCGTGGTGTCGACCACCACGCCGTGACCCACCGAGAACCACCCCGCCAGATTCCCCTCGCCCCAGCGAGCGTCCGCTTCGACGCTGTCGACGAGCACTTCGAAGCGCTCCCGGTCGTCGATGGTGATGAGCTGATACCCCGCCATTTGATAGAGCGGATCGGTCATGTCACCGAAGACGTTGTGGAGGTGGATCGATTCGCGATCGACCGGGGAAGCCTCGACGGCGCCCGGATCCGATTCTCCGCGGTCGGCGTGGATGACGCCGGGGAACACCGTCGCGACCGTACGGGTCAAGGCCCAACACGTCGCGAACAAGAAGCCGCCGGACCGCACGAACCAGTCCAGACGCTCCACATCATCGTCCTGGATCTGCCCGGGGCAGTTCGCGAAGAAGACCGCGTTCGGCTGCATCGACGACTCCTTCACGCGGCCGGGCAGGGTCATCTCGTGCGTAATCCCCAGCTTCGTGAGCAAGACCTGCAGACTGTCCTTTCCTCCGCCGAGGACGATGACTCCTATGTCTTGGAATCCCGTGTAGGGTCGCTGCTTGAAGTCGCCGAACGCGTAACGATTGTTCTTCGCGTCGTCATACCGGCGGTTTCGATCCTCGAACGCGAACTTCGATTTATTCGCTTCCCACCACTTCTGCCAGCGCTTCTTGCCGCCGTCGATATTCGAACGGGTGAGGCGCTTGACGAAGTCCAGAACGGTGTTCGCGACCGTCGGATCCGGGTCGTCCATCGCATCGATGAGGAAGTCCACCACCTCCGCACGGCCGATCCGCCCCAATCCAGTAATCGCGGCGCCGCGCACCTTCCAGTCGGACGATGCGTAGAGAGCCTTGAGGGGATCGATGGCGGCCGCGTCTTGGAGAGATCCGAGAGACACCGCCGCCGCGAGGGCAACCGTCCAATGAGGGTCCTTCAGCGCGGCGCGCAGCCCCGCCTCGGTGCCGGCCAGATGGAGGCGTCCGCAAATCGCGGCCGCCTCCTCGCGGATCGTGGCGGCGGCATCCGAGGCAAGTGCGCTCGTCAGGACTTCCGCGCTTCTTCTCTCATCCAGCACAACCACCGCCCTCAGCGCATGAAAGCGAACGCGCTCGTCGACGTCGGCCCTGGCGACGTTCACGACGGCATCGAACGCATCCGCCTTCATGCGCGCGAGTGCACTCGCCGCGGCGGCCCGAACGTTCCCTCCGTCGTGGACGAGTGCATGCGCGAGGAGCGCCTTCGCCGCCGCGTCACTCGCCACGGCGCCGTCGCGTCCGAGGTCGCCGAGAAGGCGCGCCGTACGCTCGGCGACGACGGCGGATCGGGTCGAGGCCAGCGCCGCGGCCACTCGGTCCACGGCCGTGCTTCGATCCAAGTCCGGGAGCCGCCCGGCGATGGTCACGATCCCACGACGGATGCGTCGCTCCATCACGTCCGTGAGCCGTTCCGTTGCGTGACGTTCGAGCAACACGGAAAGGTCCGCGAGCCCGCCCCTTTCGACCAGCGCCGCAACCGCGGCGGCCGCGACCACGCTGTCCGACCGGTTCAGCGACTCGACGAACGTCTCGACGCCGCCGGCCCCGACGCGGCCGAGTCCGATCAGACCGATTGGACGGAGCTCGGTTTCCTTGGCGTTGATCAGCTTCTCGAGCGTCTTCTGACCGGACGCGTCCGCGATCTCGGCGAGCGCTTGTGCCGCGTAGAGTCGAGCCGACCCCTTGAGCTTGGCCGTCAACTGCTTGGTGGCTTCGACTGGATCACTTGCCTTGAGAGCGCGTGCGGCCGCGATTCGGATCGGCCGCGCGTCGTGCGCCGTCGCCACCTGGACGAGGAGCTTGGTGGCGCCCGTCCTCCCCAACGCACCGAGGGCCTCGACTGCCCGGTGCTGAACCTCCCAATCGCGATCCGTCACCGCGTCGCGCAGCAGCTTCTCGGCATCCGCATGGCCTTCCACCCGGATCTGCTCGACCGCAGCGAGTCGTTCGGCCACGTCTTTGCGGCCGAGGAGGCGCGCGGGGTCGTCCTGACACCAGGCCGACGTTGCGATTGCGATCACGACGAACAGGACGACGAGGCCCAATCGGGCCGAAGGGACGGGGAAGATCGTCATCGAAGCCTCGGTGAGTCGGTCCGGGTCGGGTCGAACGCCGAGTCTATCAAGCCGGCGCGCCACGATGGCGATCCCGCCGGTTCCCATCTGTCGAACATCCGCCGAGTGTCAGCAGTTCGGCATGGTACACGGCGTCGTGAACGTCCCGGTGAAGACAGAGCCGACCGTCGAGAACTCGAGGATGCTGCCGAGCGCGGGGCTCGAACGAACGGCTTGGAGACGAACGGACAACGCCTGGATCTCCGGCGCGGCCGGGATGACGGCGTCGATCGTGAACAATGAACCGGTCTCCGGTGCGATGAGGACGACGAAGCTGCTCGACGGGTCGAGCAAAAAGCTCCCACCTTGGACGGTCGACGGGACGAAACCGTTGTTCAGGGACGCGAACAGCGCGAACATCCCGCCACCCGCCGAGTGGAGGTTCACCCGCACCGGGCAGGACAACGCGCCGCCGCCGCAGGTCTCGACCACGTACGGCGCGGGCCCCACCTGCTGCACGCCGATCGCGGTGCAGAGCGTGGGCAGAAGCGAGCCCGTCGCGATGACATCGGTACCCACGAGTTGCGAGAGATTGATCGTCGTGCTCGTCAGGAACACGTTGGTGTTGTCGAGCTGGAACGCGCCGTTGACGCACTGAGGCGGCACCGAAAACGGGACGACGAGGCGGCCCGCGACCGTCACCTGTGACTGGGCGAGAGGCATGAGTCCGAGAAGAAGAAGAGTAACGCGAAGCATGTCGAGCCTCCTGTACAGCGAATCCGACTACGATTCCACCTTTGTACGCTCAGCGCGCCGAACCGTTGCCGGTCGCCCGCGCTCCAACTCGTCCGTCACGCGGTCGATGAATCCCAGGTCCTCGTCCGTGAGGGGCTTCTGGCCGAACCACGCCTGATAGAAAAGGTCGATCGCCCGCCGCACATCACCGGATCTCGACGATTCCTCACTCACGACCAGGCGCGCGAACTCGCGCGCGGTTTGGGCCCGGCGCTTCCGAGAGCCGGTCCTTTCGAGCGCGGTCAGCAATCGACGGTACCGCGGGTCCTCCGCGACACGAGCCTCCGTGGTCCGCGCCGTCGACCGACGTGGTCGCGACCAGGTCCACCAAACCAAGACGCCGGCCATCGCGCCGAGCCACAGCGGCAGACTTCGCAGCTCTCGCGCGATCCGGCCTGGGAGCGCCCCCAGGTCGTCGAGCACCGCAGAGAGCGTCACCGGGCCATCGTGGTCGTCATGGTCGTCCGGGTCGTCATGGTCGTCATGGTCGTCCTCCGCGGAATCGGATGCGTGTCCGGAGGAGATCGGCTCGTCGCCGCGCAGCGCTCGGTGAGCATTCACCACCGCCGGGGGCGTCGGGTCGAACGGCACCCACCCGTATCCTTCGAAGTGCACCTCGATCCAACAGTGCCGATCGCTCTCCCAAACGACGTACTGGTCGTTCGTCGGATCGAACGCGCTGACGAGGTAGCCGGTGGCCACACGCGTCGGAATCGACAGCGAACGTAGAAGCGTGGTCGCGGCCATCGCGAAGTGCGAGCACAACCCGACTCGCTCCTCCAAGACCACTTCGACGGCCGCAAGGTCGCTCGAGAAGTACTTGTTCGCGTCGTACCGGTACTGACGGAGGTGCTCGACCACGCGCGCGACCACCTCGGCGTCGGTGCGCGCCGGGGACGCGATGTCACCGGCCTGCTGCCGGACGCGCCCCAAGTACTCCCACTCCCCCGGAGTCTCGACATGGATCGCATCCGGGTGTCTCGCGCGCGCGTGGCCGAGGAACGCGTGCTTCTCCGACGTCCGCACGTTCGCCCCGTCAAAGCGCGCCGCCGACATCTCGAGGCGGTAGTCGAGCCACTGCGTCACGGTCTCGTTCAAGGTCAGGCAACCTTCGTACGGCGCCATGACCTCGACCTCGGACGCGGGACGCTCGAACCGGATTCCATGCGCCGATTCGAACGACGCGAGGAACGTGCGGCCGCCTTCGAAGGCGATCGGGGCCTGACGGATTCGGATCTCCAGATCGCCGGTTCGGCCGCTCTGGATCGCGATGCTGCCGTCCTCCGAACGCCACCGATCGTTCGACGCGACTGCCCGGACTCCCTCGATACGCACGTCCCCGAACGCGAGGCCCCGAAGCAGGAACGATCGGCCGCTCCGGTCGGGCGCTCCCCCGCGCTCGATCCAAACGTCCATGATCGGCTGGTTCGGTTGATCCGGGTCCTTCTTCCCGGCCGGCAGAGTCGTCGGAAACGAGGCAACGATTTCGGACGGACGGTGCGCCGAGCGCCGCGTGACGTCCGTAGGCCAAGGAGGCGGCACGAACGGCGGCTCTTCAACGACCGGCGTCGAGCCGACGTCGACTCCGATCGCGCCCGCGATGAGCAGCTCGGTCCGGAAGCAGATCGGCACGCACAGGACCACGGCGCCGGCCAAGAGGACGCCGAACCCGATGCGCCCGGACAGGCGCGCCCCGTGCTCCTGCACGACGACGGCTCCTCGGCTCTCCAACGCGCCCCTCCGCACATCGCGCCCATGAACGAAGAGCGTCGCCACCGCGACGAGGAAGCTGACGACCAAGAGGCTGATGAGCGTGACCCGGTCGGGGTACGCGAGCAACGCGACCAGTGCGACCGCCGTCGCGGTCGTGAGGACGAGGACCGACTCTGCCGTTCGGCCCGGCGTCGACGCGAGCCATACGACGCCCATCACCAGGCCGACGAGCACCGCGATCCCGCCATGTTCCCGCCCCATGTATCCGACCGCGCATGTCAGCGCGAGCGCGGCCCCCCCCGACCAGAGCCTCGCGTGTCGGATCTTCCCTAGCCGTGACGTCAACTCGCGATGGATGACCGGCGCGATCAGAAGGATCGCGACGCAAAGGACGATCGTCGGGAGCGGCAACGGCCCGAGCCCTCGGAGCGCCGCGACGAGGCCCATCACGACGGCCGCGACCGCCACGACCAGGACCGCGATCTCGGCGGCGGCATCTCGGTGTGGCCTTGGGCGACGCGACGACGTGGACATCTCACTGCCCTTTCAAGAGAGCGCGCGCAACGGACCCGTGGGGTCGCGTCACGACACCTCTTGTCGACGCGCTCGACGCCGCGCCCTCGTCGACGTTCCATGCGCGGTTGCGCAGCCAGCGGCGCGTCGCGCGAGTTCGGACGTCGAAGTGCGCGTGGACGTCGTCGCGACGACGCTCTCCGGTGCAGGTGACGAGAATCGTCTCCTCGCCGCGGCGGCCGGCGGGTGCGACGATCGAATCGGCCGATGCTCGTTCACGACATTCGATCTCGGCGAGCCGGCTCAGAACGTCGGCGCGCCGGCGAAGCTCGAGCACGCGAACCGATTCGACCCCATCGCACTGGAGAAGAACGAATCGCCACTCGCGCCCGGCCCGCACGAAATGCGTCACGAGACTCGCCGCAAGACGGACGGCCAGCTCGAAATCGGCTGACGGCCGCGCCGCGCCCGCGCGCGTCCATGCGCGGAAGACGATGCACACCGGCGGGCGGCGAGGCTCATCGAGCACCCGCACGACGCGTCGTCCTCGTCGCGCGGAGACCTTCCAGTGGATCCGGCGCGCCGACTCGCCCGGCCGCCAATCGTGAAGCCCGCGTAGATCCTCCTCGCCGGCAACGGAGCCCCCGTGACGGTGAACGATGGAGCCGCGGCCGTTCTCCGCGGTCCACCCGCGCAGGCGATGAACCGCCGGATGGACCGTCACGTCGGTCGCTTCCTGGATGACTACGTGACGCTCGATCAGCCCGAAGGGGAAGCTCGTCACGAGCCGAACCCGCACCGAGCGGTAGCGGCCGCGCGTGAACACTCGCGTCGCCCCACGAATCAACGCCTCTCCACGGGAGTCGAAGGAGCCGATGACCCCGATCCGGCGAAACGTCTCGCCGAACGCGACCTCGACCACGACGTCGCGGGGCACGATGCGAAGAGACTCCGTCCAAAGTCGCACGACGATCGCGAACTCCTCACCGTGGGCGACGGCGGCGGGGGCCACGACGTCGACGTGCATCCGTCGCAGACTGATCAACGTCGCGACGACCCCCACGATCGCGAACGCGAGCGGAACCGCCGAGAAAAGCACCGCCGACGAACCGAAGCGAACCGTGAGAAGGGCCATCAGGAGCGAAACGAGCGAGATCGTGATTCCCGCCGTCGTCACTCCGATCGTCCTCTTCTCCTTCATGTCGCTCCGGCCGCGAACGGCGAACACTTGGTCAATGCGGCGCCGTTAAGCTCTCTCCGACGCGCCGGAGCGCGGCGCGCGACGCGTGCTCCGCGTCGCCGTCGCCCTCGCGAGCGAGAACGCGATGCCCGAGCACCGGGATCAAGAGCCGCTTCACGTCGTCGGGGATGGCGTAGTCGCGACCCTCGACGAAGGCCATGGCTTGCGAGGCGCGAAACAATCCGACGCCCGCCCGCGGGCTCGCCCCAACCAACAGGTCCGGACTGCGCCGAGTCGCCTCCAGCACGTCGAGCATGTAGTCCACGATCGCGTCGTCGACGTACACGGCGCGCACGCGCTCGATCGCGGCGTTCACTTCATCGAGCGTCAGGACCGCGCGCAGCGTCTCGATGGGAACTCCTTCGGCGTTCATCCGCAGGATCCGCCGCTCCGACTCACGGTCCGGGTAGCCGAGCTCGACGCGCAGCAGGAACCGATCGAGCTGCGACTCCGGCAACGGATAGGTCCCCTCGTGCTCGAGCGAATTCTGGGTGGCGATGACGAAGAACGGCCGCGGCAGGGTTCTGGTTTGACCATCGACCGAGACCTGCCGTTCGTTCATGCATTCGAGCAGGCTCGACTGCGTACGCGGCGTCGTGCGATTCAACTCGTCCGCGACGATGACGTTGCCGAAGATCGGGCCCGGTTGGAAACGAAACCCCCCGAGAGCATCATGCACCGAGACGCCGAGGACGTCCGACGGCAAGAGATCGGACGTCATCTGGATCCTCCGGAACGACGCATCGATCGACTGCGCGAGCGCTCGCGCCAGCGTCGTCTTGCCGGTTCCCGGGGCGTCCTCGAGAAGGACGTGGCCCTCCGCCAGGAGCCCCACCACGGTGAGAGTGACCGCGTCTCGCTTGCCGACGAGGACCCGTTCCACGTTGTCGATGAGGTCTTGGATCCGTTCCACCGGGCCCCCGCGGGTTCGCGACGTCGCCGCAGGATACCCGGAAGCTCGTTTCCGGCCGCGGCGACATGGATACGTCTTCCGGCCCGGAGCGTAACCAACGCGTTCCAGACCAAGGGCTGATGCTAGGACGAGGATCAGCGGTTGATGTCGATCGTCAAACCGTTGGTCGCGAAGAACCCGCCGCCGCTCGGGGATGCCGCGTCGATGCCGAAGAACTGAACGTGGACCCGGCAGGGAGTCACGAGTCCGGGTGGGAGCAATTTGGGAAGCGTCACCTGACCGGTCGGTCCAAGGGGAAGCCCGAAGACTGGGGGCAGCGGAGGAAGCGAGTAGAGGGGGCAACCGTAGCCGACGTCGACTTCGCCACCGACCAGGCTCTTCGTCACGAGGCCGAACGTATTGGGGGGAGCCGTCCCGACGGTGCCGAGCATCAACCCGCCGGGCGTGGCGAGCCCCTCGGCCGTCAGTCGCACCGGACCGATCGAGCTCGGGCAACCGTCTCCGAACTCGAGGAAGGTCGCGATGATCGGGCCCGCGACCTCGCCCGAAGGAAACGCCGCGGTTTGGATCTCGACGAACGCGCGCCTCGACCGCAGCCTCGCCAGCGACAGCTCCGAGATGGGCGTCGAGACGCCCTGGAACGCCGTCGCCGACACCACGGGAAGTGAGAACATGACCGGACCGGCGGCTCCCGGAATCCCGTCGCGCACGACGACGCTGGTGATGGGACCTGAGAGCCCGCTGACGTCTCCTTTGCCCGCAACGACGTTCGTGTCCGGGTCGACCACGAACTCGACGGAGCCCGTCGCCAGCGATCCCGTCGGCGGCACGACTTTGTCGCCGCGTAGGTACGCGGCCATCTGACTCCGCGCCGCGGTGACCTGTCCACGCATCTCACCGTTCGGATGAGCGCTGGTCACGACTCGTACGAAGACGCGGTAATCCTGCAGCGCGTCGCGCTGGGCGGCGGAGAGCGGTGGTGAAGTTCCGGCAAGAACCACCGGCCCGCCCACGAGCGGGAACATCGTTGCACCGGGTTCCCCCGGCTCGCCGACGCGCAAGTCTGCCGCTACGAACGTACTGCTCGAACCCGAGAGCACGATCTCGTAGCGAAGGCGCCCGGTGTCGAGGTCCAGGTAGACGAGCCCCTCGCCGCCGTGCGGTGTTGCGACGGGGGGGAAGAGCTGACCGCCGCTCAGCGTGACCTGGAACACGGTCACTTCGTTCTCTTGGGCGAGACCGAGCGTCGAGAGGAAAACCACGATGATCGTCGTACGGAGAATGTGCATCGCTTCTCTCCCATTGCGCCAGCTCGTTCGCCAGCCGTGCGATTGCGACGCCGGCGTTGCCGTTAAGCCTAACCGAGAGACGGCGTGCGGGCGAGATCTGCGACCGGGCAATTCCCGGCGAGCGTCGCTGGCCGTGTACATGACGCGACCACGAAGTCCCGCGTTCGCCGCGCCTCGCGTAGAGTACGCGCATGAACGATCGCTGCGAGCCCACGACATTCCGCGAGTGTCGTAACGATGACTGGCCTCGTCTCCAGCCGCTCTACGCGGAGACCTACCCAGACGGATACTCGGGAGCGTGCAGTTTCGAACACTGGTCTTGGAAGTTCCTCGAGAACCCTCAGGGAAGCCACTCCGCGGTCGCCGAACGCGGTGGTGACGTCGTTGCGTTCGTCGGCGGAGTTCCGATGCGCGTGCTGTGCAATGGCGAGGAACGAGTCGCCGTCCTCACCGTCGATCACATGACCCGCATGGCCGACCGCAGCGGACTGAAACGCCTCGGACTATGGACTCGACTGAAGCAATACTGGATCGGCCGCTACTGCGGCGCCGACCGCGACTTCATCGGGTTCGGATTTCCGAACGACCAGAACTTCCGGATCGGCCAGCACGCGGTCGGCTACTCGTTGATTCGCCCCATCAACGTCCTCCTGCACGCTCGACTCGGAGAGCTCGACCAGCCCTCCAGAGGCATCACCGTCGCGTTCGTCGATCGCTGCAGCGACGACGCGGGTGACTTGTGGGCACGTTGCGTGGGGAAGCCGAGGATCATCCCGATCCGAGATCGGGCTTACCTCGACTGGCGTTACGCTGAGCACGCGCTCGTCGACTATCGCTTCCTGGAGGCACGCGAGCACGGAACGGGCCTCCTGCGAGGCATCGCCATCGTGCGGTCGGGCGGCATCGCCGAGGATGCCCTGATGCTCATGGACTGGCTCGTGCCGCACGACGACGAGGACGCGGCGATCGCCTTGCTGCGTGCCTGCGCGAACGACGCGATCGAGCAACGCATGGGAGCGATCGTCGCCTGGTTTCCCGAGTCGACACCCGAGTTCGAAGCATTCCAGGACCGCGGGTTTCGCGTCCGCCATACTCCGCTCAAGTGCGCGGGACGATCCTGGGATCGTCGTTATCCCGTCGAGGTCGTGCGCCGCGACTTCCATCTATCGTTCGGCGCCATGGACATGTACTGACCCGAATGGGGCTCACGTGCTCCTATGCACCCACGGAATCGGCGTCGTGCCGCTTCCTGATGAGTCGTTTCCTCGCGCGCGGCGACGGGCGAAACGATCGAACGCCCTTGCTCGGAGCGCGCGCGCCGTCGTCCAACGGAGTCGCACGCGGATCGCGTTCCACACGAAGAATGCACGCCAGTCGAGGCGCAATCGGAACCACCGGTGCTCGAAGCGCCGCCGGCACCACCGGCGCAGCAGTCCGAACCAGAGCGCGCGCCACCGTCCCGCGGGAACCGACGCCGCGTAGCCGACCTGGAAGTACCATGCGATCGCTTTGTGCTTCTCGCGCCACTCGCGGAAGACGCTCTCGCGCGGGCTCTCGTAGTACCACGGATGCTCGAGGTACATCGACTGCAGCCGCGCGTGCTCCTCGAGCGTCCTCGGCTCGGTCAAGCGCCCCTCCCGAATCATGCGTTCCCACAGCAACGTGCCGGGGGCCGGCATGAACATGTACCAGCAAAGCTCCATGTCCTGATTCGCCGCGTGGATCGAGAACAACGTGTGCAGCGAACGCAGGAGCGATTCGACGTCCTCGCCGGGCAACCCGACCATGAAATTGACGGAGAGGTGAATCCCTGCGCCCTTGAAACGACGCGCGATCTCGACGATGTCGCCAACGACGACGTCCTTCTGGATCTCGTCCGCGACGCGTTGATCTCCGGTCTCGTACCCGACGTTGATCCCCCGACATCCCGATCGAGCCAGCACCCGGTACTCGTCCTCCGACAACGTCATGAGTTGATCGATGCGACCGTTCGAGTACCAACTCATACCGAGCCGCGTGTCGATCATCCGTTGAGCGAGGTCGACGACGCGATCCTTCCTCGTGAAGAAGTTGTCGTCGTAGAAGATGACGGTGTGAATGCCGCGCGCCTTGATCTGATGGAGCTGGTCGACGACGCGCTCGTTCCGAATCACGCGGAACGTCCTGGTCCCGGCCGGAATTCCACAGAAGTTGCAGCGGTGGGGGCAGCCGTAGCTCGAGTGATAGTTGATCACGCCGTGACGGGTGATGTAGTCGTCGAGGCTGTCGATCAGATCGTACGGCAACAGGTCGCTCTCGGTCGGATCGTCGAGCGGAGCGTCCGGGTTCCTTCGCAATCGACCTTCGCGATCCCACCACGACACGCCGGGGATTCCGTCGAACTCTTCGCCCGCCTCGAGCTTCCGTGCGATCTCGAGCACCGGGGCTTCGCCCCGGCCGCGCACGACGACGTCGACTTCGCCCCGACGCGCGTCGTCCTCGTAGAGATGCGGGAGGAGCGTCGGATTCCAACCACCCCACACGCGAGGGACGCCCGGCCACAGCTTGCTCACCAGACGCGCGAGCGCGAGGCCCGTCGGGATCTGTCCGCCGCCGAGGCAGCTGATGCCGACGAAGAGAGGCCGGTCGAGTCGAACCAGCTCGTCGATCGCGCGAGCGCGGACGTTCTCATCGATGATGCGAACGTCGTATCCCGCTCGCACCAGGGGCCGAGCCACGGTCAATACGGCGAGCGGCAGCCCGATGAGCTTCGCTTCGTCCGGGTAATCCGGTTCGCACCTCGGGAAGAGGAGGACGATGCTCCGTGACATGCGCGACAGTCTACCGCGAGCGCGCCGGCTCACTGCCGCAAGTCCGCGTCCTCGAGCTCCTCGAACGCGCGCGGCCCGATCGCATGCGTCGTCTTCACGAACGTCAGGACCCGAATCGGATCGCCGCTGTTCGCGTCGACGACCCGAACGTGCCACCGAACCGCCTCGAGGATCGACCACGCGGAGCGCGAGAACGTCACCCGGTCGCCGCGTCCGACGTGGACGCCCGAGAAGAAGCAGGTCGGCTCGAGCCCGATGAGGAGGAGGAAGTCGCGTTCGTACGACCAAGAGATCGTCGGAGGCTCGGCGAACGGCCCCAGCTCCTCGACGGCCTCGCCCGTCTCGATGGAACGTCTCGCCCGCACGCGGTCGAACGACCGAACCAAGGCGGCTCCGAACGCCCCGTAGTACTTCTGGAAGTAGCGCGCCTTCGAGATCGCGTGCTTGCGCATCACGTCCTCTCGCGCCGATCGAGCCGATTGATCGTACCAGTGGATCATCCGCGCTCGGGGCTCGAACACCAGCCGTCGCCCCGCTTGCCGGACCCTTCGGCTGAGGTCGCCATCCTCGTAGTAGAACGGGAACCGCTCGTCGAAGGGTCCGAGCTCTCGCGCGAAGTCGAACGGCATCATGAGGCAGAAACCCGACAACATCGGAACGTCGACCGCCTCATCGGCGCCGAGCACCCGCGCCGTTTCCTTCGCTCTCTCTCGCATCACCCGGCGCAGCACGAACGGTGAGCGACCACACAGCGCCCCCGTCGCCTCGCCGATCATCGACGGCAGCTCGATCGGAGACTGCAGGAGAAACCCGGCGGGATCGAACGAACTCCTGGGCCCGATCGCGCCGATCTTCGGATCCGCGTCGAGGCGCGAGGCCATCACGGTCAGCGCGGCGCCGCACGCGATCGTGTCAGGATTCGCGATCAGGAGGTGGCGCGCTCGGCGGGTCCGGCGGACCCCGAAGTTCATTCCGCCCGCGTAGCCGAGGTTCTCCTCGTGATAGACGACGTCGACGCCGAGCTCGCGCAACGGCTCGAGCTCGGCCTGCTGATCCGTAGGAGACGCGTTGTCGACGACGACGACCTCGACGTCGAGCGCCGAGTCGGCCGCGGTGCGCCGCTCTCGAGAGAGGAGAGACCTCACCGCGGAGGCGCACAGACGACCGCTGTTGTAGTTGACGATGACGCAGGCGACGTCGAGCACCGACCTGATCAGAACGCGGCGTCCAGCACCGTCAGCGCCGTCGGGCTGCCGAGCACGCCGTTGCCGGATTGCCCCGCGACGATGACCTGGAGATAGACGTCGAACCCGCCCACCCCCGGCGGCATCGCGGCCGGCAGCGGAACGGACATTCCCAGCGTCCCTGAACCGGGTAGCGCACCCAGGATCGCGATTTGGAGCGGGAGCCGCGGAACGAGCGTTCCCGACAGGTTCGCTTGATAGACGCCGTGCGAGTTCAGCGAGAAGAGGATCGCGCAGAGTTCCCCCGGAACTCCCGAGAGCTCGAGCATCGTCGACTGGCCCATGCGGGTGGGCGACGCGATCGAGCAACTCCGCAGGAGCTCATTGATCGTGCCCGCGCTCCCGGCCAGGACCTTGACATCGATCCCGTTGGAGGCGGAACTCGGGCAACTCGGGTGTTCGACTCCGACGGTGCCGCCGGTGACGGTCGAGTCGATTCGAACCGAATACGATTTCGGACCGGACAGTCGAATCCCGTCGCCCCCGCTCGCAGCGGGGATGCACGGGAAACCGGTCGGGGCGACACCGTTGCCGCCCGCGCCGCCGCGCACGACCGAGCCGGCCACGAGGACGTCACCCTCGGTGACGTGGATCCCGATCCCGCCGGCTGACGAGAAGAGCGTGAACGACGGCGGATAGCCGCCGGTGACACCGTTTCCTCCCACGACGAGGCACTCGTACAGCGCGACGTTGGAGTCGATCACGACCATTCCCGTGCTGCCGGGCACGGCCTGGAGGCCGTTGGTCGGGACGTTCGTCCCGAGCAGCTCGCACCGGATGAACACGACGCGGTCGCAATCGTCGACGAGAGCTCCCGGCGGAAGCGCGCTGGTTGGAAACAGGGTCTTCGTCTTGAGATCCTCGATCACGACCGGCCCTCGGTTGTCGGAGACCTCGAGGGGGATCGATCCGCTCAAGGGGACGGTCAGGGTGACGTCGAACCCCCTTACGAGCGCCCGCTGCTGGATCGGGATGTTCCGGATGAGGACGGAGGAGATCGTGGGGCGGATCCCGTTCACCGGGTCCGCAATGACCGAGATTCCTTTGCCGTCGACCGCGCACGAGCTGTACAGACCGGGTCGCACCAAGACGATGTCACCCGGTAGAGCAGCGGCGATCGCGCTATCGATCTGCGTGGAGTCGACCCCAGGACCGCCGTTCACGTCGACGACGAAAACGGCCGCCGCGGGCACGGCAGACGCGAACACCAGCGCCACCACCACGGTGATCGAACATCGGAACCAGGTTGCCATGGGAGTCCTCCAGCGCACGACGTTGCTCGAGCTTCTCGCTTCCCGAGCTGCGCCAGTAAGAATAGCGCAGGTCGCTCGCCTCGCGGAAAACGCGCGAAGGCGCAATCATAAACAACAATTAAACAGTTACTTACATCGCATCCCGGACGCGATGCATCAGAGCCATTCGGCGAGCGACCGAGCCGCGTTCTTCTCGGCTTCGTAGATCTCCTCGAGTTGACCACGAAGGCTCTCCAGGAGCGCGCCGCGCTTCTTGGCGTCGAGCGGGCACTGGTCGTTGTGGCGGACCCGAAGCGCTTCGAGGCGAGCGCTGTAGGTCTGCAGGCGCGCCACGCCTTCCTGACCTTTCGTCCGGAGGATCACGTTCTTCTTCTCGATCAGGTCGTGCGTCTCGGCGAAGGTCTCGGGTGACAGCGCGGTCTCGGCAAGGCGCGACCAGCGTTTCGCCACCGATCGGTACTTGCGCGCCAGCGCGGCGAGGTTCTGGTCCTCGAACGCTTTCGCCGCCTCCGACAGGAAGTCGGCGTACATGCCGCGCAAGCCGCTCCCGTCCGTCCCCTGGTGACAGATCGCGTCGTGCAGGCTCACGAGCGCCCCGTACAGTCCCTTCCCATCCGGGAACACGACCGGCCACCCCTTCTTGTCCTTCTTGTCGGTGATCAGGCGGGCCCACTTGGCGAGCGCGTCGAGTCCGAACGTGTCGGAGCCGCTCAGGAGCTGACTCGTGCAGTCCTGGATCCCCGCGCGCACGGCCGGCTCGAGTCGGACGTTCCTCGGTGCGTCCACGGTCAGGATCCGGCTCTTGTAGGAGCCGATCTTCGTTCGCGCCTTCGTGAGCTGATCGATCGAGATGAGGAACGGCTTCTTGCTGAGATCGTCGACGAGCACGACACGCGCGATGGCATCGATCCCGTAGATCGTGACGATCCAACCGAAGCAACCATGGTAGTCGGCCGGCACGTGCAGATACGGGAGGAGGGCCTGATCGACCCAGCAGATCGCGGGATAGCCCTCGGCGAGCACGGTCTCGAGGTTCGCCTGTGCCGTCTTCGCGCCGCCCGTCTCGAGGAACCGGTGGCGCGCGTCGATCCGATCGAGCAGCGCGCCCACGAACTCGCGCGGGTAGTTCCAGCGGTGCTGAAAGCCCATGGTCAGGATGGCGTGGGCTTGGGACTTGAACTCCCACAGGATGTACCCGATCCCGATCCCACCGCCGATTCCAAACAACATCTCCTCCGACCACGGCTTGCCCGTGTGCGGTGCCGTCGCGCTCTGGTACGCCAGTGCGTTCGCCAGGGTCGCAGTCTCGGGATGGATGCCGCCCCCGGGGCGGTAGTTCGTCAGAATCCGCGCCGACATCGGACTCCCTGGGCCCTTATGGAGTGAGAAGAGTCGACGGCGAGATACTACGAATCCGAGACGTCGATCAAAATGCAACCTGGTCGTTCTCGCCAAATCCTCGTCGATGCATCGTCACCCACCGGAAACCTCTTGAATCCGGACACTTCGCCACCGAATCCGGCCGCCCCGGCCGGAATGGACCTGAAGCGCGATGAAACCCTCCGCGTCCTCATCGTCCTCCAGGTCCGCGCAGGGCACGTTGTTGACCCAGGTGCGGAGCCGATTTCCGATCGCTTCGATCCGGTAACGATTCCATGCGTCGGGCTGGTACGCCCGCCGCGCATCCTCACGCCCCTCGAGCGACTGGAGCCAGCCGCGGCGCCCCTCGTCGTAGATGCCCCCCGTCCAGGCCCGCCCTCCGGGATCGATCTCGCACTGGTAGCCGAACACGACTCCGTTCCCATCCTTTAGGTGGGAGCGGATCTGGATGCCCGAGTTGATTGGGGCGTCGACGCGGAACTCCAGCGCGAGGATGAAGTCTCGGAACGTGTCCTCGGTCCGCAGGAACGTGCTTGGGCCGGGCCCGGTTTCGCCCACGATGCAGCCCTCCTCCACGCGAAAGGTCGCTTCGCCACCGACTTTGCGCCAACCACCCAAGTCGCGGCCGTTGAACAACGGCCGGCTGGGAACGTGCTCGGGGTCGCTCTCGTCGCCCTCCTCGGCGGCTGGCTTCGACAGCTCGATGACGCCGAGGTCGGTGTCCGCCTCCCGGTTCACCGGGACGGCCTCCCTCACGAGCGTCTCGAACTCCACGTGCTTCACGGTCAGGCGAAACGCCCCCCCGACGGTCTGGTTCAGTCGGAAGCGGCCGTCCTCGTCGGTCGTGGTCTGGCGCGTCAGGATCATGGTCTTCTCGCCGCTCGCGAACTCGCCGTAGAGCTCGACCTCGGCCCCGGCTACCGACGTTCCGGTGCCCGCGGCGACGACGCGGCCCGACGCCTTCCCGAACAGGCTCGAGTAATAAGAGGAGAGGCCGAACATCACCGCGGCCGCACCCAAGAAGATCGCCATCAACCAGGAGAATCGGATCTGCATCGTCACGCTCGCCGCCATCCTCGACCCCGCACGTCCGATCGTAGCGGGGTAGACTGGGGAACGCCCGAATGGAGTGAGATCATGGTCCCTTCCCTGCTGACGTCCGCGATCCTCCTGGGCGGGCTCCTCGGCGCATCCGACCCGGCCCGATACGCCGCCTACGACCCCGATGCCAACTACATGGCTGATCAAGGTTTCGAACGCAATGCGAGCTTCGCGGCGACCGCCGCGTACCTCGCCGACGCATCGTTCGACGCCGACGCCCAGTTCGATCCCGCAGCAGGCTTCCTGGCGAACGCAGGGTTGATCCGGGTCGAACCGCGCCTCGAACTCGAGGACGTCGGATGGGTCGCTCTCCTCGCCGAGGATCAGGGTTGGTTCGCCGACGCCGTCGTGGCCGAGGAGACCACGGACGACGGCAGGAACGAGGACCGATTCGCACGGCTCTGGCGGGAGATCGACCGTCTCGAACCGACCTCGCCGCAGCTCGCGGGCGCCGAGCGCGCGGTGCTCGCCCGGCTCGAGGGCCGCGAGCGCGCGCGTCGGGACGCCGCCACGGCGCGGCAGTCCGGTGACGAACGAGGGGCCGTCCGCGCTGATCGGCGAGAGCAACACGAAGCGACGCGGCTCGCGCGCGCCGAAGCCCGGGCTGCGACCCTTTACCATCGCGCCGCGACGGTCGCGTCGACCGATCCCGGCGTCCGGCAGCTCGCGTCGATCCGGCGCGTCCTGCAGGGCGCGGTGCAAGACGGCTCGGTCGTCCCGAAAGACAGGTCGGATCGCGGCCGCGGCGACTGATCTTCATCGATCCAGGTCGCGCTCGTTGCCCCCGCCCCATCGGATTTGGTTGACTACCGATCCGTGCGAGGTCGAGGGTCGAAATGCCGAAGCGTAACGACATCCAGACGGTCCTGATCATCGGGTCGGGACCGATCGTGATCGGCCAGGCTTGCGAGTTCGACTACTCCGGAACGCAAGCCTGCAAGGCGCTCCGTGAGGAGGGTTACGAGGTCGTCCTCGTCAACTCGAACCCCGCCACGATCATGACCGATCCGGAGATGGCGCATCGGACGTACGTCGAGCCGATCACGGCCGAGGCGGTGGCGCGCGTCATCGAGCGCGAACGTCCGGACGCGCTGCTGCCGACCCTCGGCGGCCAGACCGCGCTCAACACCGCCATCCAGCTCCATGACATGGGAGTCTTGGAGAAGTTCGACGTCGAGATGATCGGCGCGCGCTACGACGTCATCAAGAAGGCCGAGGACCGCGAGCTGTTCCGAAGGGCGATGCGGAGGATCGGGCTCGAGCTGCCGCGAAGCGAGATCGCGTTCACCATGGACGAAGCGCTCGCCGCTCGCGACGTCATCGGGCTCCCCTGCGTCATCCGCCCTTCGTTCACCATGGGCGGGTCCGGCGGCGGCATCGCCTACAACGTCGAGGAGTTCGAGCGGATCGTCTCGTCCGGACTCTCCCTCTCGATGAACTCCGAGATCCTGATCGAGGAATCGATCATCGGTTGGAAGGAGTTCGAGCTCGAGGTGATGCGCGACCACAAGGACAACGTGGTCATCATCTGCTCGATCGAGAACTTCGACCCGATGGGCGTCCACACCGGGGATTCGATCACCGTCGCGCCCGCGCAGACGTTGACCGATCGTGAGTATCAGTACATGCGCGACGCGGCGCTCGCGATCATCCGCGAGATCGGCGTCGAGACCGGCGGCTCGAACATCCAGTTCGCGGTCGATCCGAAGACGGGTCGCATGGTCGTCATCGAGATGAACCCGCGCGTGTCGCGCTCGTCGGCGCTGGCGTCGAAAGCGACGGGCTTCCCGATCGCCAAGATCGCTGCCAAGCTCGCGATCGGCTACAGCCTCGACGAAATCCCCAACGACATCACCAAGATGACGCCGGCCTGCTTCGAGCCGACGATCGACTACTGCGTCGTCAAGGTGCCGCGCTTCGCGTTCGAGAAGTTCCCGGATGCCGACCCCGTTCTCACCACTCAGATGAAGTCGGTCGGCGAGACGATGGCGATCGGCCGCACGTTCAAGGAGGCACTGCAGAAGGCGCTGCGCGGGCTCGAGACCAAACGCTTCGGCCTCGGGGCCGACCCGCAGGACCGGCGGGAGGGGTCGCCCACTCCGACCGAGCTGAAACGCCAGCTCCTCAGGCCGAACTGCGAGAGGATCTTCTCGATCCGCCACGCGCTCCGTTCGGGCATGGCGATCGACACGATCCACGCGCTGACGCGCGTCGACCCGTGGTTCCTCGAGAACATGCGCGAGATCGTCGCGTTCGAGAACGTGCTGGCGCGCTATGCGCTCCCGGCCGCGGTGCCACCCGACGTGCTGCGCGACGCGAAACGGCTCGGGTTCTCCGACGTGCAGATCGCCACGCTGACCGGCGGCTCCGAGAAGGACGTCCGCGATCACCGCAAGGCGCTCGGCATCGCGCCGGCTTTCAAAAAGGTCGACACCTGTGCGGCCGAGTTCGCGTCCGCGACGCCGTATTTCTACTCGACGTACGAGCGCACGAGCGAGGTCACCGACTCCGGTCGGCGCAAGGTGATGATCCTGGGCGGAGGCCCCAACCGAATCGGCCAGGGGATCGAGTTCGACTACTGCTGCGTCCAGGCCGCGATCGGCCTGAAGGAGATGGGGATCGAGACCATCATGGTCAACTCGAACCCGGAGACCGTCTCGACCGACTTCGACACGTCGGACCAGCTCTTCTTCGAGCCGGTCACGCTCGAGGACGTCCTCGCCATCCACGACTCGCAGAAGATCCACGGCTGCATCGTCCAGTTCGGCGGCCAAACGCCGCTGAACCTCGCGAGAAGCCTCGAGGAAGCCGGCGTTCCGATCATCGGCACGTCGCCCGCGGCGATCGACCTCGCCGAGGACCGCGATCGATTCCAGCGGCTTCTGATGGAGCTCCGGCTGAAGCAGCCCGCGAACGGCACCGCGATGACGGTGCCGGACGCGGTGAAGATCGCCGATCGCATCGGCTACCCGGTGGTCGTGCGGCCATCGTACGTGCTCGGCGGCCGAGCGATGGAGATCGTGTACGACCGCACGTCGCTCGAGCGCTTCGCGGCGGTCGCGGCCGACGTCGCTCCGGATGCGCCGATCTTGATCGACAAGTTCCTCGAGAACGCGATCGAGGTCGACGTCGACGCGATCTCCGACGCCGAGCGGACGGTGATCGGCGGCATCATGGAGCACATCGAGGAAGCCGGCGTGCACTCCGGCGACTCGACCTGCGTCCTGCCGCCGTACACGCTGTCCCCGGACATCATCAGCGTGCTGCGCGAGCAGACGCACGCGTTGGCGAAGGCGATCGGCGTGCGCGGGCTGATGAACATCCAGTTCGCGATCCAGCGGAACGAGGTCTTCGTCCTCGAGGTGAACCCGCGCGCGTCACGGACGGTGCCGTTCGTGTCGAAGGCGATCGGCGTCCCGCTCGCGCGGATCGCCGCCAAGGTGATGGCCGGCGCGACGCTCGCGGAGCTCGGGTTCACCGCCGAGATCTGGCCGACCCACTACTCGGTCAAGGCGCCCGCCTTCCCTTTCAACCGCTTCCCGGGTCAAGACATCCTGCTCGGCCCGGAGATGAAGTCGACCGGCGAAGTCATGGGCATCGACGCGACGCTCGGCTCCGCGGTGGCGAAGGCGTACCTCGGCGTCGGGATGAAGCTGCCGACGTCCGGGAAGGTCCTCATCTCGGTGCGGGACGACGACAAGGACGCGGCGATCGAGATCGCAAGGAGCCTCGTCGCGCTCGACTACGGGATCTACGCCACCTCCGGTACGTACGAAGCGCTCGAGCGCGCCGGCGTCCCCGTCGATCTGGTGCACAAGGTCGACGTCGGCCGTCCGAACGTCCTCGACGTCATCAAGAACCGCGAGGTCGGCCTGATCATCAACACCCCGTCCTCCGACCCCGACGTCCGGCGCGACGAAGTGAAGATCCGCACGCAATCGGTCCTCCACGGCATCCCGTCGTTCACCACGATCGCCGGCGCCAAAGCCGCCGCGATGGCCCTCGCCGCATACCGCGAGCGCGGGATCGAGGTGAAGTCGCTCCAGGAGTTCCACGCGGAGATCGCGGACGGGGGATAGCGCTTCGGGATCACGAGACCGGCCCCTGGAGCACGCGTTCGTGAACGAAACGCCGATGGACGGCGGGCTCTCGGTCGGGGCCGGGAGGGGAGAGGACTTGATCTTCGATGACCAAAAAAGGACGCGGTGCCTTGATGTTTTTGTGGCGTCGACTATGAACTGCGTCCATTCAGGCCCCGCAAGGACGACGACCTCGATCGGCGGCCCCAGGGGGTTCGGTTTCCGAAGCCTTTCTCGGCGCCATTCGGAGGGCCGACTCCATGACTCATCGAAACGGGACGCCGGCGTCGGTGGCCCACGATCGCAGCGATAACGGGGAAGCCGCCGGTCGCGAGTCCGACGACGAACCCGATCCCCCGCTCCCCCATCGTCGCGTGAACGCCGGTCCATCGGTGCGGCGACTCCCGCTTCCCCTGACCATCGACCATGACGCCGACGTCGAATCCGACGCCGGCGATTTCGTTGTCGGCGCCGCCGCCTCCCGGCTTCGGGCCCGATGTTTCAGCGCCGCGACCGACGCCGAGTGGAACGACTGGCACTGGCAGCTACGGCATCGGATCCGCGACCTCGCCGGCCTGCAACAGGTGGTCGACCTGTCCGACGACGAGCGCGAGGCGGTGCGTCGACTCGGCGACCGGCTTCCGGTCGGAATCACGCCGTACTACGCGGCTCTGCTCGACGCCAGTGACGGCCTGCGGCGCACGATGGTGCCGGTGCTCGGCGAGTTCATGCTCTCCGGAGGGGAGGAGGCAGATCCTCTCCACGAGGACGGCGACATGCCCGTCCCCGGCCTCGTGCACCGCTACCCCGACCGGGTGCTGTTCCTCGTGTCCAGCTTCTGCGCGACCTACTGCCGGTACTGCACCCGCTCGCGCCTGGTGGGCAAGACGGGCGAATACCACTTCAACCAGCAGCAGTACGCGCGCGCGATCGACTACATCCGCGGCAATCCAGCGGTGCGGGACGTGCTGATCTCCGGCGGCGATCCGTTCACGATGCCGGACGGACGAATCGAGGGCCTTCTCGCCGAGCTGCGCTCGATCCCTCACGTCGAGTTCGTGCGGATCGGGAGCAAGGTTCCCGCGGTCCTGCCGCAGCGGATCACGCCCGAGTTCTGCGAGATGCTGCGTCGCTATCAGACGTGGGTCAGCGTTCACTTCATGCACCCAGACGAGCTGACTCCGGAGGTCGCGCAGGCCTGCGGCCGGCTCGCCGACGCGGGAATCCCGCTCGGCAGCCAGACCGTGCTGTTGAAGGGCGTCAACGACGACCCCGAGACGATGCGCCGCCTTATGCACGGGCTGCTGATGATCCGCGTGCGGCCGTATTACATCTACCAGTGCGATCCTATCCCGGGCTCGCGTCACTTTCGCACCTCCGTCGAGACGGGGATCGGCCTCGTCGAGGCGCTCCGCGGGCACACGACCGGGTACGCGGTGCCGACGTTCGTCATCGACGCGCCGGGCGGGGGCGGCAAGGTCCCGCTCAGCCCCAATTACGTGGCCGGTCGTGACGGCGACCACGTCCTCGTGCGGAACTACGAAGGCGAAGTGTTCCGTTATCCGGATCCAGTGGAGTCCACGCGGTGAACGTCGCGGTGGCAGTGGCGTGTGCGACTCCTTGCGCGCGCTGCGCCGCGGTTCAACGAACCTGCTGCCAGCGCGCCGAGATCCTCGTGACCGCCGGTGACGTAGACCGCATCTCGACGCATACGGAGACCTCCGCCTTCGTGGAGCGTCGGCGTCCAACCGATCCCGAGTACGTCGAGCCGGACGCCGGCGATCCAAACTGGCTCCGCTACACCGTCCGAGAGGACGGTACCCGTTTGATGCTCCGGCGACGACCGGACGGCGACTGCGTCTTCCTCGGCGCCGACGGATGCAAGTTGACTCTCGCCGTACGCCCGTTGGTCTGCCGCATCTATCCATTCGGCTTCACGGAGTTCGGGCTCGCCGGGATCGCCGCCGATTACTGCCCGACGAATCTGCTGGCGCCGGCCGGCACGTCGATGACGGACGTGCTGGGAATGTCCGCCTTCGACGCCGAGCGCTGGCGCACGCAGCTCTATCAGGAGCTCCGCGATGGCTGCCCATAAGCTCAACATCGGTCTGACGTACGACCTGCGGGCCGAGCACCACGACTCCGGCCTGTCGGAGGAAGACCTGGCCGAATTCGACCGACCGGACACGATCGACGCGCTGGAAGGCGCGCTGCTCGAGCTCGGTTTCGACGTGGAACGGATCGGCGGGCTGAAATCTCTCATGGTCCGCGTGCTCGCGGGGGATCGATGGGACCTGGTGTTCAACATCGCCGAGGGCCTCCATGGGTTCGGTCGCGAGGCGCAGGTGCCCGCGGTGCTGGACGCCTTCCAGATCCCCTACACCTTCTCCGATCCGCTGGTTTGCGCGCTGACCCTGCACAAACCGTTGACGAAGCGGGTGCTCCGCGACCTCGGCCTTCCGACCGCGCCCTTCTGCGTGGTCGAGACACCCGGCGACGTTGCCGGGGTCGACCTCGGTTTCCCCGTTCTGGCGAAGCCGGCCGCCGAGGGAACGAGCAAGGGGATCTCGTCCGACGCCGTCGCGCGCGACCCGTCGGCGCTCGACGCTCTTTGCCGCCGGCTTCTGCAACGCTACCGCCAGCCCGTCCTCGTGGAGGAGTTCCTGTCGGGCCGCGAAGTCACGGTGGGGATCATCGGCACGGGTCATCGCGCTCGTTCGGTCGGAACGCTCGAGGTCGAGATGCTGTCTGGCGCCGACGCAGACCTGTGCACGTTCCGCAACAAGGAGGAATGCGAGTCCCTCGTGCGCTACACCCGCGTGGAGGACGCCGACGCGCGTCGCGCGGAGCAGCTCGCGGTCGAAGCATGGCGAGGCATCGGCGCCCGCGACGGGGGGCGCGTCGACCTGCGCGCGGACCGCGCTGGTCGGTGGCAGATCCTCGAGATCAACCCATTGGCGGGTATGCACCCGTCGCACTCCGATCTGCCGATCCTGTGGTCACAGAGCGGCCGCTCGTACCGCGAGCTCGTCGAGGCGATCGTTCAGTCCGCGCTCGAACGCGCCGACGAGGCCCGGGCGATGCAATGCGCGTCGTGATCCTCCATCAGGAGCTCGATCCCGACGCACGCGCCGACGAGCTGGACGTGCTGGATCAGGTACGCACGGTACGAGACGCGCTCGAGTCGCTCGGTCACGACGCGGGCGTGCTGCCCGTCCCCGACGACCTCGACGTCGCCGCCGCCAGGCTCTCCGCCCTGACGCCCGACGCGGCGTTCAACCTGGTGGAGAGCCTCTGCGGTCAGGGGCGCCTGATCCATCTCACCCCGGCGCGCCTCGACCGCATGCAGCTCCCCTACACCGGCAGCGGCGCCGAGGCGACTCGCCGCGCCGCGAGCAAGCTGCTGACGAAGGAAGCGCTCCGCGCAGCCGCGCTGCCGACGCCGGCGTGGTTTCGAGTCGACGACCTCAGACGGGGCGTCTCGATCCCACCCGGCCGGTACGTCATCAAGTCGGTGTGGGAGCATGGCTCCCTTGGCATCGACGGCGACTCGGTGATCGCGACCGACCGCGCTTCGGTCCTGCTGCGGGCGATCGAGGAACGGTTGCCCGACCTCGGGGGCGAGGGTTTCGCCGAGGCGTACGTGCCGGGCCGCGAGTTCAACCTCGCGCTCCTCGAAGGGATGGATGGCCCCGAGTGCCTGCCGCCCGCCGAGATTCGTTTCACCGGCTACGAACCGGATGAACCGCGCATCGTCGGCTACCGTGCGAAGTGGTGCCCCGACTCGGACGAGGATCGTCGCACCCCGCGGAGCTTCGACTTCCCGGCGGCGGATGCGGCGCTCCTCGCGCACCTCCGCGAGCTGGCGATCGCGACGTGGCAGACGATCGGACTCGGCGGCTACGCGCGGGTCGACTTCCGGGTCGACGCAACGCCGCAGATCGTGGACGTGAACACCAATCCTTGCCTCAGCGCCGACGCGGGCTTCGCGGCCGCGCTCGAACGGGCAGGCCTCACGTTCTCGGCGGCGGTCGAGAAGATCCTCGACGCGGCGTTCGCTCGCGCCCCGCGCTCGGTCGATTCTCCGCGCGGGTGGCGGGCTCGAACGACGGCACCGGTGGCGAGGGACGATGAGGACCCCTACCAGGAGAAGATCCAGTGAAGACGAGCGACGACGGCCCCCGGGCTTCGCGGCCGGTCGAATGCCGCGCGAAGGCTCGGACGCACTCCAGGTCGTGAACCGTGTTCCGCATCCGGCGGATCGCCGACGATACGTTGCCCGGCGACCGGCGTGTTCTCGCCCGCGTACAGGAGCTCCTGCGCGAGCAGCTCCCGGGCGTCTCCGCCGCGGAGATCGACGACCTCCCGAACCGCCTGCGCGATCCGCTCCAGTACAAGATGCGGGCCATCCTGATGGTCGCGGACGATCTCCGGACGCACATCAAGGGCTTCGCGCTCGTCTCCTACGCTCCGGATGTCGACTTCTGCCTCCTCGACTACATCGTCTCGCACAAGGGCGCGGCCGGCGGCGGAGTCGGTGGCGCGCTGTATGAACGCGTACGACAGACGGCGCGCGAGCTCGGTGCGGTCGGGTTGTTCCTCGAATGCCTGCCCGACGATCCAGCCGCATGCAGCGATCCGGCCTTCGCTCGTCAGAACGCGGCACGGCTGCGCTTCTACGAGCGTTGGGGCGCGCGACCGATCATCCAGACCGGGTACGAGACGCCCATCGCGCCGGGCGACCTGGACCTTCCCCACCTCGTCTACGACGACCTGGACCGCGGCAAGCCGCTGCCGGCCGCGGTGGCCCGCGACGTCGTGCGCGCGATCCTCGAGCGGAAGTACGGTCACATCTGCCCCGAGGGTTACATCGATCGCGTCGTCGCGTCGTTCGTCGACGACCCGGTCGTCCTGCGCGCGCCCCGCTACCGCGGCTCTCATCAAACGAGCATCGCGCCACTCGGCGACGCCTTGATCGCGTTGGTGGTGAACGACGCGCACGACATCCACCACGTGCGCGAGCGCGGCTACGTCGAAGCCCCGGTCCGCATCCCATCGATCCTCGCGGGCATCGAACCGACCGGCCTGTTCTGGCCCCGCCCTCACCGGACCTTCCTGGAGCGGCACATCCTCGCGATCCATGACGCCGCGCTGGTTCGCTTCATCAAGCAGGCGTGCCAGACCGTGCCGGCCGGCAAATCGGTCTACCCTTACGTCTTCCCGGTGCGCAACCGGACTCGCGTGCCGAAGGACCTGTCGTATTGCGCGGGATACTACTGCATCGACACGTTCACTCCGCTGAACCGGAACGCGTACCTGGCGGCGCGGCGCGCCATCGACTGCGCTCTGACCGCGGCGAGTTTCCTGCTCGAGGGTCACCGCCTCGCGTACGCGTTGGTCCGACCGCCCGGTCATCACGCCGAGCGCTCCGTGTTCGGAGGGTTCTGCTACTTCAACAACTGCGCCGCGGCAGCGCAGCTCCTGTCCGGCTCCGGGCCGGTCGCGATCCTCGACGTCGACTACCACCACGGTAACGGCCAGCAGGACATCTTCTATCGGCGGCCCGACGTGTTGACGGTGTCGATCCACGGGCACCCGAGGTTCGCCTATCCGTTCTTCTCAGGGTTCGCGGAGGAGACCGGCGAGGGCGAGGGCGAGGGTTTCAATCTCAACCTTCCCTTGCCCGAGGACGTCGATGGGGGCCGCTATCGGAAGGCGCTCTCGATTGCGCTCGAGAGGATCCGTACGTTCGCGCCCAAGTTTCTTGTGGTCGCTCTCGGCCTCGACACCGCGAAGCGGGACCCGACGGGGAGCTGGACGCTGGTCGCGCGCGACTTCGAGGCGAATGGCCGCATGATCGGGGCGCTCGGACTCCCAACGCTCGTGGTGCAAGAAGGCGGCTATCGCACGGTCTCGCTCGGCGTCAACGCTCGATCCTTCTTTGCCGGCCTCGCCGCGGGCCATCCCCACCGTAACGTTCGGAGTCAACCGTGAGCACGATCGACCGCCGGCTGCGCGCCGAGATCGAGCCAGGCGATGAATCGCGCGTCCGCGAAATCGTCGCATCGACCGGCTTCTTCTCCACCGAGGAGATCGACATCGCCGTCGAGCTTGTCGCCGAGCGCCGCTCGCGCGGCGACGCCAGCGGCTACCACTTCCTCTTCCTGGAGGTCGCGGGTGAGACGGTCGGATACTCGTGTTATGGACCCATCTGCGCGACGGTGGGCAGCTTCGACCTGTACTGGATCGCCGTCGATTCTGCCGCGCGCCGGCACGGTCACGGCCGTTGCCTGATGCGCGAGACGGAGCGTGTCATCCTGGAACGAGGCGGCGAGCGGGTCTGGGTGGACACGTCGTCGCGACCTCAATACGGGCCAACCCGGTCGTTCTACGAGAGGTGCGGCTATCGGCTCGCCGCCGAGCTCATCGACTTCTACCGATCCGGGGAGAACAAGGTGATTTACTCGAAGCGCCTCGATTCCGCGCCGGAGTGACGCGAGGACCGAACCGCTCGATGACGAGCCCTCGGTGCGACGTAGGATGGTCGTCTCGTCGATTCCGACGGAGCCCGAAAACGTGCCGATCGACCGCATCGCACCGACGACGCGACCCGATTCCCGCGTTCGAGGCGCGCAGCGCTGGCGCTCGCTCCTCTTCGCGCACTGGTCCGTGCCGGTCGACGCGTTGCGCTCGATCGTGCCGGACGCGCTCGAGCTGGATCTTCTCGACGGCGTGGCGTACGTCGGCGTCGTTCCGTTCGCGATGGAAGGCGTGCGACCCTCCTGGTGGCCCGAACGCCTCGCGTTCCAGTTCCTCGAGACCAACGTCCGCGCGTACGTGGTCCACCGGGGGGTGCCCGGTGTCTATTTCTTCTCGCTGGAAGCGGCGTCGCGGCTCGCGGTCATCGCGGCGCGGACGTTCTGGGGCTTGCCGTACCACCACGCCCGGATGTCGATCGTTCGCCACGGGACCGAGATCCGCTACGAGACGCGCCGGCGTTCGAGCGGAGCACGATTCGCGGCACGCTACCACGTGGGAGAACCGCTCGGCGCGTCGCGGCCGGGGACCCTCGAGCACTTCCTCCTCGAGCGCTACGTGCTGTTCGTGGAACGTCGCGGACACGTCTTCTCCGGCCGGGTGCATCACGCGCCGTATCCCGTGCATCGCGCCGAGATCGTCGAGATCGAGGACGAGTTGATCGCCGCGGCGGGGCTCCCCGAGGTGGCGGGCGCCCCGGCGTTCGTGCACTACTCGCACGGCGTCGACGTCGCGATCTTCGGGCTCGAACAAGTCCCATGAGATCTCGATCGACGGCTCCCCCACCCCGATCGCGGTTCAGTTCGCGCGAGAGGCAACTCGATCGAGCTTTCCGACGCGCCGCGACCGACGTCCGCGACGCCGGCCGCGCGCCCCTCGACCAAGGTCGCGCGCGCTTTGGACGGAACGGTGACGCCGGGAGCGCGTTCGCCAGCGTCGCGGCGCACCTCGACCGAGAGCGCGGGCGGCGACGTGTTCGCGCGATTCGGCTGTTTCGTACTCGCGACCGGCCGGGGCGAAGACGTCCTCTGGAACCTCGAGCGGACCGAGCATGAACCATACGGTCACCGCTGCCCCGACAAAGGAGGAGGGGAACGGCACGCGCTGGTTTGGGACCGTTCACGAGGGGCTCTCGACTTCACGTGCGCCAGGACGCCAGAGCAGCGGAACGGGCCGACTCGCCCGCGTTCTTCGTCCTGACAAGCGTGCTCTCGGGATAAACTCCGCATTCGGAGATTGCCTTTTGGACGAACCCAAGACGTTCATCGAAGCCTCGCGCGGAGACGCTGGAGCGGTGGACGAACTCCTGCAGCACCACCTTCCCGGCCTCCGCGCGTTCATTCGCCTGCGGATGGGGCCGGTCCTGCGCGATCGGGAGTCCTGCTCCGATCTTGCCCAGTCGGTCTGTCGCGAGGTCCTGGAGCACCTCGGTCGGTTCCAGTACCCCGGAGAGAAGGCCTTCAAGCACTGGCTCTTCACCGAGGCGCTGCGCAAGATCTCGAATCGCGCCGAGTTCTATCGGGCGGCAAAACGGGACGCGGCGCGCGAAGTCCGCGCGGGCGGATCGACCGAAGACCGCAGCTCCGACGGTGGGTTGAGCCAGATCTACCACACGGTGCTGACGCCGAGCCGCGAGCTGATGGCGCGCGAGCACGTCGAGCGACTGGAGCGGGCGTTCGACCGCCTCCCCGACGACTACCGAGAAGTGATCACGCTCTCTCGTGTCGTCGGACTGTCGCGAGCCGAGATCGCGCGTGAGATGGGGAAGAGCGAGGCGTCGGTTCGCAATCTCCTCCATCGCGGTCTGTCCCGCCTCGCCGAGCTGCTCGAGCAGGGTACGAGCTGATCGGCGTTCGAGACGGAAACGCCGCGAACGGGAGCGACCGTCCGCGGCGTCCTGAGCGAGTTCGTCGCGTCGGTCGGGGCTACTCGAGGAAGATCGTCCCCTGCCCGAGCGGTGGCTGAGCCGGAGTGATGAACACCTTCACCTTCTCCTTCGGGTCCGCGCCGAAGCCACCGACCTGGATCGTGTAGGCGCCGGTCTCGTCGACGGTGAGCCCTTCGATCGCAAGGCCGCCGTTGGAACCGCTGACCGCGTTGCCGCTGATGTCGAAGCTCGTTCCCGTCGGAGTCATGAGCGCGAAAGTCAGCGGCCCCTGGAACGTCGCGTTCGGGCTCCCTGCCCACTGAAGGCCGCTGTCCTCGAAGCAGAGTACGGTGACGTCGGTCGACCCGCTGCCCTTGACGATCTCCTGCCGCGGCCGCGCCTGCTTCGGCAGCTTCATGCCGGTCTTGATCGCGTAGCCGCCGACCGACCCGTTCGCGCCCTCGATGCGCAGGAAGTACTCGCCGGACATCCCCAGCTTGACCTTCTTGTTCGTGGACGACTTGCTCTTCTTGAACTTCAACACCGCCTCGACCGCGCCGAGAGGATCGATCATCGAGATCGTCGGCTTCAGGTTGCCGCCCTGGGTCTGGACGCTCAACTTGAGCGATTCGCCCGCGACCGCCATGAACGCGATCTCGTCGACGTCCTCGGGGAGGGCGACCTGGCCGACGATCACATGGCCGGGCAGGAACGCGATCTCGTCGACCTGAAGCGTGACGTCGACGTCCTGGAAGTCGGTCGAGACCAGGATGTTCTGGAAACGAAGCGTCGTCGCGTGCACCCCGGGCGAGAGTCCGGTGTGGTCGAAGCGAAGCGAGACGTCGTTGCCGGGCTGGCCTGCGATCGCGAAGCTCTGCGGCGGCTCGATGTTCAGCCACGGGACCGGCGTGATCTCCCCGACGGCGAAGATCAGGATTCCCGTCGGCGTGCCGACGTTCTCGACGGTCATCGAGATCGGCGCCGGAACCGGGTCGTTCTGGCGCACCGTCACGGTGATCGGCGAGGGGTCCGCGACCGAGAGATCGGTCTTGTAGAGAGTCGTGGCGACACCCAGCGTTTCGTTGTCCAGAACGTCGAGCTCTCCCTTCACCCGCAGCACGCGGAGACCCCAGTTGTACTGAGCGACCGGCAGATCCGGCACCGCACCAAGGATCGTTTGCGGGCCGATGAACGAGCTCTGGATCGACGCGATGACGGGATCGAGCGCGTCGATCACCTCGTCCTCGGTGAGTACGACCTCCGCCGTGTACTCCTCGAGCAAAGGATCGCCTTGGCTTGCGACCCCTATCGTCAGTACGACATTCGTCTCGGTATGGACTTGTTGGGGCCCGACAATGTACGCCGCGGCAAGATCGACCTGGCCCTGCGCGGGCAGCGCCAAGAGTCCGACAAGCCCCACGAACCCCACGAGAGTGAACGAGAATGGGACGAACCGCCGACGGCCGCCCCCACAACACGAGGAATGATGCATCCTCTTTCTTCCTCAATCCTGATGTTTCAAGGCTCGGCTCGGACGACCTGATCATCCGCCTCGCAGAGCCTCCGCCCCCCCATGTCGCCGTCGCTCCATCGCGTGATGGAACTCACCAGCTCCGGTTTATCCTATGAACCCAAAGTTGGCCACTACTTGGAAGCAAAAGTCCCGTAGACGGCCCGCTTCGCACGAGCCGAAAACGAAAAAAGAGACACGCGCGAAAAGCCCGGCTCGCGCGTGTCTCGATCCGCCTCGGGGTCACCGACGTCGCCTCCGGAGAGAGAGCGACGCTCGGCGCGATCTACTTGATGTAGATCTTCCCTTTGCCTCGGACCGGCTGGACGGGAACGATGAAGACCTTCACCATCTCGTCCGTGCCGGCGCCGAAGCCGGAAACGCGGATCACGTGTTCACCTGATTCGCTCATCTCGACGCCCTCGACCTTGATGCCCCCGTCCAGGTCTTGCGTCGAGTTTCCGGTCACGTCGAAGTCGGCACCGGACGGCAGCGTCAGCCCGAAGGCGAGAGGACCGGCGAACTCATCGTTCGGCTTGCCGCTCCACTCGAGCGTGCCCTCCTTCAGGATCCGCACGGGAAACTCGACCGGCAGCCCGTTTCCCGGGTTCTTCACCTTCAGCTTTCGCGGATGCGACTCTTTCGGGAGCTTTCGTCCCGACTTCACCATGTATGCACCCTTGGTGCCGCCCTGACCCTCGATCCGAACGGTGTACTCACCGCTCGTCTTCAGCTTGACGTTCTTCAGGATGTAGCTGCCCACGTGCTTCTTGAACTTCAGAACGTGCTCGACCATGTCGTTCGGGTCGATAATCGAAAGCTGCGGCGCCAGGTTCCCGCTCATCGTCCGCACGCGCAGCTTCAGGAGCTGGCCTTCCAGACCCTCGAACACGATCTCGTCGACGTCGTTGGAATCGACGATCTGACCCTGGAACTTGTGGCCCGGGACGAACGCTGCGTTCCCCACGCTGAGCGTGACCACCAGGTCTTCGAAGTCGGTGACATTCTGGAAGTTCGTGAACCGCAGCGTCGTGGTGTAGTCGCCGGGCGGGACCAGGGTGTGGTCGAAGTTCAGGAGGATGTCGTTTCCCGGCAGTCCGCCGATCGCGAAGCTCGACGGCGGCTCGATCATAAGCCACGGCGGCGGAACGGGGTCGAGGGAGGCGACGTTGAAGACGACGATGCTCCCCGGTGTTCCGACGTTGTTCACGCGCACCGAAATCGGCTCGAGGAGATCTTCCTCGGCGCGCACGAACGCAGTGATCGGCGAATCGTCATCCAGCTCGATGTCGAGCAGGAAGACGTTCACCTTCTGCCCCAGCACGAAGTTGTTCGAGAGGTTCAGCTCACCGTTCGACTGCAGGATGCGCAGACCCCACACGTACGGCTTGCCGGGCAGCGACAGTGGGATTTCGGTGATGATCTGCTGAAAGCCCTCGATGTTGCTGGTGACCATACCGACGATCGGATCGGTGGCGTCGATGGCGAGGTCGTCGGACAGGACGACTTCCGCGGTGTAGTTCTCGAAAATCGGCATGGTTCCGACGTTCTTGACCTGGATGTTCACCGGGTGCATGCCACCGATGTGGATGTTCGCGGGCCCCGCGATCTGCGTCGCTTCGATGTCCACCTGAGCGTCGGCCGCGGGGGGCGCAGCGAACAGCGCGGCGATCCCGGCCGATGCCAGCACACTCACGCGGCCACGCAGGTAGAGGAACCGTTCGTGAAGAATCATGACTCTTGTCTCCTCGATCCGTGCCTGGTGACCCCTTGGCCCACCAGGCCGTTCATCCGCGTTTCCGTCGACCGACCGACGAGGCGCCGCTTTCTCAAGGCGGATGCGCCCGTCGTGTCCATTCAGGAGCGCGTAATCGCGCGGGTCGTTGCTTGGCCGTTTCTCCAAAAAACTCGGGCCTCAGCCGTCCCTCGCACCACGCCTGCACGCGAAACTTTCCAAACTTCGTTAACAGAGCACGAACCATCCTGTTCCAAAACAGACGAAGCGCGCAGACAAAAAGTTCTCCGGTAAGCAAGATCCGAGGGGCCGATGAGACCCCAAGCCCGCTTTGGATCGCGGGATGGGTCGCGTCCGGATGGCCCGCGAGCCCCACGCGTGGACCCGGTCATGGATCGCCGCTGGGAAAAACGCCGCGGTGCGCGCGCGATCCGGCCCTGACGCGCCAGGTCGACCGGAACGACCAGTTCCTCCTGCTCCTCCTGTGCTCCTCGAGGGCCGCGGTGATCCCGCCTGGCCGAGGGCATACTATTTAGTTGATCTATGGGTACTATCTGTTTTCATGATTCTGTTTTCGCCGCTCGAGAGAGGGATCCGATGCGACTTGCCTTCTTCGCACTGACGCTCGCCGCGACCGTTTCGACGACCTTCGCCGCCGGAAAGGAGACCCCGAAGCCCTCGGTGATCTTCGCGAAGACGTGGGACGCTGCGGTCGAGGAGGCCCGGCTCCTGAACGTTCCGATCGTGCTCCACAGCCACGGCTTCTACTGCCCGCCGTGCTGGGGCATGCACAGCTCGCTCCTCCAGAACAAGAAGTACATCGACTTCGCCGATCGATGGACCGTCGAGGTGATCTCGTTGAGCCGGCTCGATGAGGGGATCGAGCGCGGCGATCGCAAAGCAAGCACCTACACCGACAAGGACGGCAAGGAGTACCTGCTCGAGTGGCCGAACCTGACGGTCGAGGACGTCAACGGCCTGCGCACCAGCAAGGCGTCCAGCTACAACGACACGGGGAAGATTCCGTTCACGGCCGTCATCGACCCGTGGACCCTGGAGGAGGTGCAGCGCTGGTCGGGCGGGCAGGCCGCCAGCACGATCATGGACACCGTGAAGGAGCATCGAAAGCAGCTCGTCAACGAGCACGGCGAGGGGATCCGCCGCACCGACTTGCGTGAGCTTGCCGGCGTCGAAGCCGAGGTGGAGGAGCTGATCGAGCGCGGCGAGTACGGCAAGGCGATCGCCGCGATCGAGAAGGTCTCCATCAAGTCGGCGAACGAGTGGCCGCAGGACTTCACGGCTCGTCTCACGAAGGCCCGGGAATCGGTCGTCGCGGCGGCCGAGACGATGCTGGCCGAGATCGAGGCGAAGATGGAGACCGACGCGGCGGAGGCCAAGCGCGAGCTCGGTCGCGTGCGCTCCAAGCTCCGCGGCACGGGTCTCGAGGAACGCGCTCTGAACCTCTCGAAGGCGCTCTAGCCTGGCCCCGGGGCCGCTCCGGCGTCACCGAACGCCGAAGTCGATTTCGCGCAGAAAAGCACGTTCCTTCCGGCCGATGAGTACGCGATCACCGGCCTCGAAGGAATCGAGATGCAGATCGAATCGACGATCGTTTTCCTCGCGATCACCCTGCCGAGCGTCGGCGCGAACGCTCAGGGGAACCTCTTCACGTTCGAGGCGGACGGATCGCAGGATCAATTCGGCGCCAGCGTCGGCCGCGCGGGCGACGTGGATCTCGACGGCGTCGACGACGTCGTCGTCGGCGCGCCGGAGGCGTGGGAGATCCTGTTCGCGTCGGGCCCCGGCTACGCGCGAGTCTTCTCCGGGGCGACCGGTTCACCGCTGTTCACGTTCATCGGCATCGCCTCCGGCGATCGGTTCGGCGCGTCGGTGGACACCGCTGGAGACGTCGACAACGACGGCCACGCAGACGTGGTGATCGGCGCGGACCAGGGCGCGGCGCTGCTGGGCGGGCTTGGCTACGTCCAAGTCCTCTCGGGAAGCGATGGCGGACTCCTGCGCCAGTTGGCCGGCACGAACGCCGGAGACCGGTTCGGCCGCGCGGTCAGCAACGCCGGCGACGTGAACAACGACGGAACTCTCGACGTCATCGTCGGAGCCCCCTACGCCGATTCGAACGGTGAATCCTCCGGCACGGCGAGCGTCTTCTCGGGGGTCGACGGCTCGGTGATCTTCTCGCTGCACGGCAACGGCCCGCCGGACGACGAGGCGGTCCCCGTGGGCGATCAGCTCGGGATCTCCGTCGACGATGTCGGCGACGTGAACGCCGATGGATTCGACGACGTCGTCGTCGGTTCGTCCACGCCGTTCCTCTTCTCGCAAGGACAGGGGAACTTCCTCCACGTGGTATCCGGGGCGACGGGTTCGGTACTGTTCACGTTCGTCGGAGACTCGCTCGCCGACGGCCTCGGCACCGCCGTCGCGGCGGCCGGGGACCTCGACGCGGACGGCACGCCGGACGTCTTGGCCGGGGCGCCCTACGACTCGAACGTATCGTTCGCGTCCGGCTCCGCTCGCGCGTTCTCGGGCGACGACGGAACCGCCCTTCATTTCTTCCCGGGCGGTCCCGGGCTGACCTTCGGCTCGTCGGTCGCCGGCATCGGGGACGCGAACGCCGATGGCCACGACGACGTCGCAATCGGCGGGGCCTCCGGCGTCACTGCCTCCGAGGCCGTCGCGGTGATCTACTCGGGGGCGGACGGGGTCCCGCTGGCCGCGTTCGCGATGGACGGAGGCGAGCACGGGGTGCGAGCGATCGTCGGGCCGGCCGGAGATGTGGACTCCGACGACCTCGCCGACGTCGTGATCGGGTTGCACTCGATCTTCGGCGATGGGCTCGTCGAGGTAAACGCGCCGGGCCTCCTCGCCGGCGCGCCGCTGCCGTCTTCCATCTTCGCGCCGGGGGACACTCTGGTCGGGACGATCGAGAACATGCACGACGAGGACGACGCGCGCTTCTCCTTGATGCCGGGCGCGAAGGTCTCGTTTCACGTATCGATCACCAGCGGCGGCCTCGAGCCCATCGTGGCGCTCTATGCCATCCACGACGGCCAGGTCGACCAGAAGGTGAAGGCATGGAAGGTCTCGGGCTCGGGCTCGAAGCCGCTCAAGTTCAAGTCGAAGAAGGGCGACGACTTCGAACTCCGCGTACGTGGCTCCAAGATCGGAGGCTTCGAGATCCAGACGGTGGTCGCGCTTCCCGACTTCGCCGAGGGCGGGGTGTCCGTCGAGAAGGTCGCGAAGAAAAAGGTCGGGAGCGCGACGGTCCTCATCGCCGAGTCGAAGATCTCCGCGTTCTCGGGGAGCCGGCTCGACGCGACGATCACGCCGCTGACGAGCTTCGTTCCGACCGAAATCGACGTGATCACGCCGTCGGACGTGGCCGTGCCGGCGTCCCTCTACGGTCTCGCCACCGAGGGCGACGGCTTCGTGCTCGAGGGCGTGCCGCTGCTCGAAACCGGCCTCTACCGCGTCCGCGTGTACGGCGGAGCCAAAGGCGACAAGGTCCGGTTCGACCTGGCTCCGGCTCCGCCGCCCGGGAACGGGCTGACGATCGAGATCGACTGAGCGTCTCGGATCAATAACACTCGAAGTTCGTGCACGGCGCCGACGGCGGCTGGATCGTCATCTTGACGACGTTGGAGAGCAACGCGGGCTCGGCCGGGTAGGTCGTCGGGAGCGACGCCACCTGGAAGAACGCGTCGAGCCCCACGATCACGGCCGGCCCGAGGATCTGCAACGGCTGCGACTGGCAGACCGCGTTGTTCACGCCCGACGTGAGGAAGAAGAACGGCGGGTCGAGGAGGAACGTACCGGTCTCGACGCTCACCGGGAGGTAGTTGGTCCCCGCCGCGGCGAAGATCAGGTACGTACCCGTCGTCGGCGACGGGCACATGTCCAGCGTCACCAGGCAGCCGAGCGCCGGCGTGTTGCAGATCGACGCGCTGAGCTTCGCGATCTCGATCGCGTTCACTTGCACGAGCGGACAGCCGGCGCTGACGTCGGTCCCGATGATGCGCAGGTTGCCGGCCGGCAGCGAGTTCAGGTTCACGGTCGAGCTGAACAAGTAGATGCTGGTATCGACCACCCGATGGGTCGCACCCGCTGCACAGGACGGTGGGGCGGCGGCCGGCTCGACGCGGCCGGCGATCGTCACCGGTTGGGCGGCGGCGGAGGACGCGAGGAGAGCGAGGATCGCGAGAGTACGCATCTGAGACCTCCAGAACATGGTGCGTGCGGCGGGGCAGGAGCCTTCGAAGACGATACCCGATCAGCCGTCGTTGGTGGAAAACCGGTTGGGTGTCGACTCGACGGACACGCACCTCCCCGGGACCGGCTTCCCCGGACGCTTGACGTGAGCGGACGCGTCAGTCCGAAGAGACTCTCCGTACGGCGCGCGGCCGCGTGAGTCGCAGCACGCGCTCCCGTTCGGCATGTCCGGCGTTCTCTTGACCTGGTCGAACGTAGGCAGTTCCGCAGCCCATGCAGAAGCTCCCTTCCGCGACGGGGCGGCCGCATTCCTCGTTCCGGCAATGGTCCATCAAGATGCCGCCGCACTCGCCGCACCAGGTCGTCTCGTCCTTGGCGGCGCGGGTCATCCGGGGTCGTACGATCGGGCCTCGATGCGCCCCGCCCCCGCCGTACGCCACGTTCGCCAGACAATCCGGATGCTCGCAGTACTTCAGGGCGACGGCGTCGTCTTCGTCCGGCTCGGGTGCGGGCACTTCGACGCCGAGCGCGCGTGCCACGCGTTGGATGGTCTCGAAGCTGACCGCCGACGTGTTGCCGCGCTCGAGCTGAGAGATCGCGGCCTGCGACATGTCGAGCTGCGCCGCGAGCTCGGACTGCTTCAGTCCCTTTCCACGCCGCGCGTCGCGAAGCGCGTCACACAGCGATGCGATGTCCTTCACCGAATCCTCCGTCGATCCGCGCGTCCTCGACGAGATGATCGTCCACGTCGGTGGCGAGAGTGAGGTTCGAATCGAGATTAGTAATGCGAGGGCAGACCTGATACGGCGCGACGCGGACGGTCTCGGCGAAGATCACCCGCCCGTCCAATAGGATCTCGAGGCGCGCCCTCGTCGGCAGCGACGTCCACCAGGGAAACGCCTCGGCCTTGACGTCCAGGATCAAGCGTCGCGGGTCGAACGGACTCACGTCCCATTCGTGCTTCGCCCGCAGCCTCCCGTCGAGCTTGACCGCGAAGCGCGGCCGCGGGGGAAACGGGGCGAACCCTTCGAGCATGATCGTCACCGACGCGAACGGCGGGAGCAGATCGCGCCGGAGCCGGGCGACGCGGAACCGGTGCGATCGATCGAACCATTGGGTGGCTGGGCCGTTGGTGGTGGCGGGGTCGACGAGCGTACGATGGCGTCGCCGGCCGCGGAGCGAGGTGAGCAGGGCCGAGGACCGTTGGCGGAGTTCCTGGATCGTCATGCCGTCCTTCCTTCATGTGACGTGGATGGGTTCCTTCGCGGGCCGCTCCCTGTATCGGCCACCTGACGGCCTCCCATGATTCAAAATACTAATTTCAACTAATATGCCTTCGGACCGTTCTCTCCAGGGCTTGGACGGAGCCGCTTCGGGATGCCATACGACCCTCGACGTCATGGTCCGCACCGGGTCGTCGGACCGGGTTTCCATGAACGGGTTTGGGATGTCGTCCGACGCATTCCAGTGGGCTTTGTGACGACGTACGGGGATATTGGGACTGCACTTGGGCTCCGCGGCGCCGCGCGTCACGTCGGTTTTGCACTCGCTGCCCTCCCCCCGCGGAGCGACGTTCCGTGGCATCGAGTCGTGAACGGCCGGGGTGAGTTCAGCACCGGTGGAGAGGTCCAGCGGAGGCGGTTGGCCCGCGAAGGGGTTCGGACCAACGATCAGGGTCGGATCGTCGATTTTCGAGAAGTCCGCGTCCCGATCGACGTCCTGGGAACGTCGCGATGACGGGCCCGCTGCGCTACCTGCCGGCGATCGCGCTCTTCGCCGCCGCACTGGCCGCCGTCCTGTGGCTGATGCAAGTCGATTCCCCGGCGCCGATCGTGATCCACGATCGGCACGCAGAGGTGACCGAGGCCGCTCGCGCGCCGAACGCCGCTCCGCGCCGGGTCGAGGCGCGGGTGGCTCCGTCCACCGCGCCAGCGCGCGGGACGGTAACCGGTCGGATCCTGGATCCTGACCTTTCTCCGGTCGCCAACTTGTCGGTCCAGCTCGTGTCGATTCCGGAATCGACGTTGGAACCCTCGATTGCGTGGTTGTTCGACGTCGACGAGCATCGCCTTTGGACCGTCCACGAACCCACCGTCACCGACGCCCACGGGCGCTACGTCCTCCCCGCCGGGCCGAGCGGGTATCGAACGTTGCTGCGGATCGATCCGCGCGGCCGCCGTGCCGCGCTCTTCTCCGACCTGCCGCACGCGGGGGCGAACGACGGCCGCACCGACCACGGGGAATTCGTGCTGCCCAAGCGCCGCACCTTCACGGGTCGGGTCGTCGACGAGACGGGTCGCGCGGTCCCGTCCGCGGTGGTGCGATTGATCCCCGAGTTTCGCTTCCCCTGGAACGCCGCGTTGAGCGACCTGCCCGATCTTCATTGGATCGTCTCGAGCGAGCCCTACACGGTCGTCCCCGCGCCGCCGATCCTGAGGACATCGCTCGATCTCATCCCGACGTTGACCGTGCGCACCGACGGCGACGGTCGCTTTCGCCTGTTCGCGGCCCCGGGCGACCGGGGCACCGTCGTCTTCGACCACCAATACTTCGCGCGTTCGATCGTTCCGATCGAGGTCGAGTCGAGCGCAGTCGTTCGCAACCTGGGAGAGGTCACGATGCGTACGCCGCGACGCGTCGAGGGATCGATCGTCACGAGGCGTGCCCGACCCATCGAGGGCGTCGAGGTCGGCGCGGGATTCCTGGAGAGCGACGGGACGGGGTACGTGTATCGATTCGCCCGTACCGATCGACACGGTCGCTTCGCGATCGACGGGCTGTTCGAACGCGATCATGTCTTCTTCTATCGCAACTCCGGAGACCACGAGTGGGTCGCCGCCGGCCCCTACTCGATCCGCCGCGACCTTCGATTCGTGCTCGAACCACGCCGGGCGCTCGACGTGACGGTGACGGATAACCGCAACGCCCGTGTCGCCGACGCGGAAGTGGCGCTGCAGCCGGACGTCGACCGAAGCGAGTTCGAGGCGGCGCTCGCCCCTCTGCCGGCTCGGGCCGCACCGGACGGATTCACGCGCTTCGAGGGTGTCGAAGCGCGCGAGTCCTTCGTCTACGCACGCGCCGATGGCTACGTGCCCGCCTACGGGATCGCGCTCGAAGGCATGGACGCGATCACGATCCAAATGAGTGCGGCGCGCTCCCTGCCCGTTCGCTGCATCGACGCCGACACGTCTCTTCCCGTCCCGTTCGCGGAGGTTCGCGCGCGGGAGGCCGGCGCGGCGTCCGTCCACGAGACCGGCAGCCTCCTCGCGGAGGAGGTCGTGACGACCGACCTCGACGGAAGCGCGACGTTCACGTGTCTCGGCGACCTGCCTTATCGCCTCGTCGCCACGCATGACGACCACGCTCCCCTCGAGCGGACATCGCCGCCCAACGCGAACGGCGCGCTCCTCCCGTTCACGCGCGGCGGCTGCGTGACGGGACGCCTTACGATCGAAGGACGTCCGCTCGCGAACCGTCGTGTCGTGCTCTTGGAGCATGATGACGAACGCTACGGGATTCCGCGCCGCACCATCGCCCTCACTACCGGCGACGGATCGTTTTCGTTCGCGAACGTCGCGGAAGGGTACTACCGACTCGATCTCCGCGTCGCAACGCGATACGTCACGGCGGGTGATCAGCCGTTCGGCGCGCTCCTCGACTCCGTTCCCGACGCCTCGATCGAGCTCGCGGTGGCGCGCGGGGAGACCGTCCGTTGCAACCGCGACCTCGCGTCGCTGGTTTCGGCGGTCCGGCGGCCGGTGCGAGGAGCCGTTCGCTTCAATGGCGAGCTCCTCGCGCACCGCCTCGTGCAAGCCTGGGTTCACGGGCCGGACACGGGTTGGACCGCGGCGGAGACGACGGACGCGGACGGGTCGTTCTTTCTTGGCTTCACAGATTCGCCTTGGGTCCGCGTGACGATCGACGCGTTGGATGAGTCGAACGTGCATCGGCTCGACGGTTCACCGCTCCAGATCGATCTCGACGGTGCATGGCTGGTGGGAACCATCCGCCGCGGCGCGGATCGAGCGCCGAGCCCGGGCGTTCACGTCGCGATCGAACGCGAACGCCGAACGGATGGGGAAGAGAGGCTCCGCCATGAGACCTTCAGCGACGCCGCCGGGGCGTTCCGCTTTCCGCTCTTGCCGACCGGTCGCTACCGTCTCGTCGCGAAAGGCGCAGCCGGCGAGGAACTGGAGGAGCTGGTGACGATCGAGCCCGTGGGAGAAGCGATGGAACCCGTGCATCTGACGCTGGGGGGCTGACGCAGCGACGTCTGGATCGAAGCGTGGCGCGATCGGCGCGTCCGAGTTATGCTGGCGGGCACCTAGAGCACGCAGCGACCGCATTCCTCGGGGGAGGGCCCGGGAACGCGCGAGCGGCTCCGTTCGGCAATCGGGAGAATCGATTCATGGCCAAGTCCCTCACGTTCCTCTTCCTTCTCGTGTTCGCGCCGGCGCTCGCGTCCCCCGCCGTCGCGCAGAACGTCGTCTACGTCGATGCCATCCTCGGTGACGACGCCCTCGGTCTCGGAACCGCCGCGTCTCCCTATCGCACCATCACGAAGGGCGTACAGTCGCTCTCGTCGGCGAGCGGTCCGACGACGGTCCACGTTGCGCCCGGGACGTACGGGGTTTCCCACGGCGAGAGCTTCCCGATCCAGCTCAAGCCGAGCATGACCGTCCTCGGACAGCGGGCCGAGCAGACCTACGTCAGCGGCGAAGGCGGACATACGCTGTTCCGGCTCGCCGACAAGTCGCTGATCTCCGACCTCACCGTCACTCGCTCCAACGTCGCCATCGAGAGCACGGGGACGGGGGTCTCCGTCCGCTACGTGCGTCGGTGCATCCTGCGCGACAGCGACGTCGGGCTCTATTGCTTCGACTGGCTTCACACCGACGTCGGCACGGTGGTGGTCAATTCCACCATCGCCGGCAACTTGGTCGGCGTGGTGGCCGAGAGCACCGGCTACGACTTCCAGAGCGTGTCGGTGCTGCTCTACGGTTCCACCGTCACCGCCAACGGCGTCGGCATCCAGGCGTTCGGCATCCTCGAGCGCTACCTCGGGCTGTTCGATTCCATCGTGTTCGGCAACGGCAACGACCAGATCACGGGCTGGAGCAGCATCTTCCCCGGCATCACGGGGAACGTGCTCGGCGACCCAACGTACGTCGGCACGAACGGCAACATCGGCGTCGACCCGACGTTGGTCGACCCGGCGAAGGCCGACGCACATCTCCCGATCACGTCACCGGCGATCGACAACGCGGCGCCGCCCGTCGTGTGGCCGCCCGACCCGAAGTGGGTGGGCGCCAACCAGTGGGTCTGGGAGTCGACGTTCGAGGAGATCGGAGACCACGACGGCGACGACCGGGTCGGGGTCCTGATCGACCCCGGCGCCGACGAAGTGGTTCTACCGACGCTCTACATCCACGATCGGGCCAAGCTCGGCACGAACTTCACGATGAAGACGCAGGCCGCGCCCGCGGAGACCGTCTTGGTCTATGCATCCGCCGCGATCGAACCGGCCCCCGTCGGCGGCTTCCTGTGGTTGAAGCTCCCGATCCTCCCGGTCGGCACGCTCGTCACGGACGCCAGCGGGATCGGCGTGCTCACCGTCCCGCTCCCCGCTACGGCTGCGTTCGCCGGCCTTGACGCGTACGCGCAGGCGTTCCGCATGGTCGGCACCGCGTACGAAGGAAGCGCGCCAGAGTGGGTCCGGCTGCAGCCGTAGAGCCTCGATCAGGACGAACCAACCTCGCTCAGATCCCCAGGATCTCTCGCGCTCGGGCTCGGCTCGAGTCGAAGCTGAACACGTTCAACAGTGCTTCGCGATCCTCGACGGCAAGGTACTCGAGGTGTTCTCGAAACAGACGCATCACCTCGATGCGACCGTCGTCGAAGGAGAAGTTCTCGAGCAGCTTGCGCGCGACCGTCGCGTCGATTCCATCGACGAGGATCGGCTTGACCAGCCGCAACGCCTCGAGCTTCCCGGCATCGAACGACGCCATCGAGACCACGCGCTCCAGGTCGGCCGCTTCGAGCTCGAGGTGGCTCTCGTCGCAGAGCATCTCGAGCGCGTGCTTCTTTCCCGCGTCGAAGCCGAACGTCTCGGTGACGCGCGCGGCGCCGTCGAACGAATCGACGTGAGCCAGGGGCGCGAGCCGTTCGAGGACGGCGTGGCGACCGGCGTCGAACGACATCCATTTCATCGCCCTCACGAGGTCGTCGCCGTCGAGCGAGGAGAGCTTCGGCGCGGCCAGGTCGACGACACCGGCGCGCCCCGAGTCGAACGACATTTGCGACACGAAAGCGTCGAGTTCGGCGAACGCCACGTCCGATCTTCGGTCCAGGATGGCCTCGATCACGGCGCTGCGGTTCGAGTCGAACCCCATCGCTTCGACGACGATGAGCTCGCGATCGCGCGCGACGTATCCCTCGGGCATGAGATAGGCCAGGACGAGTTCCTGCCGGATCGAGCTGCTCGGGATCGCGTCGAGCACGTCGCGGAGAGCCTCGGGCGATCCATCGTCGACGTCGACCCACAGCCGCGCTGCGATCGTCATCAGCGTCTCGTCCGATTGAGTGCGTCCGAGCAAACGTCCAAACGCGAGGCGATCCACCGGACGCACGATCTTGCTCGTGCCGTCGAGGAGGATCTCGTCGACGTTGGATGCGAACCGTGACGCACCGCGTGGATGGAAGACGATGGGTTCGCCGTTCAGCTCGATCGTGACCGACATGGATGACGTCAATCCGCCGACGAGCGACCACGATTCGACGCGCACGAACTCGATCTCCGCCACCGCTTCCGTCAACAAGAGCAGGTGCTCCGCGTCGACTTCGTCCTTCGCGTCGAGGAGCGCACGAAGCTGGTCGTGGTGCTCTCGGGTCTCGGGGAGGATCACGGCCCGCAGGAGTTGGCGGGTGGCGTCGACGTCGCTCGTCGTCAGCAGGACGGAGGGATCCGGGAACGCTTCGGCGAAGGGGGGCCCGGTCCGAACGCCCTTGAATCGCGAGGACTCACAGCCGGAGAAGGCGGTGAGCAGGACCAGAACGAGAACGAAGGACCGTGGGAACCACCGGTGCAGCATGACGACCTCCAAACACGAGGTCATCATACGGTGATGGCGTTCGTCGCTTCAGCCGGTTTCTTCAGCCTAGCTTCTTCGGCCCAGCTTCTTCGGCCGGCTTCGGCCGGACGCGGGATGACGGTCAACTCTCTTCCGCCGCCGAAGCGCCGGCGCCGGTCGTCGTGATGGGATGACGATCGGTCACCCAGAGCCGAAGCTCCCAAAGATCCTGGTACTCGCCCTGCTTGGTCGGCGACGTCTTGAGCGAGATGTCCGTGATCTTCAGCAGGTTCGACCTCTTCTGGATCCACCACATGAACGCGGTGCACTGCTCGCGCGTGAACACCGTCGGGCCGGTCCGCGACTTCTCCCAGTAGAGCTCGTAGGACGTGTCCTCGTACCCCTGCGCCCGCGGCGGCGTGTCGTCCTTCGGCTTCTGGACGCTCGGCCCAAAGTCCATCTTCGCCTGGCTCGCCACCTGAGCGAAGAACGTGTTCATGCGGTTCTCGGCCTTGCTCTGCCGGAACTCGTCCGCCTGAAGCTCTGCGTTCAGGACCGCGATGTCCTCGCGCGCCACGCTGATCCGCTTCAGAGTCTTCAGCGCCGTCTCGACGTCCTTGCCCGCCTCCTCGAGGCGCTTCTCGAAGTAGAAGTGCGACGCGACACCGACCGCGGAGAGGAGCAGGCACGTCCAGATCACGACCTTCGAGCCGTCGACCTTCATTTGTAGTCCTCCCGCGCCGGCCACACGATCTTGATGTCGCTGAACGCGATTCGACCGCCGAGGTTCCGCGATCGGCCATCCTGGAAGTCGGCCACCGACTGGCCGGGGACCTGCCGGAGCGCGGCGCGCAGGGTGTCGAGCGCCGCGTCGCTCGGGACCTCGCCCTCGAGCTGGATGAACGGGTTCTTCTGCTGCCTCACTCCGATCTTCATGTCGGTCAAGATCAGCTTCCCGATCGAGTCGATCTTCTTGTTGATCTCATCGAAGCAGTCCCGCCACATCACGAGCGCGGATTGCATCTCGGGGATCGCCCCCCCGCGGCCGAGATCACCCTTCAGCTTGTCGATGTGGCTCGTCATCTGGGCTTGGATGTAACGAAGAGAGTTCAAGGTCGGCGCCGCTCGCGCGCCGGGAAGGGTCGCGTCCTTGCCGAGGGCGCGCTCGTACTTCTCCTTGCCCCACTTGTGGATCCGCGCGATGTCGGCCTGGTCCTTCTTGAACAGGAATGGCTCCTTCACGGACAACATGCGCACGTCCAGGAGGTTCCACAGCAGGACGAGGAAGAGCAGGAAGCCGCAGAAGTAGATGAGCGGCTCCTTGATCTGGTCGAACTTGCGGGCGTAGCGGCACTCCTCCTGGCGGAAGTCGACGCCGCTGGCATCGTGGCCGGCGAGCTTTAGTACGAGGCCGATTCCAACGAGCGACTCGGCTCCGACTGCATCCGCCTCGTCGGCGTCGAGATCGTGGTCCACGCGCTCGAGCACGTTCAACGGTTCCACGGGCGCCTCCAGGCCGAGCTGCTGCGCGAGCATCTCGGTGAAGCCGGGCAGGAGGCTGCCCGGACCCGCGGCGAGGATGACCTCGATCTCGTCGGGAAGCTTCGTCGTCGCGAGAGTGCGTTTCACCTCACGCGCGATCTTCAGGTAGTAGTCGCTCGCCCGCTCCTGAGCCATGTCCAGGGCGAGCTCGTCCGACGCCTTCGCGGTCTCGGGCTTCGCGTCCGCGGTCGACGCGCGAACCATGAGGTCGCCCGCGTTCGGGCCTTGCAGCAGTGCCTGCGGGCCTGCGGCCAGCTCGGGCGCGTCGGGTCCCAGATCCGCGGCGAGGCGGGCCGTCACCGAGTCCGAGCCGAGTCGGATCGCGCGGCCTGACACGAGACGACCTTTGTGGATCAAGAGGAGGTTCGACGAGCGGCGACCGCAGTCGAGCACCATGAACGTCTTGTGTTCCTCGGCGTAGCCGAGCCCCGTGATCGCGTTGAACGCCGCCATCACGTCGAGGTCGACCATGAGGGGGTCGAGGTTCGCGCGCTGCAGCATCTCGAACCGATTCAAGAGCTGGTCCTTGCGCACGGCCATCACCATCAGGTGACTCTTGTCCCGCGTCTCGGAGAGCCGGTAGAAACTGACGATCACGTCCTCGATGTCGCAGTTCAACAGGTGCGATTCGGTTTCGTACTTGATCACCTTGCGAATCTGGTCGTCACTGGTGAACGGTACGTCGAGTTCACGGAAGACCGTGTGCGCGGAGTCCCACGACATCGCCACCGGCTCGTGCGAGATCTTCGCGTCGGAGAATCCGTCGTCGATCGCGTCGCCGTCGTCCTTCGTGAGGTAGTTCGAGATCGGCCCCTCCTGGGCCGGGCGCAGATCGACCTTGGTGAAGCGCTTGATCTTCAGCCGCCTCGCCGAACCCTCCGCCTCGAGGATCCGCACCTGATGCGAGCCGAGATCAAGCCCGACGTAGTTCGCCATCGTCGCTCAGTTCCCCCCGTCCTCGTCGACGGAGTTGAATTCGGTTCCGATCCGAGCCTGGATCCGCTGCTGCGTCCTCGCGCGCTCGGCCTCGATCTCGTCCTTCACCTGGTCCTCGACACGAGCCAGGATCGACTCGATCGCGGTCTCTTCCTGCTCGAGGTAGCCGCGAATCGACTCCACCTGATCGGGGGCGAGATCGTACTTTTCCTGGAGTCGATGAAGGTACGTCTTTCCGGCCGGGTTGGACTCGCGGTCGACGAGCCGCCCGGCCGCGAAGCCGACCCCGAACATGAGGACCCACCCGAGCAGGACGATCCACTGAGTTCGGCTCACGGGGCTCTCCGCATGTAGCGCCAGAGCAGGAACTCCTTGAGCGACCCGTCCGGGGGCACGAGGTCATGGAACTCGTCCTCGATCGTCCGCACCTCGAGCGGGTCGTCGGGCGCGGCCATCACGCCGTCGTTCGACGAGAGGCTGAAGATGCCAACACAAAGGAGGACCGCCGCGGCGGCCGCCAGCCATCGTGCCGTTCCCAGGACGCGGCTCTCGGACCGCACCCGGCGAACTCGAGCCTCGATGCGTTCGCGGAGGAAGGGCCTTGGCTCCGGCGCCCGTTCGGACCGGAGCAGCTCGCGGACCCGCGTCATCTCGTATTCGACCGTCCTCGCGTCCGACGCCTCGAGCCGGCGCTCGAGCTCGATCGCCTCGGCGTCGCCCAGCCGACCATCCATGCGGAGGCCGATCAGACGTTCCAAGCGTTCGTTCGAACTATCCATCGTCATCACCTCGCGAGCTGCGCGTCGGGATCGAGCTCGACCAGCAGCATCCGTAACTTCTTTCGAGCTCTGTGGATACCGGATTCAACGGTACCCACCGAGCAACCGAGGACGCGGGCGATCTCCTCGTACTGGAGGTCCTCGTACTCACGCAGCACGAGGAGCGACCGGTCCCGCGGACTCAGCCGGCCGAGAGCCTTGACGACTCTCTCCGCGGCCTCCTGGTCCGTCGACGAGCGGACCGGGTCTCCGAAACCTTCGGCGTCGTAGCGGTCCATGCCGTCTTCCGACGACTTGAACCGCCCGCGGCGCTGCATGCTTCGCAATGCGTCGAAGGCCGCGTTTCGCGTGATGGAGATGAGCCAGGTGTAGAACGACGCCCGGAAGTCGAACCGGTTCAGGTGGATCACCGCGCGGGCGAACACCTCCTGAACCACGTCGTCGGCCTCGTCGACGTTGCGCACGATCCGCACCGCGACCCGATGGACGCGTTCGTGGTACTTGTCGATCAGCGCCGAAAACGCCTCTTCCGAGCCGTTCTTGGCGCGCATCACGAGTTCGCGATCGTCCGTCGGTGCGCTCATTCATCACACGCCCCGTTGGTCGACGCAGCAGGGCGCTTTCTTCCCTCTTCTTCCCGATTCCCGGGCGATGCGGCCGCGCCCACGGGGCTCACGGGCGTGCGTCGTCGTGTTTCGGGGCGGATTCGTCGGCGTCACCGAAGTCGTGTCCGAGCTTCTCGGCCTTTGTTTTCAAGTACTTGCTGTTTCGAGGATTCGGTTCGACGACGATCGGCACTCGCTCGGCGATCGACAAGCCGTACCCCTTGAGTCCGTGGTACTTGCGTGGGTTGTTCGTCAGCAGGCGGAGTTGGCGGACGCCGAGGTGGCGGAGGATTTGCGCGCCGATGCCGTAGTCGCGGATGTCGTCCGGGAAGCCGAGGGCTTGGTTCGCCTCCACGGTGTCGAGCCCCTGCGTCTGCTGGAGGTGATAGGCCCGCAGCTTGTTCTCGAGCCCGATTCCGCGGCCCTCCTGTCGCATGTAGAGCAGGATTCCCTGGCCCGCGTTCGCAATCGCCTGAAGGGCGAGATGGAGCTGCGGGCCGCAGTCGCACAGCATCGAGCCGAGCAGATCTCCGGTGAGACACTCGGAGTGGACGCGCACGAGCACCGGATCGTTGATCGGCGGAGCTCCGGCCTCGGCGACCGGTTTCGGAATCCCGAGGCAGAGCGCGAGGTGGGCCCGCTCGTCGATCTTCGAGCGGTACACGTGCACGTCGAAGTCGACGCCGAACCGCGTCGGCAGGTCGACCATGACCGTGTGCTCCACGAGCCGCTCGTGCCGGCGGCGATACGCGATCAGGTCGTCGACCGAGCACATCTTGATCTGGTGCTTGGCGATGAACTTCTCGAGGTCCGGCACCCGCGCCATCGTCCCGTCGTCGTTCATGACCTCGCAGATCACGCCGGCCGGTTTCAGCCCGGCGAGCCGCGCGAGGTCCACGATGCCCTCGGTCTGTCCGGCGCGAACGAGGGTGCCGCCCGCCTTCGCGCGCAGCGGGAAGACGTGACCGGGTCGCACGAGGTCCGACGGCGAGACGTCGTCCTGGATCGCGACCTGGATCGTCCGCGCGCGATCGGCGGCCGAAATGCCGGTCGTTACCCCGTGGCGCGCCTCGATCGAGACCGTGAATGCGGTTCCGAAGCGCGACGAGTTGTCGAGGGTCTGCAACGGCAGTTCGAGGCGGTCGACGATCTCCGGCGCGAGCGCGAGGCAGATCAGCCCGCGCGCCTCCTTCGCCATGAAGTTCACGATCGCCGGAGTGACGAACTCGGCCGCGCAGCAAAGGTCGCCCTCGTTCTCTCGGTCCTCGTCGTCCACGAGTACGATCATCCTGCCGTCGCGGAGGTCCTGGAGGGCCTCGGGGATGGGGCTGAAGGCGCTGGTCTTCGTGCTCATCGGTTCACTCTCCCGAGGGCGTCGAATCGTCCTCGTCGTCCGGTGTCTCGGGCGCGTCGCCGCCGTCATCGCCAACGTCATCGCCACCATCATCGGTGACCGGGGGCTCGTCGAGGACGGCGCGCGGCGCCTCGCCCTCGGTATCGTCCTTCACCACCGGCGTCACCGCCACCAGGCGGTCACCCTCGCGCAGCGAGATCAACTTCACGCCCTGCGCGCTCCTCCCCATGGAGGAGATGCCCTCGACGGCGATGCGCACGACCATCGAATTCTCGGTCATCAGCATCACATCGTCGCCCTCGCGCACCGCCTTCAGGGCGACGACGTCGCCCGTCTTCTCGGAGACCTTGATGCTGATGATGCCGACCCCTCCGCGGTTCGTGACACGGTACTCGCCGAACGAAGTCCGCTTGCCGACGCCGCGCTCGCCCACGGAGAGCGCCATGGCGGTCGAATCGACGACCACGAGCCCGATGACGTGATCGCCCTCGCGCAGCTTCACGCCGGCGACGCCGCGCGCGGTGCGCCCCATGGGCCGGACCTTCGTCACCGGGAACCGGATCGCCTGTCCCTTGGCCGTCCCGAGCATCACGTCGTCGTCCTGACTCACGACCGCAACGCCGACGAGCGAGTCGCCCTCGCCGAGGCCAAGGCCGATGATGCCGTTCTTCTTCGGGCGTGAGAACGCGTTCAGGGCGGTCCGTTTCACCACGCCGAGCCGCGTCGCCATGAAGAGGTACCCGCGCGTGAAGTCGCGGACCGGGATCATCGAGGTGACCTTCTCGTCCTTCGCGAGCTCGAGGAGGTTCATGATCGAACGCCCCTTCGATTGGCGCGTTAGCTGCGGGATCTGGTGCACCTTCAACCAGTAGCACTGCCCGCGATCGGTGAAGCAGAGGATGTAGTCGTGGTTCTGCGCCACGTAGAGGTTCTCGATGAAGTCCTCTTCCTTCGAGCCTCCTCCGGTGACGCCGACCCCGCCGCGGCCCTGGCGCCGATACGTGTCGAGGCTGATCCGCTTGATGTAGCCGGCGTGGCTGACGGAGACGGCCATCGTCTCGTCCGGGATCAAGTCCTCGTCGTCGAGCGCGTTCACCGGCTCGGTGATCTCGGTGCGGCGCTCGTCACCGTACTTCTGCTTCAGCTCACCGATGTCCTCGCGGATCAGGTCGTTCACGAGGTTCGGGTTGGCGAGGATCGCGTTCAAGTGCGTGATCTCTTCGATGAGGCGCTGGCGCTCCTCCTCGAGCTTCTGCCGTTCCAGGCCGGTCAGGCGCTGGAGCTGCATCTGGAGGATGTGCGTGGCCTGGATGTCGCTCAGATCGAACCGCTTCATCAACTCGGACTTCGCGATCTCCACGTCGGCCGCACCGCGGATGATCCGGATCACCTCGTCGATGTGGTCTACGGCGATTCTCAGACCCTCGACGATGTGAAGCCGCCGCTCGGCCTTGTCGAGGAGGAACTGCGTACGCCGACGGATCACTTCGCGACGATGATCGATGTACGCCTGCAGCATCTGCTTCAGATTGAGCGTGCGCGGGCGGTCGCCGACGAGCGCGATGTTGTTGATCGCGAACGTGTCCTCGAGCTTGCTGTGCTTGTAGATCTGGTTCAGCGTGACGTTCTCGTCCTCGCCGCGCTTCAGCTCGACGACGATCCGCATCCCGTCCTTGTCGCTCTCGTCCCGGATGTCGGAGATGCCGGGAATGCGCCCGTCCTTGACCGCGCCCGCGATCTGCTCGATCAAAGCGGTCTTGTTCACCTGGTACGGGATCTCGGTCATGATGATCGAGACGCGCCCCTTCTTGTCCTCCTCGAACTCGGTGCGTCCGCGGACGGTCAGGTGCCCGCGGCCCGTGCGGTACGCCTGCAGGATGCCCTTGCGACCGCAGATCAGCCCGCCGGTCGGAAAGTCCGGGCCCTTGATGACCTCGAACAGCTCGTCGATCTCGATCTCGGGCTTGTCGAGGAGGCGGAGGAGGCCGTCGCAGATCTCGTTCAGGTTGTGCGGCGGAACGTTCGTCGCCATGCCGACGGCGATACCGGACGAGCCGTTGCAGAGCAGGTTCGGGAACTTCGCCGGCAGGATCGTCGGTTCCTGGCGCTGCTCGTCGTAGTTCGGGATGAAATCGACGGTGTTCTTGTCGAGATCGTCCATCATCTGCGCGGACGCCGCCGACATGCGCGCTTCGGTGTAACGCATCGCGGCGGGAGGGTCGCCGTCGACCGATCCGAAGTTCCCCTGGCCCTGGACGAGCGGGTAGCGCATGACGAAGTCCTGCGCCATCCGCACCAGCGTCGGATAGACGACCGCCTCGCCGTGCGGGTGATAGTTGCCCGACGTGTCGCCCGCGATCTTGGCGCACTTGCGGTACTTCGCGCGCGGACCGAGTCCGAGGTCGTTCATCGCGATCAGCACGCGGCGCTGCGACGGCTTCAGTCCGTCGCGGACGTCGGGCAAGGCCCGGCTGATGATGACGGACATCGCGTACGAGAGGTACGACTCTTTCATCTCCTCTTCGATGAGAAGATCTTCGAGGCGTCCTTCGGACTCGGCCATGCGTCGCTCTCCGTGGCGGAACACCGCGCGATTGTCTCGCCCATCGAGGAACGCGTGCGCGCGGCTGGCGCCACCCGATCCGTCCTCGCGACCGCTCGCGACGATCCGATCGGATGGCCCCTAGGAAGAACCCGATAGTCTCGTGGATCGGACGGCCGAAGACCACGGAATTCTGCTTCCGGAGCCCACCAAAACCCCGTTCTAACGGTTTGATAGAACATCGATTACGGCCCGCCGGAAGTTCCGGTCGCGGCCGTTCCGGAGACATCGGCGGCGGCGGCTCGAATTCGTTCGAACGCCCCTCGGACATCCGCTCGACGGAGCCAGCGCGGCGGGTCCTCCGCGAGCTCCGCGAGCCGTTGCGCGTCGTTCGCCTCGAGCAAGCCGACGACCGCTCGCATGCTCGCCAGCGCCTCGTCGAACCCCGCGTCGAAGACCGCGGCGTCGGCGGGGACGCCGTCTGTTTCCGCGGCCGCGACGTGGTTGATACGCTGTGCCCGTGCGATGAGGACGTTGGCCGCTTCGAGCCGTCCGCGCGCGACGGCACGTGCCCAGCCGGTGCGCAACGCATCCAGTACGTTGGCGCGCTCCCGGAACCCGAACGAAGGCTCTCGCTCGAGGACCTGCATCCATGAGTCCTCCGCTTCGTCTCCGGGCGCGGCGCCGTAGAGCAGCGCCTCGGCGAGGAGCGTTCCCGCCGTCTCGTCGCCGGAGCGAATCGTCAGGAAGCTGTTCAACGCGGATCGAGCCCGCTCGTCCTGCCCGAGCTCGAGGTAGACGTAGCCAGCCCCGCGCAGAGAGTCGACACCAAGCCAGAGCACGGCGGCCGTGAGGATGACGGCGGAGCAGACGATGATCGATCGGCGAATCAGCTCGATACGACGGCGGAACGCCTCGAGTAGCTCGGGCTCACGCTCGATGAACGCGCGTCGCAGGAAGTCGGTCCGTCCCGCGATGCTGAAGTGCCGGGGCGCGCGCGTACGCCGGTCGACGCGCCCGAGCCGCGCCACCTTCTCGAGGGTCAGGATGAACAAGCTCGGGTCGCGGGTCGACTCGACGCCGTACACGTCGGCCTCGAGCTCGAACCGCCGTGACAGCGCGCTGAACAGGACGAGCCAGTAGAACGCGAACGCCGGCAGGTAGACGCCGAGCGCCGCCGCGAGCGACGGGTCGATCGAGCCACGCGTCGACTCGAGGACCTGCGTGCCGACCGCGTCGCCGATCGGAACGAGCAGAGTCAAGAACGCGATCGCGAACAACAGGTAGTACAACGCGTGCTGGCGCTTGCCGTGGCCGACCTCGTGCGTGAAGACGGCGCAGAGCTCGTCGAGAGTGAGCCGCTTGCAGAGCTCCTCGGTCAGGATCACGTAGCGGTATCGCGGGATGACACCGACGATCGCGGCGTTCAACACCGGCCGTCGAGTGGACCAGTAGAGAATGTCACGACAGCGGAAACCGAGCTGGCGCGCCATCTCCTCGAGCCGGCGCCGCAGCGGCGCCCCCGCCACGAGCGGCTTCAGCCCCAACCCGACCCGAAACAGGATCGGGAAGAGGAGGGCGAGGCCGAGCAGCGTCAAGAGCAGGAACGCGGAGGACAGCAGCGGAACCTGATTGAAGTAGAGCCTGAGCGGCGTATCGCGGACGACATCGATGACGAGGATCAGGCCGAACAACGGCACGAGAACCAGCCCGAGCTGCCGCGCCGTGTCGGACACGTGCCCGAGCGCCTCTTTCACGCGAATCGGGACCGGGCCGCGGCTCGAGAGATGGAAGCGCCGTCGGAGCCTCGTCGATTCGACCAGCGAGACGAAGAGCAACACGAAGTAGGGCAAGACGACCACGAGATGATCGATGAGGACGGTCCGCTCGAGGCCGAGCGGGACGACTACCTTCGGCCACCCGAGCCCGAAGACGATGAGGGCGTAGACCGGCAACGCCATCTTCTCGACGTACTTCGCGTACGGACGGACGTCGTACGGCGTCCCCTGCTGGAACCGATGACGCGCGAAGAAGAACAAGGCCTCGGCCGCGAGGAACGGCAGCGCGCAGAGCGGCAGGGCGAGGAGGAGGAGAAAGAGGCTCTCCTCCGGCATCGCGGTCTCCGCGTAGAACTCCTCGAACGCGAGGCCGAGGAGGATCGCCACGATCGTGGGGAAGACCGCGATCATGCCTCAAGTCCCCCGTCTCCGAGTGCGTGGTCGTCTAGCCGGACCCGACGCATTGAAACGCCACCAGACTGCTGAACGCCGCGAACACGATGTAGAGGATCGCCAGGCCCTTCACGTCGCGCCGGAGCCGAGCTCTGGGCGGCTGGATCGATTCCCGATCTCGTCGCGGCGGCTGGGTCGAGGAGGACATCCGCGCATCATACGCAGGCCAAAGTCTTGTTCCCGTCCGAGAAACGCGGGGTTCTGCGCGCGCCACGCCTCGATTCCGCACGCCGTTTCCCTGGACGCGGCTACTCGATCGGCGCGACCGTCTCTTCTACGCGAACCGGCATGGTGAACCAGACCACCGTGCCCACGTCCTGCTCGCTCTCCAGGTCGAGCTCGCCCTTCATCAGTTCGACCAGGCGCCGCGCGAGGACGAGACCGAGGCCGCAGCCCCCGTGGCGACGCGCGACGCGCGCGTCGCCCGGAGCGAACGGCGCGAGGACCCGTTGGCCCGCCCCGGCCGAGAATCCGATGCCCGTGTCGCGCACCTCGAAGCGAATCGCGTCTTCGTCGGTCTTCGACGACACTTCCTGTTCGACGCAGACGCGGACCGTGCCACGCTCGGTGAACTTCAACGAGTTGTCCACGAGGTGCATGAGGACCTGGCGCAAGCGAGCTGAATCACCGAAGCACCGCTCCGGCACGTCCGCGTCGACCCGACCGAGAAGGCGGATCTCCTTCTGCCGCGCCGCGGGAGAGTTCACGGCCACGACGTCGTCGACGACGTCGCGTATGGAGAACTCGCGGAGCTCGAGGCGGAGCTCCTTGCGATCGAGCCTCGCGAGATCGATGACGTCGCTCAGGATCGTGAGCAGCGCCGTGCCGGAACGCGTGATCGTCTTCACGTACTCCCGTTGCTGCGGGTCGAGCTCGGTTCCTTCGAGGAGCTGGGCCATGCCCAGCACGCCGCTGAGCGGCGTCCGGATCTCGTGACTCATGTTGGCGATGAACTCGGATTTCTCCCGCGACGCCGCGCGGGCTCCATCGAGCGCCTCCCGCAGCCGATGCACAAGCCGGCGGTTGCGTTCCGACCAACGGCCGGTCCGGATCCGCGCCTGCTCGAGCGTCTCGCCCAGATGATGGGTCTCCGTGGTTCCGCCGATCGGAATCGGTGTGCCGAGGTCACCAGCACCGAATCGCTCCGCCGCGGCGGTGATGGTCCAGAGCGTGCGGTCCGCGCGCAGGGCAATGAGGACGATGCCGAGCAGCGTTCCCACGAAGACCAGGATCGTCGTCTTGACCGCGACCAGGTACTCGCCGTCGACCCTCGCGAGCATCGCGTCCATCGGTGTGTCGACTTCGATGAGCGCGGACATTCCGCCGATCTCCACCGAGAGCGGGGAGTAGGCCGAAATCCATGCGCCCCGCTCATCGTGGTAGACCCCGGAGCTGCTGGGCCGCCCGCCGAGCACGGCGGTTCGCATCTCGGGGCGATACTCGTGCGTGTGTCGCCAGCACGGCTCCTGTGCGGTCGAGAGCAGGCCCTCCATCGCGTTCCGATGCACGTGATCCGGCATGCGTCGAACCGCTTCGCGAAACGGTCGCCGCAGCACGAGCACGCGGATCGGGCTCTCGATTCCGTTCCGCTCGGCGGCCGTGCACATGATGTGCCGCAGACGTGCGAGCCCGGCTGGCAGCTCGTCCCAGCCTCGAATCTGGTCACGCGCCGGAAGGTCGACCGCCTTGGAGAGCGCCTCCTGTTCGTCGAACGCGAGCGACAGCGTTCGAGCGACCGCCTGGATCTTCGCGAGCTCCTTCTGGATCGCCGTGTCCCGGCGGCGCTCGAAGTCGTTCCAGGCGCTGGCCGCCGCGAAGACAGCGAGCAGGCCGCTGATCGAGAGCACCAGACGTCCCATCAGGGTGGCGGGAGCAAGGAGTCGAAGCGGCGTCATGCGCGTTTTCGTAGCGGGGGCCGAAGCCGGACCCGGGCACCATCGACGCGGGCCCAAGCTCGACTTGAGCGCGTCGGGTACGCCGGCGTCGCGATAGGCTAGCGGCATGACCCGACGCCTGATCGTGATGCGCCACGCCAAGAGCTCCTGGAGCAGTCCTGGCCAGGACGATCGCGACCGACCGCTCAACGCGCGCGGCCGCCGCGACGCACCACGGGTGGCGGAGGAGCTGTCACGACGGGGCTGGCGTCCCGACGCCGTCTACAGCAGCGATGCCTTCCGCACGCGCGAGACCTGGGATCTGATGGCGGATGTCATCGAGCCGGTCGATCCCGTCGTCTTCGTCGATTCGCTCTACCTCGGCGGCCTGGCCGAGATCCGCGTCTCGGCCGAAGGATGGAGCAAGACCCACCAGACGGTACTCGTGCTCGGTCACAACCCGGGCTGGGAACGCGCGGTCGAAGCGCTGGCGAGCGTTCCGACCCGATTGACCACGGCCAATGCAGCCTTGCTGGTCGGCGCCGGCGGGTCCTGGTCGGACGCGCTCTCCGGGCCATGGATCCTCGAGGACGTCGTCCGGCCGAAAGAGCTCGAGGGCTGACGCCGAGTCCGGCACCGCGATCCGTCGACCCGCGCGCGGCGGCGTCAATCCTGGCCGCGCCGGACGATCACCGGCGGCCGCGCCCCGGCGTCGCGGAGGGCGCGGAAACGAGCGGCATCATCCGCCTCGCCGAGAGCTTGATACACGTCCGCGAGTTGGATGACGATGCCGCGCACGACAGGGTGGAGGTTCGTGTCGCGGGACTCGACGAACAAGTCATGGCACCGGCGAAGGTGTTGTGCCGCCTGATCGAGACGTCCGGCGGCGACGAGGAACTCGCCGTATCCCGACAGCAAGAGCCTGAGCGTGACCGAATGTCTGCCCGGCGAAGCCGAGTACCTCTCTTGCGCCACGCGAAGGCCCTCCACGAAGTGTGCCTCGGCATCTTCCCGGCGATCCTCGTACGCGCACAAGACTCCGAGTCCCCAATGACATTCCGCCACGGAGTTCGCCGGACGCGAACCGTTCGGGATTCGATTCAGCTCCTCCATGAGCCCGGTCAACAAGTCTCGCGCCTCGCCGGCTCGACCGAGAGAGATCAGGCAGATCGCGCGACATATCTTCAGGTGACGCACCCAGTAGGCCGGCACGGGACCGGCGAGCAGGAGGATCGCCTCCTCGGCCTCTTTCAGCACTGCGATCGTGTCGTGCGACCGACTCGCAAGCATGTACGACTGGCTCAGGTCGAACGCGATCCGCGCCCGGGCGCGGGCTTGGCCGGGGTCGACGTCGCGGAAGGCTTGCTCGAGAATCTGGATTGCATCGTCCAAGTGGCCGAGCTGGAGATGGCACGCCGCGCGATCGAGGCAAAGCTGGGTCTCGTTCATTCGGCCCACGTGGGACCGAACCCACGCAAGCGCCGCGTCCAAATGGACCGCGGCACGACTCCAGTCGCGTTGTCGGCAGTACAACTGTCCGAGGCGACCTTCCGCTCGCGCCCGATGCACACTGTCCGGGGGAAAGTGATCGCGACTGTCGATCACGCGAAGGAGCGCGTTCTCGAGCCGCACGTGCAGATCCTCCGTCTCCTGCGGGGTTTCCCCTTCGAGGCACCACACCAACTCCGCGTTCAATAGACATGCCTTGAGTACGGCGGCGTGTTCCGCGCCGAGCAACCTGGTTCCTTCCTGAATGACTTGGGACAGGTCACGATCCGCTTCCTTCCAATGGCCAATCGCCAACATGCAGGCGGCGCGTTCCGTCCTCGCTTCGATCCCTAGCGGGATCGCAGGGAGCCACCGCGACTGGTGTTCGATGAGAAGGTCGTACGCTCGGATCGCGCGGAGGAACTCGTTCCCGTATCCTGCAATACGAGACGCGAACGCTCGAAGGCGCCGGAGTGCGGGCTCACGGTCATCGTGCTCCGTCCATTCCAGATCCTCGGCCGCGACCGCGAACAACTCGTCCCCACGGGTCACGTTACCCGCGAGGAACTCGGCCAACGCCGCGCAGAGGAGGGCCTGCAGTCGAACGTCGCTCGACAGCAGCGTCCGATCGTCGAGCGACAAAACGCCCTCGAGCAGCGCCTGCGCCTCGACCAACGTGTTCGGAAGTCGCCGATCGATGAGGATCGACGCCAATTGGACGACCATCCATACGTCGTCCTCCGTGCGGTCCGCTTGCGACGCGACGCTCAGGCCGTGCCGCACTTCCGACTCGAACCGAGTCCCGCCACCCACGTCGCCGAGCGGCGCTTCGCTGATGACGGCTCGCATCTCTCTTTCGGCCAGGTAACCAAGGCGCGCGGCACCACCATGGTCCCCCAGAGCCTCGACGGACTCGAAGACACCACCAGCGTACGTCGTGGGAAGCGTCTCCGCCGCCGACAGGAGGCGCCGGAGCACGCGGGTCACGCCCTTCGCCCGGGACGCTTCCGACTCCGCCAGGGCGTACTGGTCCCACGAGAACGTCGTCGCCACGATGAGAACCAGCGCGATCGTCGCCAATGACGCGACCAGGGCCCGCCGGCGGACGACGAACTTGCGCACTCGGTACAAGACGCTCGGCGGCCCGGCGGAAACCGGTTCTTGCCGAAGGAACCTCTCCACGTCGACCACGAACTCCGCGACGGTCGCGTACCGCTTGGTTCGGTTATGGTCCATCGCCCGAAGCGTGACCCAGTCGAGGTCTCGCTTGATCTCCCGTGTCAACGCTGCGCGTCGCGTCGACCGGTCGGCGGCGATCCGATGAGCTCGAACTCCCTCGCCCCTCAGTCGACTGCTCGGCCGTTGCGCCTCGACCTGGAACAACGGGGAGAGGTTGCCCGATCGCACCGCGGCTTTCACCACGTCGGGATCGCACGGCCAGCAACCACACAGGAGCTCGTAGAGGATCACACCAAGCGAGTAGACGTCGCTGCGGGTGTCGACGTCGAGTGGAACGACGCCCGCCTGCTCGGGACTCATGTACGCGACGGTTCCGACTCTCGTGCCGATGGTCGTGAACAGCGTCTCGTGCGTGAGGTCGGCGCCCATCGCCTTGGCGAGCCCAAAATCGATGATCTTCGGCACCGGCCGGTCATCGACCTCCGTCACCAGCACGTTCGACGGCTTCAAGTCGCGGTGGATGATCCCCTTCTGGTGCGCGTGCTGCACTCCTTGGCCGATCTGGATGAACAGCGCGAGGCGCCTTCGCACCGACATCCGGCTTCGATCGCAGAACTCCGTGAGCGTCGACCCGGAGACGTGCTCCATCACGAAGTAGGGACGTCCGTCCTCGCTGGTGCCGCCGTCGAAGACGCGAGCGATGTTCGGATGATCCATCAGGGCGAGCGCCTGCCGCTCGCTCTCGAAACGGGCGACGACCGCGCGGGTGTCCATACCCGGCTTGATCAGCTTGAGAGCGACGCGCCTCCGAATCGGCGACGTCTGCTCCGCGAGATAGACGACCCCCATCCCGCCCTCTCCGATCTCCGCGAGCACTCGGTACGGCCCGACTCGATCCGGGGGTGCGGAACGGAGACTCTGCGTCTCTCCATGTCCGTCCGGCCTCCGTTGCTCGCGAATGTCCCGGTCGAGCGCGAGGAGCTCGTCCAACTCTCGCTGCAGGGCCTGGTCACCGGCGCAGCGGGCCGAAACGAACGCGAGTCGCTCGTTCTCGTCCAGCGCCTGCGCTGCGATGAACAGGTCTCTCTTCCGAGCCTCGCGGTCATTCGCTGGCGGCATGGACGGATGCTCCCGATCGCCGTCCAGCCTAGCGTTTCGTCATGAGGCGGGTTCAACGAGTTCGCGCCGGCGTCACCGAACGCTACGTTCCCGCCGGATCTCGAGCAGTGGGTTGGACCGAGCGCTGTTCGGGCCGTGCATCTTGACCCGGCGGAGGGACGCTCGAGAGTCGCACGGTGGGGTTGCCGCGACGGAAGTACTCGCAAGCCCACTCGGAGTCGAAGAGGATCGCGCGTTGGCCGCTGGCGTCGAACGCGAGGCGCGACGACGTCGGGACATCCGACGCCGTCACGTCACCGGACTCGATCCAACGCATGGTCGTCCACGGTGCCATCTCGACGCGCGCTTCGGCGCCGTACTCCGACTCCAGGCGGTAGCGAACGACATCGAACTGCAGCGGGCCGACCGCCCCGAGGAGAGGAATCCGCTGGTGGGCGCCCTCGATGAGGTACGACTGCACGACCCCTTCCTGGAGCAACTGCTCGAGCCCCTTGTGGAAGCGCTTGGACATGGACGGCTTGCCGCAGTGGAGCCAGGCGAAGCACTCGGGCGCGAAGGTCGGAATGCCGTCGATGACGAGGTCGGGATCGTCCGCGAGCGTGTCACCGATCCGGAAGCTCGATTGTCCGATCAGACCAACGACGTCCCCAGGGTAGGCCACCTCCACGGTCTGACGATCACGCCCGAAGATCCGATGCGAACTCGAGAGACGCAAGCGATCGCCCGTGCGGGTGTGATAGACCTGCATGTCGCGCTCGAAGCGTCCGGAACAGATCCGCACGAAAGCGATCCGGTCGCGGTGTTTGGGATCCATGTTCGCCTGGATCTTGAACACGAACCCGGAGAAGTCCGGATCCTGCGGATCGACAGAGCGCCCGTTGGCTGAGCGGGGGCATGGCCCCGGCGCGAACTCGAGGATCGCGTCCAACAGGAGATCGACGCCGAAGGAGTTGACCGCGCTGCCGAAGAAGACCGGAGTCAGCATCCCTGCCGATACCGCGGCACGACTGAAGCCCGGACCGGCCCCTTCCAGAAGCGACATCTCATCGCGCGCTCGCTGGGTCACGTCCCTGCTGATCAGCGCATCCAAACGTGGGTCCGCAAGGTCGTGGACTGCGACCGGAGCCCGATACGCGCCACCGGGAGTGCGCTCGTACAGGTGGACGGCGCCCGATCTTCGATCGAAGAGGCCACGGAAGTCCGGGCCGAGGCCCAACGGCCAGTTGAACGGGTACGCCGCGATGCCGAGCACGGACTCCAGCTCATCCAGCAATGCCAACGGATCGCGAGGTGGACGGTCCAGCTTGTTGATGAAGGTCAGGATCGGCACTCCGCGCCGGCGACAGACCTCGAAGAGCTTGCGCGTCTGGCTCTCGATACCCTTTCCGGCATCGATCACCATGACCGCGGAATCGACGGCGGTCAGCACCCGGTACGTGTCTTCGGAGAAGTCCCGGTGCCCAGGGGTGTCCAACAGGTTCATACAGTGCCCTGCGTACTCGAACTGAAGCACGGTCGAGCTGATGGAGATCCCGCGCTGCCGTTCCAGCTCCATCCAATCGGACGCCGTTGCGTTCCGGTTGCGACGCCCGGTGACCGAGCCCGCCAACTCGAGCGCGCCTCCGTACAGCAGCAGCTTCTCGGTCAGGGTCGTCTTTCCCGAGTCCGGATGCGAAATGATCGCGAAGGTGCGACGTCTTTGAATCTCTCGTCCCATCAGGTCGTTGCCTACTCTCGGCGTGCCGCTCTTGTCGGAAACAGGTGGGACCGCGGTGAACAGGGCCCGCCGTGCGAGAAGCGGTCACGCTGCTTTCGCGGATGAACCTCGGGAACCGCGATCGTGGCTGGCGCCGCCGATCGACCGGTCCAGAGCGTTCGAAGAATCGCTTAAGGGGGGGTGGGCCGCCACTCAGCGGCGGGCGACCGTCCGAGGCAGGCCGCGTCAAGGGCCGAGACGGGTCCCAAAGGCGGAGAGACGTGCATCCGCCACGTCACCCTGCCGATTCGGCCCGCTGCGGCGTCGGCCGGCGCGTCTGCTTTGTTCGTGTATCGAGCCACCGGGCTAAAATCCTAGCCGATCCGCGGTAGACGGACAAGCCCGCGCGCCACGCCGCGACGCTTCGACCCAGTCAATACACTAGAGACCGCCCGCCGCTACGGCTGGAAATCGATCCGCACCGCGTTCGTCGCGCTCTTGCCGGTGGGCTGGTCGAGCACGACCTGCGTGTAGATCGATAGCGGACCCTTGCCGCCCGGAACGGTGACGTCGACGGTTCCCGTGCCGGGGTTCGCGAGCGGCAGCACCAGGAAGAACGGCATTGGAACGAGCGTCAGTCCGTCGAGCACGCCGAGGACGGTCGGGTTGGATTGGAACCCCGCGAAGACGACCGGCGTCGCGTTCGTCGGGAGACCCGAGATCTGGAGCGTCGCGTTGGTTCCGGTCGCGAGGCTGCCGCCGCAGACCGAAAGCGTCGCGGTCGGGTGGTTGCCGAAGCCGATGCTCGGTTGGCAGATGACCGGCGGGTTGTCGATCAGCAGGTTCTCCCAGACGTCGGTCCCGTCCTTCCGGCTGATGACCATGTCGTTGTCGCCGTCGTTGTCGACGTCGAAGACCGCGACGTCGTGCGTCCCCGTCATGTCGCTCGAGTGCAAGCCGACCACGCCGATCCACGCGCTCGAACTCGAGCTCTGCCGCTCCTCGCGCAAGGTGATGTTCGTCGAACCGACCGTCCCCCCGCGGTTGTGATAGATGTGCAGGCGGCGCGCGTAGCTGCCGATATCCACGTCGACGTCGCAGATCAACACGTCGTTCCAGCCGTCGTTGTTCAGGTCGGCCACGAGGTTGTTGCTCGCGAAGCCGTCGTCGCCGCCGGTCAGGAAGCTGTACGTCTTCGACGCCGACCAGATGACGCGGCCGAGCGCGTCGGTGCCGGTGTTGATCATGAAACGATCGGCGTTGTCGTCGGACTCGACGATGTCGAGTCGGCCGTCCTTGTTGAGGTCGCCGACGTTGACGTGGTACGGAGCGTTGCCGCTGAAGATCTCGTCCGTCACAGAGAAAAAGCCGGGATTGCCCGGGAGGTTGTAGGCGTTCTTGACGTTCTGCGGCGGGTTGAGCGCCGACTGCCGAACGATGTCCCTCAGCCCGTCTCCGTTCATGTCGGCGATGACCGAGGCCGCGCCGAACGCGGACGTGATCATGTTGCTCGGAAGCCGCGACTGCGAATGATCGGAGAAGAAGCCGTTTCCGTCGTTGATGAGTAGCCGGTTGTTGAGATCCTGACTCGAGCCCTGCTGCGCTCCACCCGCGCCGCTCGAGTCGTAGTCGCCGAAGTACAGGTCGGGATACCCGTCGGTCGTGACGTCACCAGTCGCCACCGAACAGAACCGCGGGTTCTGCGCGGTTCCATTGCCGTAATGGAAGAGCTGCGGGATGCGCGCGTTCTCGAACCTCATCCCGTTCCAGTTCGCGCCGGAGAAGCCGAGGTTTCGGTAGATGCGAGGGTGGCCGACGTGCTTCGGGTCGCCGTCGCTGATCGTCGTCGCGGTGACGAAGTCGAGCCGGCCGTCCTGGTCGAAGTCATCGATGCGCACGTCCCGATCGTTGGTTGCGGTCAGGAACCCGTTGTCGCCGCCGACGTCCGACTGCGTCGCGTACTGAGACGTCCGATTCGTCAGGACGCCGCTCTCGTTCATCAAGAGAACGTTCGTCCGCTTGCCGGGCGACGTGAATGGCTCCTTGCGCACGACCACGAGGTCGATGAAGCCGTCGCCGTTCAGGTCGCCCCAGTCGACGTCGGTCTCGTTGTTGGTGTCCGAGATCGTGCTCGACGACAGCATCGCGGCGTTCTTCGTGAACTCGACCCACTGGTCGTTGAACTGTGCGTGGGCCGTACCGACGAAACCGACCGTCAAGGCGAGAAGCGCGAGAATGCTGCGATTCATGGAACCGATCCTTTTGCCGAATCCGAAGCCCCTACGGGATCACGAACGGAACGGAGTTCGAGAAGCTCCCCTGCGGAGCCCCCTCACCGGAAACCAATGCTTGAAGAGTCAGCGGGAACCCCGCGACCGCCGCCGGCTGAGGCCCGAACGGCAGGGCAAGCGGCCCCGCAGCCTCGGGCAGTGCGGCGACGATGAAGAGGAACGGCAGCCGATCGAGAAGGCCCGAGTAGCCGGAGAGCGCGACGCCGAGCGGCGGGAGGAGCGGGTCGCCGAGCCAGAGCGTCACGACCTGGCCCGCGATCGTCGCGTCCGCGAACCAGGTCACGTCGAGCTGCCCACCGGCGGCCGCCGTCCCGGTCACCTGCGCGGTGAGCGCCGGCGAGTAGCGGAACGCGCCGGGGAGAGTGCCCGTGCCATTGCTGTTCGTCACGCCGATATCGAGCGCCGCCGCGTTCGGGAGGGCGATCCCCGGCGTTTGGATGTTCACCGCACTCCCGACCACGGACAGCACGGTGACCGGGCTGCCGCCGAGCGTGGCACTCGTGTCCGCCAGGTTCGTCGGGTGGTCAATCGTCACGGCGAGCGTCGTGCCGCCCGCGAAGTGCGCGGCCGCGACGTCGACGGAGAGGACGCTGAGCGTGTCGTACGTGAACCCGTTGACGACCGTGTCCGTTCCGTTCGTCGACGTCACCGTCACGTCGACCGTCGAGCCGCGTGTCCCCGCGGGCACGGCGACCATCATCGTGCTCGGCGGCGTAATCGACTGGATGCTCCCGGCCACGCCGCCGAACGTCACCACCGTCGAGCCGTTGTCGACGAAGTGGTTGCCGGTGATCGTGATCGGCGGGCCGCCCACCGAGGGGCCCATCGGGGGCGCGATCGTCAGGATCTTGGTCCCTTCGTACGTGAAGGCTCCGGCGAGCATCGAGCTGTTTCCCTCTTGGGTGATCATGACGTTCACGGTCTGGCCCTGCGTGCCGGTCGGAGCCAGGCAGGTGACGGTGTCGTTCGCAACCCACGTGACGTTCGTCGCCGCCACGGCGCCGAAGGTGACGGTCTTCGCCTTCACCTGCGAGAAGCTCGATCCGCTCAGCGTGACGAGCGTGTTCTGGTGGAAGAGGCCGCCGTTCGGGACGACACCCGAGAGTATCGGGCCTGGATTGACGCACCACGCGTACGCAGCGCCCGAGAACGTCACGCCGGCGCCGGTCGTGAGAGGTGCGCCGGCTGCGACGAAGTCGGACGTCAGCGCGACGCCGGAGCCGAGCAGCACCGAGCCGGAGCGCGTCACCTTGGCGGTCTCGACCCACGCCGCGCCGATGCGCTCGAACACGTACGCGGCGCCAGCTCCGGATCCGTCGCGATCGGCGCCGACGACGATCTTGCTCCCTGCCACGTCGACCGACGTTCCGAACGCGTCGTTGGCGGCGGCGTCGCTCGCGAGCAGCTTCGCCTCGAACGACCAGCTCGCGCCGGTCTTGCGATAGACGTAGGCCGCGCCGGCGTTGGAGCCCCCTGCGTCGTGCCCGGCCGCGCCGATCACGACCACCGCGCCGTCGATCGCGACCGCGCCGCCGAAACCGTCCGACGCCGCGCCGCCGCCGGCCGTGAGCTTCTGCTCCTGGCTCCAGCTCCCGCTGTCGCGGAACACATACGCCGATCCTGAATCGGCTCCCGACGGATCGTCACCCGGCGCCCCGACGATCGCGCCCGTCCCGGACACGTCGGCGCTGGTGCCGATCACGTCGCCGCCGGCCGCGTCGCTCGGAATCAGCTTCGCGGCCTGGCTCCAGACTCCTCCGGTGCGCCGAAAGACGTATGCCGCGCCGCGTCCCGTGAACCGCGATCCGCTTCCGGCCGCCTGATCGCCGGGGGCGCCGCCGATCGCGACGTCGCCGTCGATCGCGGCCGACGTTCCGAGCTGGTCGAGCGATTGCCCGTCCGAGGCGGACAGCGTCTGCTCGAAGCTCCAGCTCGACCCCGTGCGGCGGAACACGTGCAATCGACCCGGGCCCGACGTCGCCCCGAATGGATCGAACGGGTCGGGCGCACCGAGCACCGCCGCGTTCCCGCTCACGCCGACGCCGCTCCCCACCTGGTCCTGCGCGGCCGCGCCGGCCACCGTCAGCTTCGCTTCCTGGCTCCACGCACCGGCGACGCGCCGGAAGACGTAGCCGGCGCCTTTGCCGCCGTCATCGGCACGCGCTCCGGCGACGATCGTGTCGACCGAGATCGCGATCGCGTCGCCGAGCGAGTCTCCGGTGGCGGCATCCCCGGCGAGAAGCGTGGCCTCGAACGTCTGCGAGGGGGCGTCGCCGGCGATGATCGACAGGAGAAGCACGGGAAGCACTGCGGATCCACGGAGACGCATACGGACTCCAATCGGTCGAGGGGTTTCGAGAGGTGTCGATCTCAGTGAGAGGCGCCGCACGCGGCTTGGCCTGAACGGCCGGAGTCTACCATGATTCGCCCCGCGAACATCCGAGTGGCCCGCCCCCAAGGGCGACCGGGGCGACCATGGGGTAGACTTCCGTTCCAGTTCGGCCCGCCCATTCCCCACCGTGCGACAACCGGGAGGAGACTCGATGCTCCGACGTGCACACCGTCTCTTGTCACCATTCATGATCCTCGTCCTCGGCGCGCCCGCGACCGTGACCGCGCAGACACCGGAGGGAACGCTGACCGCGAGCGACGGCGCCTTCAGCGACCTGTTCGGAGACGCGATTGCCATCGATGGCGACACGATCCTCGTTGGAGCACGGGGACGGAGCGGCAGCCTGGGCGGCGCGTACGTCTTCCGTCGCGTGGCCGGCACATGGAGCGAGGAGGCGATCCTCGTCCCGGCGGGGGCGGTCGCGCAGGATCAAGTCGGGAGCGGTGTCGGCGTGAGCGCGGACGGGGCGGTGCTGGGCGCACCCGATCCGCTCGACATCCTGGGACCGGCCTCGGGACCGGGGTCCGCGCACGTGTTCAGGCGCAGCGGATCGAGCTGGGCACAGGAGGCGACGCTCATCGCGGCGGACGGCCAGTCGTACGATCAGCTCGGTCACGCCGCGGCGATCAGCGGCGACGCGATCGTGGCCGGCGCTCCCGGTGACGAAACGTCGGGCGCGGGAAGCCGCCTCTCCGGCCGCGGTGCCGCGTACGTGTTCCGGAACAGCGCCGGCGCATGGTCGCAGGAGACGAAGCTGGTCGCCGGGGACGGCGCGGCGGGCGACCGCTTCGGTCACGCGGCCGCGATCGACGGCGACGTGATCGTCGTGGGCGCTCCGCTCGACGATGACGGTGGACTCGACTCCGGCTCGGTGTACGTCTTCCGGCGAACGGCCGGCACGTGGTCGGTGGAGGCGAAGCTCGTCGCAAACGACGCGGCGGCCGGCGATCAGTTCGGCCATGCCGTCGGCGTCGACGGCGACGTCGCCATCGTCGGCGCGTACCTCGCCGACGGAACGGGCGCGGACGTGGGGGCCGCGTACGTGTTCCGCCGCACGGCCGGGGTCTGGGCGCAGGAAGCGAAGCTCGTCGCGGCGGACGCGAGCGCGAACGATCGCGCCGGATTCTCGGTCGCGATCGCGGGCGACGAGGCGCTCGTCGGTTCCACCGGGGCGGGCGGCGCCTACCTTCACATCCGCACCGGGGGCGCGTGGGCGCAGTCGGCGAAGCTCACCAACGGGTCGGCCTCGCTCCTCGGCTACAGCGTGGCAATGACCGACGACTTCGTCACCGCCGGCGCGCCGCTCACGACCGTTTCGGGCACGACGTTCGTCGGGGCCGCGGACGTCTGGTGCACGAACGCCGGTCCGGTCCTCCTCGACCTCGCCCCCAGCGGCGGCCTCTTCCACCAGAACACGCTCGTCACGCTGAGCGGATCGAGCTTCTCGCAGGTGAAGGCGAAGACCGTCACCTTCGGCGGCGTGGCGGCCACGAACGTGACGTGGGTCGCGAACGACACCGTCACCTGCCTCGCGCCCACCGGCACACAAGGTCAGACGGTCGACGTCGTGATCACGCAGGAAGGCCAGAGCTCGACGCTCGTCGGCGCCTTCACGTACGAGGGAACCGAGGTCCTGACGATCTCGCCCTCGACCGGCCCGGCGGTGGGCGGCCCGCCGGTCACGATCACCGGCAACCACTTCGTCGACGACGGCTCGACGGTGGTGACGTTCGGCGGCCTCGCGGCGAGCATCCAATCGATCACGCCGCCGAGCACGATGATGGTCGCCGTGCCGGCGGGGACGCGCGGCTCGACGGTCGACGTAACGGTGACGTCGACGAACGGAACGGACGCGGTCATCAACGGGTTCACCTACGACACGCTCGGCGTCCTCTCCGTCGACCTCGCCGGCGGCAACCTCACCGGCGGCACCGTCCTGAACGTCACCGTCGACTACCCGACGAACCTGGCCGACACCACCGCCACGCTCGACGGCAGCCCGGTCGCCGTGATCTCGGTCACGGGCGCCACGGTCTCGATCCAGACCCCCGGCGTCGTCGCGCCCGACGGTGTGGCGCTCGACGTCGGCGTGACGAACAGCAACGGCACCGGCACGCTCGCCGGCGCGTTCACGTACACACCCGCGCTCTACGTCGACGTGGTCGGGACCGTCGCGGCCGGCGGCACGCTCACGATCGACTGGCTCACCGATCCGACGGTGGCCGGGCCTCAGTTCGTCACGATCTGGGTCGGACACCCGCTCATCCCCCCGATCACGGCTCCGATCTTCGGCTACGCGGGGCTCATCGAGCGGGTGCCGCTCATCTTCATTTTCAATGCGCTCCCCTCGACCCTGAACCCGCTCGCGCTTCCGTTCGGCCCGCTTCCGCCCGCGGTAGCCGGCTTCCCGCTCGAGCTGCAGTTGCTCGCGTCCGGCGAGGGCGACACCCTCGGCAGCTTCTCGAACCCGGCCGGGTTCGTCATCCCGTAGTCCGTAGTGCCTCGCGACGCTACGCGCGCTTCTCGAGATCGTCGACGATCGAGCGGAGCCAGCTCGTGTCCTCTCCCCTCGACGCGCGCGAGCGTTCGATCATCCGCAGGTTGTTCGCGGTGGTGCCCGGCTCCCAGCGCTCGCGGATCGCCCCTACCGCCCGCGCCAGATGACGCCGCGCCCCGTCGGAATCGAGGCTCAGGACGCTGAGCTCGAGCATGGTGGCGTGGTCCCAGTAGTCCGGCGACGTACCGGCGAGGCGCCGCTCGACCGCGAAACGAACGACCGGAAGCAGCCGATCCCGCTCGGCGAGGGAATCGTCGTCGCCGCGGACGTCGAGCAGGGTGAGGAGGTTGATGCCCGGGTACGCGTCGCGCTGGTCGGAAAGGTATCCACGCCGGTAGGCATCGATCGCCTGATCGAGATGGCCGGCGGCGACGACCTCGTCGCCGGTCTCGAGCGCCCCCTTCCATTCGTCCTTGTGGATGCGCCCGATCAGGCCGAGGGTCTCCGAGCTCGGTCCGTGTTGGTTGGCAACGTCGGTGAGGATGCGAAGCGCCTCGGCTCGATCGCCGGGATCCTTCGTCGCGCCGGCGCGGCGGTTGTACGCGAATCCGAGCTGCTCGCGCACGAGCACCTGCCGCTTCAGCGTCTCCGGCATGTCCTCGAACAACGAGATCATTCCGTCCCAGTCCTCGAGTGCCCGGCACGAGAGCATCAGGTCCACCACCGTCCCCGCGTCGAGCGCGTCGATCGGGCCGAGCTCGCCGCGGAACGCGCGGAGCTCGTCGTTCGCAGCCGGCCGCGTCTCCTTCGCCTTGCCCTTGACGCGGATCGCCGCAAGCCGGCGTTTCAGCGTCTCGTTCAGCCGCGCGCGGTCGCGGAACACGTCGGTCTTCAGGCGCGCGAGGTCGCCCGGTTCCCATTCCTTCAGAAGTTGGAAGACCGGGCTGTCGGGCGGCGCGTCGGCGGCCGCGAGCTTGCGAAGCTCCCGCAACCGGGCCGCCACCGCTTCGCGCAGCGTCTTCGCCTCGTGCTCCCCGAACTCGTTCTTCTCGCCCAGGTCATAGGGAAGCGACCGCAGGTAGCCGACATCGAACGGGATCGGCTGACTCCTCGCGAAGAGCGTGAGCGTCGTGTGCCTCCGCGCCGCGTGCCGGACGCCAAGCTCGTAGAAGACGTTCGCGTTCGCCGTGGTCAAGTCCGCGACCGCGAAGTCGCAGAGGAGGAGCCGCTCGAACATCGGCGTATGGATGATCCCGCCCGTCTTCTCCTCGTCGGCGCGGATCGGCTCCATCTCCGCGTCCTCGATCGCGGGGCGGATCGCCGTCTCATACACCCGGTCGAAGTCGATGTCCGGTCCGCCGGCCGGGTCCGGCTTGCGGGAGAACGGCATGATCACGAAGCAAAGCGGTCGCTGGGCACTCATCGCTTCCCCCGGAACAGATCCACGAGCTGTTTCGCGGCCTTCTCGTCTCGACGCTCGTCCGCGATGCGCAGCGCCTGCTGCGACGTGGAGACGAGCATCCACGGCTCGGGCGCCGGTGGTCCCTCCATCGCTCGCCGGTAACGCGCGATGGCCGTCTCCGCGTCGCCCTGGATCAGGAGCGCCTCCGCCTCGGTCGCGCGTCTCCAGTAGGCGTGGCCCGGGATCTCGTTCGCTCTCGCCGCGGCGCAATGCCCGAGCGCCTTGCCGGCCCATTGCGACGCCTGTTCGAGTTCGGCCCGGTAGACGAGGTGGAGGAACGCCAGGTTGATCGCGTGGTAGTACGACTGCGCGTCGTTCGCCTCGGTGATCGATGCGTCGTACGCCTCGCGGTAGACGCGGAGCGCATGCTCGGCGTCCTCGGCCCGGCGCTCCTGCAGCCAGTTGCGCTTGTGGCGACCGGCGAGCACGCCCATCGCGTCCGTCCCGTGACGCTTGGCGTCGGCGAGAACCTGCATCGATTCGGCGCGCCGCCCCACCGCGTCGAGGGCGAGAGCAAGGAGGACCAGCGCGCGGGGATCGAGGGAGTCGCGGTTCGGGCCGAATCGGTCGATCACCCGCTGGAACTGCCGGCGTTCGAGCGAGAGCGCCGCGATCCCGAACGACTCGACGACGTCGCCGTCTCCGCGAAGAAACGCGCGCGCGACGCGGTAGCTGGCGTCCTCCGCCGCCCGCGCCTTCACGATCTGCAGGTGGTTCCCCGGCACGACCGCGCAGTGCGCGTCCGGGAAGCCCGCGATCGACGCCGACCTTGGGACGAACTCGTCCTCGGCGCCCGCCACTGCGAGGAACTCGAACGGCATCGACACCGTGAACCGCTCCGTCCACTGGTTCCGCAGCGACGTGATGAACGCGCCGCCATGGGCCATGTCGCGCACCTGGCGGTTCAGGAGGCTCAGGATCGGGAGCCGGAACGGCCACGCCTTCCGCAGGCCGAAGCTCGGCGTTCCGAACAGGATCACCTTGTCGACGCGTTCGCGGAAAGAGTCGTCGTCGAGCAGGGCGCGCTGCACCACGAGGCCGCCCATGCTGTGCGCCATCAGGACGACCGCGCGGTGGTTCGTCAGCGTGGTCCGCACGAACGTGCGGAGCGAGTCCGCGATCGTCTGGATGTCGGGGTCGCCCTCCCAAACCCCACTCAGGTCCGGCGCGAAGTCGCTCTCGTAGCCGAAGCTCATCACGTCGAACCCGCGCATCGCCGAATCTTCCGCGAGGAGCCGCGGGAAGTCGGACCATGTCGCGGTCGGGTCGCCTTGGAACCCATGGACGAAGATCACCGACGCCGCATGCGCCGGGTCGGTTCGGGTCGACGTCAGCTTCCACGCGGTCATCGTCACGCCTCCTTCCGCGAGTTTCGGGGTGCGTTCCCAACGCGGTAGGCCCGCAACCGAACCGGAGCCGCGGTGCGCGGCAGAGGAGAGGGTGCGGTCACGTGTCGGGAACCCAACATCACCACACGCGCGCGCGAGTTCAAGTCCTGAAGTCGCCGGGGAGGGGGCACCCTCGGTCCTTTTGCTCTCGTGTCATCCCGCAAGGAAGCGCCTCGGTCTCGTTCGTGGACGGTCGACGACGAAGGGCACGCCAGGGTACACTGCGGCCGCTTCGAGCCTCGACCGCGCGGGAAGTCGCGGGAGCGAGGGGGCGCGACGCGGGAGGATGAACGATGGTCGAACCGGAATTCGAGTTCGAGTCGGCGACGCGGGTTCGCGAGAGGCAGGGAACGGTGCGCGTCACGCCTCACTTCGACGGCGCGGGCGGGGTGATGTTCCTGCTCGAGATCCCCAACGACTCCCTGCTCCAGACCGGACTCTCGGTCACGGTGAAGATGTGGGCCGGACCGATCGACGCGGCGACCCCGATCCCCGCCCTCGGCGCCCCTTCCGCGGTTCGCACCGCGGAGGTGCCGTTCGCCGAGTATGCAGCGGGCGACGGCTACGACGCGCGCAAGCCGCCTCGCTACTACGGGGTCACCACCCGCGTCATGTCCGGCTTCGACGAGGTCGGCGGATCGAGCGAGGTGTTCGAGATCCCATCCGGTGGCAACACGGGAGCGCGAAGACTCGCGCGCTGACCTCGTGCACGGAGCCCGTGGCCGGCGCGGCGCGAGCGAAAGGACGCGAGGTCGAGAGCCCGAAGGCGCTCGACCTCGCGTCGCGCGAACCGTCACTCCTCGTGGGTGGCGTGGGTGACGTGGGGAACGTGGAGGGTGTCCGCGGGGGTCACGGGGAGCCGAACACGCGCTTCAGCCCGTTCGTCATCGAGACCCCGTAGTACCCGCCCGCGGCCGGATCCGGGATCAGCACCTGGTGGTAGAGCGGGAAGCCGCACAGGATCGGGTCGTTGGGGATGACGCCGCCGATCTTCAGGCTTCCGTTCGCCTTCAGCGGGACACCGACGCTCAGGAGAACGTCCGGCGAGGCGAGCAACGCGCCGCCGTCGAACGGGAGCGACACCTTCTGCAGGCCGAGGACGAGCGTCGGGATCGCGCCGGGAAGACCGTCGCGGATCTCGATCGTCGAGAACGTGCCGAGTACCGGCAGGTCGAGCGCCTGAAGGACGGGGACGCCAAGCTGGCCCGCCTTCCCCTGACCGTACGTCTCGTTCGTCGCCTGGTTGCCGCACTGGATCTCGACGTCGACCTCGTACTCGACCGCGTTGCCGAACTCATCCTGGAGGGTGACGTACAGCACTCCGTTCGTCAGGGCGGACACGGGCAGCAACACGTCACCGTGCGAGTCGGTGTAGCCGTTGTCGAACATCTCGTCCGGCTGCCCGTCGGCTCCCGGCTTCCACGCCGAGACCAGATGGCCGGCGAGCGGCGCGCCGTCGGGGCTCAGGGCCTTGATGCTCATCTCCGAGGCGCTTCCGGCCTGGACGACGATCTTCGCCGGCAGCGAGGCGTTCAGCGAGAACGGCACCGTCGTCCGGATCTTCATGGAAGGATCGCCGAGGAGGTTGTACGCCCATGCGTTGTTCGTCTCGGGGTAGGCGCTCACCATCTGGCTCTCGGCGTAGCAGATCGTGTGCGCGTGGGTCGTCATTCCGAAGTGATAGAGCCCGCGGAAGAGGCGGCGGTCCAGCTCGTGGTTCGCGGTAGTGCCCGTTCCGACCGTCGCCGCGTACGAGGCGACCGCGCCCTTGCCGACCGCTTCGAGCCACGCCTCGCCGATGCAGTCGGTGCTGCCGCCGCCGCTGGTGCCGATGTTGTTGTTCGTGCAGGAGATCGACCACACGACGGGCTGCACCCCGTTGTTCAGCATCAGGACGTTGTTCTTGTGGAAGCTCTCGCCGCCCTGGTTCCATCCCGCCCAGGTGTTCGTCGACCCGTGCCCGCGGTAGCAGACCACGCCGACGCCCTGGTCGATGTCGGACATGACCTGCGCGTTCGTCATCCACTGTGCGCCGTAGCGGGTCCAGAACGTCGGCGTCTGGGTCGCGTAGGTTGCCGTGCGGACGTCCTCGTGCGCGCCCTGGTACTTGTCGGGCGAGCCTTCCTTGTGCGCCACGAGCAGGGCGCGGTCATACCGGCCGCCCGGCACGGGAGAGGTCTGGTACGCGACGATCTTGTCGACCTGGTTCTTCAGGTCGGTCGCGCCGTCCATCGAGAGCCGTCCGACGAAGACCTCCTCCGACAGGTCGAGGTCGAGGGGAGACCCGTAGACGTCATCGGTCGGGATCCCTTCGATCAAGACGGGCAGCGGGATCCGATTCGTGTCGCCGACCAGGAGGCAGTAGTGCTCCATCCCCGGCGTTCCGTTGCCGTACCAGTTGACGACCTTCGCCAACACCTGCAGCCAGTTCTCGCCCCCCGACAGGTACGCGAATTCGACCTTGAAGCCCTGCTTCTTCTTCAAGACGGTCAGCGGAGCGAGCTCGTCCTCGAACTCCGGTGCGGTCACGATGAGGTAGCGCGAGTGGTACTTCGTGTTGTCGACGATCCAATAGTCGGAGACCTTGACCGCGTTCAGGTGGAGTTGGTTCACGAGCTTGCCGAGGTTCTTCGTGAGCGCGGCCGACGCCTTCGGCGTTCCGGTGTGATGGAACTCGTACTTCACGAGCGTGGCGACGGTCATCTTCTTGTTCGTCGGGTCCCACTGGACCGGATAGCACTCGCAGTCACCACCGAAGGCGGCGTCGAACATGCTCGTGACCGGGACGCTCGAGATCGCGTCGACGGACGGCCACGGCACCGCCTGCGTGTAGATCGACTCGTCGCGGGTGAACTTGTCGTCGGACCCCTTCGTATCCCCTTCTCCCGGATCCCAGTTCGGATCGAACTCTTCGTCCGAGCCCGGATCCGGCTGCGGGTAGACCACGATGTTCTCGACGTCGATCTTCTGCAGGTAGGTGACGTTCATCAGCGTCACCATCATCGCGTCGGTCACGACGCCGATCCGCGGCCGCGCCACCGGGAGCTCCGGCGCGCCCACCTTCCCGAACCGCTCGAGACCCGGGAACTCGACGCGCTGATAGATCACGCCGTCCGGCCCCGTCACGAACTCCCGCCAGTATCCGAAGATTCGGACGTCGAAGACCGTCTTCTGCGTGTCCGACGTCTCCTCGTTCAGCGTGATCTGGGCCGGCGTTCCCTGCGGAACGCCGGGAACGAGCCCGATCCACTTCGGTTGTCCGAACGCCTGGGAGGCGAGAAGCGTAAGGGTGAACGTCGCGAGCGCGGTTCTCATCGTTCGGTCTCCGGTCAGTTTCGGGTCGATGGCGTCCGAATCCGCGTTCAGGGGCCCTCGCTACCGGAGTTCTCGGTTTTTTGGTCCGCGCGGGAAACGACGTGCCGCCGGGAGGCAGGCCGTCGGCGTCCTCCTCCTCGGCGGCGGGTGGCGTGGAAGGTCTCGCTTACACCTCGTCCAGCGACGCGAGAATCCGCCGGTAGGCGTGAAGCCTCGCCTCGGGAAGGTCGCCGCGGCGAGCCGCGGCCTCGACCTCGCAGTCGGGTTCATGCACGTGCGAGCAGTCGCGGAAGCGGCACGGCGGCAAGCGGGCGAACTCGGGGAAGTCGTGGCGGAGCTCGGCCGGGGTGACGTTCCACAGCCCGAACGCGCGCACCCCGGGCGTGTCGATGATGCGCGTGCCGTCGCCAAGCTCGCGGAGGTCCGACGTACTCGTCGTGTGGCGTCCCTTGCCGTCGCCGCGCCGCACGTCCCCGACGTCGCGCGCGCCGCGCGGGTCGAGGACGTTCGACAGCGACGACTTGCCGACCCCGCTCGGGCCGACGAAGACGCACGTCCTGCCGGACAGAGCGCCTCGAAGGCCCTCGACACCGATGCCGGTCGCCGCCGAGACGCGCCATATGTCGACGTCGAGCCGCTCGTAGGGCTCGAGCATGCGATCGATCGCGCGCAGGTCCGGCGCCAGGTCGACCTTGTTCACGCAGACGACCGCTTCGATGCCCGCGCGGTCGAGCGCGATCAGGACGCGGTCGATGAAGCCCGGTCGAGGATCGGGCCGAGCCGCCGCGACGACGATGCACGCGACGTCGACGTTGGCCGCGATCGCGAGCGACCGGGCCGGGCGCCCCGGATCCGGTCGCTCGAGGATCGTGCGTCGCGGCCGTCGTCTCGCCACGCGCTCCTCGCCTGGATCCCCCACGATGTCGACCTCGTCGCCCACGACGATCGGGCCGCCGGCGGCACCGATCGTCGCGACCGAGAGATCGGCGCCGGCGAGCCGGACGTCGACTCGATCGCGATGAACGCGGGTCACCACGCCGGTGCGGGTCGGCCCGAACACCGAGGGCGTCTCCTCGACGGCGTTGCAAGACGGCACGTTCGGCGGGTCGTCCTGCCGCGACGACCGGATCCGCTCGAACGCGTCGATCGCGTCGTCGTCGACGGACTCCCAGTCGCGCCGGCGCGGCCCGCGCTTTTCGCCGCCGCGGCGGCGCTTGGTCTCCTGCTGCCTGCGCTTCCTCTCCTCGGGCGCGATGCGCTTCTCGAAGTGCTTCATGGCTCTCTTGTACTGCTTCTGCTTGCGACGAAGTTCGTCGTCCACGGGTGGTCCTCACAATCGGAATCGATGCGGATCACGCACGTCCCGATCGTTTCGATCGTTTCGATGTGGACGGACCGGGGGCGCGCGGGTGACTTCGTGAGAGCCTCACTCCGTCCTCGCACGCCCGGCCGCAGGGTGCGGCCGTTCGACGCTCGATTCACTCGCCGCGTTGGGCGATGGTTCGGGCGATCAGGCGAGGACGGAGGCGTCGACGGCGGTTGCGTGGAAGGAGCTACGCATCGTTCACCTCCGATTGGGGTTCGAGAAACATGGCGGGGGGGTCGACCCGCGCGGTCCCGACGATACCACGGAGCGGGGCCGCGCCGGAAGCCTTCAACCGGAAGCGGCGGAGCGGCGCTTCCAGGTGTAGAGGAGGCGAATCAGGAGGGCGAGCGCGACCGCCGACCCCACGAAGCCGAGCGGGCTCGGGACGTACTTCGCGGCAAGGAGCGCCGCGGCGGCACCAAGCAGCAAGGCCACCATCGGACCGCCCCCCAGATCGGCCGGGTAGACGCCACGATCCGGCTCGGAGAACGCGAGCCCCGCTTCGCGCTCGAACGTCATCCCGCAGAGGAGCACCGAGAACAACGCGGCGATCACCGCGTGGGACAGCCCGAGCGGCAGCGGGAACCCGCGATCGAACAGCGCGACCACGGCCAACGCCAACGCCAACGCCAGGAAGATCGGGACGACGAGCCCGACGTGGAACGCCTTCTCGGAACCGATTCGAAACGCACGGGCGTTTCGAATCGGCAGACAGCGCAGCAGATCCGGACCGCCCTCCGACTCGGAGAAGCCGAGGAAGGTCTGCGAGAGCGTCAGGTAGACCGCGGCGCCATAGAGCGCCATCAACGACAGGAACGGCTCGCCGGGCCGTTGGACGATCAGGAGGATCACGGCGAACGGGAACGCGAAGAGGGGGAAGACGCGCGCCCGGAAGGTCCGATCGCGGGCAAGGTTCACGAGCGTGAATTCGAACGAGGCACGTTCCTCGTCATCGACGACCCACCGTTCCATCGCGCGCCGGAGTGGACCGATCGGTCGCGGTCGACGGACGCGTCCCGGCTGGTGCGACACCCGACCCTGGACCTTGAACGAGAGCAGGAGCACCGTACACGCGACGACGAGCAGACCCATGACGGCGAGTCCCGTCCGACCCACGTCGCTCCCGAGGACGGGGAGTCTCGCCAGCGAGAACGGAGGAGCGAACGCGAGCCAGGGAATGCGTTCGACCAGCCCCGCCGGGTCCGGCGCCAGGAAGAGCACGGCGAACAGTCCGATGCTGACCGCGAGACGCAGCGGTCCCTCCGCCTCCAGGAGCCGCGACACGCCGACTCCGCGCTCGAGAAGAGCGCGAACGAGCTGCGCCGCGGCGAGCCCCACGAACGACGCGACGAAGCCGGCCAAGAGCGCGAGCGCGCCTTCGATCGGCCCGTACTTCACCGCGACCAGAATCGCCACTGGCAGCCCCAGGTTGAACGTCCCGAGGGCGAGCACCGCGAACGTCGCCACGGCGCGAGCCGCCGCGATCCAGGACGGCGGTATCGGCAGGGGGGTGAGGATGGCATGGTCGAGCGCACCGAGCGCGTACTCCTGCGACTCGAAGAACGCCTTGAGTCCGGACCAGGCGAGACACGCGATCGACAACCAGAGCGTCACCTCGGTCAGGTCGCGCTCCTGGGCGATCAGCGTGAAGACGAGCAGCGAAACCGACAGCGTCATGAACGAGCCCGGGATCAGCGACGCGCTGCGCTCGTCGTCGCCGAACAGCCGCCGCTCCAGCAATCGCCGGCAGAGAACGCGAAAACGGTTCACTCGAGCGCCTCGAGCAGCTCCCTTGCGAGCTGCTCCGGGTCACGCTCCGTGGCGACCCGGCGGAACACTTCTTCGAGCGTCGTGCCCTTCGTCTTCTCGCGCAGCTCGGCGATCGTGCCGACGGCCACCGTCTTCCCCCGATTCAAGATCATCGCGCGATCGCAGACGCGCTCGACGACGTCGAGCACGTGCGACGCATACAGCACCGCGCTTCCGCGAGCCGCGGTGCCTCGGATGACGTCCTTCAGGATCAGCGCCGCGGTCGCGTCGAGCCCGGAGAGCGGCTCGTCGAGGATCAACACCTCGGGACGATGGAGGAACGCGAGCGCGAGCGCGACCTTCTGGCGCATCCCCTTCGAGAAGGTGCGGATCGGCTCGCGCGCGCGATCGGTCAGCTCGAACGTCGCGAGCAGCGCCTCGGAGCGGCGCGCGATCGTCGCTTCGTCCAGGCGGCGCAGCCGGCCGACGAACGAGATGTGCTCCTCGGCCGTGAGCGCGTCGTACAGGCTCAGCACCTCGGGCACGTAGCCGATCCTCTCGCGGACTCCGACCGGATCGGCGGCGACGTCGATTCCGGCGACGCGCGCAACGCCCGACGTGGGCGCGAGCAAGCCGAGGAGGAGCTTGATCGTGGTCGACTTCCCGGCACCATTCGGCCCGAGGTAGCCGAACACCTCGCCCGCGGCGACCTCGAACGAGACGCCGTCGAGGGCACGGACGTCCCCGAACTGCATGACGAGCGAGCGGGCCTCGATGGTCACCGGGCGACTCCGATCAGAACTGCACCTTCACCGGCTCCCGTTCCTCGGAAGTCCCGACCTCGAAGAACTCCATCGCCTCGAAGTCGAACGCCTGCGCCACGAAGTTCGATGGGACCACCTCGAGCCGGTTGTTGTACGACAGAACCGTGTCGTTGTAGTGCTGGCGCGAGAAGGCGATCTTGTTCTCGGTCGACGTCAGCTCCTCCTGAAGTGCCATCATGTTCTGGTTGGCCTTGAGCTCGGGGTAGTTCTCGACGACGGCCAGGAACCGCGTCAACAGCCCGCCGAGCACTCCCTCCGCCTCGGCTTGCTTCGCCACGCCGTGCCCCTGCGCGCCCTGCGCCGCGGACCGCGCCCTCGCGAGCCCCTCGAGGAGCTCCTTCTCGTGCTTCATGTATCCCTTCGCGGTCTCGACGAGGTTCGGGATCAAGTCGTGCCGGCGCTTGAGCTGGACGTCGATCTGCGACCATGCGTTCCGGCACTGGTTCCGCAGTCGCACCAGCCCGTTGTACAAGCCGATGACGAACGCCGCGACCAGGACGATGGCGGCGACGACGACTCCCAGCAGGATGAGGGCGGTCAGCATGAGACCCTCCGCGATTCGACTCCAGGGACGAGCGATCTCGAGACCGCCGCGAAGAGCGTATGCCCCGATGGATTCCGCGTAAAGCGGGAGCTGCTATCGTGGGGGCCGTTCGGCGCTCTCCTTCATCATGACGGCCACCTCCCCCATGAACCCGACGACTCTACTTCTGCTCACCTTCGTCATCGCGATCCAGGAAGAGACCGCCGACGCTTCGAACGGGAATCCGGCCCAGGCCATCGAAAGCGTGTTGAACGCCCATCACCAACGCGGACACGTCGTCGGGGCGCAGTGGGCAGTCGGGGACGGTGAGCGGATCCTCGCCGAGGGCGTCATCGGAAGCGTCGACGTGACCGCCGACGCGCGCGCGGTCGACGCCGACACGCTGTTCTTCGCCGGCATGGTGTCCCAACCGTTCGCCGCGGCGTGCGTGCTCGCGATGATCGACGGCGAGAAGGTCTCCCTCTCTTCCACCGTCGACGAGAAAGTGTCCGCGTGCAAGGACCTCGGCCTGGCCGCCGGCGTACGTGCCGTCCGGGCGCCGACGCTCGCCGAGCTCCTCGACCACCGCGGCGGTTTCTTCGGCCGTCACGAGCATCCGACGAACCAGCAGCGCTCGCTGATGGAGGATCGCGAGTTGGCGCTCGACGAGGCCGTCACCGCCATCGCGCGTCTACCGCTCGCGAACCCGCCCGGCACGCGGTTCTCCGTGAGCATCGCGGGATACGACGTCCTCGGGCGGTTCTTCGAGGTCGCTCGCCTCAGCACGTTCGACCGCCTGTTCGACCGCGAGCTCGCCGTCCCCCTCGGCCTTGCGCGCACGAGTTATCGCCCGTCCGCCGATGACGGCAACGTCGCCAACGGAGGCGTCTTCGCCGGCCACGACGTCGTGCCCAACCCGGCGGCCCTGCACCTCACGCGGTTGCGACGCACGTTCGTTGGCAATGGGATCCATACGACGGCTCGCGACGCCGCTCGCCTCGCGCGACTGATGCTCGGCCACGGCGTGATCGACGGCAGGACGATCATTCCGAAGGCGCTGCTCGACGAGCACTTCGCCGGCGAGGTCGAATCGACCTTCCACGCCGGTTGGTTCGTGAACGCCACCGGTACGGTCTGGAAGCACGCGGATGGATTCGGCCCCGGCGGCGCGGTCATCCGCGTCGACCGCGACCGAGGGCGCTTCGCAGCGGTGCTCTGGATCGCGCGACCGACCGAGGACCGCGCGGCGGACGGAACGGTCACGAAGGAGATCGAGGCAGCCGCCGTCCGGACGATCCAGCGGCTGGCGCGATGACCGCTGCGGTCGTCCCCCGCCGAGCCGGCGTCATTCCGCGCCGTCCCCTCGATCGTCCCGTTTGCGATGCAATCCCTTCGTCGCCGGTCGCATGTCCCGCCCGCGCCCGGCCGTGAGCTCGATGCGATCGACGAACTTGACGTTCGCGCACGTGTCCAGCTCTCCGGTACGGCAGGCTACCGCGTCCTGGAGCAGGAAGCGCGTCGGGCCTCCCTGCGCGACCGGCAATGGGCCCCCGTCGAGCTCGAACACCAGCATCGCGCTGTCGCGAACCTGGTCGAGGGGTACGCTCGCCGCGAAGTCGTCGCGCGAGGCGTGCAGCGTGACGTGAGTCGCGCTTGCGTCCACGCCGGCTCGCTCGAGCAACGCGGAGAGCCGCACGGCGCCGCCGCGACGCTTGGCCACGAGCATGCCGACGTCCTCGACGCGCTCGGCCGCGGGCAGCCCACGAAGCTGCGTGAACGAATACGAAGTCGGGTGACGCACCGCGCCGTCGACGATGAGAAGGGCGTCGGTCATGTCCCGACCTTCTCGGCGAGGTCCAGCGCGAAGCGACGCCGGTATCCCGCGAACATGAAGAAGACGACGATCGACGCGAACCCGGCGAGCACGAACGGGTAGGCCGGCGACAACGCGAACAACGCGCCCGAGCCGACGTGACCGAGCGCACGCCCGAGTCCCGCGCACGATTGCGCCACTCCGAACGTCGCCCCCTGCTTCTCCTCGGCGGTGTTCCGCGAGATCAACGCGTTCAACGTCGGGCTCGCGACCCCGTACGTCAGTCCGATCACCGCGCAGCTCACGAAGAAGAGCCATTTTGGTTCCGCGTATCCCAGGGACACGAACCCGAGCGCGAGCCCGATCGTCGAAACCGTGAGCAACCGTCGCTCACCGTGCCTCTTGACCAGCCGGCCGATCATCCCGCCCTGAACGAACGCAACGACGAGCCCGATGAACAGGAAGATGTAGCCCATCTGCTTCATCCCGTAGCCGAACCGCGTCTTGCAGAGCAACGAGAACATTGCCTCGAGGTTCGCGAACGCGTAGGTCTGCAGCAGGAACATCAGCAGGAGGATTCCGCGCCGCGCGTCGGCGAACACGTCGACCGCGGCGCCGAACGAGAACGTGCGCGAGCTCTCCGTCGTGCCGGGTCGCCGCGACTCCGGCAGGCGGAAGAACCCCATCGTGAACGCCGCGGCGGACAGCCCCGCCGCGAAGAACCCGGGCGCGGAGACGCCGAGGCTCGCCGCCCAGCTCCCGATCGGAGGGCCGAACGTGAACCCGAGCCCGAAGGCGGCGCCGATCATCCCCATTCCCTTCGCACGCGTCGCGGGCGTCGTCACGTCCGCCACGTAGGCCTGCGCGGTCGAGATCGTCGCCCCGAACATCCCCGCGAAAGCCCGCGCCACGAACAGCACCCACAAGGACTCGCCGAGCGCGAAGACGGTGTACGCGATCGCCGATCCGCCGAGGCCCATCAGCAGGACGGGCCGCCGCCCGATGCGGTCGGACAGACGTCCGAGCAGCGGCAGGAAGATCAACTGCACGACCGAGTACGTACCGACCAGCGCGCCGGCCAGGAAGCGGTCGTCGGTGTAGAGGTCCGCGTAGAGCGGCAGGAGGGGAATGAAGATGCCGAACCCGAGAAGGTCGATCAGGACCGTCAGGAAGATGACGAAGAGCGATCCACGCGCGGGGCCGTCGGGCTTCGTGCGGTTCGCGCTGCCTTCGTCGCCGCCGCGCTCGGACGCACTCACAGGATCCGTCGCCCCAGGGCGCTCTGGATCAGGCCGACCGTGACCTCGCCGGTCTGGTTCCGCGTGTCGAGGACGGCGTTCAACTCCACCATCTCGAGGCCGATCAGCTTCTCGGAGTCCGCGAGAAGCTCCATCATCAAGTGCGCCTCGCGGTAGTTGATGCCGCCCGGGACCGGCGTGCCGACGCCCGGTGCGACCACCGGATCGAGCCCGTCGAGGTCGAACGAGAGGTGGATGCCGGCCGTCCCGCGGCTCGCGATCTCGATCGCCTGCTCCGTCACCGACGCCATCCCGAGGCGGTCGACCTCCTTCATCGTGAACACGTGGATCCCTGACTGTCGCACGATCTCGCGCTCGCGCGGGTCGAGGCTCCGGATGCCGATCAGCACGCATCGGCTCGGATCGACCTTCGGCGAGAACCCGAGCATGTCGGTGAACGACGGGCTGCCGTGGCCGAGCAGCACCGCGAGCGGCATCCCGTGCACGTTCCCCGACGGGCTGGTGTCGGGAGTGTTCATGTCGCCGTGCGCGTCGAACCAGATCAGCCCGATGTTCTCGCCGCGATCGCGATAGACCGACGAGAGCCCGGAGATCGTTCCGATCGCGATCGAATGATCACCGCCGAGAACGAGCGGGAAGCCCCCGTCCTCGACGGTGGCACGAACCCACTCGGACAGCCGCCGGCAGCACTCGAGGATCTCCTTCTCGTACTTCGCGTTTCCATCCCCGACGTTCGCGCCCTCCATCGCCGCGACCGGGATGTTCCCGTGATCACGGACCTCGTGCCCCTGCGCCTCGAGCCGCGGCACCACCCCCGCGATGCGGATCGCGCTCGGCCCCATGTCCACGCCGCGCCGATCCGCGCCGAGGTCCATGGGAACTCCAAACAGATCGATCGGTCGCGCCACGCGTTGCTCCAAGTCGTGCGGAAGATTGCCCAGAGCCTACGGAAATCCTGGGCTCGGGAGCAACCGACCGGGGCTCCTCCGACCCGGCGGCAGCGCTTTTCCTTCGCGTCTTCACGACACTGGACGTAGGTTCTGGCCCACGGACGACCTACCCGGGGACCGCCTATGCTCCGTCGATCGACGCTCGTTCCCTTCATCGCGGCGTTCTCGCTCTACGCCTGCTCGAAGTCCGAACCGGGGCCCGACCCAGCCGAGACGATCCGCACGATTCGGACCGCCGCGGCCGAAGGCCGACCCGACGTGATCTGGAACATCCTGCCGGAGAGCTATCAATCCGACGTCGAGGAGCTGCGGACCGGGTTCACCGACGCGATCGACCCCGAGGTTTGGGATGCCGCGATCTCCGTGGGACGGAAGGTCGTGCGCGTGCTCCAAGAAAAGAAGGAGTTCATCCTCGGCAATCCGATGCTGAGCCAGATGTCACCGGTCCCGCCCGAGGAGATCGCGCCGGCGTACGACGAGATCGTGAGCGCCATCGATCGGTTCCTCTCGAGCGAGATCCAGACGAGCGCCGGATTCAAGAAGGTCGCACTCGAGCGATTCCTCGCGTCGGCCGGCGCCGACTTGATGAAGGGCCTTTCCCGCGCATCGCTCGGCCCGGGCAGCGACACGCAGATGCAGAAGATGCTGGCGGCCCGGATCGAGACCGTGAAGCGCGAGGGAACCTCGGCGGTCGTCGCGGTCAGCGACGACGAAGGCACCAACGAATCGCTGGCGATGAGCCTCGTGGAGGGAAAGTGGGTCCCCGACGACATTGCGGATCAATGGGCGATGAACGTCGCGGAGGCGCGCCAAACATTGACCGACGTGCGCGCGAAAATGGCGTCCAAGGACGAGCTCCTGGAGTCGTTCGCCCAAGTCGAGGACTCGCTCGACGCGTTGCTCTCGGCCCAGAACCAGCAGGCGTTCATGATGGCGTGCATGAGCGCGTTCGCGCCGCTGATGCAGTCGCAGCCGCGGTGACCCGGTGAGACGGTCGACCATGCGCCTGATCCCCCGGGCGTCTCGATCCCGGACTCTCGCCGGCGCGGCCGCCCGCCTCGGGTCGCGTCGATTTCGGCCACACGTTCCATGCCGGTTACCCGTCGTGGTGGCCGTGATACCGGCATCAGCCTTTTCCTCAAGTAAAGGAAGCACGGGGGCCAAATTTCCCTTGAGTCGGAACACCCGCGATTCGTGGGCGCTCTAAGCGCCGAAACCGTAGAGCGTTCGCCGAACCCATCCGGCCGCGTTTCGCACGATCCGATCCCTGCTCAGCCCATGACGCTCGATAGGAGCGGGAGCAACCCATCTCCCAGTCTCAAACGGCGTGACACAAAGCATGGATACTGCCCTTTCTTCTTGGACCCGCCTCGGGGGGACGCTGCTGGTGCTGGCGTCGATCGCCCCTCTCGCGGCGGGCGGGAATCAGCCCCTCAAGTCGGGTGTCCCGATCAACGTGCGTGAAGTCTCCGGCGTCGACCGCGCGGGGGAACCGGTGACGTTCGCGTTCCCGTTCGGCAAGAAGGACAAGATCAAGAATCCGTCCGTCCTTCAGGTCGTGGATGCGCAGGGGAACGTCGTTCCGTCGCAGTTCCGGGTGACGCAGCGGTGGAAGAACGGCCCGCACGACCCGAAGCAGCCGATCCGTTGGGTGCTGGCCGACCTCCAGGTCGATGTCGCGGCGAGCGGCAACGCGGTCTACTACCTGCAGAAGAAACCAAAGGTCAAGAAGGGGGAAGCGCCTCCGGCCGAGCCCGAGGCGCCGACGCTCGACGTCGTCGAGGACGAGAGCGCCGTGAACGTCGACACCGGAACCGCGAAGTTCCGCATCAGCAAGTCGGTGATGAACTTCCTCGATCTCCTCGCGGCAGACCTCGATGGTGACGGTCTCGTCGAGGAACACGAGAAGCTGATCGACTCTCCGGCCGGCGCCGGCTTCATCTTGATGGATCGGATGGGCGCGTTCTACTCGTCGGCCGAGTATCCGGTCGAGGTGCAGATCGAAGAGCAGGGTCCCTTGCGCACGGTGGTTCGTTGCGACGGCCGTCACGCGCCGATGGTCCCGGGCGGCGGGATCGACCGCGACTTCTTCATGTACCGCACGCGCTACACCTTCTATGCCGGCCAACCTTACGTGCGCGTGCAGCACTCGCTCCGAAACTCATACCTCGACGACCCGCTCGGCAACTTCGGTTTCGAGGGCTATGGTCTGATGACCGCCCTGTCACCCGACGCCAATCCCGGCGGTCCCGCGTTCACGACGACCTACGGCATCGAGGGCACCACGCCGTTCGATGTCGCGGGGCCGTCGCACCTCTATCAGGACAGCCACGGCGGCACCAACTGGGCGAGCTTCCCGAACACGACGTTCAAGGGTTTCCACATCGACGACACCTCTGGTGGTCTGCTTCGAACCGGGAATCAGGCGTTCGGCTCGATGCACATCGAGAGCGGCTCCGTCGGGCTCTCGTTCTTCGTGCGTGACTTCTGGGAGAACTTTCCGAAGGGGCTCGCGTTCGACGGGACGGTCCTGCGCGTCGACATCCTCCCGGCGGACTTCGCGCAGTTCCATTGGCTCGACGACGGTCAGCAGAAGACGACCGACTTCTTCGTCTGCGCGCACGGTCCGAACGGCCCGAGCGTCGACACCCTTCTGAAGAAGTTGGACAAACCTCTCCATCCGTGGGCCGACCCCGATTGGCTGCGTCAGACCCGAGCGTGGGGCGACCTCGGAGACATCGACGATCCGGAGGTCACCGAGGCGTCGATCGCCGCGTATGACGACAGCGCCCTCGTGTCGTTGTACGCGAACGCGTTCGAAGACACGTCGTACACGTTCGGATGGTCCGAGTTCGGAGAGTTCAACTGGGCGAAGAGCACGCACACGACAGGTTCGCCGCGCAACGCGCTGACCTACTTCGACCGTTTCGCGATCGCGGGCTCCTGGTCTCACTTCCGCATCAAGGAGATCTTCGTCCTCCACTCGCGCGACATCCGGACGTATCACATCGACGGGTTCAGCAAGGAGGCCAAGCCGAACGCTACGCTCTGGGAAGCCCTCCCGGTCTGGCCGTTCTCGAAGGACTTCCTCGGTCGTGACGCGCTCGATCCCGCCCTCGCCGCGCACCGCGCCGGCATCCCCCAGGGAGGCCACGGTTGGAACGCGTTCGACATGGAGCATTTCGTCGTCGACGACCTCTACGAGTACTACATCCTGACCGGCGACTGGATCTGCCACGACTCCTTGAAGGAGATCGGCGAATGCGTTCGCACGTGGCCGATCTACTCGACGACGAAAGCCCCGGGCTCCACGCGTGGAGTGGGATGGACGCTGCGCGGACTGACGAAGATCTGGCAGGTGACGGGCGACCAGCGCTTTCTCGACTCCGCCAACGACCTGGTCCTGTCGGTGGAGAAGACGCGAGGCAATTCCAAGTCGCCGATCACTGCCAACGTCTATCACTACGTCACGCGCTATCCGCCCCACAACAACCACATCAAGGACGCCCCCTACGACCTTGCGTGGCAGATGGCCGTCGTCGTCCACGGGATGCTGCTTCACAACTCCGAGACCGGCAGCAAGACGAGCAAGAAGATCGCGGCGGAAGTGACCGGGTACATCATCGACTACTCGTGGACCGGCGAGACGATGCACGAGGCGATCGCGGTGGACGACCACAAGAACGTCAACCCGAAGCCCAGCAACACGGGCGTCAACACGTGGATTCCGTCCGCGCTCGCCGTGGCCTACCGCGCGAACCCGAAGAAGAAGGTCTGGCTCAACGCGGCGACGGTGATGTACGAGTCGCTGCCGACGTTCCACTCGCCGAACAGCTACCTCGGGTACACGACGTACAGCTGGTGGCACGGGTACAAGCGGGTGATGTTCGAGGTCGAGCAGAAGAAGAAGAAATAGGAGAGCGGCCCCTTCGGCCCTCCTATGGCCTTCTCAAGGTCCTTCTCAAGGAAAGATCCCGAGCGACTCGTACGCGTTCGCGATCTTGTCCGTCGCCACCGCGAACGCGGCCGTGCGCAGGTCCTTCACGCGACGGTTCTTCTCGCGCATCGCGAGCATTTCCCGGTACGCCTCGACCATCGTCCCCTCGAGACCCGAGCGGACGATGTCGAGTTCGTTCGCCCCCTCGCCGAAATGGTGCATCCGCGAATCGTCGACCTTTCGCCCGGTCGCGTCCTCGATGGCCCGCACGATGCTCTGCTCACGCGCGGCCTCGAGGCGCTTGCCCATGCGACCGAAGCGAATGTGCCCGATGTTCTTCGCCCACTCGAAGTAGCTGACCGTCACGCCCCCCGCGTTCAGGTAGATGTCCGGGATGACGAGCACGTTCTTCGCGAGGAGGATCTCTTCGGCGTCCGGCGTGGTCGGCCCGTTGGCTGCTTCGGCGACGACGTTGCACTTCAGACGCCGCGCAGTCCTGCCGGTGATCTGGTTCTCCAGCGCGGCGGGGATGAGCACGTCGCACGGGACCTCGAGGACCTTCGTCGCATCGGCGTGGGCCTTCGCGCCCTTGAACCCCAGGAACTTCCCACCGGACGCGACGTGATCGTCCAGCGCCGCGACGTCGATGCCCTTCTCGTTCACGAGAAACCCGTTCCACTCGCCGATCGCGATGACCTTCGCCCCTCCCTCCTGGCGGAAGATCCGCGCCGCGCACGACCCGACGTTCCCGAACCCCTGCACCACGACCGTCTTGCCGTCGATTCCGGGCGCGAGGCGCCGCGCCTTCAGCGCGGACGCGTGCGACAACGCCTCGCGCGTGCCGTAGAAAACCCCGCGACCCGTCGCCTCCGTGCGGCCCTGGATGCCCCCCTGGCTGACCGGCTTCCCGGTCACGCTGGCGAAACTGTTCATGTCATGCCCGGCGAGGGCGCTGTAGGTGTCGACGATCCACGCCATCTCGCGCTCGCCGGTTCCCATGTCCGGGGCCGGCACGTTCACGGCGGGACCGATGAAGTTCTTCCAGGTGAGCTCGGCGGTGAAACGCCGCGTCACGCGTTCGAGCACCTCGACCGGCGTCCGGCGCGGATCGATCCGAACCGCGCCCTTGCTGCCGCCGAACGGCACGTTGACGAGCGCACACTTGAACGTCATCAGCGCGGCGAGGGCCTCCACCTCGTCCGCGTCGACGTGCGGAGCGAACCGGATGCCACCCTTCGTCGGCTTGCGATGGTGGCTGTGCTCGGCGCGCCAGCCGGTGAAGATCTTGATCGAATTCCCGACCCGCACCGGGAAGCGAACCTCGATGATGTTGTTCCCCTGCCGAATCCGTTCCTGGAGGAACTTCGGAATGCGCAACGCTTGCGCCGCGCGCTCGAACTGCCGAAAGACGATGTGCTTCAGGTTCAGGTCTTCGCTCACGGTGGACGACCTCCGGTTCGTGTCGCGGCGATGATAGGACTCGGACCCGTGCATCGAGAAGTCCCTGGATCCGAGGCTCGTTCCGTTCAGGTTCCATGCCGGACCGTCCGACAAGATGGTGCCATCAGGCGCGCCGGGCGACCGTGAGAAAGATGAGATGAGGAGCCGGAGATGACGTTGGGTCGAAACACCGCGGTCCGTTCGTGCATCGTTCTGATCGGCCTCTCGATCGGCGCCCCGGACGTCCGCGCTCAGGTCGGCCGCGGCGGAAATCCGCCGAGCTGGGCCAGCCTGCTCCCGGATGTCCCCACCGTGACGATGCCCGTCGTCGATCACGCCGCGCTGCTCGCCGAGGATCAGACTCTCCCCAAGGTCGGACCGTTTCGGTTCGGCCGGACGTTCGACGTCGATCTCGCACCGTACGACTCGGGGCGATGGGAGGATCTCTCGGATGAGCTCCGCGTCTGGCGACTGCGCGTGGCCGCGCCCGGTGCGTTCTCGATCAACCTCCTGCTCGACGACTTCTGGCTGCCGCCGGGCGCGCAGCTCTACTTCTACAACGACTCGCGCACGATGCAGCTCGGCGCGTTCGACGAACGAAACGGCACCCAGCACCGGCAGTTCGCGATCCAGCCGGTTGCCGGGGATGCGCTGACGATCGAGTACGTCGAGCCGAAGACCGGTCCTCGCGGCGGATTCCGCGTCGCGCAGGTCATCCACGCGTACCGCAACCTGTTCGGACCGGAGAAGGACGGGGACGAGAAGGCGTCCGGAGATTGCAACATCGACGTGAACTGCCCGGACGGAGACACGTGGCAGGTCGAGAAGCGCGCGGTGGCACGTCTCTTGCTCGGTGGCAGCCTGTGCACGGGGGCTCTGATCAACAACACGAGCCACGACGGAAAGCAGTACTTCTTGACCGCGAACCACTGCTTCAACGGCAAGCCGCAGAACTGGGTCTTCCAGTTCAACTTCGAAGCCGCCACCTGCGGCGAGACGACGGGCTCGCTGTCCGACAGCGCGTTCGGTTCCATCCTGCGCGCTCGCTCGTCCGGCTCCGACTTCTGCCTCGTCGAGATCAAAGAGCCGATCCCGCTCTCGTACGAAGTGTTCTACGCCGGATGGGATCGCTCGGGAGGCGGCAACACCGGCGCGACGGGGATCCATCATCCGTTCGGGGACGTCAAGAAGATCTGCCACGACAACGACGCACAGACCAAGGTCGTGTGGGGCGCAGCGGAGACGTGGAAGATCGCCGATTGGGAGTCCGGGGTGACCGAGCCCGGGTCGTCCGGCTCGCCGCTGTTCGATCAGAACCACCGCGTGATCGGCCAGCTCTTCGGCGGAGAGGCTGCGTGCGGCTTCGTCTTCAACGACTACTACGGGCGCTTGGACTCCTCTTGGTCGAAGGGCCTCGGGTCGCTCCTCGATCCTTCCAACACTGGTGAGGCCGCGATCGACGGTCTCGACATGAACGACTTCCTCGACCAGGACTTCACCGTCTTCGTCGCGGCCGACCTGCCGAAGGAGGTGCCCGACGCGAGCCCGGCCGGCGAGACCTCGTCGATCGACGTCAGCGGAATGTCCGGATTCGTCACCGAGCTCTACGTAACGGTGAACGCCACGCACGTGCGAAGCGGAGACCTGAGGCTCGAGCTCGAGGGTCCGGACGGAACGTCGGTCCTCCTCAAGCTGCCGGCCAAGGACGACACGTCGGCCAATCTAGGCGTCTCCTATGGAAACGGCGACGAACCGATCGCGCCGCTGACGGACCTGAACGGGGTCCCGGCGAACGGACCCTGGACGCTCCGTGCCTCCGATCACGAGGCCGGCGAGACGGGGACGATCGTCTCATGGACGCTCGGCGTCAAGTCGATCCCGGCGTCCCCGTTGGAGCCGACGCATACCAAGTCCGTCGCGTTCAAGAAGCTCCCGGTCAAGATCCCCGACGGGAAGAAGAAGAAGGGCCTGAACCTGAACGTGAAGAAGCTGTCGGGGAGCGTCGCGTCGGTCGCGGTGACCCTCGACGTCGAGCACCCGCGACCTCAGGACCTGTCCATCCGCCTGATCGGCCCGGACGGGACCGCCGTGACGCTGTTCGACATGGGCGCCGGGTCGGCGTACGGAGTCGCGACGACGCTCCCGACGTACACGAGCTCGCTGGAATCCCTCGATGCGTTCATCGGCAAGAAGGGCAAGGGGAAGTGGCGGCTCGAGGTGAAGGACGTCGTTGCCGGCGAGTCCGGGTTCGTCCACGACTTCGCGTTGCACGTGACGGCGGAGTGACCCCGGACGATTCCCGCCCGTCCCGACCACCAGGCGCCGGACGGGCGGGCGGGAATCGTTCGGGGTGACACGAGAGGAACCGCGAAGCGACGCCTCGCGGTTCCCGTTCCCGCATCTCTCACGCGATCAGATGATCGTCATCACGAGTGCGCCCGTGCCTCCGAGACCGAGCGGATTGAGCGCCGGATCGACGAGCAACCATTGGAAGAAGAGCTGCGCCCCGATCAGACTCGGGTCGTTCGGGATCGCGAGACCGAACGTTGCGGTTCCTGTGCCGCTCACGCTCACCGCCAGGGTCGTGTCCGTGCTGTGCCACAAGAAGCACCCGGGAGCGCCGATCGGAGCGCCGTCGAAAGGAACGGGCGGCCCGCCGCCGGCGAGCATGAGGTCGTTCACGCCCAACGAGATCAAGGCTACGCTGGACGCCAGTGCCCCGCTCAGCGCGACGTTGTACGTGGTCCCGCGCACGCCGAACGGAGTGCCGCCGATCTGCGGGATCCCCCCCGCGCTCGTCATGCAGGGGAAGCCGTAGTTGGCCGAGCGGATGAAGCGCGTCGCCTTCACCACCGAGGCTCCCCCCGGCGGCGAGAAGACGAGCGTGCCGGCCCCCGGGGCTCCACACGTCGCACTGATGCTGCGCACCTGGAACGGGCTGCATCCTCCGTTCATGCAGGCGAGCATCTGGCCGTTGATGTCCAACGACAGGTCGACGACTCCCGGTGTGTACGGAATCGGCGAGCACACGGTCCCGAGAGTGGCCGTCGATCCGGCGCAGTTATAGTTCGGACCGGGCACCGCGAAGGGCAGGCCCCCCACCGCCCGCTGGCCGGCCGCGTTGAATTCGATCGAGAACGCACTGAAACCGACCGAGCCGGAGTTGACCGCCACGCCGCCCGCATACGGAATCGTGAACACGTTCGACGTGCCCGGGATGATGAAGTGGATCCCCCCGGCCGCGTCCTGCGCCATGTCCGTGACGCCGCTCGGCAGTCCGACGACCGGCACGTTCTGCGCCGCGAAACCAGCGCTCGTCAGACCGACGCGATAGAGGCTGTACGACGACCCTCGCGCGAGAACCAGGTAGCTTCCGCTCGCTTCACGGTGGATGTACGTCGGCATCGAGCCCGAGGGGACCGGCAGATTGGCGATCAGCGTCTGTGACGCGACGACGTTGGTGGCCGAGTCGATCCGGATCCGCCAGAGCTCCAATGACGTTCCATTGACCGACGTCCCGAGCATGTCGCCCGAGGCCTGATCGATCTCGAACGCGACGACGCTCGGAGCCGTGGTGAAGCCCGAGACCAGCGCCGCCGCTGCCCCGCTTCCTCCGGGAAGGCGGAAGATCCCCGCGGACGTCCCGACCAAGATGTCGTTCGGCAGAAGCTGCGCGCGCCCGTCGACCGCAGCGGTCGCGACGGCGAGGGTCGCGAGGAACGCGACGCGAGAGAAGGTCCTTCGAGAATCGTGCATGTGCTTGCACTCCATGTCCCTTGTGACGTTCCCGAGGAAGTCATCGCGGGACACCCGCGCCCCTCGGGCATTCGTCCGGCTGGGTACCGATCGCGGTCGGGCGTAACCGACCAAACCGAGAACGTGAGCGTTCACCGCCGCCGTCCTCGGGCGCGCTTCGTTTTTCGCGCGAAAGGCAGTTACATTCGGTCCGCGACGGTCCCCTCCTCGCCGGGGCGTCGCCGCGTCGCCCGCCGGCCAGCCACTGGAGGAACCACGACATGTCCAAGATGGGTCTCGCGAGCCTGCTCTTGTTCGCCTGCGGACCGATTGCCGCCGCCACCCAAACGCAGCTCGAAGTCATCGGTGAGACGGCGAGCGCCGGGGGCGGACAGACGCTCACGAACAGCACCCAAGGGCGCATCAACATCCAGTGGCAGCCGAACGGGTGGACGATCCTGGTCGTCAACGCGACGCTCACGACCGAGAGCCCTCCAAGCTGGGAGTACACCCAGCTCACGCAGCAGAAGCCCTGGCTCGTGCCGAATCCCACCACGGTCTCGGACACGCTCGGCAGCCAAGGCTCGCAGTGGTACATCGGAGATCGCGTCGAAATGAACCTGGCCGAGATCGGCGCGACCCAGCTCCTCGTGCGGCCCGAGGACGTGCAGCAGGTCGTCCACTCCTGCGTCGGCGCGACCTTCGCGACGCACGATCCGACCGCGGTCCGCCAGATCGGACAACCGATTCTCACCGCGCAGACCTCGCACGACTGGATCGTGATCTTCCCGCTTTGGGGATCCAGCCCCGCCAGCCACTACTGGCTCCCCGCCTTCGCCCGCTCGGAGAACTCTCCCGAGGAGCACACGCAGGTGCATTGGTACCGGCTCTTCGAGAGCCTCGTGGTCTCGCGCTCCTCGAGCCTCCAGGAAGCGACCGCTTTTCTACGCGGCCCGCTCCTGGAGTCCGGCCTCGGCATCGGCATCAATCTTCACGTCCAGGCGATCTCGCTGATCGGCAGCGGGACGCTCGCCGTCGCCACGAGCCCGTTGGAATCGTCGGGGCTCGTCGTGGCGGAGCCGCAGAAGGTCCGCTTCTCGATCTCGCCTCCGATCACGATCGCGATCCCCTACACCCCACCGCTCGACGAAGGTGGCGTCGGTTTGCCATGCCCGTACGAGCCCGGTATCTACAACATGGCTCTGCCCGGAGGCTTGACGCTCGCGGCGATCGGCTACTCGCCGTCCGTGAACTTCGCGATCTTCGAAACCGGGGACGAGGACAAGACCGAGCTTCCCACTCCGGTCATCCGCGACTTCGAATTCCCCGCGCTTGCAACCTTCGTCGTTCCAGTCGGAGCCGCGCCGGGCGTGGTCACGTTCCGAGATTCCTTCGAGCCGCTGAGCCCCGACTCCTCCTTCCCGCTCGCACCGTTCGAGTGGAATCCGGGCGATCCTTGAGCGCGCGCGATCGAGCGAACCGAATGGGATTCCTTCGGGTCCTGAGTCACTCGACATTCTGGTTCCTCAAGGTAACGGCTGGGCGTTTACCGGTGGGCGGCGCACCCGACCGACCGGTGCAACGCCGTGTTAGGGTTCGCTGACCAGGCGGGTCAGGCCCCACCATGGTCCCACGATGCTCCACGATCACTTCCCAGCGCCGCGCGTCTGCGTCGTCTGCGAGGTCTCCACGACCCAGCGCCCACGTACGTGATCTGCGCGTGCGCCTCTACTGCTGTGCGGCTATGGCCTTGTTCGGCAGCGTCGCTGCGTTCTGCCCTGTCTATCCGACGCCACTGACATTAGCGAATTGGGTCATGTCCAGGCAAAAGTGAATGCACCAGAACCAGACCACGTCACGTGATCGTTGCAAGACGAGGATCACTGCGATACCCAGTCCCGCGTCTCGCAGCAGCCCGCCCAGCTCGAGCCAGGTCGCGCCCTGTGACACCATCACTGGAATATGGCCGGCGGCGAACAGACAGGCCACGATGACGGTCGCCAGGCGGCTCCCTACGGCACCCGCGAGGCGCACGAATAGAATGGCTATCGTCAGATCCTCCAGAAACACCTGCGCCATTTTGTCGATATGCTCGTAGCGCCACATTCGGCCCAACAGAACCCACGGCGCGTCAGCTCCTCCACGCAAGAATGAGTATGCAGTGACAGCGAGACCCGCCAGCACGACGCCCACAAGAAGTCGCACTGCGATACGTGGGCGCGGAAGCCATGCCGTGGCCCACGACTGCCGACGAATCACAACGACGAGGAGAACTGGTGCGAAGATCAGGAGTTGGTTGATCGCGCCAAAGACCGAGCCGAAGGCGCCCTGCTCGGGAAGGCGGATCCCCCTGGTCCACAATTGACCCATTGCGAGAATGCCTATCGCTCCCACCAGCGCGATCCAAAACTCCTTCCAGGGACGTACGAAGCCTTCGATCGACTCGCGCGGCCATACGCGCGGCATCAAACGATTGGCGACCAGCCATCCGCCGAGCGCCGTCAGGTAGGCGACGACTAGCGGCGTGTAGTGTTCCCGGAACATACTCTCCTCCACTGAATTCGCGCTCGGAACGCTGGACGTGCCAAACGCTCAGCATCAGGTGCGGCGCGAGCCGGCCGCTGCATGCTGTTGTTCGGCAGCGCCCGCACCCCCAGTGTATGCACGGCAACTGACACCTATTTGCGCACACGGGCGAAAGAGAACCCCGGATCCACGCGCCCGTCGGGCGGATCCGGGGGGGCAACGCCGCCCCAGCGCTGTTTGCCGGACAGAGTATCGCCATGGAGCGTTCCTTCCCAGAGAACGACACCCCGCGGACGCATGCCATTCAGGACTCCGCTACCGGGACAACCACTCCGGTCAGTGGAAGCACTGCTCGGTCTCCCCCGAGGAGTTCATCCGCCGCTTCCTCCAGCACGTCCTGCCCAAGCGATTCACCAAGGTCCGCTCCTACGGCCTCTTCAGCTCGACCTGCCGGCCGATCCTCGTGCGGACTCGGCGACTGCTCGAAGAGCATCCGGCCGCCGCCGTCGTCACCGGAGACCGCTTCCCCCGCACAAACCCCTCCGCGGATCCACCACCCGTCGAGCGCTCCTGCCCGTTCTGCCACGCTGGGGTCCTCATCCCGGTCGCGACGCTTCCCAGAGTCGCCGCGCAGCCCGCTAGGATCCGAGGACCACCGTGAACTCCCGCATCGCCACGCCCTCAACACCGCTCGAATCGTGGCTGTCACGAGTCGACGCTCCACGAACACGGCCCCGCTCCATGCTTCGACCAGACGATCCTCCCGCACCCGGCCACTTCAGACCAATCCTCCCGCCTCGCTCGTCGGCCCCATCCCACCTCGCTGTTTTCCTCCGAGCCGGGCCCTGTGTGAAATGACGCGCTCGCGCCGCGCACGTGCCGACGTGTCACGATCCGCCGCAACTGCTTGTTTGCCAGTATTTCTTGGCCTCGGCTATCCAGGAAAGAAACCCCTGCACTGTCAGAGTAGATGTCGCGCGCCCGATGTTATCGGAGGCACGCCCCGTGCTCGCCCTCGTCGGCCGGCTTGAGTCCCGAATCGTCCACCTCGCGAGTTTCTTTGGTTCCCGACTTCGTGCTTCGGTTCTCGCGCTCAGCAACCGATGCACCCCCCCACACCTTGTTTTCACACCGCGAGGAACCCATGACCTTCCGGTCCCGGCGGATCCTGCCCGCCCTGCCCCTTCTCCTTCTGCCGCTCGAGAGCGCCGACGCCGGCCCGACGCGGTCGTTCCCCCTCCGGACCGTCCAGCAAGACGGTGCGAATGGACTCCAGCTCGAAAACGACCCGGAGGCGTTCGAGTCGCTGCGTGACCTGGGTCACGTCATCCTTTCCGACCTGACGCTCCCAGAAGGCGGCGCGGTCAGCCTGAACCTGCGCCGCCTCCGTGTCTCCGACGCGCGAGGTCGACTCGTCGTCGACGGCCAGGTTCGAGCCTTGTCCGACGTCGCGGACCAGGTCCAGCTCTGGCGCGGCGACGTCCTTGGCGAGGACGACTCGTTCGCGTTCATGTCGTTCTCGCCGTACGGGAGCCGCGGCGTCGTGAAACGGAACGGCCGGTCGTACCACCTGCGTGCGGCGCGCGACGCCGGCGGACGCTTCGTACCGGGCTCGTCGCTGCTCTCGGGCTTCGCGGCGGACGCGCCGATGGCCGCCTCGGCGTGCGGCATCCGTGAGGTCGACCAGGTCCTGGAGAAACCGGCGAGCTCCAACGTCCCAGCCGCCAACGTGAAGGTCGCGACGATCTACCAGGCGAACATCGCCGTCGAGACCGACTACCAGTTCTATCAGCTCTTCGGCGACCAAGACGAGGCGACGGCGTACGTCCTGACCGTGCTCGGCGCCGCGAGCGCCATCTACGCGGAGCAGTGCGGAACGGTCTTCAACCTCCCGTACATCGGCATCCACACCCACCAGAACGATGGCTGGGACAAGCCGGACTCGGCCAACAGCAACTCGGTCGACGTGCTCTACGAGTTCCGCAACGCGTGGAAGAACGGAAACGCGCCGGTCGCTGCGAGCCTCTACCACTTCATGAGCGGCGCGGACCTCGGAGGCGGCGTCGCATGGCTGAACGCCCTCTGCAGCCAGTCGTACGGCTTCGGCGTGAGCGGCAACATCAACGGCGAGCTCACCGTCCCGATCATGGGCAATGCGCCGTGGGACCTCGTCGTCGTGGCGCACGAGCTGGGGCACAACTTCTACACGCCGCACACCCACGACTACTGCCCGCCGATCGATTCGTGCGCACCGAGCGGCTACTTCGGCGATTGCCAGACCTCACAGATCTGTATCCCCAACGGCACCATCATGAGCTACTGCCACCTGTGCAGCGGCGGGCTCGCGAACATCGACCTCGAGTTCTACCCCACCGTTGCGGCGAACATCCGCGCCGCGGTCGAGTCGAGCTGCCTCCAGCCGGCCGAATCGGACGACGACGTCTGCGTCGACCAGGCCGACGGCGTCCACGTCGAAGTCGACCCTAACGGAGACGCTGCCGCGCAGGTCGAGCTCGTCATCGCGGACTGCGGCAACCCGCTGACGCCAATCGATTGGTCCCTGACCGAGACGCCGGACGAGACGTGGGTCTCCGTCGACGCCGCGAGCGGCACGACCACCGCGAACGGCTCGGTCGTCACCGTGTCGTTCGACGCGACCGGCCTCGCCGAGGGAGAGTACATGACGACGCTCCACGTCGCGAACGACGCAGACGCCGAGGACTTCGTCGAGCTCCCCGTCGTGCTCCGCGTCCTCCCGGAGCCGATCATCCTGGGCGACCGCCTCATGGGTGTCCTCTCTTCCGCGGAGGATGAGGATGTGGCGCGCATCGACGGACTGAAGGGCGCGAAGGTCGAGCTCGCCATCGACAACACCCTCGGCGGCGAGAAGATCTTCGTCGTCCTCCTCGACGAAAACGGCGACCAGGTCGAGAAGTGGTCGGCGAAGTCGGGCAAGGTGAGCGAGGAGGAGCAGAAGCTCACCGGGAACGGAATCTACTCGCTGCGCGTCTACTCGAGCGGCGAACAAGGATCCGGGACCTTCGAGATCGCGACGAGCGAGAAGCTGCCGGGGTCCGCGAAGACGAAGACCAAGAAGCTCAAAGCGAAGACCGGTGACACGTTCGCGGACTTCTCGTTCTCCGCGCACGCCGGAGCGTCGCTCGACGTCGTCGCAGTGCCGAACGGCAAGTTCCAGGGCACCGCCTCGATGATGCTGTTCGATCCGACCGAGTCGACGGTCGACCTCAGCGCCCACGTATCGGTCGACGGCCTCACCCTCACCGGCGTCCTGCTCGAGGTGACGGGATCCTACGTCCTTCGCGTCAGCGGCTTCACGGGCGCGAAGAACAGCGACGAGAGGGTGAAGGTCACGGTCATGCCGACCCAGCCCGCGGGCGACAGCGACGTCATGATCGAATGACCCGCCTCCGAGCAGCCGCGGATCGATGACGACGATGACGACGGGGTCGGCTCGCGCAGGGCCAGCGACGCGCCGGCCCCCGCGCAACGGGATCAAGACAACAGGACGTCCAGCTCCTCCATCGTCAATGCCCGCAGCACCGCGTTGTCCTTCGTCAGGATCGCGTCGGCCAACGACTTCTTCTCCGCCTGCATCGCGGCGATCTTCTCCTCGACCGTATCGCGCGCGATCAAGCGATAGGCGAACACGTGGCTCTCCTGCCCGATGCGGTGCGTCCGGTCGATCGCCTGCGCCTCGACGGCCGGGTTCCACCACGGGTCGAGAATGAAGACGTAGCGCGCGGCGGTGAGGTTCAACCCAAGCCCGCCCGCCTTCAGGCTGATCAGGAAGAACGGGCAGTCGGGATCGTTCTGGAACTCCTCGACCCGCTCCTTGCGGTTGCGCGTGCGGCCGTCGAGGTACGCGTACTTGAGCCCGGCGCGATCGAGCGCGCGGCGGACGATGGCGAGGAACTGGGTGAACTGCGAGAAGACGAGCGCCTTCGCGCCCTCGTTCTTCAGCTCCTCGAGCCGGGCGATGAGCACGTCGAGCTTCGCCGAGCTCTGTTTCGCCCGATCCTTGTCGATCAATCCCGGATGGCACGCGGCCTGACGCAGCCGCAGCAGCGCCTCGAGCACCTGGATCTTGACGCGGTTCAGTCCGCGGCTCTTTGCGCTCGAGAGCAGGCTGGCGCGATAGTGCTCGCGCAGATCGTCGTACAAACGACGCTCCACCCCCTTCAACTCGCAATGGAGCGTCTGCTCCGTGCGCGGCGGAAGCTCGGGCGCGACCTGCTCCTTGGTTCGCCGCAGGATGAGCGGGCGCAGCGCGCGTCCGACGAGATCGACCGTCTCGGGATCCGGTCGCGCGGACTTCAGTCCGTCGATCATCGAGCCGTTTCTCAAGAGACCGGGCTCGAGGAAGTGGAACAGATTGACGAGCTCGCCGAGGTGGTTCTCGACCGGCGTTCCCGAAAGCGCGAGGCGCGCATCGGCCTTCAGAAGCCGGACCGCGCGCGACGTCTGCGTCGTGCTCGTCTTGATCGCCTGGGCCTCGTCGAGGACGACCGTGTCGAACGGCACGCTCTTCAGGAACGCGACGTCGCGACGGACGAGACCGTACGTCGTCAGCACGAGGTCCGCTCGGCCGAGGTCGTCCTTGAACGCCTCCCGCTCCGGTCCCGAGTAGTTCACGACGCGGAGATCCGGCGCGAACCGCTTCGCCTCGTCCTCCCAGTTGTAGATGAGCGAGCGCGGCGCCACGACCAGCACCGGCTTCTCGGCGGTCGGTCGCGTCCGGACGACGTGCGCGAGCGTCTGCACCGTCTTTCCGAGGCCCATGTCGTCGGCGAGACAGCCGCCGAACCCGACGTCGCGCAGGTACTGGAGCCACGCGAGCCCTTCCCGCTGGTACTCCCGGAGCTCGCCGACGAACCCCGGCGGCGGCCGCGACGCGACGGGTGGGATTCCGACGTGCAGCCGCTCGCGCGCGCGCTCGAACCGCTCGTCGACGCTTCCCTCGACGTCCTCCGAATCGAGCAAGAGGTCGATCCACACCGCCTGACTCGCCGCGAAGCGGAGACCGTGATTCGTGCCATCACCCATCTCGAGGAGGAGACGCCGCGACTTCAGCCAGTCATCCGGAACCATCCCGTACGACCCATCGTCGAGGAGGACCCGGTTCTCGCCGGCTCGCAAGGCGCGCAAGAGCTCAGGTAAAGGGAGCTCCTGATCGCCGAACCGCTGCTTTCCGTGGACGTCGAACCAGTCGACCCCGGAGACGACGTCGATCGCGAACTCCCCCGGCGGCCGGATCCTCTTCGCGTCCGCGACGACTCGCCATCCCACCGCGTTCAGCTCGCGCACGACGGCGGCCAGCTCGCCGCGAGGAACGTCGAACGAAGGCCCGGTCCGCAGGCGTGGGCAGACCGCGTCGAACGTCGCCAGCGCCGCGCCCTCGGTCTCGAGGTCGCGCCGGTAGGTGACGATCGCGGAAGGGTCGAACACCTCCGGCCGCGGGTCGCTCGCCTCGACGCGCTGCTGCTCATACCGGAACAGGGTCCGGCCGAGGAGGCGCCGATCTGCTTGCGTCTCGATGACCAGCTCGGACGTCGGAGCAATGGTTCGCTCCTCGGGTGTGAGCTCGGGTGGAAGCCGGACGGCCGGAGGCTCGCGAAGCTGCAACAGGCTGGCGCGGAACTCATGCGCCTCGTCGCGCGGGATGTGGACGCCTCCGTGCCGGTGGATCACGTGAGGGAAACCCGCCACCGGAGAGTCGGCGATGCGCAGCAGGCGCGTGCCGACGGCGACGATTCCGTCGCTCGTGACGAACATCGCGGCCGACAGGTCGATGATCTCTCCATCGCGGTGGAGCGTGGCGCCGACGCGGTACCCGTCACCGTCGGGCTCGACGATGAGCTCGACTCGAAACGGGTCGCGGCCGTCCCAGACGTAGGTGGTGCTCGGGGTGTAGTACCAAATGGCGCGGCCGGTCGCGCAGATAGCGGGAAGCAGGACAACGGCCGCTTCTTCCTTGAGCACCCACGTGGACTGCCACTTGTGGAACCAGCCGCGTCCGTAGTGGGAGTAGCCGTACCCGTACAAGTATCGCTGGTTCGGCTCGATCTCCTCGGCCAACGCATCGATTCGGCGCAGCAGGTCGATGTCCGCGACGACCCAGCGTGCTCCCTGCGACGGTCGGAAGTGCCAATCGATCGCTCCTCGACGCGTGCGCGACCCGAGTCGAACCGCGACGTGGTAGCGGGTTCCGGCGTTGACCAGGAAGAGACCGAAGACGACCTCCTTCTGGGTGGAACCGCGCTCGGTCGTGGGTGCAGACACGGACTCGTCGCGGGCGACCAGCTCCCGCCAGGACGGCGCCGGCGTCAGAGCCGGCGCACGACCGGCCGGCGCGGACGAGTCCGGGTCGGTCGTCGATGCGAGCGCTCGACGTTCGAACTCCTGCCCGGTCACGCCGAGGCCGGCGCGCCCCCCCGCGTCATCGATGTCGTCGATGTCGTCCGCCACGTCGAACGCGAAGTTCGGTTCGTCGACGACGAGATCCAGATCATCATCCGCATCCGCATCGTGGTCCACCGCGGCGAGGCGAACGATGCCTCGGACGTTCCGAAACGCGCCGGATTCCTCCGCCGTCAGCAGCGTCGCCCACACGTGCTTGCACAGTCCCTGAACTTGGAAGGAATCGCGGCAGGTGCAGCTGACTTCCGCGACGTTGGCCTCGAGCTCGATCGTCGAGCAGCAGGGCTCGGAGCCGCGGAATCGGGCCAGCACGTACGACTCGTCCAAGTCGTCGAGAACCGCCGCGTGCGTGCGAAAAAGCTCGCTGCCACCGGCACGAACACCCTCGTCCACTCGATGAACGAGCACTTCCGAAAGCAACATCCGACTCGCGAACCTCGCTGCATCTACCGCGCGGTGCGACGGCCACGCTCGGACGTGCGCCGCCAACGTCCCCACGATCTTAGGTCATGCGTAGGTGGCGCGCACCAGCACCGCGGGCGACTTCTTTCGCGCCTGGCGAGAGACTCCCCGATGGACAGATCCCGAAGGTTGGGCTCGGATGCACAGTATGGACGAGACGCGCACGGCAACCGACTCGAACGAAGCGCCGTCCCCACCTTCGACCGAGCCCGAGACCGGGTTCCCGCCCGGCACGGTGCTCCTCGAACGCTATCGCATCGAGGGGCGCCTCGGCGTCGGTGGGATGGGGACGGTCTACCTCGCGGAGGACGAGCGGCTGCGCCAACGCGTCGCGTTGAAGTTCCTCGCGCCGAAGTTCGCCGACGATCCGCGCACGATCGAGATGCTCACCAACGAGGTGCGGCTGGCGCGGCAGGTGACGCACCCGAACGTCTGCCGCGTCCACGACCTTGGGGAGTACGACGGGCGCCCGTTCCTCTCGATGGAATACGTCGACGGCGAGGACCTGAAGTCGCTGCTGCGCCGGATCGGTCGGCTGACCGGGGAGAAGGCGCACGAGATCGCGCGGCAGCTCTGTGCGGGCCTGGACGCGGCGCATCGGCAGGGGGTCCTCCATCGAGACTTGAAGCCGGCCAACGTGATGATCGATGGCCAGGGCCATGCCCGCATCACCGACTTCGGCGTCGCGTCGCCGGCCGGCACGACCGCGGACGGGCCGACGGTCGGGACGCCGGCCTACATGGCGCCGGAGCTTTTCCACGGCGAAGCTGCGTCGGTCGAAAGCGACGTATACGCGCTCGGGCTCTGCTTGTACGAGCTGTACACGGGTCGGAAGCTCCACGACGTGGGATCGTTGACCGCACTGGTCGAAGCGCACGCGCGGCCGGCGCGCCCGCCGTCCACGATCGTCCCCGATCTTCCGTCCGATGTGGAGCGCGTCATCCTCGCGTGCCTCTCCCGCGAGCCAAAGCAGCGGCCGCCCTCGGCGATCGCGGTGCTCGCCGAGCTCCCCGGCGGTGACCCTCTCGCGGAGTCGTTGGCGGCCGGGCAGACGCCGTCTCCGGAGCTGATCGCGAGGGCCGGCGGGAGGGGCGACGTCGATCCGCGCTTCATCGCCGTCGCGCTCGGGGTGCTCGTCCTTTCGCTGTCGTTCCTGATGAGCGTCGACACGGACGCGAAGTTGATCGGACGCGTGCCGCTGCCGCACTCTCCCGAGGTGCTTGCCGACCGCGCGCGCTCGCACCTGCTGGCGATCGGCTTCGACGTCGACCGCGTGTCGGCCGCGCATCGGTTCCGCCGCGTCCTGGGACGGATCGAGGAGATCCACGCGCGCGCGCCGCGTGAACCGGCGTGGCGGGCCGAGCTCGCGCGGCCCCGCGGCGCGCCGCTCGAGTTCTGGTATCGACAGGTGCCGCTTCCGGCGCGGCTCGAACCAGCCGGCGTAAAGGGGCGAATCACGTGGGATGACCCTCCGATCGTCACTCCCGGCATGGCACAAGTGCGGCTCGATCCGGAGGGACGGCTGATCGAGCTGATCGCGGTCCCCGACGCCGCGGGGGCCACGTCGAGCACGGCGGATTCCGTCGCGGTCGATGCGAAGGCACTCGACTGGAGTCGGCTGCTCGCCACGGCCGGGCTCGACGCGGCGCGGCTCGAGCGCGCGACGCCGCGCTTCACGCCACGCACGTTCGCCGACGAGCGCGCCGCGTGGACGGGCGTCGATCCCGAAGACGCGTCGGTGGCGATCCGCGTCGAGGCGGCGAGCTTCCAGGGTCGCCCGGTGGCGCTGCAGTTGACCCGCGTCGACTCCGCTCCGGAACCCGCGCCGACCGGCCGCACCTGGCGATCGCTTGCGCAGCTCTTCCTGATCCTCGGCGCGTTGATCCTCGCGTGGGACGCGTATCGCCGGCGGCGCGGCGACCTGCGCGGGGCGTTCCGCGTCGGCATCGCCGTCTTCGCGCTCGTCGTGCTCTTCACCCTGTTCGGCGGAGACCACGGCTCGACGTGGATCGGCGTGGGCCAGCTCCTGATGAAAGGAATGACGCACGGCGTCGCGGTCGCGGCGCTGCTCGGCATGTTCTACTTCGCGTTCGAGCCGCACGCGCGCCACATCTGGCCGCAGACGATGCTCGGCTGGTCGCGCGTCCTGATCGGCCGGTTCATGGACCCGCGCGTCGGCCGCGACCTGCTCGTCGGGCTCGCGATGGGCGCCCTGTGGACCGTGGTCCTCTACCTCACCAACCGAGTGCCCGCCTGGTCCGGCTGCGTGGGCCCGAAGCCGCTCTTCCTCCACCAGAGCTCCCTCGAGGTGCTGCGCGGCGTCGGGCCCGCGCTCGGTGCGTTCCTCGAGGTGGTGGTCGACCTCGCGCGCGAGAGCTTCAAGATCTTCACGACCCTCGTGCTGCTGCGCGTGCTCTTCAAGAACGCGGCGGCCGCCGCGATCGGAACCGCCGTCGTGTGGGGCTTCGTCTTCCTCGGCCCCGACCCACACGCCGACGACTGGATCGCCACGTCGGCGCCATGGTTGCTCGCCGCGACCCTTGGCGCCTCGTTCAGCTTCGTGCTGGTGCGCTTCGGGTTGCTCGCCCTCGTCGTCGCGTGGGTGATGTTCGGTCTTCTCACGACGTTTCCGCTGGCGATCGATCCGGCGCACTGGAACGCGGGGGTCGCCGTCCTCGGTCTCGCGATGATCGCGGCCGCCGCGACGTTCGGCGTGATCGCGGCGCGCGCGCCGACGCGGCGCGTGAGACCGTGACGGCGACTCGTGAGGACGTGCCGGCGGTTTGCCGTCCCAGAAACCGACCCAGGGTTCACCCGGGCCCAGCCGAGGATCCTCCGCGGTCGCGCGGATCGACCCACGCGTCTCTCCTTCCCTCGAGGGTCCCGACCGCGACGTACCCACCGAGCGCCGCCGCCAGTGCGATCAGATAGTCCGCCTCCCACTCGTACCGGAAGTGACCCACCGACCAGACGACGACGCCGAGGACGAGCGCGACGTACGCGGCCTTGGCCCGGCCGAACCGGGTGAAGAGGCCGAACACGGCGATGACGAGGATGCCTTGGCTCCCGAACCCGCTCGCCTCCTCGACCAATCCGAGCACGCTTTCCGACGCGCGGGCGAGGAGGTAGGCGCAGATGCCGAAGACGAACACGCCGAGCCGCGCGGCCAGGAGGCGCCCGCGATCGCCGAGTCGTGGCAGGTACGGAACCACGAGGTTGTGCGACAGGAGAGACCCCGAGACGAGCAGGGCGCTGTCGACGGTCGAGAGGATCGCCGACACGAGCACGCCGACGAACAGCACGTACGGCACGGTCGAGAGGTAGCGCTCCGCGACGGCGGGAAGGACATGCTCGGCATTCTCGAGGCCGGGCACGAGAGCGGCGCCGAAGAGGCCGATGAAGACCGGGATCAAACCGAACGCGAGATAGGCCGCGCTCGCGATCAGCGCGGCCCTCCGCGCCAACGTCGCGGTTCGCGCCGCGCTCACCCGCGAGATCAGCTCCTGCGCCATCAGCGACCCGAGGATGGGGATGCACCAAGCGTTCAGGACGGAGACCAGCGACTCGCCTTCGGCGCGGAACGAGAGATGGTCGCGGGGGATCCGATCGATCGCTTGCGCGAGGCCGCCCGTCTCGCCGAGCACGAGGACGAGCAGCACGACGAGCCCGATCATCAGCAATGCACCCTGCACGAGGTCGGTGTACGCGTCGGCAAGGAGCCCTCCCACGATCGTGTAGAGGAGGACGACCGCCGTCGCGATCGCGATCGCCTGGTCGACGGAGAGCGCGTCGGAGTTCGCGGCGAGCACCTGACCGAACGCGCGGATCTGGGCGGCGGCCCAGAGGACCGACGTCGGAATCATGAGGATCGACGCGAGCCGCTCGACGCCCGGCGAGAACTGCGCGCGAAACAGATCGGCCAACGTGATCAGCTTCCGCCGCCAGAGCGGGACGGCGAAGATCGCTCCCATGAGGAAGATGCAGAACGCGTAGCCGAACGGGTCGGCCGACGTGGCGGCGAGCCCGTCGGAGTAGCTCCCGCCCGCCGCGCCGATGCACGTCTCCGCGCCGAACCAGGTCGCGAAGATCGAGAAGACGGCGAGCGGTCCGCCGAGGCGCCGTCCGGCGACGAGGTAGTCCGCTTCGGTCTTGATGCGGCGCGAGACGACGAGCCCGACGATGAGCTGGACGACTACGTAGCCGAGGATGCCGCCGAGGACCGGGTTCACGATCGGTCGCGCCCGCTTGGCGGGCCGCGCGTCCGGGTTGCGATCCGCGGATCCTATCGAGCCCGGCCGCGTGCGCGAGGACGGGAAACTTCGTCAGTCGATCGACTCGAGGTCCTCGAAGAAGTCCTCGGACGACCCGAGGTTCTGCAGGTAGTCGTGGAAGTCGAGGCGCGCGTCCGCGTCGATCTTCTGGCGGCCGTCCTCGCCCAGGATGCGGTCGACGACCCAGTTGGGCAGGTAGACCTCGGCCGTCAGCTCCTTGTCGTTCACCATCTCCTCGATCGCGACGAGGTTGTTGCGGATCAAGACGCTGCGCTTGCCCAGGAAGCGCCGCCGCCGGAGGAGATCCTCCTCGCTGGTCGAGATCAACTTCACGAGGTCGACCGCGTCGAGGAACGCACTCCCCTCGAGCAGCTCCTGGAACAAGAGCGTGATCAGGACGATCACGTCCTCCTCGTCGAGCCGGAACTCGTCGCGCAGCGCGACGAGGGGGAACTCGATCGCGCGCTTCGACTCCTCGAGCGCCCCGCGGATCTTGTCGCGGAACCGCTGGATCTGCTGATTCAACGTGGTGACCGACTCGGCGGTGCCGATGCCGACGTCGTCCCAGTAGTCGAACTGGAAGATCTTCGCGGCGCGCTTGCGATAGAGCAAGGCGAGTCGCCGCATGTCGAGCACGTACTGATGGTTGTTCCGGTACGGCTGGAGCATCGCCCGCCCGCCGGGCAGCCGGATCTGCTTCTGGGCGAGGAACGTGCTGCGCACGAGCCGGAAGACGCGGTCGGCGAGCTTGAACGACGCCTCGAGCAGGTCCTCCGCGTCCTCGCCTTCGTCGCGCAGATGCGGGACGACGAGCCCCGCCGTCTGCAGGGTTCCGGTCGGCTCGAGGAAGCTGCAGCCGCGAAGGATGTCGTACGAGGAGTCGAACACGAGGCTCAGCAGCTCGCGGCCGTTCAGGTACGGGTTCTCCGCGGTGAGCCGGCGACGCAGGAGCGCCAGGAGGAACACCGACTGGTACTTGTTCAGCTTGTAACGATGGAACAACCCGCCGAGCGACGACTGGCCGGGGAGCTCCCGGAGATCCCGCGCGATCGCATCGATCTTCCGCTTGCTCTGCTGCTGCAGCCGCTTCGTCTCGCTGGCGCCGATCGTTTCTTCGCCGTTCAGGCGTTCCCGCAGCAGCCCGAGCTGGTCATAGTGATCCAGCAGCTTCTTCAGGACTGCGCGTTCCGTAGGAGCCATCGTCGCCGCACCTCTGCGTTGTTCGTGGTTTGAGTCATCGAGCCACCGAAGCGGTGGAGCCCCTCGCCCCGAACGATTATAGACCCCAAGGGAACCCTCGTTTGGAAGCGAAGCAAAGCAACCGTGACCTCATGGCCGCCGATCTCTCAACTTCCACTGAGACCGTTGGTTACGGGCTTCACCGGCTTTTCTCGCGAAACGGTCGAAGATGAGCGCCGTCCGCCGCGCGTTGGCGATCGACATCGGCTCGAACATGGTTCGTGTCGTGCGTGGAACCATTATCAACAAAGGGGTTACGTCGGATATCCAGAAGCTGGTGGCGGTCACGCGGATCGCGGCGGGCCTGATGGAGTCACAGACGCTGCGGCTCGAGCCGATCGAACGCACGGGCCGCGAGATCGTGCGCATGCTCGCCGAGCTGTGGACCCCGGACGCGACCGTGGCCGCGGTCGCGACCGGCGCGTTCCGCGGCGCGCGGAACCGCGAGGAGGCGCGGTCGATCCTCGAGGCGCGAATCGGAGCAGAGATCGAGATCGTGAGCGGTGAGCGCGAGGCCGAGCTCGCGATGCGCGGCGTTCGATCGTTGGCTCGAGACCGGTCGGAATGCGCGTTGATCGACATCGGCGGCAGCTCGACCGAGGTGATCCTCGAACGCCCGAACACGCCCCGCTTCGCGCGCTCGATCGAGCTCGGTGTCGTCACCCTCACCGAGGCGGTGCTCCGCTCGGGCGGCGGGGAGGCGGCGCTCGAGCGCGAGGTGCTGCGGCGCGTCGACGCGCTCGGCGTGACGCCCGCGTGGCCGCGCGTGACATTCTGCGCGGGCGGCGCGGCAGGCATCCTCGCCGCGTACGAGCAAGGCGAGCCGTACCTGACCTTCGTGGGCAGGGGGCGACCGTTCGATCGCGACGCGCTTCCGGCGCTCTTCGCAAGGTTCTGGTCGCACGATCGAGGCAAGCTGGCGACGCGACTTGGGATCGACCTGGATCACCTCGCCCTCGTCCCGGCCGGCTACCTCATCCTCCGCACGATCCTCGCGCGGCTCGACGTGACGCAGTTCGTCCCGACGGGACGCGGCGTCGCGGAGGGGCGACTCGACGAGATCGCGGCGACGCTGCTATCCTGACGCCGTGGAGCCGCAGAAGAGACGCTTCCTTCCCATCGTCTGGCGCGCGACCGTGGTTCTCCTGGTCGTCGGCCTCCTCGTCAAGTGGGGCGTCGTCGACGGCTACGAGGTGCGGGGCAACTCGATGGCGCCGATGCTCCGCGACCTCGACTCGGGTGCGGACAAGATCATGGTCTTCAAGCGGCACTTCGATCTGTTCCCACCGGCCCGGTTCGATCTCGTCGTCTTCGACCGCGACGCGGCGATGGGCGACGGAGCCGCGGGCGATCGCTTCGTGAAGCGGGTCGCCGGCTTCCCAGGAGAGTCGGTCCTGATCGACGGGGGAGATCTGTTCCTGACCCGACCGAACGACCCCCCCGGGACCGTGCATCGGGCGGAGCGCTCGATCCCCCTCCTCTTGGAGATGCAGCGCGAAGTGGCCCGACTCGATCCGAAAGAGCCGGGGGCGTTCGAGGTTCCGTCCACCGCCCGCATTGGGGCCGAGGTGGAGCTCGCAGCGGACGGGGCCGACCGGTCGATGATCCGGTATCTATCGTTCTTACGGGATGATTGGGCTGACGAAAACGGTCATTTGAAGGAAGGGGCGAACATGGTGAACGATGTTTCGCTCCACTTCGGCGTTCGCGTGACGAAAACGAGGACGATCGTCGCCGTCGAGCTCCGCGAGGCGGCCGACACGTTCGTCCTCCGGCTCTCCGACCGGGACCCGGCGCGGCTCACGCGTCAGCAGGGGTCGCGGCGCGAGGAGGTGGAGTTCGATCCCGCCGTCTCGAGTCGACTCGAGGTGGGCCGGACGCACGACGTCCAGTTCCTCAACGTCGACAACCGACTGATCGTGCTCGTCGACGGTCGTGTCGTCACGGACGTGACTTACGACCGCAACCACGAGGTCGCGGGGTTGCCCGGCAACGAGCCGGCGCTGGGCATCGAGCAGGGCGAAGCGGCGTTTTCCGACGTGGTCGTCGGACGGGACGTCTTCTACACCGAGCATGACTGCGTCTATGGAGTGCGGGCGCCCTACAAGATCCCGGCCGGCTCGTACTTCCTCCTCGGGGACAACAGCATCAACAGCCGCGACAGCCGGCACTTCGGATCGGTCCCCAAGGAACGGTTCGTCGGTCGTCCGTTCCTGATCTTCCACCCATTCGGCCGTTGGCGATCCCTCTGACGACGTCCTCGAGGCTGCCACGGGAATTTTTTGGGGCGATTTCGGCGCGACTCTCGAGCTGGATGGCGGTTGATGGAGCAGGTGAGTGACACCGCTTTGACCCGCACGGCGCTCGAGCAAGACGCAGGCGCATCCATGATGATGCGCGTTCGCGTCGGCGACGTCGGCGCGTTCGCCGCGCTCGTCGAGCGGTATCAGCGCACGGTCCTGAACACCGTCTACAAGTACGTCGGGAACCGCGCGTCGGCCGAGGAGCTCGCCCAGGACGTTTTCGTGCGGGTCTATCGCGCACGCGGGTCTTACGAACCGAAGGCGAAGTTCGAAACGTGGCTCTATCGCATCGTCTTCAACGTCTGCGCGAACGCGGCCGACTACGGGTCGCGCCGGCGCGCGCTGTCTCTCGATCAAGCGACGTCCGGCGACGCCAGGCCGCGCGGCGAGCTGCTCGGCGACCCGACCGCCCCGGACCCGCTCCAGCGGGTCGAGCAGGGCGAGATCGCGGAGATCGTGAGGCGAGCGATCGCGAAGCTTCCCGCGCAGCAACGCGCCGCGCTGATCTTGAGCCGTTACGAGGAGATGCCGCATCGGGAGATCGCCGCGACGCTCGACACGACGGTCGACGCGGTGAAGTCCTTGCTGTTCCGGGCGCGCGAGAACCTGCGGCAGACCCTCGCGCCGTACTTCCCCGAGGAGCCTCGCGATGAAATGTGAACGCTTCAGGGCCGACCTCGCGCTCTTGCCTCACGTTCACCGGCTCGCCGAGCTGCCGCCGGGCGGCCGCGATCACGTGGCGAAATGCGAGAGCTGCCGGACGCTGGTTCTCCAGCGGATCGGGGCGGATCGCCTGCTCGGCAGCGTCGAGGAGATCGAACCGGCACTCGCGTTCGTCGACCGCGTCGTCGCCGCCGCGCTCGACGACGCCGAACACTTGACCCGCGTCTCGCGGTGGTCGCGAGCGAAGCGCGTCATGCTCGCGGCGGCGGTCGTGGTGGGCGCGGTCGGCGTGGGACTCTGGTCCGCGCGCGCAACCCGCACCGAGCCCGGCGAGACATCGATGGCGACCGACGTGCCGCGCGAGCTGCTCGAGAACCTCGACCTGTTCCTCGACGACTGGGACGAGGTGATCGAGCATCGCGAGGAGCTCGACCTCTTGGCCGGGCTCGAGATGGCCGAGACGCTCGACTTGCTCGAGGAGAACGAGGCGCGCCGATGAAGCTCTTCGATCATCTCGTGACGGCGTTCTTGCTCGTGATCGTCCCGTCGATCGCGAACGCCGCCGGTGCGCTGCCCACGACCGGCGCGGAGCGGCGCTGGAACGCTCTCACGCCAGCGGAACGCCAGCTCGCCCGCGCGCGATTCGAGTCCTGGAAGAAGCTCGACGCCGACGAGCGGGAAACGGTCTCGGATCGCGGCAGACTGCTCCAGCGCGTCCGTGCCGAGGTGATCGAGCGGCTTCCGGAGGAGACCCGCGCCGAGTTCCGTGGGATGCCCGCGCGAGAGCGGAATCGGTTCTTGAAGAACCACCTCCGGAGCTACCTCGAGGTGCGACGCCGCGAGGTGCTCGATCAGGCCGGTATCGTGGAGGCACGGCCGCGGACGTCGTTCACGAAGGTCCGCCGGGCCGTCCAGTCCCGAGCGATCGACGCGTTGCTCCGTCTCGAGGAACGCGGCGTCCTGGCCGAGGGCGAGGCCGATCGGTTGAGCCGGTTGCCGGCCGAGGAGTTCAGCGCGGAGATGCCGTCCGTGCTGCGCCGCGCCATCCTCCAGGATCCGCCGAACGCGCTCCTCCTCCTCCCCGAGGAAGAGCGCCGTCGCATCCTCGCTCTCGACGAGGAGGCGTTCCTGGAGGCGATGCGGTCGCTGCGCGGCCGCGACCGCCGCCGGCTTCCGCGAACGATGGAGGCCGAGCTCCGGGGACAAGAGCGCCCGCGCCGGTTCTCCCTGGCCCTCCTCGAGGGATTCATGACTCCGGAGCAGGTGCGCGCGGTGCGCTCCGCGCCGGCCGCCGCTCGACGCCGCGAGGTCGATCGCGCGCTCGTCGCGAACGCACGCCGCGCGATGATCGAGCGCGGCGAGGACCCGGCCGCGCTCGAACCGTTGAAGAGGGTGCCGGCGGGCGAGCGCGAGCTCCGCCTCCTCGAGGCGATCGATCCCGAGTTCGACCCCGACGACCCGTTCGACTATCGCCGAGTCCTGCTCCAACGACGGGAGATGAAGAACGAGGAGATGCGCCGCGCACGCGACGACCGCCGCGCGAACCGCCGCGACCCACGCTGACCTCGGCACGACCTCGTCACGTCGCATTCACCTCGAACGCGGGTAGCATGCCGGAATGACCCGCCGTTCGTTCCTCAGGGCCCGCCCCACGATCCATTACCCGGTCTTTCTCGCGCACGTCCTTGCCGCCGGACTCGTGCTCCTCGCGGCGTGCGGCAAGGACGGAGATGGCGTTCCCGCCGGCGAGAGCGCGACGTCGGCGGACGCACCCAAGCCCCCGAGCCGGCGCCCGGCCTCCGCCGTCCGTGCGCCGGTGAACTCTCCCGGCGACCCCGCGCGACGCGACGATCTCTACGAGGAGGCCCTCGGCTTGGTCGCGGCGAAAGACCACGCACGCGCGATCAAGAAGCTCGAGCGGGCGATCGCGGCGGGGCCCGAGGACGCGCGGTGCCGACTTCTGCTCGGCATCTGTCGCTCGAACGACAAGAGCGACGTGCGCGGCGCCGCGGACGAGTTCCGCCGCGCCGCCGAGCTCGCCCCGGACGACGCCGAGCCGATCTATCTGCTCGCCGTGCTGGCGACCGAGGCCGGCGAACCGGACGAAGCACTCGCGCTCGCCGAGACCGCGCTCGCCCGGGACGAGGGTCACGTCCCGGCGCGGATCCTGCGCGGGCGGGTCCTGCGCGAATCCGGCCGCGTCGACGAAGCCGAGGCCGAGCTCGAGCGAGTCCTCGCGGGCGCGGCGCCGGCCGACGCGTGGTACGAGCGCGGGAAGCTCCGCTTGCAGGACGGCGCGGCCGCGGAAGCGGTCGGCGACCTGCGTCGCGCGATCGAGCTCGACCCGACCGACACGCGCGCGTGGTTCAACCTCGCCGCGGCGCTGCGGCGCTTGAAGCGCGAAGACGAAGCCCGTCAAGCCCAGGACGACTTCGAGCTGCTTCGCCCGATCTTCAGCCGCTCGCCCCACGACCACGAGACCGACCCGCGGGCGCGGGTAGCGCGCCTGCGAAAGATCCTCGAACGCTTCCCCGCGATGTGGCAAGCCCATCTCGAGCTGGCCCGCGCGGAGATGGCGGCGGCGGGCCCGTCGGCCGCGCGCGTCACGCTCGAGGAGGCGACGCGCCAGTTTCCCGCCGTCGTCGAGATCCGTTCGCTCCTGCGACTCGTGCTCGAGCACGCCGGCGACGTTTCCGGCGCCGCGCGCGAACGAGAAGCCATTCGCCGCCTGAAGGGCGAGGGATGAGGCGAGCGAGCTTGTGCTTCTCGGCGGCGCTGCTTGCGGCCGCGCTGCTTGCGGCCGCGCTCACCGCTTGCCGCGAACGCGTCTCTTCGCAGGTCACGAGCTCGAAGCCATCGATCGAAGCGAACGTCGAGAGGCTTGCCCCGGTCGTGCCGCGGTTTCATAACGAGGCGCGCCGGCTCGGAATCGACTGGCATCACGACAAGGGCGAAACCGAACGCAAGCACCTCCCCGAGACGATGGCGGGCGGCGGGGGATTCCTCGACGCCGACGGCGACGGCCGGCTCGACGTCTATCTCGTGCAGTCGGCGAACTTCCCCGGCCAGCCGACTTCCGGACGGCCCGGGAACGTCCTGTATCGCCAGCGCGAGGACGGCACCTTCGAGGACGTGACGGACCAAGCCGGCGTCGGAGACGCCGGCTTCGGCATGGGCGCCGCCGCCGCCGACCTCGAAAACGACGGCGACGTCGACCTGTTCGTGACGAACTACGGGCCCAACGTGCTCTACCGCAACCGCGGCGACGGAACGTTCGAGAACGTCACGGAGCGCGCCGGTGTCGGCGACTCGCGTTGGGGGACGAGCGCGGCGTTCTTCGACGCGGACCGGGACGGATTCGTCGACTTGTACGTGACGAACTACCTCGCCTACGATCCAACCATCGCGCCCGAGTGCCACTCGCAGGGCGCCGCCGTTCGAAGCTACTGCAGCCCGACGCAGTTCGACGGCGAGGACGACGTGCTCTACCGCAACCGCGGCGACGGGACCTTCGAGGACGTGAGCGAGGCGGCGGGGATCACAGGCTTTCGCGGCAAGGGGCTCGGCGTGTGCCCGTTCGACTTCGATCGTGACGGCGACGACGACATCGTGGTGGCGAACGACACCACGCCGACCTTGCTGTTTCGAAACGACGGAGCCATGCGGTTCGAAGAGGTGGGCCTGCAGTTCGGCATCTCGTACTCCGAGGACGGGGTCACGCGCGCCGGCATGGGCGTCGAGGCGGCCGACGTCGACGAGGACGGCCGCGACGACGTGTTCATCACCAACTTCACGGCGGAGGTGAACGCGCTCTATCGTGCGATGCCGGAGGGCGACTTCCGCGAATGGAGCCGCCGATCGGGGCTCGGCGCGATCTCGTACCCGTTCCTCGGTTTCGGGACGGTCTTCTTCGACGCGGATCTCGACGGCGACCTCGACGTCGTGGTCGCGAACGGTCACGTCCTCGACACCGTCGAGCTCTCGAACAAGGCGACGACGTACGAGCAGCGGCCGTTCCTGTTCACGAACGACGGGCGCGGCGGCTTCACCGAGGTCGGCGAGCGGTCCGGCTCCATCTTCCACGGCCGCTACGCGGGGCGCGGCCTCGCGGCGGGAGACGTCGACGACGACGGGGACGAGGATCTGCTTCTCCTCCAGTCCGACGACTCCCCGCTCCTGCTCATGAACACGACGGAACGAGCGGGCACCGCCTCGATCGTCCTCCGCTTGGTCGGAACGAGATCGAACCACGACGCGATCGGCGCGAAGGTCGAGGTCCACCTCGGCGATCGCGTTCTCCATCGAGCCGTACGAGCGTCGCGCTCGTACCTCTCGATCCACGACCGCCGCCTCGTGATCGGCGCCGGCCGCGCGGCCGAGATCGACCGGGTCCGCGTGACCTGGCCGTCGGGCGGGGTCGACGAGGTCGCCTCGCTTCCCACCGATCATTCGTTCACGATCGAGGAGGGGAAGGGCGTGACGGAGCGCCATCGAATCCAGCCGCGGTGACGTACCGCCGGTCGAGCCCCGCGACGACGGCCACCTTCCGAAGAAACGTCCGGGGCCAGGCGCGCAACAAGGCCGCTCGCCGGTCGCGTCGCTCGTCGACAAGCCCTACGATGTCTCGTCGAGAGCGTTCGGATCACCGACACGGGAGCAGACACGGCATGACCACCAAGAAGGGCTCGCGCCTCACGCTTCCGGACCGGCTGTCGCGCCTGAGTCAGCGCGAGGTCCTCAAGCTGCTCGGTCCGAACGGCGCGCATTGGCTTCGCATGGGAGGCACGACCCCCATCCTCCCAGAGGAGCAGATACGCCTCGACGCGACGTCTTTCGAGCTGCAGCTCGATGACGTGACGGTGAAGATCACGCTCGCGGACGACGCGCGGAAGCGGCTGCGATTCCGTTGCTCGCGTTGCGCGTCCGGACGAGGATGCGAGCACGTTGGCGCCGCGTTCGCGCTCATCCTCGAGGAGAAGGTCATGCTCGGCTTGGCGCGCGAGCCCGATGACACGGCTCCGCTCGAGACGCTCGACGAGGAGTCGCTCGTGCGACGGGCGCTCGAAGAGCGTCACGAACGCGCGCACAAGGAGCGCATGAAGGTCCAGTCGAGCGATCCCCATCGCGTCTGGACCGACTACATGGTCACGAGCGCCGAGTCGGGCAAGACGTATCGGGTCGCGCTGCGCGGCACGGATCGCGGAGACTCGTTCTGCTCGTGCCCCGACTTCAGGAAGAACACGCTCGGAACGTGCAAGCACGTCCTCCACGTGCTTCACAAGGTGGAGAAGCGGTACGGGCGAGCGCGCCTCCGTCGCCCGTACGCGCGCCGCCGGATCTCGGTCCACGTCGACTACGGCGAGGAGGACTCGCTGCGACTTCGTGCGCCGCAGCGCCTCGACGCTGACGTGGAACACGTGATCGCGCCGGTGACGGAGCGGACCCTCAAGACCGACCAAGACGTTCGCGAACTGATGCGCTGCTTGCGGCGGCTCGAGATCCTGGGACAGGACGTGGTGATCTATCCCGACGCCGAGGAGCGGCTCGAGAGCCGGCTCTTCCGCATGCGCGTCGCGAAGCTGGTCGAGGAGGTGCGCGGCGATCCAGCGCGCCATCCGCTCCGCCGCGAGCTGCTCCAGGTCGAGCTCCTGCCGTACCAGCTCGACGGGATCGCGTTCGCGGTCGGCGCGGGCCGTGCCGTCCTCGCCGACGATATGGGCCTCGGCAAGACGATCCAAGGCATCGGAGTCGCCGAGCTGCTCGCGCGCGAGGCGGGAATCGAGCGCGTCCTCGTGGTCTGCCCGACGTCGCTGAAGTCGCAATGGAAGGATGAGATCCAGCGGTTCTCGTCCCGCACATGCGGCCTCGTTCTCGGGTCCGCGGCCGAGCGGGCTCGCCAGTACGACGAGCCGGTCTTCTTCACCGTCTGCAACTACGAGCAGGTCTTGCGTGACATGCTCGCGATCGAGCGCGTGCGTTGGGACCTGATCATTCTCGACGAGGGGCAACGCATCAAGAACTGGGAGGCGAAGACGAGCCGCATCATCAAGTGCATGCGCTCGCGGTTCGCGCTGGTCCTGACCGGCACGCCGCTCGAGAATCGGCTCGAGGAGCTCTACTCCGTGGTGGAGTTCATCGACGATCGCCGTCTCGGCCCGGGCTTCCGGTTCTTCCATCGCCACCGCATGGTGGACGAGAAGGGAAAGGTGCTCGGGTACAGGAACCTGGAGCAGCTCCGCGGGGCGCTCGCGCCGGTCCTCCTGCGCCGTACTCGAGCCCAGGTGATGGAAGAGCTGCCTCCCCGCACGACCGACGTCGTCCGCGTGACGCCGACCGACGAGCAGTTGGAGCTGCATGGAACGCACATGCAGACGGTGAGCACGATCGTGAACAAGCGGTTCCTCACCGAAGTCGACCTGCTGCGACTGCAGAAGGCGCTGCTCATGTGCCGCATGTCGGCGAACTCGACGTTCCTCGTCGACAAGCAGCCGCCGGGTCATTCCAGCAAGCTGGAGGCGGTGGACGGGGTCATCGAACGCCTGGCCGGCGAGGAGGATCGCAAGGTCATCCTGTTCTCCGAGTGGACGACGATGCTGAGTTTGATCGAGCCGCTGCTCCAAGCGCGCGACCTCGAGTACGTGCGGCTCGATGGCTCGATCCCGCAGCGGAACCGGCAAACGCTCGTGCGGCGCTTCCAGACCGACCCCGCGTGTCGCTTCTTCCTCGCCACGAACGCCGGCTCGACCGGACTCAATCTCCAGGCGGCCAACACGGTGCTGAACGTCGACCTGCCGTGGAGCCCCGCCGTGCTCGAGCAACGGATCGCGCGCGCCCATCGCATGGGCCAGCGGCGCCCGGTTCACGTGATCCTGTTCGTCACGGAGGACACGATCGAGGAGTCGCTTCTCGCGACGCTCGCCGCCAAGCACGAGCTCGCCCTCGCCGCCCTCGACGCCGAGTCGGTCGTCGACGTCGTCGAGCTCCACAGCGGAGTGGCGGATCTGAAGCGTCGGCTCGAGGTGTTGCTCGGGGCCAAGCCGGAGGCGCCGCTGGACGAATCCGAGCTCGCGCGGACGGCCGAGGTCACGCGGAGGGTCGCGCAGAAGGAGCGCGTCGCCGAGGCGGGTGGCCAACTCCTGCGGGCGGCGTTCCAATTCCTCGGCGAGCTCGTCCCCGATCATCCGCCCAACGACGCTTCGCGCGCGATGGCGACCAAGTTGAGAGAGCAGCTCCACACCTGTCTCGAGCCGGATGAGCGCGGCCGCCAGACGTTGACGATCACGCTCCCGGACTCGAGCGCGCTCGACGGCCTCGCGGAGAACCTGGCGCGACTGCTCATGGTCGAGCATGCCGGCCCCGTTCGATCGAAGGTCGCCGCGCGCGAAGCGGCGGCGACGTGACCGCTCAGAGCGACACGCCCTCCACTACGCCGAGCGAGACGAGAAGCTGAACGAGCCCGGCGTAGACGGCGAGGAGCGCGAACGACTTCTCCTGCAGGCGCAGGAAGTCGACGAGCGCCGCGACCGCGACGATCGCGCAGCCGGCCGTGCGGAACGTGCCCTCGTAGCCGAACGGGGCGTCGAAGATCCCCTCGTGCAGCAGAAGGAGGTAGACCTCGGCCGCGATCAGCACGGTCGGCGCGACCTTGTTCGCACGCGAACCCTGGCTGTTCACGACCATGACGAGCGCGCAGAAGACGACGCTGAACGAGAGGAACGGGAAGAGGTTCACAGTGGGCACTCCGTGCTCGGAGTCTATCGATGCGCGACGCCAGACTCCATCGACGGGGCGCCGCCGTCGCCCACGTTTGCCGACTCTCGCCTCGTGAGGTAGCATCCCCGTTCATGAGACCGTCGAGCGTGCTCTCCCTCGTGATCCTCTTCGAAGTCCTGGCCCACGCCACCCCCCTCACCGTCGTGAATCCCGGCTTCGAGTCGCCACAGGTCGCACCCGGCACGTTCGCGACGAGCGCGCCGCCTCCCGCGTGGTCGCCGTACGGCACCCTGGACTTCGGGTTTCGAACGATCGGCGTCCTTCACCCGGCGACGACGACGCTGTACGACCAGCCGCCGCCCGACGGGAGCAACGTCGGCGTCGTGTTCTTGCTGGATGACCCGGCCAACCAGGCGCATTTCGCCAACCAGGAGGCCGGACTGCTCCAGACGCTCTCCGACGCGCTCCAAACGTCGACGCGCTACACGCTCCGGGTGAACGTCGGCAACATCGCGAACGACCCGAACCCACCCCACGACGCCTTCCAGTTCACCGGCTTTCCCGGCTACCGAGTCGACTTGCTCGCCGGCGGCACCGTGATCGCGTCCGACCCCGGTTCGCTCCTTCCCGGCGAGGGACGATTCCTCGAAACGCCGATCGAGGTCGAGATCGGCGCGGCTCATGCGCTCGCGGGACAGCCGCTCGGCATCCGGCTCGTCAATCGGAACGCGGCGCCGGGGCTCGAGGTGAACTTCGACGACGTGCGGCTCGACGCAGTCGACATCGCGGCGTGGACCGACCTCGGTCACGCGACCGCGGGTGTCGCCGGATCGCCGCGGCTGGTCGGCGGCGGCCCGCTGTCGCCCGGCTCCTCCAATCACGTCGCACTGACCGACGCCGCGCCGTCCTCGGCGGCGACGTTGATCGTCGGTCTCTCGCAGGTCGACCTGCCGCTCTTCGGCGGGACCCTCGTGCCATCGCCGCTGCTCCTCGTGCCCCTCGCCACCGGCGCGGCCGGATCGACGACGCTCCCGTTCACATGGCCGCCCGCCGTTCCCGCCGGCACGGCGATCTTCCTCCAGTTCTGGATCCCGGATCCGACGGGCCCCGTCGGCTACGCCGCGAGCAACGGGTTGCGCGGAATCTCCTCCTGACCTTCGGTCATCGGACGTCGGCGGCCGCGATTACGATGGTGGGCCGGAGAACACCATGCGCAACCGCATCGCACTCGTCGCATTCATCGCCACGACCGCACTGGGACTCGTTCGTTCCGCCGCGGCGCAGTGGAACGTCGCCGTCGGCGGCAACTCGGCTCGAAACGGTCGGTCGGCCGAGATCGGTCCCACGGGGCCGAACCTCCTCTGGCAAGGAAGCCTGCCGGGGATCGTGGCGCAGCAAGGGGTCGCCGACGGCGGCCTGGTGATCGTGAACCGGATCACGTCGTTCACGATCCCGACGGGCACCTGGATCGTTGCGCATGACATCGACACCGGCGCGATCCAGTGGCAAGTGCAGCTCCCGATGAACTTCCCCGACTCATGGCGCAGCCGCGTCACGGGGTTCCGGGACAACCAGGTCTACGCGACGCGCTCGGGCAACACGAACGCCGAGTACCTCTACGCTCTGAGCCCCGCGAACGGCGCGATCCTCTGGCAGTCGCAGGATCTGATCATCGAGACAACGACGGAGAGCGTCGCGTACGCGCCGAACGGCGATCCGATCACCACGGGCCGCGTCAACGGCCAGACCGTCCTGCTGCGCATCGATCGGACGAACGGGCAAACGGTCTGGAGCACGCCGCGGACCTGCCCGACCAGCGGCGGCTGCGACGCGGCGGTGTTCGGGAACCACGCCTATGCGTTCGAGGCGGCGACGACGTCGGGCGGCCCGAAGATCACGGTGTTCGACGTCGGCACCGGTCAGAAGCTGTACTCCTCGAACCCGATCACGCAGGGCTTCGCGCAGCAAGTGGCGCCGTTCGTCGGACCCGACGGGACGGTGTACGCGCCGCGGACGCAGAACAACCCGGTCACCGACGTCCTCGTCGCGTTCACCGACACCGGCACGTCGCTCGTCATGAAGTGGTCACGGCCGATCGGCTACGTGCCGTTCGCGTCGTTCGCGGTCGGTCCCGACGGATCGGTCTACAGCTACGACTCCGACCTGAAGATCCTCCGACTCGACCCGTCGAACGGGGCCGTCGTCGACCGCTCGCCGCCGTACGCGTTCGACTTCCCCGCCCAGCCGCGCATGGCGATCGATGCGTCGGGCAAGCTGTTCGTCACGAACGGCGGATTCGGACAGGGTCGCCTCGACGTGTTCACGCCCGAGCTGAAGCTCCTTTGGAGCACTCCGATCGCGAACGTCAACGTCGGTGGGCCAGTGCTCGGCAAGGACGGTACGCTGATCGTCTGCGGAGTGGGGACCGACGTTCGCGCGTACCGCAGCGCGTGCGACGGATACACGCTCCCGTACGGCGGCGGGTGCGCCGGGACGGGCGGGATCGTTCCGGCGCTCTCGGCGAGCGGTTGCTCACAGGCGGGCGGCACCGTCGTGATCGACGTTAAGCAGGCGCTCGGCGGAGCATTCGCGCTCTTCCTCGTCGGGCTGGGCGACGGAACGGCGCTCATCGCCGGCACCTGCGCGCTGCAGATTGCGCCGCTCGCGCCGATCGCGGCCGGGATCACGCTGCCCGGTGCGGGCGCGGGACAGGGTTCGATCTCGGTGCCGGCACTGGTACCGCCGGGAACTCCGCCGGCGGACGCCTACCTCCAGGTGCTGGTGGCCGACCCGAACGCGCCGTTCGGCGTCGCGTCGACGAATCCGCTTCGCATCCGAGTGGAGTAGCGCCGTACGGTCAGCGCGGGGGCGGCTTCGGCTTTCGCGAACCGACGTATCCGAGCTCCTCGAACTCGCGCAGCTCTTCGTCGGTCATATCGAACTCCTCGCTCGCGCCGATCACGAGGCGTTCGCGCCACTGTTCCAGGACGCGGTCGAGCTTCGCCACGAGAGCCGGGTGTCGAGCGGCGACGTTCGTCTGCTCGCGCCCGTCGTCGCGCAAGGCGTACAGCTCGATCGCGCTGATCAGGTACTCCCCCTCCTCGGGGATCGAGCGCGGGATGAAACCGTCGGGGTTGCGCACGTAGAGCCATTCTCGGCTGCGAACGCCGTAGATCTGCGCGAAGACCTGGCTGAAGACGAACGTCTTCTGGAGCGGCTCGCCGTGCATGGACGGGCCGAGGTCGACGCCGCGCGGGCGCGTCGCGGACGTTCCTTCGGTCGGGTCGAGTCCCAAATGCGACAGTATCGTCGGCATGACGTCGACGTGCTCGACGAGCCCCGGCACGCGCACGTTCGACGGAATCGCGCCCTTCTGGCGGAAGATCAACGGCACGTGCGTCACGGACCGGTAGATCGAGTTGGCGTGATAGAAGTAGTGGTTGTGGTCGTACAGGTCCTCGCCGTGATCGGCGGTGAAGACAACCAGCGTCTCGTCGGACTTGCCGCTCTGCGCAAGGGCGGACAGGATCGAGCGGACGTAGATGTCGATCATGCGGACTTGGCTGTCGTAGACGGCGGCGATGTGCTCGAGGTCGCGGGGCGAGATGTCGATCCTCTCGATGAAGATGCGCTGCAGCGTTTCCTCGGCCGCGTCGAACGGTCCGTCGTAGTCCGGGTCGAACTCCGTCGCGTACGGCTCGCGGCGATCGTACGGCTGGTGAGGATCCATGTAGTGCAGCCAGAGGAAGTCCCGGGTCCCGTCCACGTTGCCGAAGTCGTGGATCAGGATCTGGGCCGCCTCGGCCGTGAGCTGGCCCTCGCTTTGGATGCGGCGATGTGCGTCGAAGCCCTGTTCGATGTCGGACTTTCCCGGCTGCAAGACGCCGTTCGCGGTGAAGCCGCGCGTCCGGAAGCCGGCCGCGCGGAGCCGCTCCGCCAGCGTGTACTCGTCCGGGCTGAGCTTCTGCATGTTGTTCGTCACGCCCGTCTCGTCGGGGTACTTCGACGTGAACATCGACGTCATGCACGCGAGCGTCATCCCCATCGGCGCATGCGCCTCCTCGAACAGCGCTCCCTCCTGCGCGAGCGCATCGATGATCGGCGTCACCCCCTCACGGCCGCCGTAGCAGCCGACGTGGTCCGCGCGCAGCGTGTCGACGGTGATGAGCAGGAGGTTCCTCGCCTTCGCGACTCGGGCGGGCTCGGATTCCTCGCGGGAGCACGCCGGCAAGAGCGCGATCGGGAGAACGAGCAGCGGAAGATGCTTCATCAACGACAGTCCAGATCGATTCGCTCGGCGAGGCATCGCATCGGATCCCCACCGAGGTCGAAGTCCAGCTCGTCTACGACATTCTCTGCGAAGCCCAGTCTAGACCTGGAACAAGCGTTCGGTGAACGGCGAATTCGACGACGGGGCCGCAGCTCCCGCGGCCCGTACCGAACCCGGCGACCGTCGCCTCGTGCATCGTGGCCGGAAGCCTCGTGATGCGGATGAGAGCGGCAGGTCCTGCTCGCGAGATCGACCTTCGAACCGCCGCTCCCGCGCGATCGTCCGGAGACGAAGTTCATCGGCGGACGTACGGGTCAGTCGGGCGGGGGCGCCTCGGCGCCGCGATCCGTGAGCGCTCGCGCCTCCGCGAGCCAGGCGTCGGCCGGCTCCCGCACGCCGGCCCGTTGAAGCGCGCTCGCGGCACCCGCGAGATGCCGCGCCACCGCCGCCGGCCCCATGTGCCGCCGGACCAACGCGAGAGCCTTCTCGAACTCGACCACCGCGCGCTCGTGCGCGCCCCGCTGCGCTTCGAGGCGGCCGAGCAGGAATCGCGGTCCGATGATCGCCGGATGCTCCTCGCCGTACCGCGTCACGGTCGAGGCCAACGACTGGTCGAGGAGGAGCGCGGCCTCCGCCAGCGCGGCCGGGTCGTCGCGTTCGACCAGGATCGATGCGAAGTTCGACCGCGCCGTCGCCAGCTCGGGACCGTCGGGCCCGGACTCGGCGCGGATCTCCTCGATCGCGGCCCGGTAGGTCGCTTCCGCCTCGGTGCTTCGCCCGAGCTCGTGGTAGGCGAGGGCGAGGAGCTGGCGCGCGGTCCGGAGGTGCGGCCGTGCCCGAGGCCCTCCGCGCTCGAAGACCCGGACGGCCTCCTCGAACAGAGGCACGGCCTCCCCCGGCCGCCCCCGCTGCAGGCGGATGAAGCCGAGGTTGTTCAGGCTGCTGCCGAGCAGCTTGGGGTGGACTTCCGCGCCCAGGTCGCGCCGCAGCGCCAGTCCCGCCTCGGCGAGGCGCTCGGCCTCCTCCAGATCCATCGTCTTGAGCGCCACTCGACCGAGCTCGTTCAGGACTCCGGCGACTCCATCGCTGCGTTCGCCGACGTGCTCGCGACGGATCTCGAGCGCGCGCTCGAGGTGACGTCGCGCCTCGTCGAAGCGGCCCAGGTCGGTCATGACCCGGCCGAGCGTGTGCCGAATCGCGGCCTCGACGACCGGATCGACGTCGGTGTAGTCCTCGATCCTCGTGGCCGCTTCCTCGAGCACCTCCCCGATCGTCGGCTCGACACGCGTCGACACGCGCGGGCTCGCCTGCATCAGGACCTCCTGCAGGAAGTCGTTGACCGCCTTCGCGACGCGCGCCTCGTCCGCGGCCGCCGCCTCGGCCTGCCGCGCGCGGATCGTCTGCGTCAGGCTCGCCGCGAGACCGCCCGCGAGGGAGGCGAACGCGACCGACGCCGCGACGACGAGGGCGCGATGGCGACGCGAGAACTTCGCGGCGCGGGTCAACGGCCCCGGCCGGCGCGCGACGATCGGTCGGTGCGTCAGGTGTCGCTCGACGTCCTCCGAGAGGGCGGCGACCGAGGGGTAGCGCTCGGCCCGATCGCGCGCGAGCGCCTTTCCGCAGATCGTCTCGAGCTCGCCGGCGAAACGCGCGTCGACCGCGCCGAGGCGTTCCGGCTCCTCCTCGGACAGGATCCTCACCGCCTCCGCGACCGGTCGCCCCGCTACGTCGTGGGGCAGCCGCCCGGAGAGGAGCTGGAACAAGAGGACGCCGAGCGCGTGGACGTCGGAGCGGACGTCCGCGTCGCCGTCGCGACTTGCGAGCTGCTCCGGGCTCATGAACGGGAGCGTCCCTACGAATCCCCCCGCCTCGCTCTCGAGGGTCGCGTTTCGTACGTCCGCCTCGAGTGTGCAGGCGACGCCGAAGTCGAGGACCTTCGGCTGCCCGTCCCGGCCGACGAGGATGTTGCCCGGCTTGAGATCGCGGTGCAGCACGCCGGCGCGGTGCGCGTGCTCGACGGCATCGCAGATCCGCTGGAAGAGCCGCAGCCGCTCCGAGACGCCGAGCCCGCGCTCCTCCGCGTACTCCCGCGGCGGCCGCCCCTCGACGAGCTCCATCGCGAAGAACGGCAGTCGGCCGTCGCCGCTCTCGAAGGTGTCCGCCTCGAAGATGCGTGCGATCCCCGGATGGTCGAGACGGGCGAGCAGCTCGGCTTCCCGCTCGAACCGCCGGATGCTCCGCGGCGAGCAGAGCCCCTGCCGCATGACCTTCAGAGCGACGCGCCGGCGCGTCCCCCGTTGCTCGGCCTCGTGGACGACTCCCATTCCGCCCTCCCCGAGCTTGCCTTTGATTCGGTAGCGCGAGAGACCGGACGCCTCGCCCGCGAGAGCGTCGAGGCTGCCCGCGTTCGGCAGGCGAGCGAAGACGCGCCGCACGTCGTCGAGCATCGCGTCGTCGACCCGCGTCTGACAGGTGGAGCATCGATCGAGGTGGGACACGACGTCCGCCGTCTCCTCGGCCGTGGCGAGACCGCCGAGATACCGTTCCAGAACTCGATCCGCCGGGCAACTCGCCATCGCCGTTCCTCTCACCTCCATTCTTGGCACGCGCCACGCCCGATCTGCCGCGGCGGGGCTACCAGATCTCCTCCATGAACGGCCGCAGCTCACGCAAGCGCCGCAGGATCCTGCGTTTGGCGCCGAAGACGGCGTTCGGCGACATGCCGAGGTCGCGCGCGACCTCCTCGGCAGGCCGCCCGTCGATCGCGAAGCGGCGGAATGCTTCGAACGTCGCCGGCTCGACCTCTTGGCGGACCTCGGAAAGACAGTGGGCGAGGATCGAATCCCTCCATTCCTCGTCCCAGATGCGATCGAGCTCGTCGGGCGCCTCGGGCTCGCGGGAGGAGATGACGTCGGGCGCGCCGGCCGCGCCTCGGTCGCCGGACGGCGTCGCTCTCCTTCGCACCCAATTCCTGACCTGGTTCCTCACGATGCCGAACAACCAGGAGCGCAGCCGACCTCTCGCCCGGTCGTAGCTCCCCCGCCGGAACGCCTCCGCGAACTCGGTGAGCGCGATCTGCGCCACGTCCTCGGCGTCCTCGCTCGAGAGCCCGAACCGTTTCGCGGTCCGCACGACGAGGGGCCGGTAGCGCCCGACGTACCCGTCCCAAACCGTCCGGTTGGCCGGGTCTCGTAGGCCGTTCAGGAGGGTCGTGCTGGTGACCGTCCGCGGCGCGAGGGAATCACTCTCGTCGTTCATCTCCGCGAACGAATCTACCAGACGGTTCGTGCCGGTGATCCGCATCGACTCCGAGTCGGTCGGACGACGCCGAGTGGCTGACCAACCCCGCGGAGCCCCACCTTGACGTCGACGGTGGCACGAACTCACCGTTCGCTGCGCGTGGAGCGGAGCGTGGGTCGGATGTTCCAGTGGAACTGGAGCCGCTCGCTCGCGGCGCCGAGCCCCGCTCACTGGATCGGCAGCTTCAAACCCTTGGTGGCGGAGAAGCCGAGCGCGCCCCCGGCGTCGATCAGGAACGTCTGGAGGAAGACATCCAGCGGCTGCGTGCTCAGGGGGACTCCGCCGCCGAAGTACGCCTCGCCCGGAGCGATCGTGCCCTGCACCGTGAACGCGACGGAGATCATCGGCGGCGCGACGAGGAACGCGCAGCCTCCCCCGACGGGCGTGTCCGCCGGAGCCAAGCCGAGGAACAGCAACGCCTGGGCGCCGGGCAGCGCGTCGTGGAGGTGGAGGAGCACCCCACTTCCCGGCGTCGCGCAGCCGAGCGCGTCGAGCTGTGGCACCAGGCCGCCGGTGCCGGGGCAGCCGGTCCCGTAGCTCGAACCCTGCTTGCAGGCCGTGACCCACAGGTAGACGTGGCCCAGCTCGGGACCGCCGACGATGAAGTCCGGGACGCCGTCGCCCTGGACGTCGTCGATGCTCGCGACCGACCGGGCGAAGTCGGAGGTCGGCACCGGAGCGCTGGCACGACCGAGCGAGGCGCCGGTCGCACCTGAGTAGAGGTCGACGTAGTCCTCGGAGAAGCTGGACGCTGCCGCGCCGGCCAAGACGTCGGGGATGCCGTCGCCGTCGACGTCGCCGATGGCGGACACGGAGGCCCCGAGTTTGGACGAGGTGTCCTCGCCTTCCGCGCTGAAGAGCACGGCGCCGTCGATCCCCGAGATCACCTGCACTCGCCCCCTCTGGGTCAGGAAGCCGTAGCCGTACGCGCCCACGATGAAATCATCGCCCCCGTCGCCGTTCACGTCGCCGAGATCGCTCAGCGCACTGCCCACGAACTCCCCTTGCTCCGTGCCGAGGATCTGGTGCAGGACGCCGCCGGTGCGACCGGAGTAGACCCGGACCAGACCCACGTTGATCCCCGCCGCGCCGTCGACCTTCGTGGTGCCGCTCATCACGTCGGCGTAGCCGTCCATGTCGACGTCGCCCGCACCGCTCACCTTGCTCCCGAGCTCGTCGACCGTGTTGTCTCCGTCGAACTGATAGAGGAGCGCTCCGCTCTGACCGGAGTAGACCCGCACGCTTCCGGCGTCGGGGTTGCCGTCGTCGTCGCGGAACGCTCCGATCACCAGGTCCGGCATGCCGTCCAGGTCGACGTCGCCAGCGTCGCTCACGGCGGAACCGAGGCCGTCGAAGAGCGCGTCGCCGTGGAACGTCGCGAGGAGGGCGCCGGTCGCGCCGGAGTAGACATGAGCGCTCCCGGCCTTCACGCCCGAGCCAGCCCCGTAGAGCGCTCCGACCACGTAGTCCGGTCTGCCGTCGCCGTCGATGTCGCCGCTCTCGCTCACCGAGGTCCCGAACTGCTCCTCCGGCGCGCCGAGGTGCTCCCGGATCGCGACCTTGGTCCGGCCGGAGATCACCACCGCGCGCCCGGCGGTGCTCCCGCCGTTGCCGTCGAAAGGCGCTCCGATCACGTAGTCGCCGTAGCCATCGCCGTCGACGTCGCCGATCCCCGCCAGGGAGCGTCCGTACTGCGTGGCCGACACGTCATCGTAGTGGGTGTACACGTGGGTCTGTCCTTCCACGACGCCGCCGCCGATCAGGATCGAGAGCAGTCCGAACGCGAACGATCGAATACGCATGGTCTTCTCCAACGGATGGTCCCGAATGCGGATGGTCCCGAATGCGCCGCCATGGTAATCGAAGGTCCCGAATCGTTCCCACCGAACCTCACGGCCCCCGAATCACATCGCGATGAACCGTCGGGCCGAGAAGCTCCAGGCCTCGCGTTGTCGCTCCGGCGAGAACGTGGCAAACTGCGTGCGGATCGCCGTCAGGTCGGAGACTTCTCGCGTCGCTTGCGCAGGGCGTGATCGAGCAGGACGGAGCGCTTTGCGCGGCCCGCGAGGGCATAGAAGTGATAGCGGTCCTTCCAATCCTGGCCGTCACCGTGGAAGAGTCGGAGATACTCCTGATCGATCACTTCGGTGACGTCGAGCGAAGTCGACGGCGCTCGCGCTTGTGCGACCCGCGCCAATCGCCGCAACTCCGAGAGGATGCGGGGAAAGAGCTCGTCGAAGGCGCGCAAATCGCCCGTGCGTGCGCGCCTCAGGTAGTTGGTCAAGTCGAACGGGCCTTCCGGCTCAGGGCGAATGCTGGGCAAGGGTGCGCCTCTCTCCGGGTGGCGTCGGCGCTCGCGGGTCGAACGAACGTCACGTTCGGACAGGGTGCCGACTCGGCGTTTCTTCGTCAACCAGGGCCACCGCCTTCGATCTCCGTCCATGCCGGGAGTCACGTCGCCTCTCTCCCGACTCCGCCAGATCATTGCAACCTCATTGCTCGACCCTCACGAGGTCCGTCACGCCGTCTGCCCCGGCAATGCGCAGGTCGGCCGGTGCAAGGAGACTCGCCGGGCGGGGCTTGAGTACGACGAGAGGCGAGCGACGCCTCTCGAAACCGACTCTCCTCCCCGAGGTACCTCGCAATGACGAAGCGCGCGGCCCTGACCGCATCGACTCTGTTCGTCGGTCTGGCGTTCCCGTTCTCGGTGTCCGGCCAAACCCTCATCAAGGACATCAACGAGCTGCCGCCGACGGGGAATCCCTCCGGCGAGCCGAGCGCGTTGGTCACGATCCAGGGCGTCCTCTACTACTCCAGCGTCGACGCGGCGCATGGCCGCGAGCCCTGGGTGAGCGACGGCACGACGGCCGGAACGAGGCTCCTCGTCGACGTGAACCCGGGGATCGCGCACTCGAACCCGGGTCCCTTCGTCGAGCTCGACGACGGAGTCATCGTCTTCGCCGCGTCGTCGGTCGCGGCCGGACGCGAGCTGTGGAAGACCGACGGGACCCCGCCGGGAACGACGCTGCTGAAGGACGTGCGACCCGGAGAGATCGGATCGTCACCCTACGGGCTCACCTCGTTCCAAGGCTTCGTCTACTTCGTGGCGGACGACGGCGTTCACGGGTTCGAGCTCTGGCGAACCGACGGAACCGCCGCTGGAACCTCGATCGTGGCAGACGCGGTCGCAGGCGCGAACGGCATCAGCACGTTCGGGTCGATCGACACGTGCTCGACGCCGTACGCCCTCTTCGCGGCAGACCTGTTCGGTCAGGGGCTGTGGCGGAGCGACGGGACGGCGGCCGGGACCGTGCTCCTGTCGCCGACGGCCAAGCAGGTGCAGGAGCTGACCGCGCTCGGCGACAAGGTGTTGTTCTCGGCGATCCACCCGGCGTATGGCCGCGAGCTGTGGGTCTCGGACGGGACGGCGGCCGGCACGAGCGTCCTCGTCGACCTCGACGCGAGCGCCGACGGCGATCCGCGCGATCTCCTGCGCCACGGATCCCAGGTCTACTTCAGCGCGCACCACCCCGCGATCGGCCGGGAGCTGTTCCGTACCGACGGCAGCGCGAACGGCACGGTCGCCGTCGCGGACGTTCAGCCGGGTCCCTACGGGTCCGACCCACAGCCGCTGGCGACGCTCGGGAGCCACGTGATCTTCCGTGCGGCGCCGTTCGCGACCGGACCCGAGCTGTGGGCGACGGACGGCACTCCCAGCGGCACCGCGTTGATCGCCGACGCGGTGCCGGGCTCGAGCGGGAGCGAGCCGGTGGGAGGCGTCGTCGTGGGCAGCGAGTTCTTCTACTCCGGCGTCACTCCGTTCGGTCGCGAGCTGATCGCGACCAACGGCACCGCGGCCGGCACGAGAGTCGTCGCGGACGTCAATCCCGCGGGCGGTTCGAACCCGACCGCGCTCACCGCCTTTGGCAACGGCGTTCTGTTCTCGGCCTTCGATGGCGCGCACGGCATCGAGCTCTGGGCGACGGACGGCACGACGGCGGGCACTCGGCTCGTGATCGACTCCTTCCCGAAGGCGAAGAGCGTCTCCTCCAACCCCGACCGCGTCGTCGCGGTGCTCGATCGGATCTACTTCCGCGCGAACGACGGGACGCACGGGCCGGAGCTGTGGGTGTCGGACGGGAGCGGGAGCGGCACTCGGCTCGTCGTGGACCTGCTGCCAGGCGATCTCGGCAGCGACCCGTCGTCGCTGACGCCGTTGGGCGACCGACTCTTCTTCGTGGCCCGCGACGACCTCGGGTTCGAGCCGTGGATCACCGATGGGACCGCGGCGGGGACCGCGCGGCTGGCCGACGTCTTCGCGGGGCCCGGCGATTCGGCATGGGGGGAGATCCCGGTCGCCGTGCTCGGCGATCGCGTCTACTTCGCGGCGACGAGCTCCGGACCGACGTTCCAGGAGATCTGGATGAGCGACGGCACGCCGCAGGGAACGATGCCGCTTCACCACGTCGATCCCCAGGCGGCCTCGATCTCGGTCGCGGCGCTCCACCGTCACCGCGACGACCTGTACGTCTACGGGTTCTCGTTCAACCCGTTTTTCGCGAAGCTCTATCGCACCAACGGCGGCGCGAACGGCTTGACCGAGCTCCTCGACTCGAGCGCGCTCGGCGTCTCGTTCGCGCAGATCGAGTTCGCGTCGCATCCGGACGCCCTCTTCTTCATCCTCGGGAAATCGGAGCTGTGGCGGACGGACGGCACGCCGGTCGGCACGCGGCGCGTCCGCCTCTTCGCCGGCGGGCAGGTGGAGGGGCTCGTCGTGGTGAACGACCAAGTCCTGTTCCGCGCGAACGACGGGCTGAACGGCGTGCGCGTGTGGAGCTCCGATGGCACCACGGCCGGCACGATGGCGCTCGCCGACACCGGCGCCGGGATGATCTCCGAGATCGAGCCGAACGGCGACACCGGTCTCTTCGCGGTCACCGCCGGGCTCGCGTCGACCCTCTGGAAGACCGACGGGTCTCCCGCCGGCACGTCGCCGTTCGCGATGGTCTCGGCGATCGGCGACTTCCCGGAGGAGATCGAGCTCGTCCAGATCGGGTCGGGCCCCGAGGTCGCCCTCTCCGCGAGCGCGCTCGGGATCGGCCGCGAGCTCTGGACGACCAATGGAACGGCCGCGGGGACCGCGCTGGCCGTCGAGATCGCGACCGGCGCGTTCTCGTCGCGGCCCAGCCAGTTCGTACGGCTCGGCCACCGACTCGTGTTCGTCGCGAACGATGGGCAGACCGGCGTGGAGCTTCACGCGGTGCCGATCGTCGAGCTCGGCGCGCACGTCGCCGAATCGTTCGGCGCGGGTTGCGCCGGCCGCGCCGGGGCGATCCCCGTCCTCGGCCTCACCGGCGACGCGAAGATCGGCGGCACGGTCTCGATCGAGCTCGCGAGCGCCGCCCCGAACGCGGCGGCGCTCCTGCTCGTCGGAACCGGAGCGATCGAACTGCCGCTCGGCGCCGGCTGCGCGCTCGCCGTCGAGCCGCCGTTCGTCGCGGTGCCGTGGACGACCGACGCGACGGGCACGGCGGTCGCGCGGGCGACGCTCCCCGCGTCGTTGCTCGGCACGCGCTTCGTTCTCCAGGCGCTGATCGCCGACGTGGGCAGCGCGATCGGCTTCACGGGGACGGCCGGCTTCGAGGTCGTCGTCGGCCCGTAGGCGTCACCCGCTCAGTACTTGAACGGGATTCGCAACCGGTCGACTTCGAGGAGCGGCGTGGCGTACGACAGGATGCCGGCCGGAGCGCTCGCGATGTCGAGACGGATCTCGAAGCGGACGAAGCGCTTGCCGTTCAGCGCCGTGACGTCGGTCACGAAGCCGGTTGCCGTCGAAAGGTCGGGCGAACCCGGGTGCGCCGGGTCTTCGTCCGCTCCCTCGAACCGCACCATCGCGGACTGGTAGTAGAGCGGTCCGTTCGGAATGAAGTCGTCCTTCAGAAGATCCGGCGAGTCGACGTGGATGTCGACCTGGGCCGGGTTCAGCACGTTGCCGGCCGCGTCGGTCTCCACGAGTCCGGTGAGCGGGTTGGTGCCGTTGAAGATCGGTCCCGCTCCTGGCACGCCGAACACCGGTCCTGAGATCGCGCCGGCCGAGGTGATGACGGGCGGACGGAACGCGGAGGTGACCGCGCCGAGGTCGTACCACGTCGAACGTCCGGCGGAGACCGAGTCCGTGGTCTCGGACGTGAGCGTTCGCACGACGAGCGGATTGAACGAGGCCGAGCCGTTCGCCCCCGGGAAGCCGCAGTCTCCATGCCCCGTCTTCACGTCGAACACGGACGGGAAGACCCGGGCGTTGACGCGGGTCGCGTCGTACTGCACCGGCGCGGCCTCGGGAACATGGAACTGGACGATGCCCGGTCCGCCCGGTCCGCCGTCGGCGACTTGCAGGACATTGGCGTCTCCGCCGGTCGTCCCGCTGGTCGAGTTGTTCGTCAGGGTGACGGCGTTCGAACCGCATCCACCGGAGACGTCGATCACGACGGGCGGCAGACTCGCCCCCGACATGATGACGTTGGTCCCGGACTGCAGGATCACCGCGCCGCCCGAGCCGCCCGCGCCCGCGCCGGCTCGGCCGCTGGAGCTCGTCCCCTCTCCGCCTCCACCGTCGCCGCCTTTGGCATCGATCTTCGCGCTCGGTCCGGTGAGCTCGATCGGTCCCGCGGCCTGGATCACGATGACGCCGCCACCCCCGCCGCCGCCCCCACCGCGGGCGTCGAGTACGGTGAGCGGAAGGTTGGCCGACATGAGCGCGAGGTGACACTGGAGCGACAGCCCCTCGGTGCGGGACGCGCCGGCTCCTCCACCCTGCCCGCCGACGTACGCCTCGCACTCGCCGCCCGGCCCCATGAAGTTGTTCGTCGGGTCGGCGTCCGTGAAGATCGGGACGCCCGCGTTGCCGAACAGGGTGACCCGCTTCGATTGAGCCCAGGTCGTGGTGGTGTCGAACTGCGCACCAGAGTCCCAGATCAACCCCGCCGCGTGAGCCGCCGCGAACGTCGGGTTCGGGTTCGGGATCGCGACGGCGTTGGTCGGGTTGCCCGGCAGGCCCGAGTATGCGTCCGGCTCCGGGGCGAACGGCAGGGTCGGGTCGTACACGATGGGCAAGTGATTCCCGATCCCGATGCCACCGCGACGACCGCTTACCGGAGTGAACGGATCCTCGGGTGCGATCGGGAAGAAGACGTTCAGCGAACCACCGCCGCCGCCCGCGCCGCGGCTGCCGTCGCCCAGCGTCGTCGCATACCCCGCACAGTCCAAGCCGGCGAAGCCGGCCCACGGCAGCGTGCAACCGTTCTGACCGCCGCCCCCGCCGAGGCCCTTGTTGCCGGGCCCGTGTCCGCTCGCTCCGAACGTCGGCGTGACGATCGAGGTCGGAGTGCCGTACAGCGGCGGGTCGACCGGGTGGCCGTCACCGCCCTTGCCGCCCCCCGTGCCGCCGGAACCGCCGGCGACGGGGACGATCGCCGAGTCGAACCAGTTGTCCGATGCGCCGTTCGCCCCGCTCACGTCGATCTTCCCCTCGATGAGGACGGATCCCGTGGCGAGGATGACGAGCGGGTTCGAGCCGCGTCCCACGATGGTCACGGAGGGCGGCACGTGGAAGTCGGTGAACTGGAAGACGCCGTTCGTGACGATCGTGCCCGCCTTGGCCTGCGGGGTCGCGCCCGAGAAGAGGGGGAACGACTGGAAGTCGGTGTCGAGGACGATGACGGTCGGCGCATCCTGCGGCATGAACCGCCCGAGCTCGCCGCTGCCGGCGAACCCGAATGACGCGCGGAGCTTTCCCCCATCGCTCGAGCTCCACGTCGCCGGCGGGAGCCCGTCCGCCGCCACGCTCGTGTCCTGGTGAGCGGTCGTCTCGAAGGTCTCGATCACCGCGTCGTCGATCGCGAAACCAGGCGTCGGGTCCTTGGCCACCGTGTAGCCCGCGACTTCCTGGAAGCCGACTCCCGGGTTGGCCGCGCTTCCGGACAGCGCCTCGAACGCACCCATGAGCTGCAACGAGACGATGGCTCCGAGCGGGAGGATCCCGTGCGGGTAGACCAAGAGCCTGGCTCCGTCGACCGCGTTCTCGGTCACGACCGGCGTGATCGGGATCGGCACGTCGGTCACGATCCCGTTCGCGTCGCGAACCATGCGAAGCCGCAGGTTGCCGACGAGGTTCGCGGCACTCGGGTTGATCGGCCCCTTGAACTCCAGCGCGAACGGCGTCCGCTTGGACTTCGTGATGCTCGTGAAAAGCCCGGCCGGATCCTCGAACGCGTTCGGGTGGACGTTCTTCGAGCCGGGTTTGGGTTGGATGCCGCCCGGAACCAGCGCGGCCGCGGATCCGGGAACATCGGGAAAATACGTCGCGACGGCGTTCGCCGGCGGCACCGCCGCAACCGTCGAGAAGGAGAGCGGGTCGGGGATGCCGCCGTCGACCTTGCTCAGGTTCTTCACCCCGCCGGGAACGTCGCTCACGACGCGGATCTCGTAGATCGTCTCCGGGACGAGGCCCGGCAGCGACAGATCGACCGCCGGATCCGAGCTCGGTCCGAAGGAGTCGTCGAGGGACACGGTCGGGAGGCGCGGCGAGAAGATGACGAGCTTACCGGAGACCTCGTAGGTCCCCGCGGCGGCGCTGCCGACGACCTGACCGAGCGAGTTGAGGCTCGAGATGCGGATCTGGAGCGCGTCGGCGACGTTGCCGCCGATCTTGGGTTTTGCGCTGAACCGAAACACGACCCGTTGCGACAGAGGAACCGTGCCGGCGGGTGGACCGACCGGACCGCTTGTTCCGTCGAAGCTCTTTGGGAACTGGATTTCGGTCAGCTTGATGCCGCCTTGAGCGGTCGCCATGAAACAGGCGCACGCCAAGAGCGCTGCGGTCGGACGCATCGGTGGATCCTCCGCTCAGGGGTCTTCCCCTGAGTCTGGCACGGTCTGGGCTCCGGCGTGGTTTGGATGCTAGCCGATCCGCGGGGTGAATGTAACGCGGCAGGGGTTCGAACCTCCCGAGCCGGCGCCGGTCACGGCCGTCTCCCCGAGCACGCGATCCAGGACGTCCGCAAGACGGTCCGCGTCCGCCGCCGAGAACGGGAGCGGCGGCTTGATCTTCAGCACGTTCTCCCCCGGACCGTCGGTGTTCAGCAGCACGCCGAGCTCACGCGCGCGTTCGATCACGTACTTCGCGTGCGCGGTCGCGGGTTCGCGCGTCTGCCGGTCGCAGACGAGGTCGACGCCGAGGAACAGGCCGAGACCACGGACGTCGCCGATGATCGGATGTCGCGGCATCAGTCCCTCGAGGCGGCGCTTCAGACGACCCCCGACCTCGGCGGCATGTTCCTGGAGACGCTCGTCCTCGATCACGTCGAGCACGGCGAGGCCGGCCGCACACGAGACGGGGTTGCCACCGAAGGTGTTGAAGTACTCCATTCCGTTCGCGAACGAGCGTGCGATCGCGTTCGTCGTGATCACGAGGGCGAGGGGGTGGCCGTTTCCAATCGGCTTGCCAACCGTCACGACGTCGGGGACGACGCCTTGCGCCTCGAACGCCCACAGATGGGTCCCGATCCGTCCCAGGCCGGTCTGCACCTCGTCCGCGATGCACACGCCGCCCGCCGCCCGCACGGCTTCGTACGCACGCGCGAGGTAGCCGCGAGGGAGCACGATCTGTCCGGCGCAGCTCATGATCGACTCGGCGAGGAACGCGGCCGGCGGGCGACCCGCTCGGACGAGGCGCTCGACGGTATCGACCACGTGTCTCGCGTACAGCGCGCCCGGGTCGCCGTCGTCGTCGCGGTGGATCCCGCGGTAGACGTCGGGAAGCGGCACCTTGTGGACGTGCGGCGGCGCGCCCTCCCCTCCGCGCCCGTCGTGCTTGTAGCCGCTGACGTCGATCAATCCCTGGGTGTTCCCGTGATACGCGGCCTCGAGCGCGATGACGTCGCGGCGCTTCGTGTGGGCGCGCGCCATCCGCAGCGCGAGCTCGTTCGCCTCGCTCCCCGTGCAAACGAAGAAGCAGACGCCGAGCGGGTCGGGAAACAAGCCGGCGAGCCGCTCGGCATACTCGACCAGGCGCTCGTGGAGATAACGCGTGTTCGTGTTCAGCGCGGCCATCTGCGTCGTGGCCGCCGCCACCACGCGCGGGTGCGCGTGACCGACGTGACAGACGTTGTTGACGCAATCGAGGTACGACTGGCCGTTCTCGTCATAGAGGTACGCGCCGCTGCCGGCCACGATATGAAGCGGCGCGTCGTAATGAAGGCTCAGGCTCGACCCGAGGAACCGTTCACGTCGAGCCACGAGCTCGGCGGCGGTCGGCGGTCGGGGCGCGCGCGCCTCGAGCGGCAGCGACGGAACGAGCCATCGCGGGTCGGGCGAGAACGCGAGCCAAACGTCTCGACGGGATGGCGGGGCGACGCCGGGGAAGTCGCCGTCGAAGTCGAGCACGTCGACGACGATCTGGAGGTGCAGGTGCGGGGGCCAGCCGCCGTTCTTGGGCGGGGCGCCGACGCGTGCCACGCGCGCGCCGCGCGCGATCTCGACGCCGGGCGCGAGCCGCTCCAGCACCTCGGGGTCGAGGTGGCCGAAGAGCGTGAAGAAAGAGGGCCCGTCCGGCGGGTCGTGACGGAGGACGACGGTCGGCCCGTAGTCGAGCGGCGCGTCGTTGTCCGCGACCGCGTGGACGACGCCGTCGAGCGGTGCGAGGACGTCGGTGCCGGCCGGAAGGAACAGGTCGACGCCGAGGTGGACGGTCCGTCGTTCGGGCGCGTCGCCCCCGGTGGCGTACGCATCCGTCGCGTAGCAGAGCCGCGCCTCGTCGTAGCGACCGATCCCGACCTCCGCGTTCGCGTCGCGCATCCGATCGAAGATGCGCCGCGTCCAAGTCTCCACGTTCGCCGTCGAGGGATCCCCGAGCGCGACGCCCGCGCCGCCGAGGTCGATGATCGTGAAGCGCGTGACGTCGACGGGGACGACCGGAGCAAGCTCGCTCGCGCGCGTCCCCAGCCACCGTTGCACGCGGACCGAGCGCGACAGCGGGGCGAGCCCGGCCGCGTCGCGGAGCACCGCTCGCGCGAACCGCGGATGCACGTCGAGGAGCGCCGGCAGCGAGCTCCACGCGGGTCCCTCGGTGACTGCGAGGTAGCCGTTCTCGGGCGCGTCGCGCCGCTGCCGCGTCGCGATCGAAACGCTTACGCCGAGCCGCAGCAGCACGAGCTCGTAGAGCGCGTCGAGCTCCTGCTCCTCGAGCGGAAGCTCCTCGCAGTAGCCGCGGACGATCGCCGCCGTCGCCGCCAACGGGTCGCGCTTGCCGAGCGCGGCGTAGGCCGCGGCGACGGCGGGCTCGGCGGCGCGCAGCGTCCGACCCATGTCGCCGAAGTCGATCAATCCCGCGATCGTCGGCCGCCTCGCTGCCCCGACCCGGACCAGCACGTTGTAGTCGTTGGCGTCGCCGTGGATCAACGCGATCGGAAGGCCGGCGAGCACTGGTTCGACCTCGCGCGCCGCGCGGGCCAAGAGGCTCTCGAGGATGGAACGGCGGTCCGGGGCCCCGGCGTGCTCGTGCGCACCCGCGATCGTCGCCATCGCGTCTCGCAGGTCCCAGTGCGGCGGCGGTCCGCCGGCGTCGACGGCAAGGGTGGCCAGCGCGCGATCGATGCGGCCGAGCAACGCGCCCAGCTCACGGAGCAGCTCGACCGAGTGGGGTCGAACCGCCGCGAGGGGCTGGCCTGCGATCCACGCCAGCAGCCGCGCGTGATGAGCCCGACCCTGCGCGTCCTCGACGTCGACCACGTCCGCGCCGTCCGTCGCGCGCACGACGCGAGGGAAGCCGTCGCCGGGTGAGGTCGCCGCGAGATGCTCGAGCACGCGATGCTGAAAAGCGAGCGACTCCGCGGTCTCGACCGGGTTCGCGAACTTGAGGATGAAGCACGTTCCGTCCGGCGTCGCGATCCGGAAGTTCTGGTCACGCTCGCCGTCGAGCTCCTGCGCTCCGCCATCGATCCCGAACCGCTCGCGCGCGACGCGGACCGCGTCCTCGGGGCCGAATCGGGGCTTCGAGGCGACGAGCGACATCGAGTCAGAACCTCGCGTTGAAGAGCGGCAGCCAGCGCAGCCCGGGCGGATTCGCCGCGACGTGGTTCAAGATCCCGAGCTGGAACGACGGTCCTTCCATGTCCTCCGCCTCGTTGAACAGGCCGACCGAGACGCCGCGCTGCATCACGCGGGCCGCGTTGTACACGCCGAGGAAGAGCCCGCGGGTCTCGTTCGCGCGGTTCATGCCGGCGACGGAGATGCCGCGGATGCGGCTCGCCTCGACCTTGTAGCCGGCGACGGAGATGCCGTTGATCTCGCCGCTGGCGTCGTCGGCCAGGAGATCGATCGGGTCGACGTCCTCGTCGAGCGCGGAGGTCAGCGCGTCGCGGTTTCCCGACACCACGCCGAGACCGCCGACGTTGATCCCGGTGACCTCTTCGCCGCCCACCGTGGCGAGCAGCGACGCGTTGACGCCGGTGAGCCGGCCGCCGGCCACGCTCGCGAGCCCGCCGACGTGGATGCCGGTGGCGTCGCCCTCGCAGACGATCGCGAGGAGCGCGAGCTGGATTCCCGTCATGTCGCCTTCCGCCACGGTGGCCAGCCCCGACGCCTGGACGCCGGTCATGCCGCCCGCCGCGACGGTGACGAGCCCCGAGAGCTGGACTCCGGTCACGCCCTCCTCGGCGACGGTGGCGAGGCCAGATCCTTGGATTCCGGTCAGGCCGCCTTCGGCCACGGTGACCAGTCCGGAGAGTTGCGCGCCGGTGAGGCCGCCCTCCGCGACGGTGACGCCGAGCGTGCCGCCGACTCCCTCGACGCCGTCCTTTGCGACGGTCGCCAGCCCCGACGCGTGGATGCCCTGGATTCCCCCGCGGGAGACGTTCGCCACGCCCGCGAGGTGGATCCCTCGCTTCACGCCCAAGCTCACGCTCGCGACCCCGTTCACCCCGACTCCGTCCATCGCCCCCTCGGAGACGGTGGCGATCCCGGCGGCGTGGATGCTCGACGTGCCGTCGTGCGCGACGTTGGCGAGCAAGCCGAGCGCGATCCCGTTCAGGTAGCCTGCGTCGGGTCCGAACAGGCCGAGCGCGATTCCGTTCATCGTCGATCCGTCGGTCTTTCCCGGCGACCAGAGCGTCAGGTTCAGCCCGTTGATCCGCTCGATCCCGTCATCGCGCGCGTTGACCCGGATGCCGTTCCAGACCGGCGAGTTTCCGAAGCTCAAACCGACGTTGCGCACCCCGAGGTCGAGGCTGTGGTGGGCGGGCTCGGCGGCGGCGGCCATGTCCGTGTCCTCATCGGTTTGCGTGACGGCACACCCCGACAGCAAGAGCAAGCTCCACGACGCGATCCTTCGCATAGTTCCCTCCTCGCACGGGGCACGGGGCCGAACCGGTGGGCCGACATCTTCGTCGACCGGGACTTCCGTTGCGAGGGGAACGGCGAGGGAAAGAACGGGGTTCCCGCGGACTTCGGCGAGCCGGAGAGTCATTCCGGGAGGACGCGGAGCAGGGAGATCGGGATCGCGTGCTCGCCGTCGCCGGCGCGGACCTCGTGAACCACTTCGAACCGCGCGGGGTGCGCGGCGAGGAACTCGTCGAACACGGCCGAGACCTGCGGGATCTCGCGCGAGAAGTAGAGGAAGCGGACCGGCTCCCCGCCCGGCTCGAGCTCGATCGTCCGGTCGCGGCTCGAGAACACGAGGGGGGTCGTCCGCAACCCGGTCGTGACGTGGATGATCTTCGGGATGTCCGACATCACGAGGTCGTCGGGGCCCGCCTCTCGCATCAGGACCTCGAACAGCTCGAACATCTCCGGAAGACCCTTGAAGCGTTCGAACCGCTCCGGCACGGGATCGGCGGCGCGGATCGCGACGAACTGCTCGTGCTCGCGCTGGAGCCCGCGCCAGAACAGGAGATCGAGCCCGATCCAGCCGGCGGCCAGGAGGCCGAGCCCCACCCGCCGCGTCATCGTCCGGACGCGCTCGACGTCGAGGGTGCGCCCGCGCAGGAGCACCGCGACGACGGCGAGGGCGACCGCGCCTGCCGCCAGCGCCGCGAGCAGGAGCGCGTACTTCCTCGAGTAGCGGCCGAGCAGTTCCGCGTTCTCGGACCGGCCGAGCCCGACGACGACCGCTCCGGCGGCGACGACGACGGCGAGCGCGACGCGGCCGAGCGGGCGCGCTGCAGCGCGGGCGCCGAGGGCGAGGACCGGCGCGGCCCCAAGCGCCAGCAGGGCGAGGAGGATCGGCTGGATCGGCAAGTAGAAGCGCTGCTGCTGATTGAACGGCCAGATCAGATAGAGCCCGACGTACGCCGGGACGACGAGGCTGACGACGACGAGGTTCCGCCGCGCCGCGACGACGAGGCCGAGGAGGAGGAGCCCAAGCAGCAGCCCGGCGGTCGCGCGCGGCCGGCCGGTGCGCGGATGGACGGCGAGGTTCGCGCCCGCGTTGTCGTTCAGCACGAACTTCCCCAGGCTCTGCGCGAGGACCGACGTGTTCGTCGCGAGTCGATCGATCATGCCGGCGGCGTCGATCCGTGGCATGTCGAGGTCGACGTCCTTCGTGCGGTCGAGGGCGTAGGATTGGAGGAGTTCCTCGGCGTAGCCCGGCGAGCGCGGTCCGTCCTGCATCGCGTTCCGCACCGAGAACGCGCCCGGAGGAAGAAGGGCGACCACGACGAACACGACGGACTCGACCCAGAACGACCGCGACAGGTCGAGGCGGAACGGACGCCACGACAGGGCCCGCGCGAGGACCAGCGCCGGCAGCACCGCGATCCCCGCGGTGCGCACGAGCGCGGCGACCCCGAGCAGAAGACCGCAGAGCCCGGCCCGCGCCGATCCGCCGCGCTTTCGCCACGCTTCGCCGGCGAGGAGCGAGAGCAGGAACGGCACCGCGAACGTCGTCTCGCTGCGAAGGAACGAGACCGAGTACTGCATCAGGAAGACGCTCGTGGCGGCGGCGAGCGCGACGAGAAGCGCACCGCCGTTTCCGAGCCCGAGCAAGCGCCGGCCGACGAGGAACGCGAGGAGGACCGAGAGCAACCCGGCGATCGTGACGAGGTCGCGCATCGCGCCGTAGCACTCCGGGTCGTCCGTCGCGAGGATCGCGAGGCTCAGGTACGCCGGGAAGCCGGGCGGGAACTTGGCGTGCGGGACGCCCGCGAAGGTGTAGCCGTCGCCGTCCGCGAGCGCGCGCGCGAGACCGACGTACGCGGCCGAGTCGGGATCGACGATCCAGGTCCCCTTGCCGGGCGCGAAGAAGAGGAGCGCGAAGAGCCCGGCCAACAACGCGGCGAAGAGGAGCGCCGCGGACCTTCCGCTCACGGCGATTCCCCGCCGAGGTATCCGAGCTCCTTCAGGTCCGCGACCATCTCGTCCGAAAGGTCCGCCGTCGTGCCGCCGGGGCCGAGCGCCTCGAGCCCTTTCACCATCACGTCGAGCGTCCGCTCCATCTTCTCGGCCCGCTCACCGCGTTCGGCGGCGAGGTTCTGTAGCTCGCCCGGGTCCGCGCGCAGGTCGAAGAGCGAGCGGTCGAGTGCGCCGTCCTTTCGGGCCTCGACCAGGTACTTCTCCTGCTGGCCGCGCAGGGCGCGGAGGACGCGGTCCTGGTCGAGGTCGGTGCGCGATCCGCGCGCCAGCGACGCCCGCGGATCGAGTCGTTCGCCGCGCAGCAATGGAACCAAGCTGCGACCGTCCTGCAGGTCGCGCCATCCGGCGGATCCCGGCGGCGCCGTGAGGGTGAACAGCTCGCGCAACGTCGGCGCGACGTCGACGAGGGAGACGACGTCCGGGATCCGACGTGCCTCGAATCCCGCCGCGCGGACGAGCATCGGGACGTGGATCGCCTCCTCGTGAAGCGACTGCCGGTGGTGACCGACGTCGCCGCGCTCGAACAGCTCTTCGCCGTGATCGGAAAGCACGACGAGGACCGTCGAGTCGGCGCGCCCCGATCGTTCGAGCGTCTCGACCACGTCCTTCAAGAACGCGTCGGCGGTCCGCACCGAGGCCTCGTAGAGGAAGCGCGTGCGCGTGGCGATCCGGCGCTTCTCGTCGTCGGACCCGACCTTCGGGTAAGCGCGGCTCAGCTCGATCGTCGACAGGCTCTTCAGCAGGTCGGGGAGCTCATCGGGCGTCGCGCCCATCTCGAGCAGCACGTCCGGCGACGCGGCGTAGTTGTGCGCCGCGTAGGTGTGAAGGAAGAAGAACCGCGGGCTTCGGCTTTCGGTCGCGAGGAGGTCGAGGATCTCTCGTCGCGTCCGCGACGCGGCGCGCGCGCGCGATTGCTCGTCCTGGTCGCCGCCGCGCCGCGCCACCCAGTCCTCGCGCGGGAACGACGGATCGTCGGTCGCGTAACGATCGAAGCCGCGCGCGAACCCGAACTCGGGGTCGACGTAGCCGCCACCCGTGAACGCGTACGTCCGGAACCCCGCGCGACGAAGGTCCTCCGGCAACCATGGCGTCTCCCGCGCGATCCGGCTGCGCTCGAAGTGCGTACCGTGGCGATCCGGGTACTGGCCCGAGAAGATCGAGACGTGCGACGGCAGCGTCCACGGCGCGGGTGCGATCGTCTGCTCGAACGTCGCCGCCGTCGCGGCGAGCAGCTCGAAGCCCGGCGTGATCGCCCTGGGGCCGCCGAGGATGGACACGTGGTCCGCGCGGACCGTGTCGAGCGAGACGACGATGACGTCGTGGCGCTTTTCCCGCGGCGTGCCGTCGATGAGCGGCGCGCCGAACGCGATGAGCGACTGCTCGCCGCCGCGCTTCGCCTCGACCGCGATCGAGAGCTCGATCTCCTTGCCCGCGTACGCGGACAGGGGAAGTCGGAGCGGCGTCCACGTCGACCCGGACGTCAAGGGCTCGCGGAGGAGCGTCTCGCTGCCGGCCGAGACCGTCACCTCGAACGCGTCCGGCTTGCCGGCGAACATCGCCTTCGCGTGCGTCTCGAAGACCGGCGCAGTCGCGGGGACGCGCACGGCGAACGTGGCACGGCCGGGCGGTCCGAGCAGGAGCGACTCGTAGGTGACGTTGCGATCGTCGCCCGCGCCCCGGATCGAGCGGACCCACGGCGAGCGGCCCTCGATCGCGGTGCGCAGGAGCCACGCTCCGCGATGGCCGAGCTCCATCACCTCGATCCGCGCCCCGCCGATCCGTGCCGCGTCGCCGTACCCTCCGATCACGAGCTGGCTCGTGCGCGGGTCCGCGAGGATCAGCGTCGAATAGACCGCGCCCGGCGCGCCGCCGGGCTCGCGCTCGAACGGCTTCGTGTACGCGCGGTGGATGGGCAGCATCCGCGCCAGGTGCTCCTCGGACCCCAGCTCTTCCGCGGAGAATGCCTTCTGCGTCTCGACGACGAAGAAGCTCTCGCCCTCCTCGAGCGGATCGTCGAGCCTCGCCCGGAACCACAGGATCGGATGGCTCGGCGCGCCCGCGAGGGCGCGAAGGCGAAGGACCCGTCCGGCGGCCGGCGCGCCGGCGCCGTAGAGCTCGTCGATCCAGCCCGCCTCGTGACGGGGGGCCTCGCCGCTCGAGAGCGTCGCGAACGAGAACGCGGCGACGGATGATGATCCGTGGAGGACCGACGCCTCCCGCGCCGTCAGGTCGATCGACGACACGATGCGGGCACGATCCACCGCGTCGTTCAGCCGCACGAGCGCGCTCTCCGGAGCGTCGTTCCTGGCGCATCCTCCGAGCCAGGCGCCGATTGCGAGCGCGAGCCCAAAGCGAGGGACGTGGTGGAGGAGAGGCCGAGAGATCATGAGCGACGGGCCGGCGAAGTGGTGGCGCGCCATCTCACACGAAGACCCGTTTTGCCGACAAGCGAAAGTTCGACCGGGCCGATCCCCGAATCATGATCGAGAATACCGTGATATGGAACCCCAGCACCACGCGACGATGCTGCTGCGTCGGATCGCCGACGGAGACCGCTCCGCGACCGAGGAGCTGTTTCCGCTCGTCTATGAAGAGCTGCACCGATTGGCGCGCCGCTACATGGTCGACCAGCGCGCCGACCACACGCTGCAGCCGACCGCGCTGGTGAACGAGGCGTATCTCAAGCTCGTCGACGTGCCCCGCGCGGGGCTGAAGGACCGTGCGCACTTCTTCCGGCTCGCGGCGACCGCGATGCGATCGATCCTCGTCGATCACGCGAAGGCGAGGCGGCGGCAGAAGCGCGGCGGCGAGCGCCTTCGCGTGACGATGGACGAGGGCGCGTTTGCCGAGGGAACCGGCAAGGGACACGATCTGGTCGACCTCGACGGCGCCATCTCCCGCCTCGGCGGTCTGGACGAGCAGCTCGGCCGCATCGTCGAGCTGCGCTTCTTCGGCGGCCTCACGAGCGCGCAGATCGGCGAAGTCCTCGACTGCTCCTCGAAGACCGTCGACCGCGGCTGGCGCCTCGCGCAGGCGTGGCTGAAGGCGGACCTGGACCGGCAGGTGGCCGGGTAGGCGTTGTGAACGGGATCTCGGCACCGCGCGTCGTCGCGCGCACCGAGAAAGCGATTCTCTCGTCACGTTCCCTCCTCCATCGAGCAAGCAGCATCGGAAGCAACCGCCAACTCAAGGAGGGTTATCCGATGCGTTCCTGTTTCCTCCCGTTCTTCGGGCTCGCGCTCGCCGTCTTCTCGGCGGCCGTGCCGGCCGCGGCCCAGGAGCCGTTGCCGCTTACGATTCTGTACCAGGACATGGACGGCGACGGCGACTTCTCGCGCGTCGCCACCTACGTCGTCCCGACCGACGTCGCGCTCGCGGACTACGCGGCGTTCGCCGGCTCGGCCTTCGGCGAGAGCGCTCTCTTCGGACGCAGCGCGACCGACGAATGGCACGAGGCCGGCGCGGGCGATCAGTTCGCCGAGTTCCTCGCGGCGAACTACCCGATCGTGCCGCCCGCGCTCTCGGCCGATTGCCCGCCGTGCGACGCGATCGTGCAGGCGAAGTTCGACCTGAGTTGTCCTTTCACCTGCGTCCCCGAGACCGACTGCACCAACCAGGTCCAACTCACGTTCCACCTGAACTGCTTGAACGTACCCCCCTGCCCGGCGTTCAAGAACTGCCGGCCGCACGCGGAGCGGATCACGTCGATCACGACGAACAAGCAGGTCTGTGTGTGCATCGACGATCAGGGATTGCCGAAGTGCGCGAAGCAGTTCGGCGCCAAGGTGATCGAGTTCACGTCCTCCACGCCGATCTGCGAGTGCGAGTCGGCGTTCGTCTACTTCAACGAGATCTACGGAAGCCACGCCGGCACGGACAACCTCGAGTTCATCGAACTGATCTCGGCGACCCCCGGCATTCCGCTGACCAACCTCATGGTGCTGATCGTCGAAGGGGACGGCGCCGCCGCGGGCACTTTGGACTTCGCGGTCGACTTGAGCGGGATCGCCCTGCCGCCGACCGACCTCTACCCCTTGATCGGCAATACGGCGGTGCCGGGCATCGACCTCGACCTCGGCCCGTCCAACGCGATCGAGAACGGCACCCAGACGTACTACCTGCTCGACGCGGGGAACCCCGCGACCGTCGTCACGGTCCTCGGCCTCCTCGGAACGAATGTGTCGAGCGGGCCGAACTCCACGATCCTCTCCGAGATTGGAACCATCGTCGATCGGGTGGCGCAGGCCGACGCGGGCTACCTGACCGGCGTCGACACCATCTTCGACTTCGCCGAGCCGGTCGGGCCGGACCTGAGCTTCCTGCCCGCCGGGATGTACCGCGGCGGCGACTTCCCGAACCCGTGGTGCAGCGCGTTCCTCGACTTCGATCCGCTCGCCAACCAGCTCCAGCCGCGGACGCCCGGGGCGCCGAACGCTCCGTGCCGGATCCACGACTTCGGCGAGGGGTGCGAAGGCAGCGGTCTCATCGTTCCGCGGCTGCAGATCGCGGGTGACACGTCGCCGGGCGGACAGGTGACGCTCTCGATCCTCGATGGGCTCGGCGGCTCGTTCGGAGTCGTCTTCCTGTCCACGTTCCAGGGGCCGTTGCCGCTCGGCTACGACTGCGACTTCCTGCTCGGCGTGCCGTTCTTCTCGCTGCCGCCGCTGCCGCTGGCCGGCGCGGGCCCCGGCCAGGGGAGCATCTCGTTGTCCGGCGCGATCCCACCCGCCGCTCCACCGCTCACTCTCTTCTTCCAGGCGCTCGTGGCCGATCCAGGGGTCCCCCCCGGCTACTCCACGACGCAGGGGACTTCGCTTCAGGTGCCCTGACGCGACCACGGGATCTTCGACCTTCCACCTCCGCCGCTCGGGTTCGACACCGTGCGGCGGAGGTGCTCGTTCGGCCCCACATGATCGTCTATCATACGAGCGTCATTCCGAAGGCCGACGAGGACGTTCATGGGCGGAAACACCATCGACGAACTGATTTACGACTGGAACCACGCGGACACCTACGTGCCGCGCCCGACGCGGAAGATCGAGTTCGACGATGAGACGCTTCGCGACGGGCTGCAAAGCCCGGCCGTCACCAACCCGAGCATCGAGGACAAGATTCGCATCCTTCACCTCATGGATGCGATCGGAGTCGACACCGCGAATCTCGGGTTGCCCGGCGCGGGACCGTTCCACGTGGCGCACATCGAGGCGCTCGCGAAGGAGATCGACCGGCAGAAGCTCCGGATCGGCGCGAACGTCGCGTGCCGCACGGTCGTCGCCGACGTCCAGCCGGTGGTCGAGCTGACCCAGAAGGTCGGCTTCCCGATCGAGTGCTGCACGTTCATCGGGTCGAGCCGCATCCGCGCGTACACCGAGGACTGGAGCCTCGACCGGATGCTGAAGGCGACCGAGGACTGCCTCACCTTCTGCCGCGACAACGACCTTCCCGTCATGTACGTGACCGAGGACACGACGCGAGCCCACCCCGAGACGCTCGAGAAGCTGTACGGGATGGCGCTCGACCTCGGCGCCAAGCGGCTCTGCTTCTGCGACACCTGCGGACACGCCACGCCGGACGGCGTGCGGGCGCTGATCCGCTGGGCGCGTCAGCTCATCCGGCGGCGTGCGCCGAACCGGGACGTAAAGGTCGACTGGCACGGCCACGAGGATCGCGGCCTGGGCGTGGTCAACACCATCGCGGCGATCGAGGCAGGAGCCGATCGCGTCCACGGCTCGGCGCTCGGCATCGGCGAGCGCTCCGGGAACGCGGCGATGGATCTAATCCTCGTGAACCTGAAGCTGATGGGTTGGATCGACAACGACCTGTCGAAGCTCGGCGACTACGTCCGGGCCGTGGCCACGGCGGTGAAGGTCGACATCCCGCACAACTACCCGGTCTTCGGACAGGACGCGTTCGAGACGGCGACCGGCGTTCACGCGGCGGCCGTCGTCAAGGCGCTGAAGAAGGGCGACACCCAGCTCGCGAACCTCGTCTACAGCGGCGTCCCCGCCGACCTCGTCGGCCTCGCGCAACGCATCCGCATCGGCCCGATGAGCGGCCGCTCGAACGTGGCGTACTGGCTCCAGCACCACGGACACGAGGTCACCGACGAGCTGGTGGAGAAGGTGTTGGCGGCCGGCAAGAACTCGCCGCGCCTCCTCGAGGACGAGGAGATCGCGGCGATCGTGCAGGCCGGGTGAGCGGGGCGTAGCTCGGTCCATCGAGTCCCGTTGCACCGCGCCGCGGAACGAGCACAACCTCGTGCGCTTCAGCCGCTTCGCGATCCCCCGGGGGGGCGAAGCGGCGCGGGCGGTGGGTGGAGGATGCTCACCTCCCTGGCGGTTGCGGGGCCGATGAGAGCCGAAGATTTCCTCCTCCGCGGGCGTGACGCCACGCCGGCGGCAGCACTAACCTCGGCATGGCCCGGCGCGTCGTGCGACGGGCACCCACGCCCGCTCCCGGAGAGGAGGAAGCATGATCTCCCGTCTCCCGCTCTTCGCTCGAACGTTCCTGCTCTCCACCTCCCTGGCGGGCTCGCTGCTTCACGCGCAACCGGTGACCATCGTGAACACGGGCCTCTCGTCGAGCCTGCACCACATGAACGGGCACTGGGTGATGCAGATCGACGAAGGTGGCAGCGCCGACGCCAACCAGGACGGCGACGCGCTCGACCGCGTGCCGGCGCTCTACGACCTGCAGACGCTGGCCTACACGCCGACCGCCGCGATCCACTCCACTCCCGATAGTGCGCTGTTCACGCCGACCTCCGTGCTCCTCCAAGTGCACGAGACGTCCGAAGGGATGACGGACTTCAACGGCGACGGCGACGCACTCGACGTCGTCCTGCAGATCTATGACGTGGCGAGCGGCGTCCTCCTCAACACCGGCTTGAACGCCAACTACTACACGAAGGCCATCGCGCCGGATGGCAGCCTCGCGGCGTGCCGGTGGGCCGAGGATCAGGCGTTGGCGGACCTGAACGGCGATGGCGATCTCTCCGACGAAGTGCTGCAGTTGATCGACACCGGCACCGGTGCGACCACGAACACCGGATACGTCGTGAAGATGTACCAAGGCTATGGCTTTCAGCTTCTGACCGGGGGGCGCCTCTTGTTCGCGGTATCGGAGCCCGATCACCTGGTCGACCTCAATGGAGACGGCGACCTGCTCGACGACGTGGCCCACTTCCTGGACGCCAGCTCCACGGCACCGACCAATCTCCAGCTCGCGGTCGAATCGATGGTCGCCTTCGCGGAGGGCAACCGTGCTGCACTCCTGGTCTCGGAAGCGGCCTCGGGCCAAACCGACCTGAACGGCGACGGCGACGCGACCGACCGGGTCGTCCACCTCTACGACCCTGCGACGGGGATCTCGAGCAACACGGGCTTGGCGTCCAGCGTCCAGTTGCTCCCGAAGAAAGATCTTCGAGTGCTGATGCTCTCCGTGTCGGAGGCGAAGCAGCAGCAGGACCTGAACGGAGATGGAGACATGAGCGATCACGTGGGGTACGTCTACGATCCGGCCACGGACGTCCTCACCAACACCCAGCTTGCACTCGCGAACAGCGGGAGCGGTTGGTCGAAAGACCCGGACCGGGTCACCCTCAAGGTGCGCGAAGCTGCTCAGGCGCAGGATTTGAACGGGGACGGAGATCAGCAGGATGACGTCGTCCATGTCTTCCACTTGCCGACGGGCATGATCCACAACACGGGACTGCCGATCTACTTCTCTACATACATCGGACGGCTCGAAGGAGGTCTGTTGGCCGTCGAGGTGGACGAAGCGCATCACGGACAGACGGACCTGAACGGAGACGGCGATGCAGTCGATCGGATCCTCGTACTCCTCGACCTGCAGACGGGCGAGCTGAGGAACCTCCAGGTCGGCGGAACGATGCAACACAACGGCGATCTCGCCGCCATCGCCGCGCACGAGAGCGCGGATGGCGTCGACCACACCGGCGACGGCCAAGGTTCAAGCTCGTATTTCTGCACCTACGACGTGGCGTCGAGGACGTTGTTCGACAGCGGCCTTACCCTGAGCGGTGGCGTAGGAGTGGGTCCGGGAGCAACGACGTTCCCGCGATACGAGCTCACGCTCGGCCAGGACTTGACCGGAGACGGCGACACGAACGACGTCGTCGCCCACATCTGCGTCCCGAATCCTGGAGGCTGCGGCGCGATCGCTCCGTTCGGAACCGGCTGTCCCGGCGCGAACGGCAGCATTGCGAAGTTCGAGGCTCTGGGATGCCTGGTGCCGGGCGAGAGCCTGCGCCTCACGATCCGGAACGGCACGCCGGGGGAGTTGGCATTCCTGTTCGCGGGACTTCAGGCGGCGCAGCTCCCCATGACGGAAGCCTGCGATCTGCTGGTGGTGCCGCCGATCTCCGTCTCGCCCCCGCTCCCCCTCGCTCCCAACGGCCTCTTCCTGGGTTCGTTCTCGATCGACGTCGTGTTGCCGGTATCGATGGTGGCGCCGCTCTCCGTGCACCTCCAGGCATTCCTGACGTCGACCCAGCCGGCCGGCTTCTCCAACACGAACGGCGTGACGCTGCACCTCGTTCCCTGACGTGCCTCGAGCTTCGAGCCGGCTCGAGCCCGCTCCCGACGTGCGCTGGGCAAGCCTTCGCCGGTGCTGTTCGACGCGATCGCGGCCGGGCGTGACGCGCGACTCGATCCTGATCGTCGGCGATGCCGCCGAGTCCGATGTCCCGGCCCCGACGAGCGGCACGTCGCGGGCGCCGGCGCCGGCGTGATCGCCTCGCGAGCGGCTCGCCGCAGATCGAGAGAGTTGCCACCGATCCCGTGGCGTCGATCGCGAGCGGGACCGTGGCGCCGACCGAGCGGATCCCGCTCGCGGAGCAGGCGCCCGCGGCGGCTGACCTGGTCAGTCGATGTCGACCTCGAGCCCGTTCGTGAGCGTGAGGCCGAGCGGGCTTCCCGGGTCGGCGATCGCCGTCTGCAGGAAGACCGTCACGTCCGGCGCCATCGGCCCGAGCGTGACATCGAGGACGAGCTTGCCGCTGCCGGGGCCGCTCCCGAAGACCAGCGCACCCGTGATCGGGATCGTGAGGAGCGGCGGCACGAGCAGCGTGCACCCGCCTCCGGCCGGTTGCGCGATCGCCTGGTTGCCGACGAACAAGAGGACGGGCGCGCCGCCGAGCGCGTTCGCGATCCGCAGCGTGATCGTCCCGTTGCCCGCCGCGCAGCCGACGGCGCCGAGCGTCGGAACGTAGCCGCCGGACCCGGCGCAACCCGAGCCGTACTTGGTGATCGCCCCGCACGGCACCGTGTACACGTACGCGGCGCCGGAGCGCCACGCGCCGTTGTCGCTCCCGTTGCCGTTCACGCCGGTCGCGCTGCTGCTCTCGAGGTAGGCGCCGACGATCACCGTCGCGTCTCGGATCGACACGGCGTTCCCGAATGCGTCGCCCGAGCCCGTGTTCGAGGCTTTCAAGTATGCCTGCGTGTACCACGTCGAGCCGCTGCGCAGGAAGACGTACGCGGCGCCCGAGCTCGGACTCGCCCCGGTCGGAACCCCGTTCACGCCCGTCGCGTTGCCCCACTCGCCCTCCGCGCCGACGACGATGAGGTCTCCCCAGATCGACACGCCGCTGCCGAAGTATCCGCTGTCCCCCGGCTCGAACGCCTTCAAGTACGCCTGTTGGCTCCAGATCCCACCGTTCTGCACGAAGACGTACGCGGCTCCCGCGCCGGACCAGGTGTCGTCGCTCTGGTCCCCGTTCACGCCCTTCGCCGCGCTCTCCTCGTCCCAGGCTCCGACGACGATCGTGTCGCCCGAGATCGAGACCGACCAACCGAACTCGTCCGTGGAGCCGGTGTTGGACGCCTTCAAGTACACCGGCGGGCTCCACGATCCGCCGGCGCGGACGAAGACGTACACGGCGCCGGAGTCCCACGAATCGTTGTTGCTTCCGTCGCCGTTCACGCCAGTGGCGCTGCTCGCTTCGTGGGGCGCGCCCACGACCGCGATGTCCCCGTCGATCGAGACCGAGAAGCCGAAGTTGTCGTCGAAGTCGGGGTTCGACGCCCACTCCTCGAGCGTGGAATCCCACGCGTAGGTCACGCGCGTTCCATCGACGCGGACCGATGGCTTGCCGTCGAGCGCGCGTTCGTCCCCGGCAAAGCCGAAACGCTCGAGTGCAAGCCCCCATGTCCATCCCGCTCCATCCGGATCGACCGTGAAGCCTTCGCCGTCGAACGACGTGGTCCAGCCCTGGCCCGGGTTCTGCGCCCGGTGCCCGCCCGCGACCGCCACGACCGCGTGCCTTCCCGCGTCATACGCGGCTCGGACGTCCGCCCGATCCGCGGCCGAAAGGCCCGCCGGACGCGGCTCGTCGGGCACCGGCGCCGCGCCGGCGCGCCCGCACGAAAGGAACGTCAACGCAGCAATCGACGCGGCCAACCAATCGCCATGGGGACGATTCCGATCGAACATTTCCGGTCTCCTCGCTGGAACGGGGCTTCGACTTCCATAGGGGAGTCGCGAGCCCGCGGAGAAGACACGGGGTTTCGAGAAAGGGCGTGGGTCTCGAGGAGCGCCGAGTCGAGCGCGGCGCCGACCATTGCCACCGCTGGGTCGATCGGTCAGGGCCGAGGGCCACGCCGACCCGTGGATGCATTGCTCGACCTGGCGCTCGATGATCGGTGGTCCGACGAACGACAGCAAGAAGGGCAACGCCGCAACCAGCGCACGAGAAGAATGACGAGCCGGACGATCCACCGGCCCAGGGCAATCCCGACAGTCCGGCGAAGCGACGCCCGCTGCGCAAGGGCCTCGCCGACACCCGCCGGGCGCCGGCTGCGTCGAGCTGCCCCACGCGTTGCATGGCAACCGCCCGTCCGCTGGCAAGGAACGGTCCTGGCCGCGGATCTTCGCCGCGACCCGCATCTACGTCGATCGCGCCACAGGTCAGCGCCGTCGCCATCACCTGCACGACACGCTCGTCCAGCCGGCCGTGCGTAAGAGGCGGTCCTTGCCGCGGGAATCACGAAGCGCGCCACGTGCCACATCTTTCGCCATTCGTTCGCGACGCACTGGCTGGAGGACGGCGCGGACATCAGGACGGTTCAGCAACTGCTCGCCCACTCCGACGTCAGCTCGACGATGATCGATACCCACGTCCTCAACCGGGGGCCGCCAGGAGTGCGGAGTCCGGCGGACCGGGTTCTTGGCGAGCTTGGGCGGATTGGGGAAGGAGGGTGACGAGCGTGGGCCGTGGATATACAGGTCTGCTTACTCGACGAGGCGTGAGATGTCGAGACGACTCAAGTTGCGCGAGGTTCTTCGATTCTGGTGGTATCGAGATCGGCGGGTGCCGAGTTATACAGACGCGGCTGACAGGGCTTGGCCGCATCGCGGACGCGAAAGCGTACGTGACCATCCTCGAGAGAGAGGAGTCGCTGGTTGGCGATCGCCTGGCGATCGCCCAGGCTGCGTCGGTCCGGCAAGCGCGGCAGAACGCGGGTGCGGTTCTGGCGGGACGTGGTGCACGAGGACGGACTTCGCCGCCTCACCATGCCGTGACCTACTGTTGCGTCGCCCTCCGCCCGGTGGCATAAGAGAGGTTTCGACCGCCGTGCCCGACGGCGAAGGGCTTCTCCAGGATGGAACTCGACTCCATCGATGACGAATGGCTCGCCGAGCGCCTCCTCGCGCTGATGGCGGACGACACCACGTCCGGTCGGGAGGACCGTGGGCTCGACACCGTCCTCGGGGTGCTCCGCGAGCTCGACGGCGCGGTGACGACGCAACGGGTGGACGATGGATCGACGAACGTGCTCGCGACGTGGGGCGACCCCAAGCTCCTCTTCACCACCCACCTCGACACGGTGCCGCCCTACCTGCCGCCGCGCCGCGAGGGCGACGTGGTCTTCGGCCGGGGCTCGTGCGACGCGAAGGGGCAGATGGTCGCGCAGCTCGCGACGATCCGCGCGTTCCTCGAGAAGGGGCACGACGGGTTCGCGTGGCTCGGCGTCTGCCGCGAGGAGACCGACGGCGCCGGCGCGCGGAAGTCGCTCGAGCTGAGGGAGCGCCTCGCCGGACTGCGTGGCATCCTGAACGGCGAGCCGACCGAGAACCAGCTCGGCGCGGGACAGCGTGGGTTCCTGCATCTGCGTCTTACGTGCACCGGGCGGCCGGCCCACTCGGGCACGCCGGAGCTCGGCCGCTCGGCGACGTGGCCGCTCCTCGACTGGCTCGCGGCGATCCGTGCCATCGAGAGACCGATCGACCCCGAGCTCGGCCCTGAGGTCTGGAACCTCGGCGTCGTCGCGGCGGGCGAGGCGATCAACGTCATCCCGGCGCAAGCGCGGGCCGAAGTGCTCGCGCGCACGTTGCCCGGATCCGACTTCGAAGACGTCGTGCGACGCCTTCGTCCGTCCGAAGGCGTGGTCGAGCGAGTGACGTTCGATCCACCCGATCGGTTCCCGCGCCTGCCCGGCCACGAACCGATCGCGCTCACGTTCGGCTCGGACCTACCGAAGCTGCGCGTGCTCGTCGGCGATCGGCCGGTCGCCCTCGTCGGACCCGGATCGATTGCGGTCGCCCATACCGAGCGCGAGCAGATCCGACTCTCCGAGCTGCGCGAGGGTGCGGTCACCCTCCGCGAGCTCGCGCTCTACATGCTCGGAGCCCCGTAGCCGTGTCCGTCACTCGGGAGGCCCCACAGAACCGACCATGACGAACCCGATCGACGTCACCGTGCTCGGCGCCACCGGCGTCGTCGGCCAGCGTTTCGTCCGGCGGCTCCAGAACCACCCGTGGTTCCGTATCGCGTGCCTCGCGGCGTCCGACAAGAGCGAGGGAAAGCGCTACCGCGACGCGTGCGCCTGGCGGCTCGACGGCGAACCGTACGGCGGTCTCGGCGACGTGGTTCTGACGGCGAGTTCGCCCGACGTCGCCGCGGCGCCGTTCGTCTTCTCCGCGCTCGACACGGGACCGGCGGCCGAGATCGAGCCGCGGTTCGCGAAGCGCGGCTGTCTCGTCTTCTCGAACGCGGCGACCTTCCGCATGGAAGCGGACGTGCCGTTGCTCGTCCCGGAGGTGAACCCCGAACACCTCGGGCTGCTCGAGACGCAGCGGGTCCACCGCGGGTTCGGCGAGGGTGGGATCGTCACGAACCCGAACTGCACGTCGACCGTCCTCGTCCTCGCGCTGGCACCGCTGCAGCGCGCGTTCGGCGTCGAGGCGGTCCACGTGACGTCGATGCAGGCGGTCTCCGGCGCCGGCTACCCGGGCGTGCCGAGCCTCGACGTCCTCGGCAACGTGATCCCCTACATCGCCAAGGAGGAGACGAAGGTCGAGGCCGAGATCCCGAAGATGCTCGGGCGGTTCGAAGGAGACCGCGTGACGCCGCTCGACTGCGTCGTCTCGGCCATGTGCCACCGGGTGCCGGTGCTCGATGGCCACAGCGAGGCGGTCTCGATCCGACTGAGGGGTTCTCCTTCGCCCGCCGACGTACGGGACGCGCTCGCGTCGTTCGTGGCGCGGCCGCAGGATCTCGAGCTCCCGTCCGCGCCGCAGCGGCCGATCCTCGTGTACGCCGAGGAGTCGCGCCCGCAGGTGCGCCTCGACGTCGAGAAAGACGGCGGCATGCCGGTCCACGTCGGCCGGGTCCGCGCGTGTCCGCTCTTCGGGATCAAGCTGTTCGTCCTCGGCCACAACACCGAGCGCGGGGCGGCCGGCGCGTCGATCTTGAACGCCGAGCTCTTCCACGCGACGGGCATTCCCGGGGGGCTGCGATGACGCTCGTCATGAAGTTCGGCGGCACGTCGGTCGGCGACTCGACCGCGATCCAGCAGGTGGCGAGCCTCGTTCGAGAGTCGCTCGATCGGGCCCCGCTCGTCGTGCTGTCCGCAATGGCGCGCGTGACGAACGCGTTGTTCGACGCCGGACTCGCCGCGAAGTCCGGCGGCGTCGAGCGCGCCCTCTCGAGGAAGGACGAGATCCAGCGCTGGCACCTCGCGGCGGCGAACGAGCTGTTTGCCGGGGCGGTACCGGACCCGCTGCGGGCGCGTTTCGCGGAACTGTTCGACGAGCTCGACGTCCTCCTGCGAGGCGTCGCGATGCTGCGCGAGCTCACGCCGCGCAGCATGGACGCGATCGCCGCGACCGGCGAGCGGCTCTCGAGCCGGCTCGTGACCGCCTACCTGACGGCGGCCGACGTCCCGTGCGAGTGGTTCGACGCCCGCTCCGTGATGCGTACCGACCCACGCTTCGGGTCGGCGCGGCCGCGGCGCGACCGCATCCGCGAACTCTGCCGCGAGCACCTGACGCCGCGCCTCGTTCCGGGCCGCGCGATCGTGACCCAAGGCTACATCGGAGCCACCGACGACGAGCTGACGACGACGCTCGGCCGCGGCGGCAGCGACTACTCGGCCGCCCTGTTCGGTGCCGCGCTGGGCGCGGAAGAGGTGCAGATCTGGACCGACGTCGAGGGTGTGATGACCTGCGACCCGCGCGTGGTGAAGGAGGCGCGGCCGATCGCGGAGATCTCCTTCGACGAGGCGGCCGAGCTGTCCGCGTTCGGGGCGAAGGTGCTCCACCCGGCGACGATCCAGCCCGCGGTCGAGGCGAACATCCCGGTCACGGTACGGCACGCCGGCCGGCCCGACGGCGCGTTCACGCGCATCGTGGCGGACGTGCCGACGAAACGCGCCGTCACCGCCCTCGCGGCGCGCGGCCCGATCACGGTATTGACGGTCACGTCGACGCGGATGCTCGCGCAGAGCGGCTATCTGGCGCGGCTGTTCGAGGTCTTCGCGCGACACGACGTGAGCGTCGACATCGTCGCCACCGCGGAGGTCTCCGTGTCGCTCACCGTCGAGTCCGACGCGCCGCTCGACGCTCTCGTCTCCGAGCTGTCATCGATCGCAAAGGTCGAGCTCGCGCAAGATCGGGCGATCGTCGCAGTGGTCGGCGAGCGCTTGAAACAGACGAACGGCGTCGCGGCAATGGTGTTCGAGGTGCTGAGGGACGTGAACGTCGAGATGATCTCCATGGGCGCCAACGAGATCAACCTGAGCCTCGTGGTGCGGCAGGACGACGTGGCGGTCGCGCTGCGGCGACTGCACCGCGGCCTCATCGAGCAGCCGGCGCCGGCGGGAGCGAGCTCGTGAAGATCGGACTCTTCGGCAAGGGCCGCCTCGGGTCCGCGATCGCGACGGAGGCAGGGGACCGTCTCGCCTGGTCCGTCACCCGCGAGCCGCCGCCCGGCGTCGCGGTCGACGTGGCGATCGACGCGTCGTCCGGCAAGGTCGTCGGCGACCGCGTCGGCTGGGCCCTCGAGACCAACACGCCGCTCGTGATCGGTACGACCGGTTGGTCGAAGCCCGACCTCGCCGAGCAAGTCGGTGATCGGATTGGAGTGATCGTCGCGCCGAACTTCTCGATCACGGTCGCGCTCTACGCGCGCCTGACCGCGGTCGTCGCGAGGTTCGCGGCGGGACGCGCCGACCGCGACCCGTACATCGTCGAGCACCATCACGCTCGCAAGCACGATGCGCCGTCCGGCACCGCGCGGATGCTGGCGAGCGTCGTGCTGGAGAACTGCCCGCGCAAGCGTTCGTTCCTGATCCCGCCCGCCGATCGACCGCTCGCCGCGGACGAGCTCTCGGTCAGCGCGATCCGGGCGGGCTACACCTACAGCAGTCACGTCGTCGGGATCGACAGCCCCGGCGAGGTGCTCGAGATCCACCACGCGTCGAGGAGCGCCGCCCCATACGCCCAGGGGGCGGTCGCGGCCGCCGAATGGCTCCAGGGCAAGCGGGGTGTGTTCGGCATGGATCAGGTCGCCGCCGCTCTGCTCGATCCGATCTTCCGGGAAGGGAGTGCTTGAACAATGTCCGATTTCCACGGCCTCTTCGTGGCGCTCGCCACCCCGTTCCACGCCGACGGCCGCGTCGACCATGACGGTTTCCGCCGCGTCGTCCGGCACGTCGTCGCGGGCGGCACGGACGTGCTCATTCCGCTCGGCTCCACCGGTGAAGCGGCGACGCTCGACGACGGCGAGCGCGACCAGATCATCATCGCTTGCCTCGAGGAATCGTCCGGCCGCCGGGTGGTGGTCGGCACGGGCAGCAACAACACGCGACAGGCGATGCGGCTCACGGCCCGGGCCAAGGAGCTCGGCGCGCACGGTGCGCTCGTCGTCACGCCGTACTACAACAAGCCGATGCCCAGCGGCCTGGTCGAACACTTCGCGGCGGTGGCGAAGGCTGCGCCGGACTTGCCGCTCATCGCGTACAACGTTCCGGGGCGCACGGGGACGAACGTCGCACCGGAGACGATGGCGAAGCTGTGGGCGAACCCGCAGATCGTCAGCGTGAAGGAGTCGAGCGGCAACCTCGCCCAGATCGCGGAGATCTGTCGAGCGCTGCCCCCGGGCAAGCGAGTCCTCGCGGGCGACGACAACCTCTCGCTGGCGTCGATCTCGGTCGGTGCAAGCGGTTTGGTCAGCGTCCTCGGCAACCTGCTCCCCGGCGCGCTGAAGCAGATGATCGATGACGCGATGGCGGGCGAGCTCGAGGCGGCGCGCGCGCAATTCCACCGCCTCCTCCCGGTGATGAACGCGCTCTTCGTCGAGAGCAACCCGATCCCGTTGAAGGCGGGTCTCGACCTGATGGGGATCGCGGGAGACCACCTGCGCCTTCCACTCACGCGGCCGACAGCGACCACGCGCGAGGCGATGGCACGCGCGCTCGAGCCGTTCGGGAGCTGACGTTCGATGGCGACGACGGAGCTGAAGTCGTTCTTCGACCGCCCGGCCGACGTCGTCCTGGCGGATCCCGCGCATCCGTCGATGCACGACGTGCTTCTCGCCGCGCTCGAGCGCGGCGACGTGCGCGCGGCCGAGCCGGAGGGAGACGGCGTCCGCGTGAACGCGTGGGTGAAGCAGGCAATCCTCCTCGGTTTCCGCGGCACGCGTATGTCCGAGGTCGCCGGCCCCGGCTTTCCGTTCTTCGACAAGTCCGCCTATCCGCCGCGGCGCTTCCACCTCGACGACGGCGTCCGCGTCGTTCCGGGCGGCACCGCGATCCGCCGCGGCGCGTTCGTCGCACGCGGCGTGGTCGTGATGCCGCCCGCGTACGTCAACGTCGGCGCGTACGTCGACGAGGGGACGATGATCGATAGTCACGCGCTCGTCGGCTCGTGCGCCCAGATCGGCCGGCGCGTCCACCTCTCGGCCGCGGCGCAGGTCGGCGGCGTGCTCGAGCCGGCCGGCGCGCGCCCCGTCGTGATCGAGGACGACGCGTTCGTCGGCGGCCTCGCCGGCGTGTTCGAGGGCGTCCGCGTGCGCCGCCGCGCAGTCCTCGCGGCGGGCGTGATCTTGACCGCGTCGACGATCCTGTACGACCTGGTGAACGGCCGGGAGTGGCGGGCGGAGGTTCCGGAATCGGCGGTCGTCGTCCCCGGATCGCGACCAGCCGCCGGCGAGTACGCGCGCGAACGCGGGCTAATGCTCGCCGCCCCGATGATCGTGAAGTACCGCGACGCCAAGACCGACGCGTCGACGGCGCTGGAAGGCGCGTTGCGATGAACCCAGCGAAACGCCTCGCCGACCTCGCGCCGTCCGCGATCCGCATGATCTCGGACCCCGCCGGACCGGACGTGATTCCCCTCGGGCTCGGGCAACCGACGTGGGACCTACCCGAGCCCGCCCGCGCGGCGCTCGCCTCTCTGCAGGGTCCGTGCCCGTACGGTCCGAACGCCGGTCGCGTCGACCTGCGCGCGACGATCGCGTCGTTCCACGGCGTGCCAGGACCGGACCACGTGCTCGTCACGCTGGGCACGCAGGGCGCGCTCTATTGCTTGTTCACCGCGTGGCTCGACGAGGGCGACGAGGTGCTCCTTCCCGATCCCGGCTTCGTCGCGTATCCGGCACTCGCGCGCATGACGGGTGCGAGGATCGTGACGTACGCGCTCGCTGCCAACGATCGGTTCCGGCTCGATCCCGCCGCCTTTCGGGCCGCTCTCGACCGCGCGCCGCGCGCCAAGCTGGCGGTGCTCAACCTGCCGGGCAACCCGACCGGCGGCGCCGCGACGGTCGCCGCCCTCCGCGAGGTGGCCGACGCCTGCGAGAGGCGCGACGTGCTCGTCGTGAGCGACGAGGTCTACCGCGACCTCTATTACGACGCGCGTCCGGCAAGCTTGCTCGACGTGACCGACCGAGGGGCCGTCCTCTCGTCCGTCAGCAAAGCGTTCGGAGCGCCCGGGCTTCGGGTCGGATGGGTCGCGGCAAAGCCCGACGTGCTGAAGCCCGCCGCCACCGTCAACGGCTACGCTGCCACGGCCGCGTCGTACCCCGCGCAGGGCGCGGCATTGGCGCTGCTCGAGAATCGGGAACGCGTGCTCGAGGAGGCACGGCGCGAGGTCGGCACGCGCTTCGCCGCGCTCGCGTCCGCCCTGCACACGCACCTCGGCGTCGAGTCGGTCGCGCCGGACGGCTCGTTCTACTACTGGCTCCCGCTTCCCGAACCGGCGTACGACGACCCGTTCGCGTTCTGTGTGCGGCTGCGCGACGAAGGCGGCGTGGTGCTGATCCCCGGTCTCGCCTTCGGCGAGGGCGGCCGCCGCCACGCGCGCCTCTCGTTCGCCGCGTCGCCGGCGCAGCTCGAAGAGGGCGTGCGCCGCTTCGCTCCCTTCTGGAACCACCGTTGAGCCTCTTTGCGTTCGACGACGACCGTCTGGCCGAACTGGCCGCACGGCACGGCACTCCGCTCTTCGTCTACTCACGCGACGTCGCGACGGCGTGCTATCGCGCCTTGCGCGACGTGCTTCCTCCGGCCGCGACGATCGCGTACGCCGTCAAGGCCAACCCGCATCGCGACCTCCTCGCGATCTTCGCGGCGCTCGGAGCATCGTTCGACTGCGCGTCGATCGGCGAGCTGGAGCGCGTTGGTGCCCTCGGACTGACCGCGGACAGGATCTTCTTCGCGGGCCCGGGCAAGCGGACCGAGGAACTTCGCGTCGCGCTCTCGATGGGTGCACGCGTTCAGGCCGAAGGGTTCGAGGATCTCGCGCGCCTGGACCAGCTCGCCCGCACGGACGTCGCATGCAACCTTCGCGTCCACCCGCGGGGAGACGTGGAAGAGCGCAACCGCATCATCGGCGGCTCGGGACCATCGGCGTTCGGCGTGGACGAGGAGCAGGTGCCCGAGCTGCTCTTGCGGGCGAAGGCGCTGGTGCACGTGACGGTGCGCGGCCTGCACGTGTTCGCGGCCTCGAACGAGCGCGACGCCGATCGGCTCCTCGCCACGCATCGGATGGTGCTCGAGCTGGCGCGGCGGCTCAAGAACGATCACTCCCTCCAGCTCGACATGGTCGACGTCGGCGGCGGCCTCGGCGTCCCGTATCGCGAGGACGAGGATCCGCTCGACGTGCGCCGGCTCGGCCGCGGGCTCGCCGCTCTCGCCGCGGAGTTCGCGGACACGACGCCCCGCATCGTCGTCGAACCCGGCCGCTTCCTGGCCGCGCCGTGCGGCGTCTACCTCGCGCGCGTGGTCCGCGTGAAACAGAGCCGGGGCGTGCGCTTCGTGATTCTCGAAGGCGGGATCAACCACTTGTTGCGACCCGCTCTCCTCGGCGATCCGTTCCCGACGAGGGCGATCGATCGATCCGGCGCAGAGTCGCCCGCGACCCTGGCCGGTCCGCTCTGCACGAGCCTCGACCGTCTCGGCGACGTCCTCCTCCCCGAGGTTCGACCCGACGACCTGATCGGGTTCGGATCCGTTGGTGCGTACGGCTTCACCGAGGCGATGACCCACTTCCTCAGCCACCCGGCGGCGCGCGAGGTCGTGATCTGAGGTCGTGATCGTCGTCGAATCGGCGCGGCTCGGCGCCGTCGCGTCACGGCGTTCCGGCGAACTCTGCCTGGATCGCGCGGAACTCCGCGTGGTCGCGCAGCGCGTCGAACTCGGGCCCGTCCAGGAGCTCGGGCTTGGCCCAGCCGAGCTGGATCGCCCGCCGCAACGCAAAGAGGACGTGATCCTGAGCGACGCTTGAACGCGGTGGGTCGGCGGCGGCCAGCTCGAGCCACATCCCGACGAGGCCCTCCGCGACGTCACGGTCCGAGATCTCCTCCCCCTCGATGCCCTCGAGCACGTCGAACGCTTCGTCGAACCGGCCCCTCCGGATCTCGTTCAAGCCCAGGCTCAGCCGCGCATACTGGCGGTGGCGGACGAAGAGCGGGTTCGACTCGAGGCCCGACGCCGCGCGCGCGAACAGTGCGATCGATTCCCGGAGCAGCGCGTCCGCTCGCTCCAAGTCGTCCTGGTCCCGCACCGTCGACGCGAGGTTGCTCAACGACAACGCGAGGGCCGCCAGCACGTCGTCCCCGACCTCCCCGCGCTCCGCGGCGGCGCGATTGAGTACGACGGCGCGTTCGTAGGCCGCGTACGCCGCGTCGACTTGATCGAGGCTCGAGTAGAGCATCCCCAAATTCGTGTACGTCTGGGCCATCTGAAACACGACGTGCGTCAGCGTGGGGAACGCGGCGATCAACGCGTCGCCGACCTCGACGGCGTCCTCGAGTACGTCCCGAGCATCCTCCGTGCGGCCGAGACCGATGAGCGCTGCGCCCCAGTTCGAGGCCGCGCCGAGATAGACCCTCCTCACGTTCCAGGTCGGACGGTCCCCGTCCAGCAGCTTCCGCAGGACCGGAACGCTCTGCTCGAGGTCACCGACCGCGCCCTCGAAGTCGCGGCGCGTGCACGCGAGATTCGCACGAACCACGTAGGCGCCGGCGAGAGTCGCGTGCGCCTCGGGATCGGAGGACTCGATCCGCACCGCCTCGCGCGCGTTGTCGATCGCGGAGTCGATCAGCTCCTGCGCGCGCGCGAACTGACCGAGGTCGATGCGCGCCTGCGCCTCGTTGAGGTCGTTCACCGCGCCTTGGAACCAGGACATGTGGCCTTCCGGCCATGCCTGCGCCACGACCGGAAACAGGTCCCGCGCTCGCTGCCAATCAGCGAGCGCCCCTTCGGTGTCACCGGCGTCGTTTCTCATCTCCCCACGTGAGGAGTGGATGCTCGCGAGCTGGAACGCCGCCTTGGTGGAGAGCGCTGGTTCGCCGCGCAGCGCCTCCAGTTCAACGATCAGCCCGTCGTACATTCGCCGCGCTTCATCGCGACGGTCGAGGTCCTCGTACAAGTGCGCGAGCGAACGGCGGATCAGCGCCAGGTCGAACCGCATGCGCCGGCTCGTCGGCTCCTGCTCGAGCAAGGGCTCGTAGAACTTGGCTGCGCTCTCGAGGATCACGCGGCGCACGCCGTCCATCAGCGGCACGCCCTGGAGCAGCCGCGCTCCGGCCTCGTGGAGCACGAGGTCGACCGCCTCGCGGGCGCGCACCAGGTTCTCCTCGGCGCGCGTTCGTTGCCGCTCGGACTCGTCGCGCGCCGCCTCGACCTCGACCCGGGCGCGACGTTGCTGGATCGCGAACACCGTCGGCGCGACCACCACGAGGAAGAAACCGAGCACGACGGCGGTGCTCGCCCCCGGCCGTCGTTGAACGAGCCTCTGGAGTCGCAAGAGCTTCGATGCGGGACGCGCTCGGACCGGTCGTCGATGCAGGAGATTGTCGATGTCGTCGGCGAAGGCGCACGCGGTCTCGTAGCGGCGGCCCGGGTCCTTCTCGAGCGCCTTGAGACAGACGCTCTCGTCATCGACGGCCACCGTTGGGTTCGAGAGCCGCAGCGAGCGCGGCTCCTCCTCGATGATCCGCGTGGGAAGAAGCTCCATCGCGTCGAAACCGAAGGGGGGACGAAACGTCGAGAGCTCGTACAGAAGCACGCCGAGGCCATAGACGTCGGTCCGCTCGTCGGCGCTCAGTCCCTTGATCTGTTCGGGAGCCATGTACGGGAGCGATCCCATCCGCGTGCCCGTCGCGGTGAGGCTCTGCGCTCCGGCGGCGATCGCGAGGCCGAAGTCGACGAGGTGCACCCGGCCGTCAACCCCGATGAGCACGTTGGACGGCTTCACGTCGCGATGAAGCACTCCGCGCTGATGCGCGTGTTCGAGCGCACGCGCAACGCCGTGCACGACGGAGAGGCACCAGTGTCGATAGTTTCCAAACCGCTTCCACTCGCGGGGCTCGCTTCCCACCCCCGCGATCGTCGCCACGAGCCCCGGAAGCTCGGCCTCGTCCACGTCGAACGGGGCCTTCCCGCGAAGCTCGAGGAGGAGATCCTGCAGCGTCGCGCCGATGATGCGCTCCATCGCGAAGTACGGCACGCCCGACTGCTCGCCCACCGCGTACACCGGGACGATCGCTGGATGCTGCATCCGCGCGACTGCCTCCACCTCTCGGTAGAACCGCTGGCGCGAACCGGGGAAGTAGAGCTGATCCCGACGGATGACCTTGAGCGCCACCTCGCGGCCGAGCGACTCCTGAATGGCGAGATAGACGACCCCCATGCCGCCCCCACCGAGGCGACGGATGAGACGAAAGTCCCCGAGGCGCTCGGGCACGTCGTCCAACTCGTCCCCGGCGGAAAGGAGGCCGGACTCGGCGAGCATCTGCACCCTCGTTCGGATGCGACTGGCGAGCTCCGGATGCTCGTCGCACACGCCATCAAGGGCCCTCGGCCCCTCCTGCTCGATGCGGGCGATGCAGTCCGCGACGATCTCATTCAGGTCGTAGGGCGGGGGGGGCTCGCTCTCGCTGGACATGGGCCAGATACTCCGCTCACGATCGAGAGCGAGAGTAGCAGGAATGCCCCGTTGAAGAAGAGGCGGAGCCACGGATCGTCGCGCCCACCGCCCGGCGGTCCAGACGGCGCTACCTTCGGATGTCCTCTTCGAGGAACTGCTCGAGCTGGTTGGCGAGCTCGGAATCCTCCGGGCCGCTCTCGATCGCGATGTTGCGCAGAGCTGCTTGGATGCACACGCGCACCTGGGCGTTGCTCTCGTCGGCGGCCAGGGCCTCGAGAACCGGTATGGCGTCCTTCTCCTTCATCGTCCCGAGACACCAGACGGCCAGGCCTCGAACGTTGCCGTTGCGGTCCTTGACCTTCTCGCGCAGGAGCTCGAACGCACGGTCGTCCTTCGTCTCGAGGTCGACCAGCGCAATGATCGACGAGAGCTCGACCACTGTGTCCGTGCTCTTCTTCGCCGACTTCAACACGAGGTTCTGGATCTCCGCGTCCGCGGGAGCGCACTTCGCGAGGGCTCGGATGATCTCGCGCGCGATCGTCGACTTCGGCTTCTTCTTCCACAGGCGCATCAGGTCCGGGACCGCCGCCGGGAGCTCGAGCTTCTCGAGCGCGACGATCGCGTGCTTCACGACGAGGTTGTTCTTGTCCTTCAGACGATCGAGCAGCACGGGCAGCGCGTCGTAGTTTCCCTTGGTGGCCAGCGCGTCGATCGCCTCCATCCGCGTCGCGTCCATGTTCGCGGGAAGCGTCAGCTTGAACAGCGTGTCGCGAGCCGCGGGGTGCTCCATGCGCCCGAGCTCGGCGATCGCCGCGCCGCGCCGTTCCGCGTTGCGTTCCTGCGCCCGCTCCATGAGCTCTCGAAGGAGCTTCGCCTCGGCGTCGTCGTCGCTCATCGTCTGCATCGACTTCTCGGCGAGCCGCATCATCCGGACGATCTCGGCCTTCGACGCGAAGTACGCCTTTCGCGCGACGACCGTGCGCGCCGGGGTGATCATCAGATGTTGCGGCGCAATCACCGTGTCCTTGCCGATGAACTCGTCGGACGCCTTGATCTCGACCTTCAGGTGTTCGTCGCAGGTGACGGCGCCGAAGCGTGAGCAGATCCCGCCGGCCGCGGCGTGCCGGCTCGTACTCGCGATCAGACAGACGAAGTCTCGGCTGCGCGCGACGAACTCCGGATCTCGGTAGATCTGGTCGGCCGTGCTCTGATTGGCGCTTTCGCCGTCCATGTTGAACGCGAGCATCACGGGGACGTTTCGCTCCTTCGCCTTCGCGAACGCCTCGTCGTAATCCTTCTCCCACGTAATGCCTTCGGTGGCCGCCGCGAGCATCCCGGCGGCCAAGATCAGGGCATGCATCGCGGTCCTTGCCTCCGTCGTCGGTCCGATGTCGGTTTCCAGTGCCGACCCGTGTGGTCTCTTCGAGAGAGACGACGGCCGGGTCGAATCTTTCCGCTCTTTCTTCGAAAGCGGTGATTCCGCACGTGAAACGAATCAACCGTCGGTCGGTTCACCGGTGTTTCCGCGGCCGGGGGCCCAGGCGCGCGGCGCGATCGCGCCCGAAACGCCGTTCAAGAGGGTCTACGGCGTCCCGAGCGTCGCGTTGGGAGGCGTTCTTCGGAGCGGCTCTCGGGTCAGCCTGAGCAATTGCCCATGTTCTTGAACCACTCCTCGGCGCGGCGTCCAATCTCCTCCGGGGTCAGGTCCTCGAGGTGCGTCGCGATGCCCCAGTGATGACCGAACGGATCTTCGACCTTCGCGTACCGGTCGCCCCAGAACGTGTCGTTGAGCGGGAAGACGGGGGTGCAGCCGGCCGAGATCGCGCGCTCGTACGCCGCGTCCGCGTCCTCGACATAGATGTGGAGCGACTGCGGCGAACCGCCGAGCGTCTTCGGCGCCTTCATGTTCCACTCCGGATTCTCGTCGGTCAGCATCACCATCGAGTCGCCGATCCTCATCTCGGCGTGCATGGTGCTCTCGCCGTCCGGACCCGGCATTCGCATGCCCGGCTCCGCACCGAACGCCTTCGCGTAGAACTCCATCGCCACCGTCGCTTTGGGCACGACGATGTAGGCGCTGACGGTGTTGAACCCATCGGGAATCGGTTTCGCTTTGGCCATCTTGTTTCCTCCAAGGCTTGGGTGTGTGCCACGTTCGCGTGGGCGTGATCTGAACCTCGTGCGACGCAGAGCAGCGATCGCCCCAACAATAACTCGCGCGGGACGGTTCGCAGCGCTCACCTTGAGTCGATTCCTGCTCCGGCGGCATTGGTCCGATGCTTCCCTTGGTCCAGGGAGGCTTCGGGCGCGAGGGCTCCCGTCTGTCCAGCCCGCGCGGCTCGGTTCCGTCTGCGCCTCATCACCTTTGCCGCGACCGAGGCGTCGGGTGGCGCCCGGCGAAGCTCCCTGACATCGGCTCGTGGATCGGTCCGGCCGGCCCGCGAGCCGCTCTTCGTCTGCCGGCGCTCGCTCGGACGCATCAGATCATGGGAATCGGAACGAGCCGCGTGTTCAGCCGCGCCAGCTCGTGGTACGCGCACTTGTGGCACTTGTGGTAGGCCCGCTCCTGTCGAGCGTGGCAGGTCGCGGCCGTGATGTTCTGCTGAACGAGCGGGGGCTGCGTTCCCTCCGGCGCGACGGTCGGACAGACTCGAAACTCGGTGTGCCGTTGGTTCTCTGACACCATTCTCTTTCGTCCTCCCCGGCCAACGCTCGTGCGAGCGGTGACGCAGAACCGCGGCTCGCCAGGCCTCGGCGTTCGACCAACCGTAGGCGCGTGATTCTAACCATCGGGCTGACGGCTCGCCAAGCAACGCGTTGCCCTCACCTTCCGAACCCATACGACCGCAACGCGCTAAGCGCTTTCGCCGCAACGTTCCACGCGTCGTGCGAGTGACGCGACAATTCGACCGAGACGGGATCTCGATACTGGATGGCCTCGAGTGCTCGGCGCATCGCGACGAAATCGACTTCGCCGTCGCCGAAGACGAGGTGCTCGTGGACTCCACGCTTCGCATCATCGAGCTGCACGTTCTTCAGCCACGCGCCGCGGCTGCGCACGTGCTCGTCGTAGGGTGCGGTCTCGGTCACCACGAGGTGACCGGTATCGATGGTCAGCCAGAGCCGCGCTCCCCTCGCCTCGACTCGCTCGCGAAGCGCGTCGTACTCGGCCAGCGTCTGCACCCGCATCCCCGGCTCCGGTTCGAGACAGACGTGGACTCCCCGGTGTTCCGCGTGCTGAAGCACGGGCAGCAGGCGCTCGGTCAAGAGGTCGAGGGCCGCGTCGCCGGCCGGCGTGTCCGGCTCGGCCCGCCCCGACCAGATCGAGACGAGGGGGCTTCCCAACGCGGCGGCGAGGTCGATCAGCTTCACGTAGAACGCCTGGCGCGCGGCGTGGCCGTCGCGGGTCAGCAACGTGGGGTGATGCTTCTGCCGCGGGTCGAGGACGAAGCGCGCCCCGGCCTCGATCGTGACGGCGAGGCCTCGCGACGCGACCTTGGCGCGGAACCGATCGACGTCGGCTTCGCTGCTGCGAAGCGGGTCGAGGTGATGCACGTCGGGCGTCAGCGCGATGCCGTCGTATCCGAGGTCGGCGAGGACGTCGACGATCTCCTCGAGCCGGTGATGCGCGAAGCCGTTCGTGTTGTAGAAGAGCTTCATCGCACCGGTGCGATCACTCCTCGACGGTGAACACCGCAAAGAACCCGCCGTCCGGCCCCGACGATGACGGCAGCGTCTCCTCCGTCCTCACCAGCGTGAGGTTGGGGTTCGCGACCAGACATCGCGAAACGACGTTCTGGTTCTCCTCCTCCTCGACGCTGCATGTCGAGAACACGATGCGACCTCCAGGCCGCACGAACGAGACCGCGCGGTTGAGCAGCGCGCGGCCGCGCTCGGCGAGCTCGCGGATGCTGTCCTCGGAGACCCGCCAACGGACTTCCGGGCGCCGCGCGAGTACCCCCGTGTTCGAGCACGGCACGTCGATCAACACCGCGTCGAAGCGGCCCGAAAGCTCCGGGGGAAGCTCGGCTTCCTCGCCTTCGGCCGCCGTCGACAGGATGTCGTAGCAGACCGTCTTCACGCTGCGGATGCCAAGGCGTTCCAAATTCTCGGTGATCCGCGCGATCCGTTTCGCGTCGCGATCGACCGCGACGACTTCAGCGAGGTCCGCGGCGCTCTCGGCGAGGTGCGTCGCCTTGCCGCCCGGCGCCGCGCAGAGGTCGAGGATTCGTTCACCCGCCTTCGCTTCGACCGCCGCCGCCACCTTCATCGCGGCCTCGTCCTGGATGTAGTGAAGACCTTCACGAAACGTCGGCGACTGCACGAGATCCAGCGGTGAGGCGTCGACGAGCACTGATTCGGCGAGCACGCCCGCGCGGGCCGCGATCCCCTCGGCCGCCAGACGCCGGACGAGACCGTCACGATCGGTGCGCAGTCGATTCGCGCGCACGGAAACGCGTGGCTTCTCATTGCACGCCTCGAGCATCTCCTCCACCACGGCTCCGTCGTGCCGCTTCAGCCACCGTTCGACCAAGAACGCCGGCAGCGAGTGGATCTGCGCGAGATACAAGGCACGGCTCTCCTCGGGCCGCACGAAGACGTCGCGCGAGAAGAACGCCACCCGATCGGCGCGCAGCGGAAGCCGTTTCGTCGGACTCGCGTTGCCGCGGTCGAGCGCCACGTCCCTCTTGTTCGTCTCGCGCGACAGCTCGCGCAAGAGACCGTTCACGAGGGAACGGACGCCGACGTGACGCCGCTGCACTAGGTCGACCGATTCGGAGATCGCGGCGAACGGAGGGACGCCGTCCAGGAAGAGGAGCTGATAGGCGCCGAGTCGGAGCACGTTCAGACAGACCGGCTCGATCTTCGAGATCGGATCGTTGGCGAATCGGGAGATCACGCAATCGAGGGTGAGACGACGGCGCAGGACGCCGTAGACGAGCTCGAGCAAGAACCGGCGCTCGCGCAGATCCAGGATCTCGTTGACCTTCAGGTCATCGAAAACGTCGGTGACGAGCGCCGTTCGAGATGCATCGAGACGACACAGGACCTGAAGCGCGACGCTTCTCGCCGTCGTCTGTTTCGACGCGACGAGGGCCGGGCCGGACTCCTCGACACGCCGGGGTGGACGCTCGGCTCCGGCGCGTTCGCCGCGATCTCGATGGCCGCCGCGGTCCCGCGGATCGTGGTACGCGCCGCCTTTGCGACCGCCGCCGGAGTCTCCGGTCTCGCGCCCGCGGAATCCACCGCCGTCACTGCCTTGGCGACGACCATGGAACCCGCCGCCTCCGCCTTCGCGGGGACCGCGGTATCCGGCGCCGCCTCCGCCGCCTTCGCGAGGACCTCGGTATCCGCCGCCGCCCTCGCCGCCTTCGCGACGACCTCGATACCCACCGCCTCCGCCGCCGTCGCGAGGACCTCGGTATCCACCGCCGCCCTCGCCTCCTTCGCGACGACCTCGATACCCGCCGCCTCCGCCGCCGTCGCGAGGACCTCGGTATCCACCGCCGCCCTCGCCGCCTTCGCGACGTCCTCGATACACGACTCCACAGCCCCATG
>CAZYQW010000095.1:0-7673 GCA_964649825.1 uncultured Phycisphaeraceae bacterium | reverse complement strand
TGGATTATCCGGAGGTCATCGTCGTCGCTGGCAAGGCGCGACGACGACCGCGTATTCGAGATACGTCGAGGAGGAGCAACGCAGCAAGCGATGACGAGGGCCCCGGAGAAACGTCAACAACTCTGAATCACACCACTAGTTGCCGGCCGTGACACCGGGCAAGCGAAGCATGCGCTTCCACGCCTCGAGAAACGCCTCGCATTCCTCGACGCCATGTTCGTGGTACCCGGCGCGGTTCTTGTAGTCGATCTCCGTGAAGCCGGCCTCACTGTCAAGTCGTGCCCGGTGGTGCTGAATGCAGCTCCTATGCCGCTCGATGCGCAGCTTGGCGGCGAAGTGCTTGAGCCTCTCCGCAGGAGAGGCTCATCCGGAATTCAAGATTCCTAGGCGCACTGTTTGAGCTTGGATAGGGAGTCGGCGTTTGCTGCGAGGACAGCCGCAATGAGTTGGCGTCCCTTCGCGGTGACGTGATACCGGTGCGTTCCGGTGACCTTTTGGATCACACCGTGGCCGCGAAGGATGCGGAGTCGCTGGCGACCGAGCCACTCGCGGCCGTTGATGCAGACCTGGACGGTGTACGGCATCCAGGTCTGCAACCGAACGTGCATGAAGCCGATGTCGCGCTCGAGGAAGTACGTGTAGTCATGGAGGCACTTGGTCGACCGCCGCCGGAGCTGCTGGGGATGCGCATGCTCTCGGGAACGCCAGACCTGCCAGCGACTGCAGGGCTCGACGGCCGAGAGCACGCCGATGACGCCGGATCGGATCGGTCGTTCGGCGAATGCCCTGAACGGTTTCCTCCTTGGAGGTCCGGCTCGACTCGAGGTAGCGGACGGGAATCCCGGCGCCCTCCGCGACACCGATCGCCGCGTCCCGGATCAGCCTCGTCGTTGCCTCCACTCCCTGGCAAGCGCGAGACTCGGCCCAAACCCACGCGGAATCTCGAGCCGCCGCTCAAAGAGAAGGGCCGGCGGCCTTCACGGTCGCGGCCCCCTTTCTCGTAGGCGCGTCATGCGTCCGGAATCAGTCGATCACGATGACGACGCCGAAGGCGCAGGCGCGAAGGAGGAGGTCGTGGTGGGAGAGCCTCGGCCTGCGCCGGGTTGGATCGCTGCGAGTGGTCGCGGGGCGGGGTCGGCGGACGACGGCGCGGCGGTGGTGGTGCCGTCCAACGACGTCTCCCCCCAACCATGGGCGGGAACGAGAACGGACGGTCGCCGCGGTCATCCAGGATTTTCCGTGACGGTCGTCGACGCCGCACCGCGGTCGGGCCTGGGAATGAAGACCCCATCCGACTCCGGAGGCAAGCCATGGTCAGATCGCTCCTCGTCGCCCTTTCCTCGATGGTGCCGGCGCTCGCCGTCGCCGTCGAACCGCCCGAGGTCCTTCCGGGCGGCTCGCTCTCGTTCCCCCTCCCCGACTCGCCCCCCGCCGTGACCTCGACCGTCAAGAACGGCGCCATTTGCCAGAGCGGCACGGTGAACGGGAAGCTCGGCTCGCTCCTGGTCATGACCACGTCGAAGGGCGAGGCGACCTGCGAGGTCGCCCGGCACAACGACTTCTCGATCGAAGGGATCCACTTCGACTCGCTCCTGCGCGTGCGGATCTCCGGCACGGTGGACGTCGCCGGGTTCCAGCAGCTCGTCGGGCTCGGGCAGGTGCGAACCAAGGTGACAGCCGATGTGATCGACCTTGGCGACGACCTCGAGAGCGACGCCGACGATCGCGTGATCGACAGCGAGACCCTCGCGACGTACGAGCTGGTCGAAGGGTTCGAGCCGAGCGTCGGAGCCGGCGTCGCCATCGACGTCGGCAGCGCGACGGCGGCCCAGGCCGGCGTCGACATCGGCTTCGGCATGAACCTCCCCCTCGGGCTGCGCGTGATCCGCGACAGGGGCAACTTCGGGTTCGAGGTGCTCCTCCGGCGCGGCCGCACCTACCGCTTGAGGGTCGCATCGAACAGCCGCGCGAAACTCTCCGTCGGCGCCGGTCTCGCGACCGCCGGCTTCCTGTCGCCGGACGGAGTGCTCGGCGCCGCCGACCCGAACACGCTCTTCGATCCGCAGTTCTGGCTCGACACGACCGGACTTCCGATCAAGGATCTGACCATTCCCGACGTGCAGGCGGCTGGGTTCAAGCTCTTCACGTTCCCGGAGATCTCGTTCGATCCGCCCGCGGTGGACCCGGGGGTCATCGCGTCGATCAATCCGCCGAAGTTCACGCTGCTGCCCGCGACCGACGTCGCCGTTCCCGACACGTTCCCGAGCGCGCACCAGGTCCTCGCCGCGCTCAACCTCCCTCCCGACATCGGCAACCTCCTGCTCACGAGCCTGCTCGGGTTCGGGAAGACGTTCGCGAAGGAGGAAGGGATCCTCGGCCAGGGGGTCGAAGTCTCCAACCTCTCGCTGCGCATCCAGGAGGACGTCCGCGAGCAGGCGCGCCGCCTCCTGATCGAGCAGAACCTCGCGCGTCAGGGAGAGAACAAGCCCCTCGCCGCGTTCCAGCTCCCGGCCGCGCTCGGCGGTCACCTCGAGCTCGTGCACGAAGTCACGAAGGACACGATCGACCTCATGCTCGCGGCCGGCGAGAACGTCGGCCCCGCGTTGAAGCAGCTCGCGCTCGGCGAGCTCCAGTACACGAAGGGTCAGTACAAGGCCGCCTTCGACGCGTTCCGCCTCGCCTACGAGTCCGCCACGTCCGGCTGATGCTCGAAGCGCCCGCCGTTCGACCGAACCACTCCGACCAGACCATCGAAGGAACCGAACCATGAAGCTCCTCATCCGCTCGACGCTCCTCCTGTCGTCCCTCGCCGCCGCCGCGCCGGCGCTCGCCGAGGCCGTGATCGCTCCCGGCGCTGAAGCCTCGTTCGCGACGGCGGACGGACATTCCCCCCCGATCAGCGTGACCCAGTTCGGCGCGCAGTGCCTCGCGTTCTACGACGAGACCGCCGGCAACATGATGTCCGCCGTCTTCGGCGCGCTCCCGAACGCGCGCGGATCGTGCGTCGTCGCCGAGTACAACGATTTCTCGATCGCCGGCGACGGCTTCGACAGCGCGCTCCTGACCCAGATCTCCGGACGCGTCGAGGCGAACGGCTTCATCGGGCTCGTCGGCATGGGACAGATCAAGTCCGAGGTGCTCGTCGAGGTGGTCGATCGCGGCGACGACCTCGACGTCGAGGACGACGACGTGATCCTGATGACCCATCCGGTGTTCGTCCACGAGCTCCTCCAGGGGATCGACGCCGGCGTCGGGATCGGCGGCAGCCTCGACCTCGGCAGCTTGACCGCCCTCCAAGGAGGGATCGAGCTCGGCGTCGACTTCGGAATCCCGCTCGGTGCGAAGGTGATCCGCGAGAAGACCGACTTCGGCTTCCAGGTGCTTCTCCAGCGGGGCCGCAGCTATCGCGTCCGCACCGTCGCCCAGGTCAACTTCAAGCTCGGCGTGGCCGGGGGGTTCGCGATCGGCAGCTTCCACTCCAACCGTGCCACCCTCGAGAACCTCTTCCAGCCCGAGTACTGGCTGCAGACCAGCGCGCTCCCCATCGCCGCGGTCGACATCGGGACCGTCACCTTCCCGCTCGCGCAGGTCGAGACACTGTTCACGATCCCGGAGATCAAGTTCCCCGGCTGGTCGGTCACGATCGACTGGTTCATCAGCGATACCACGTTCACGATCATTCCCGAGACGCAGATCCTGCCGGCGACGGAGATCCCGAACCCGTTGCCGTACGCGAACCCCGCCGCGCTGCTCCAGGCGCTCGGGCTGTTCGGGAACATCGTCGACTTCGTCGGTTCCCCGCTCGTCGGACTGGCGAAGCCGTTCGGCAGCGAGGACGCGATCACGGACATCGGAACGCGCGTTCACCAGCTCGACGTCGTCGTCGAGCACGACCTCCTCGAGGAGGAGATCCGATTCCTGGTCGAGCGCAACCTCGCCTACGAAGGCAAGAAGAACCCGGTGGCGAGCTTCCAGCTCCCCGCCGCGCTGGGCGGACAGCTCGAGCTGGCGCGGGAGATCGTCGCGGCGCGGATGGCTGCGATCACGGCGGCCGGCCTGTCGACCGGCAAGGCCACGAAGCACATCGCGGCGGGCGACGAGAAGTTCGCGGCCGGGATGTACAAGGCCGCGTTCCAGAGGTACCGCAAGGCGTACGTGGCGATGACGGAATGAGGACAACGGGAGCGGCGCGCCCCAACTCTACGCGCCGCGACTCTGCTATCGTGTGCGACCTCCGAGGAGGTCCTGGGTGGCGTCGCTCCCGTTCGACCACGTGACATTGTTGTTGGCCCACCTGAACGAAGGTGATCCCACCGCCGCGGACGAGCTGGTCCCGCTCGTCTACGGCGAGCTTCGTGACATCGCGAAGCGGTGCCTCGGGACGACCCGCGCCACGACCCTGCAGCCGACCGTGCTGGTCCACGAGGCGTTCCTCCGGCTGTTCGGGCCCGCGGCGGCGCGCGCCGCGAACCGGCGCGAGTTCTTCGGGCTGTCGGCGAAGATCATGCGCGACGTGCTCGTCGACGAGGTGCGGCGACGCGGCGCCGAGAAGCGCGGCGGCGGCCGCCGGCGCCTCACGCTCACCGGACACGTCCCTCCCGCCGAGGATGATGCGTTCGACCTCCTCGACCTCGACGACGCGCTGCGCGAGCTCGCGGAGGTCGACCCCCGGCAGCATCGTATCGTCGAGCTGCGCGTCTTCGGCGGGCTGGAGATCGGCGAGATCGCGGCGATCGCCGGCGTGTCGAAGTCGACGGTGGAACGGGAGTGGCGCGCGGCGCGCGCGTGGCTGGGGGTCCGGCTCGGGAACCCCGAGCCGTGAACGCGAAACGGCACCGGCTCAAGAAGGAGATCTTCCTGCGGGCGCTCGAGGTGGACGCGAGTGATCGGGAAGCCCTCGTCCGTGAGGCGTGCCAGGACGACGCCGCGCTGCACGATGAGGTGCTCGCGATGCTCGCGGTCGACTCGCGGCTCGGGGAGGCCGAGGACGACGGGCCCGGCGTCGCGCTTCCGCAGGGACTCCCGCGCACCATCGGCCGCTACCGCGTGAAGGATCTTCTCGGCGCCGGCGCGGTCGGCGCCGTCTTTCGCGCCACCCAGGACAAGCCGCGGCGCGACGTCGCGATCAAAGTGCTCCAGACGCTCGTCGATTCGAAGGAGCTCGTGACTCGCTTCGAGCGCGAAGGCGAGATCTTGGGCCGCCTGCATCACCCCGGGATCGCGCAGATCCACGAGTTCGGGTGGGACGTCTCGCCGGACGGGAGGCGCCCGTACTTCGCGATGGAGCTGGTCGACGGCCTTCCGATCGACGACTTCGCCGAGGCGCGACGGTTGTCGGCACGCGAGCGCCTGGAGCTCGTCGCCCGCGTGTGCGACGCCGTCGACCACGCGCATCGACGCGGAGTGGTGCACCGCGACCTCAAACCGGAGAACGTCTTCGTGACCGGCGACGGCACGCCGAAGGTCCTCGACTTCGGCGTGGCGCGGCTCGTCGATCAGGAAGGCATCGACACGCTCCGGACGCGCGAGGGGATGGTGGTCGGGACGCTCCCGTACATGAGCCCCGAGCAGGCGCGCGGCGCCGTCGACGAGGTCGATGCGCAGACCGACGTCTACGCGATCGGCGTCATTCTGTACGAGCTGCTCACCGGCCGCCGCCCGGTCGACGTCAGCGGCCGGCGCCTCACCGACGGCATCCTCGCCGTGCAGCACGAGGAGCCGATCCCGCTCGGCCGGCACCGCCGCGACCTCGCGGGCGACGTGGAGACGATCGTCCACGTCGCGCTCGCCAAGGACAAGAGACGGCGCTACGCGGACGCGAGCGCGCTCGCGGCCGACCTGAGACGCTACCTCGAGCACCGGCCGATCGCGGCGCGGCCGCCGTCGCGCGTCTACCGGCTTGGGAAGTTCGCGCGGCGCCACCGCGAGCTCACGGCGACGGTCCTCGCGCTCGCGGCCGGGTTGGTCGTCAGCGTCGTCCTGTTCCTGCGCGCGGAGGACGCGCGCCGCGCGGAGCACACGCAGCGCGAGGAGGCGGAGAAGCAGAGCGGGATCGCGAAGGCGGTCGTCGACCTCATGGTCGGAACGTTCGACGCCGCGAACCCGGAGGTCAACCCGTTCGGTCGTGAACTGACCGCGCCCGAGCTTCTCGAGCTCGCGTCGACGCGGATCGCCGAGAAACTCCCCGATCGGCCGGACGTCCGCGCCGCGTGGCACCAGGTACTCGGTCGTTCGTTCCGCGGCCTCGGACGCCACGCCGACGCGTTTCCCCACTACCGCGCGGCGCTCGACGCCACGCCGGCGGTTCCGGAGACGGCGCACTCCCGCGGCACGCTGCTGCTCCAGATGGTCAAGGGGCTGGTCGACTTCGGCCAGCTCGACGAGGCCGCGGCCTGCATCGAAGCGGTGGAACGGGTCGTGGCCGAGAATCCAGAGGTTCGAAGCAAGCTCATGTTCCCCCTCTGGTCGGCGCGCGGCGCGCTGCTGTACGGCCGCGGCGCATATGCCGAAGCGGCGGACGCGTTTCGTGAGTGCCTCCGCCTCGCACGCGACGTCGAAGAGTACGACGCGAGCGCGATCGCGGCCACGCTCTACAACCTCGGGACGCAGCTCATGTCCGCCGGCGATCATGACGCGGCCGAGCAGGCGCTCCAGGACGCGCTCGCGGCCAGCGAGGGCCTCGGCCGCGACAGCATCTCCGCGTTTCGCGCGCTCGAAGGGCTCGCGGCCCTCGCCTGGACCCGCGGACGACTCGAGGACGCGCAGTCCCGCTTCGAGGCCGCGACCGAGTTCGCGCGGCGGATCTACGGGGAGGAGAGTCTCGAGATCGCGGCCGAGCTGATCAGCCTGGGCGTGGTCCATCGGACGCTCCTCGATCACGACGCGGCGATCGAGCGGCTCAGCGAGGCGCTGCGCATCGTCCGCGACGTGCACGGTGGGGAGAACCTCGTCCTGTTCGCGACCGTCCTCAACAACCTCGCGCGCGCGCGGGAGGGGAAGGGCGAGCTCGCGGAGGCCGAAGCGGAGTACCGCGCCGCGCTCGAGGTCTACGCCCGGGCGTTCCCCGCGCACCACCCGAACACGCTCACCTGCCGCCACAACCTCGGCCGCGTGCTCGGCGACCTCGGGCGGCTCGACGAGGCCGAGGAGATCCTCGCCGACGTCGGCGCCCGGCGGCGCGCCGCGCTCGGCGATGGCCATCCCGACGTGGCGGACACGATCACGGCGCGCGCGCGCGTCCTCGTCCTTCGCGGCGACCCGGAGGGGGCGGAAGCCGAGTATCGATCCTCGCTCGCGATCTACCGCGCGTGCCTCGACGCGACGGACTACCGCGTGCTGCAGAGCGAGGCGGGCGTCGTGCACTGCCTCGTCGCGAGACGCCGCTTCGAGGAGGCCGAGCCGCTCGCGCGATCGCATCACGAGCGATGCGCCGCCGCCCTTGGCCCCGATGCGTCGGCCACGCGGCGCGCGGCCATGCTCCTCGCGTCCCTCTACGACGGGTGGGGACGCGACGACGAGGCGGCGCGGTGGCGCTAGTGGTGTGATTCAGAGTTGTTGACGTTTCTCCGGGGCCCTCGTCATCGCTTGCTGCGTTGCTCCTCCTCGACGTATCTCGAATACGCGGTCGTCGTCGCGCCTTGCCAGCGACGACGATGACCTCCGGATAATCCACC
>CAZYQW010000094.1:0-126178 GCA_964649825.1 uncultured Phycisphaeraceae bacterium | reverse complement strand
TGATCGACGAGCCGCGCGCGAAGGGCGCCGCTCCTCCCACTGGCGGGGGCGGCGCCCTTCGCGCGTCTCGAACCGAGCTCGAACGCGATGCTCGGCGGCGACCGGCACGGAGGGACCAGACTCCGGCCCCCTCCTCGCGCGACACGCGCGCGACACGCGCCACACGAAAGGCGGAGCCGCATTCGGTTTCGCTACCATGGGACTCATGACGACCCGGCTCGTTCGCGCTCTCGCTCTCGTCGCGATCGCCGCCCTCCCGGCCGGCTGTGCCCGATCGAACGACGTCCGTCGCAACGTCGTCCTGATCTCGATCGACACGCTTCGTTGGGACCGACTCGGCTGCACCGGCCTCGGCACGGCCCGGACGAGCGCGATCGATGGTCTCGCGAAGCGCGGCGTCCTGTACGACAACGCGGTGGCCGCCACTCCGCTGACGCTCCCGTCGCACAGCACGCTGCTCTCGGGCCGCCTGCCGATCGAGCACGGCGTGCGCGACAATCGTCCGTTCCGCTTCCCGAGCGGCCTCGACACCGTCGCGACCACCCTGCGCACGCGCGGCTATCGCACGCTCGCGGCGATCGGCGGCGCTCCGCTCGCCCGCGGCTGCGGACTCGAGGTCGACTTCGACCGGTACGACGACGACGTCCACGTGCGCGAGGCCGGCACGGTGGCGATGGACGAGAGACCGGCCGACCGCGTGACGGATGCCGCGCTCGCCCTCCTCGACGACGCCGGCGACGGGCCGTTCTTCCTCTTCGTCCACTACTTCGACCCTCACGCTCCGTACACGCCTCCGCCTCCGTTCGCCGAGCTCTTCCAGAGCTCGCCGTACGACGGGGAGATCGCGTTCACCGATCAAGAGGTCGGACGCCTGGTCGACGGCCTCCGCGCACGGGGCCGGCTCGACGACACGATCCTGGTCCTGACCGCCGACCACGGCGAGTCGCTCGGGGACCACGGCGAGGAGTCCCACGGCTACTTCGTCTACGACGCGACGATCCGCGTGCCGCTCGTGGTGGTCGACCCGGACGAGGCGAAGCCGGGGCGCGTCGACTCGCGACAGGTGCGGCATCAAGACGTGCGTCCATTCCTCGAGGCGCGTGCTCGCGGGGCGGAGTTCGACCTCGCCGGTCCAGCCACGCGCGGCGAACCCGCGTTGATCGAGAGTCTGTACGGCGCGATCCACAGCAACTACGCCCAACTCCGCGGCCTCCGTTCCCCCACCGGCCAGAAGTACCTCGAGGCGTGCGACGAAGAGTTCTACGACCTGACGACCGACCCTGGCGAGCTCGACGATCGCGTCGCCGTCGAGCTCGATCGCGCGGCGGCCGCGCGGGACGCGCTCGCGACCGCGATGAAGAGTCTGCGCGGGCGGAGCTCGGCGGGGACCGGCATCGCCGAGGTCGGCTACCTCGAGACGCCGCTCGCTCCCGAGCTCGTCGCGACGCGGAGCATCGGCGACAACTGCGCCGGGCCGTCCCCGCGCTCGAAGGCGGCATCGATCGCGGCTCTGAGCGCCGCGATCCGCCTCCTCGGAGCGGGGCTCGCCGATGCGGCACGCGCCGAGCTCGCCGCCGCCGTCGAGGACGACCACGAGAACCCGGCGCTCTGGTTCTGGTACGGGCGTGCCCTGATGCGGTCGGCCACCATGAACGGAACCGCGCCGGACATGGAGCGCGCGGTCGACGCGTTCCTGCGCGTGCGCGAGATGCGGCCCACGCAGGCGGGCGCGCGGGACCTCGCGATCTTCTGCCTCGCGCAGATCGGGCGCTATGCCGAGTCGGAGCAGATCGCGGCCGCCGCGATCGACGACGGCACGGCCGGTGCCAAGACTCTCGAAGCGCTCGCGCGGCTCTATCTGCTCGAACGAGGCCCGTTCGCCAACGACGCGAACCCGGTCTTCGACGTCGCGCGAGGACTGGATCTGCTCGAGCGAGCTGCCGCCGCGCCGGACGCCAAACCGAATCCGCGACTGGTGGAGCTGATCGAGCAGTGTTACCGCCGGCTCGGTCGCCCGCTACAGCCGGTCCACCGGGGAGGATGACCCCCGGCGAGCGGGCGAGGAAGCGACGATCGGCACCGAGACGAAGAAACCACAAAGATCGCCGTTCCCCACTGTCCAAGGCGCTTGCATCCCCTCCCGTGCGCTGCTACAGTCCCGCTCGATCTGGGTTAAACCCTTGACTCGGAACACTTTTCAAACTGTCCGGCAGCGCGCTACACGGTCCTTGCCCGAACTCCACCGGTTCGAGCGGATCCTCGAAACGGATGAACCGTGCAGCAACCGCAACAGAGTCAACAGAGTCAACAGATTAAGGATGGATACATGGCGAGCTTGGCCATCCACCGTGCGCCCTCCCAGGTGATTGGCGTTTTCTGCGCGCTCCTCGTTTCGTCCTGCGTCACGAACCCGTCCGACGTGAGGACGACGCAGACCTCCCCCGAGAACGCCTCCGCCCTCGTCGGCGATGCCGCGACGCCGAACCCCACGGCACCCACCGTCGATCCGACCGCCACCGTGGCCGCCCTGATCGACGGCGGCGACGGCGGCGACGTCGACGTGATCACCTCCGAGGCGGTCGAGCGCTTCGAGATCAAGCAGCAGCAGCTCAAGATGGAAGCGGAGGAGTCGTTTCTCGAGGGACAGCGCCGCCTCGACCGCGGCCAGTTCGACGAAGCCCTGCTGCAGTTCGAGCAGACGCTGAACCACATTCGATGGGCGCCGATCGGGATCGACTGGGGCACGCTCGAAGAGCGTACCCAGGCCGCCCATGACGCAGCCCAGCGCGCGAAGGCTCGCAAGGACGCCGACGTCCGCCGCGACCAGGACGAGGCCGCCTTCCTCCGCATTCAGCAGGAGGAAGAGACGGCGCGCATCCGCGAGCGCGAGCTGACGATGCGCATCCTGGAGGACTCGATCGCGGCGTTCGAACGCAACGACTTCGAGGAATCCGTGAAGCTGGCCGAGCAGGTGCTCGATCGCGATCCGCAGAACGACCGTGCGACCCGCATCCGCTTGGAAGCCCGGGCCGCGTCGCGCGAGGACATGACCGAACACGCGATCGACCTGCGCAAGGACGAGTTCCGCCGGTGGAAGCAGGACATCGAGGAGTCCCGGATCCCCTACGCCGACATCCTCACCGGACCCGACCCGGACTTCTGGGCCGAGATCACGGCGAAGCGGACCACGGCGAAGGCGCTGTCCCTGACCACGCTCGATACTCCCGACGTCCGCGCCCTGAAGGGCCGGATCCAGAACACCCGCATCCCGTCGATCCAGTTCCCCGATATGCCGGTGCCCGAGGCGATCAACGGCATCTCGATCCTGTCGGGTATTCCGATCGTCGTCGATCCGGACGTGGCGGCCGAGCTCGACTCGAGCGGAGTCACCCTGAACATCTCCACGCTGACCGACATCACCGTGGCCTCGCTGTTGAACATCATCACCGCGCAGGCGGGCGAGACCTACACGTACACCGTCAAGCACGGCGTGGTCCTGATCACGACGAAGGAGAAGTCGCTGGGCGAGGCGATCCCGCGCATCCACACCGTCCAGGACCTCACCTTCGCGCTGACCGACTTCCGCGGCCCGCAGATCGGCAGCATTCCGCTGCCGGGCGCCGAGTTCGACGAAGAGAGCGGAGGGCCGTTCGGGAGCGACACGGCCGGCGAGAACGTCGTCCAGCCGGAAGAGATCATGAACTTGATCCGCGACAACATCGCGCGGGACACGTGGGACACCAGCAACTTCTCGATCGACACGGCGAACAACAATCAGCTCCTGGTCATCCACACTCCCGCCGTGCAGGTCCAGGTCGCCGAGTTCCTCGATGACCTCCGCCGGTTCTCGAGCTCGGTCGTGACGATCGAATCCCGCTTCGTGACGATCACCGACGGCTTCATCCAGGAGATCGGCGTCGACTTCCGAGGCGGCGGCGGCGCCGGCCCCGGGGAAGAGATCTTCCTGAACGACGTCACCTACGGTCTCGAGGACAACGCCGGCAACGCCCTCGACAACAACGGCCCCGGTCTCGCCACCGGCACTGGCCTGAACCCGATCGCGGGCGCATTCTTCAACGACGGCTCGGACGGCGACTATCGCGCGTTCACCCAGAACTTCTTCGAGTCCTCGCTCGGCAGCGTCCTTTCGACGACGGGCGGCGCCGCGCTCCAGGTCGCGTTCTTCAACGGCGACAGCCAGTACAACGCCGTCGTCCGTGCGGTCGAGAAGTCGCTGAACGCGACCGAGATCACGGCTCCGATCCTGACCGTCTACAACACCGAACGTGCCTACGTCACCGTCACCAATCAGGTGTCGTTCGTCCAGGACTTCGACGTGGACGTCGCGAACTCGGCCTTCATCGCGAACCCGAACATCGGCATCATCCAGGAGGGCGTGGTGCTCGACGTCCGTCCGACGGTGTCGTACGACCGCAAGTACATCACACTCGAGGTGCAGGCGACGGTCGCCAACCTGATCCGCCCGATCCGCGAGTTCACGACGTCGCTCGCCGGCTTCTCGGTTCCCGTCTCGTTCCAGCTCCCCGAGCTCGAGGTCCAGACCGCGAACACGACGGTGCGCGTCCCCGACCAGGGATCGTTGGTGCTCGGCGGTCTGAAGCGCCTGCGCTACGTCAACCGGACCGCGGAAGTGCCGTGGCTCGGCCGCATCCCCGTCGTCGGAGTGCTCTTCCGCCAGAAGGGCCTGAACGACGAGGCCGAGAACCTGATCGTGATCGTCCGCGCGACGATCACCAGCCTCGGCCCCTGGCGTGGAAACGGCCTGGCCAAGGGCGGCTGAGCCGAGCGCTCGCGCGAATCCACGCCTCACGAAGAAAGGGGCTCCGGCGTTCCGCGCCGGGGCCCCTTTCTCGTGACCGGCCGGACGAGCCCGCCAGCGTTCACCCAGCCGTCAAGACGACGCGAGGGAGCGTCGCCGTCCCCAGCCAAAAATCCTCGACGACCTTGATCACGCGCAGGAAGCCGTCGAAGTCGACCGGCTTCACGATGTAGCAGTTCGCGCCCATCCGATAGCAGTCGTGCACGTCTTGATCCCAGTTCGAGCTCGTGAACATGGCGATCGGAATCGGCTGCAGGTCCGGATCCGACTTGATGTCCTGGAGCGCCTCGCGACCGCTCTTCCGGGGCAAGTTGATGTCGAGGACGATCAAGTCCGGCAACTCGTGCGGCTTGCTCCGGTGCAGGTGCTCGAGTGCGGCCTCGCCATCCGACACGTACGTGATCGAACGAGGGATCGAAGTGCGGGCAAATGCCCGCTTCATCAAGGCGACATCGACCTCTTCATCCTCCACCACCAGGATTTTCATCGGCGTCGTGGGCGCGTCGTTCATTGGGAGCCTCGTCTCGGCCTCTTGGGAAGATCGATCACAAACGTGGTCCCCGACGAGCCGTCCGACTCGAAGGAGATGTGTCCATCGTGCATTTCCAGGATCTTCTTGCAGATCGACAAACCAATACCGCTCCCCTCGTATTGGTGCTTGGGGTGAAGCCGCTGGAAGATCTGGAAGACCCGCTCCCGATACTTCTCGTCGATGCCGATTCCGTTGTCCTTGAAGAAGATGCGCCAGCGTTCCCGACAATCGTCGGCGCTCACCTCGATCCGCATCCGCCGCTTCGGGCTCGCGAACTTCACGGCGTTCGTGGTCAGGTTCTGCAGCACCTGCTTGATGCGATCGTGGTCGCCGAAGACGACCGGCAGCTCCCCCGTGATCACCAGCTCCCCGTCCGCGTCCGAGTCGGAGGACGAGACCGAAGACCAGCTCTCCCGGATCAGCTCGTCCAACTTCAACGGCTCGATCTGCATCGATTCCTTGCCCGCCTTCGACAGCAGCAGCAGGCCATCGATCAGCTGCCGCATCTCGCGGGTCCCCGCGCGAATGACCGAGAGCGCCCGGGTGACCTCTTCGGTGGACCGCTCGGGCCCGAGCTCCTCCATCAGGATGTCGGCAAAAGCAGTGATGTGCCGCAACGGGGCCTTGAGGTCGTGCGACGCGACGTACGCGAACTGCTCCAGGTCTCGGTTCTTTCCGCGAATGGTCAGCTCGTTGCGCTTGCGATCGCTGACGTCGCGCACGAACAGGACGACGTCCGCGCTCCCCGTTTCGCCGGAGCCCATCGAACTGGACGTGATCGCCACGTACGTACCGGGGCGGTGCTCTCGAGGCGGCAGGTACAGTTCCTGGTCGATGACGCGTTCCCCCTCGAACGCACGTTCCAAGGCGAGTCTGGCCGGCGGGAGCGCGTGCTCCATCTCGGGCTCCATGAACCCGAGCCGACCGAACCATCCCCGGAAGTCGGTCCGATCGGGGCTCGAACCGAGGAATTCACTGAGCTGATCGTTCGAGTACACGAGCTGGCCGTCTCGAGCGACCACTGCGAGCCCCTCGGCCATGTTCTCGATCATCGCCTGAAAGGACTGCTTCTGGCGCTCGATCTCCATCGTCTTCGTATGGAGCAGCGAGAAGATTCGGAGCTTTCCCCGCAGAACGGTGGGGTCGACCGGCTTGGAGATGAAGTCATAGGCGCCGACGTCGAACGCCCGGTAGATCTGATCGGCGGACGAGTCATGCGCCGTGATGAAGATGATCGGCGTGTTCCGGATCACCGGGTCCGCGCGAACGATCTTCGCGAGCTCGAATCCGTCGACGTCCGGCATCTGCACGTCGCACAGCACGCACGCATATTCGTTCCGCAGCATGAGGCGGAGCGCGTCGTCGGCCGTCTCGGCGACGTCGATCTCGTACGGCTCGCGCTCCAGGACCCGGCGGAACGAGTACAGGTTCTCCGGGCGGTCGTCGACGACCAGCAACCGAACGTCGTGAGCAACGGACTCGATCATCGCCCTGGATCCTCCGGTATCGGCTCTGCGATGTCACGCACGTCGACCGGATCGGCGACGACCACGCTCCGAACGGCCCGGGCCGGCGCGCGCCGGCCCATCGCCTCGTCCGACGGTCGGACGGGACGCCCGCCATTGCGATCGCGACCGCGGGCCCCGTAGACGTTCTCGAGCATCTCCAGGCTCATTCCCATGCTCCTCCCGCCCGGCTGAGCGGCTTCCGATAGACGTGACTCCGTTCGCCGACGGGCTCGAACTCGTTCCGAAACGTGCCGTGGTTCAGGCTCTCTCTCGCGCCGATGCACAAGTACCCGCCGCGACAAAGGCTTCCGTCGAGCTTCCGAATCACGGTCGTCTGCAGATCGCGGCCAAAGTAGATCAGCGTGTTCCGGCAGAAGATGATCTGGCACGTCGCGAAGCTCGAGTCGCTGATCAGATTGTGATCCGAGATGGTGGCCCTGCCTCGAAGGTCGCGGCGGATCATCGCCTTGCCGTAATTGACGTCGAAGTACGCCCGAAGCGCCGCTGTACCACCCGCCTCTCGGTAGCTCTGTTCCGCCTCGTCGATCTTCGACTCGTCGTAGACGGCCCGGTTCGCGACCTCGAGCGCGACCGGATTGATATCGGTTCCATAGAGGATCGCCCGCTGCAGGAGATTCTCCTCGTGCAGCAGGATCGCCATGGAATACAGCTCCTCGCCGGTTGCGCAGCCGGCGTGCCAGATCTTGAAACGTGCGTACGTTCGCAGGATCGGGACGGCGTGATCGCGAAGAACCCTGAACGTCTCCGGGTGACGAAAGAACCCGGTGACCGACACGTTGATCGCCGACAGGAACCGGAAGAAGAACGCGGGATCGTGAATGACGTGGTGCTGGAGGTCGGAGATGCTGCGCAGATCGAAGAGCTGCACGGCGTTCCGGAGACGCCTGAGCATGGATGCCTGAGCGTACTCGCGGAAGTCATAGCCATAGCGCTCCACGATGCCGCTGAGCAGCAGGCGTGACTCGATCCATTCTTCGGCCGCTACTTGCTCGTCCATATCTGAAGCAGCCCGATGAGTTCGTCGGTGTCGACCGGTTTCGCGAGGTAATCGTTCGCTCCCGCGTCGAGACACTTCTCGCGGTCGCCCATCATCGCTTTGGCAGTCAGCGCGATCACCGGCAGTCCTTTGTGGCGCGGGTCCAGTCGCAGCCGGCGCGTCGCTTCGATGCCGTCCATCTCCGGCATCATGACGTCCATGAGCACGGCGTCGATACCCTCCGCTTGGTAGACCTGCTCCAGCGCTTCCTTGCCGGTCTCGGCCACGAGGACGGTGGCGCCGCGGCTCGCGAGGAGCTGCCGCAGGGCGAAGATGTTCCGCACCTCGTCGTCCACCACGAGCACCGTCTTCCCCGCGAGGACCTTCTCCCGGTGGACGATCGCCTTCGGGGTCCGGATCGGTTCCGCGAGCGGGTGGAGGAAGAGCGTCACTTCATCGAGCAACCTCTCCTCCGCCCCCTCGCCCTTGATGATGATCGACCCCGCGTGTCGTCGCAGCTCGCGTTCCTCTTCGCGCGAGAGATCCTTGCCGGTGTGGATGATCACCGGCGCCCGATCCGGTCCCGCCGTCTCCGCGTATTGCTCCAGGAACTGTTGGCCCGAACCCGTCGTGAGCACGAGATCCAGGATCACGCACGAGAACCGGACGGACGCGACGAGCTCCAGCGCCTCCGCGGGCGACGCGCAGGTCCGGATCGGGACTCCGAGCGGTTCCAGCAGCCGCCGCAGGGCGACGCGCTCCGCCTCGAAGTCCTCGACGACGAGGATGGGGAGGGAGCGGGTCGGACCCCCTTGCTCCAGGATGCTCGCGAGCAATCCGCGCAGGCGATCCGCCGTCACGGGCTTCTGCAGGAAGGTCACTGCGTCGTGGGCGCAGATCCGGTCCGCGCCATCGACCGCGGACACGACGTGGACCGGGATGCTCCGGGTCGGCGGGCTTCCCTTCAGGCGGCGCAGGACTTCTCGGCCGTCGATTCCAGGGAGGTGCAGGTCGAGCACGATGCCGTGAGGGCGATACTGCCCGGCGAGCTCCAAGCCGGTTTCACCGTTCTCGGCGACCATGCACTTGAGCCCCATCGAGCGGCCGAGCTTGATCAACGCCGCCGCGAACGACGCGTCGTCCTCGATGAAGAGAACCGTCCGATCGCCCGGGCGGAGCGCGCTCCGATCGTCGTTGGCCGAGGGACTTGCCGACGGTTCGCTCGTCTCGCCCGAACGCGTCGCGCCGGCCAGCGAGCCAGGAGCACCTTGCCGCGAGTTTCCGATCGCCAAGGTCGCCGGGAGGAGCAGCGTGAACTCGCTTCCCTTCCCGAGCTCGCTCTCGAGGCGAATCTGCCCGCCGAGCGCTCGCGCAAGGTCGACGGAGATCGACAGCCCGAGCCCCGTGCCGCCGAACTTCCGGCTCAGCGTGCCGTCGACCTGGCGAAACGCCTGGAACACGAGCTCGTGATCGCCGGGCTTGATCCCGATTCCCGTGTCTCGGACCCGGAACGCCACCAAGTTCGGGGTCGCTGGAGAGGATGGCGATGACGGAGCGGCCGGGATGCCGGCTTCGCTGGTTGCCGGGACGCTCTCGATCACCAGCGTGACCGAGCCGACCATCGTGAACTTGTGCGCGTTCGACAGCAAGTTGCGGAGGATCTGCTGGAGCCTCATTCGATCGCTTCGAATGGACCGCGGGGCCGACTCGGCCAACCTGACTTCGAACTTGAGCCCCTTGGCCGCCATGAGCGGCCGGATGGTGCGATCGAGGTCACGCACGAGATCCGTGATCGCGAAGTCGACGACATCGAGTTGGAGCTTCCCGGCCTCGATCTTCGAGAGGTCCAGGATGTCGTTGATCAGGGCGAGCAGGTCGGAACCCGAGTTCGAGATCATCCTCGTGGACTCGACCTGATCCTCGGTGAGGTTCCCCTCGATGTTCTCCTGCAGAACCTTCGACAGCACCATGATGCTGTTGAGCGGTGTCCGCAGCTCGTGCGACATGTTGGCGAGGAACTGCGACTTGTAGCGACTCGAGGCGTCCAGCTCACGAGCCTTGCGCTCGACCTCGTCGCGCGACACCTTCAGGTCGGTGTTCAGGGTCCGTAGCCGCTCCTGCTGTTCCTCGAGCTGCTCGTTGGACGCCTCGAGCTCCTCCTGCTGCGCCTGCAGCTCCTGCGCTCGCTGGTCGAGCACGTGATTCGCGGCGCGCAGCTCCTCCTCGCGGGACTGGAACTCCTGGAGGAGCTCCTGGATACGGACCTGGTCCTTCGCCGCACCGACGATCGCCGCGAGCGTCTCTCCGACGTCGTCGAGGTACGAACGGACGACGTCATCCAGCTCCTGACTGAACGCAAGCTCGACGACACCAATGAGACGGGCGCCATAGACGAGGGGGACGACCGCCAGGCCGCGGGGCGTCCAGGCGCCGAACGAGCTCTCGACCGCGTACTCCTCCGGACCACAGGTCACGTATCGGGGTTTCTGGTCCCGGGCGACCTGTCCGACGAGCCCCTCTCCGGCCGCGACGGAGACACCCGGCATCCGGTCGCGCGGATAGGCGTGGCCCGCGATGACGGAGAGCGACGACTCGTGGGCCGAATGGTAGCTCGCGGAATAGAAGACGCCCGACTCCGCCCTCGTCTGGACGACGAGCTGCGACAACAGGGCGTCGCACAGCGCGGCGACGTCGGCGTAGCCACGGCCGATTCGGGCCAGCTCGAGCTGTTGCTCCGAGATCGTGTTGCTGCGCGCGAGCTTCTCGTTCGCGGCGTCGCGCTCCGCCTCGCGCTCCTTGATCAGCGTGATGTCGCGGAGGAAGCCCGTGAAGAACGACTCGCTGCCGATCCGGAAGTGGCTGATGGACAGGAGCGCGGGAAACCGGGTTCCGTCGCTTCGCATCGCCTCCACTTCGCGGCCGAGGCCGATCACCTTGCGCTCACCCGTGCGCAGGTAACGAGCGATGTACTCGTCGTGCTCGGATCGAATCGGCTCCGGCGTCAACATGGAGACGTTCCGACCGATCACGTCGGCGGCTCGATGTCCGAAGAGCCGCTCCGCCGCCACGTTGAACGATTGGATCACTCCGCGAACGTCGATGGTGATGATGCCGTCCGCCGCCGTGTCCAGGACCGCCGCCGCCCGGCGGCGGGCCTCGTCGACGCCGGCACGAGCCTGGCTCAGCTCGGAGATGTCGCGCGCGAAGCCAATGAACCTCCGGCGGTTGCCGCTGGTCGCCTCGCTGATCGACAGGTGGATCGGCACCTGCGCTCCATCCTTGCGGAGCGCCACCACCTCCCGGCCCCGCCCGATGATCTTGCGCTCGCCGGTGGCCCGGTACGCCGAGAGATAGCCATCATGCTCGTCGTGAAACGGCGACGGCATGAGGACGTTGACGTTCCGGCCGACGACCTCTTCGGGCCGGTATCCGAACAGACGTTCCGCCGCGGGGTTGAAGCTCTCGATGAGCCCGGCCTCATCGATCGTGATGATTGCGTCGAGGGCCGTTCGGAAGATCCCCTCGAACATCCCATCCCGCTGAACGGTCTTGACCACCTGTCAGTTCCCTCGGCACCCGGCGCCAGTCCAAAGCGATTCGGGATCATAGGATCGCCCGCCACCTCCGCTTCCGTGGCAGGGCCCGGCCTGGACCGAGGCTGGCACTGGCGTTTCAACCATGCATCACTCCGTCCGAATGCGCGGCCCACGTCCCGTCCATCCTCCCTTTCGGACGATGTCGGCCTCCGACTGAACCTTGTTCGCGGCCGCGGTGTCGATCCCTTCGGATCGCTTCCGCACCCGCTATCCTCGGCTCCCTTCTCCGGAGGCGAACGACTCGATGCCGATCTCCTCGGGAGCGCGGGGCGGGATCGCGGCGACGATCCTGCTCGGCCTCCCGCTCATCACGTTCCTGTGGGGCCGGCCGACGCCCCTTCCGCCGGCCGATTTCTCCTTCGTCCTCCCGAAGGAGAACGCCACGATCGACCCCGCCCTCGCGACGTCGATCTCGGACGGCTGGATCGTCCTCGCCCTGTTCGAGGGGTTGACCCGCCTCGACCCGCGGACGCTCGAGCCGGAGCCGGCCGCGGCCGAGGGGTGGACGGTGTCGAACGATGGACGGACGTACACGTTCCGGATCCGAGCAGACGCGAAGTGGTCGGATGGTGCACCGGTCACCGCTCACGACTTCCTCTACGCGTGGCGGCGGCTCCTCGATCCTCGGACCGGCGCCGCCAACGCGTTCCTGCTCTGGGTGATCGAAGGCGGCGAGACGTTCTCGCGCGGCGACCCCGGCGCCGCGCTCGGCATCTCGGCGCCTGATCCGCGGACCTTCGTCGTCCGCGTGCGCGAAGCGTGTCCGTACCTGCCGTCGCTCGCCGCGCACTTCAGCACGATGCCGCTCCGTCGTGACCTGATCGAGCGCCACGGCGATCGCTGGGCCGCCCTCGAGGAGGTGGTCTCCAATGGAGCGTATCGAGTCGAGCTGCGGCGCGTCCGCGACCGGATTCGACTGGTCAAGAACGTCGCGTACTGGCGCGCCGATGACGTCGCGTTCGAGGTGATCGACGCGCGCACCGTCGAGTCGTCCGCCACCGCGCTCAACCTCTACCTCACCGGCGCCGTCGACTGGGTCAACGGGATCCCGGCGGCCGCCGTCCCCCACCTCCTGGGTCGCGAGGACCTGCACCTGGGCACCGCCCTCGCCACCAACTTCCTGCGGTTCAACGTCACGCGCCCGCCGTTCGCGGACGTCCGCGTCCGCCGCGCCATCGATCGGGCCCTCGATCGCGCGGCGCTCTGCCGCTACGTGCTGCGGCGCGGGGACGCGCCCGCCCGATCGTTGGTGCCACCGTCCCTGCCGGGCTACACCCCGGCGGAGGCGGCCCCGGAGGACGCGGCGGCCGGGCGCGCGCTGCTGATGGAGGCCGGCTTCCCCGGCGGCCGCGGGTTCCCCGAGATCGAGCTCCTCCACGCGGCCGACGAGTCGGCCCGCGCGCTGGCCGAGGCCATCGCCGCGCGCCTCGCCGAAGCGCTTTCGATCCGGGTGCGGCCGTCCCCGCAGGAGTTCAAGGTGTTCCTCGATTCGCAGCGGAGCCTGCGGTACGAAGTCTGCCTCACGAACTGGTTCGGCGACTACCTCGATCCCACGACGTTCCTCGATTGCTTCCAGACCGGCGCCAGCGCGAATCGCACCGGCTGGTCGAGCGCGGCGTACGACGAGCTCCTCGCCGCCGCCGCGACGCTGACGACGCCGGGCGCGAGAGCCGAGCGGTTGCGCGAGGCCGAGGCGCTCCTGCTCGCGGAGGGGCCGATCGCGCTCATCACGTATCGAGGGCAGCCGAACCTCATCGCGCCCGACGTCGTCGGGTTCTCGTCGAACCTCCTCGACCTGCATCCCCTCGACCGGCTGCGACGACGATGATCCTGCTGCTCGCCAGAAAGGTCGGAGCCTTGCTGTTCCTGCTGGTGCTGGTCTTCACCGGCGCGTTCTTCTTGATGCGCCTCGCTCCCGGCGGGCCGTTCGACAGCGATCGCAAGCTGCCGGACGCGATCCGCGCGAACATCGAAGCGAAGTTCCGACTCGACCAGCCGCTCCATCGACAGTACGTCGACTACCTGTCGGACGTGTTCCTCGAGCTCGACCTCGGGCCGTCGTTCTCCTATCGCGACCAGACGGTGAACGAGATCCTCGCCGAGACGTTCCCGCGCTCGGCGGCGCTCGGCGCGGCCGCGCTGCTCGTCGCGATCCTGCTCGGCGTCCCCGCGGGGACGCTGGCTGCCGCCCGGCGCGGCCGCCGCGTCGACCTCGCGCTCTCCGCGCTGTTCGCACTCGGTCTGGCGATCCCGAACTTCGTTCTCGCGACGCTCCTCGTCCTGCTGCTCTGCTTCCTCCTGCCTGTCTTTCCCGTGGCCGGATTCGACTCGCTCGCTCACCTGGTGCTCCCCGCGTTCGCGCTCGGGGCGCCGATCGCCGCCGCCGTCGCGCGCCTTACCCGCACCGGAGTGCTCGAGGCGCTCGGCAGCCCGTTCGTCCGGACGGCCCGTGCGAAGGGTCTCTCGCCGCGCGTCGTCCTCGTGCGCCACGCGCTGCGCGCGGGGCTGATGCCGGTCGTCACCTGGCTCGGCCCCGCCGCCGCCGCCGTCCTCACCGGGTCGCTCGTGATCGAGCGCGTCTTCGCCATCCCCGGGATGGGGTCTTTCTTTGTCGCAAGCGTCATGAACCGCGACTACACGCTCGCGACGGGGGCGCTGCTGCTCTACTTCGCCCTCGTCGCGGGATTGAACGCGGTCGTCGACGTGTCGCTCCACTTGATCGACCCTCGGGTGGAGCGCGCCGCATGATCCAGGACCCGACGCATCGGCCGCGGCAGACCCCGCTGCGACGACCGATGCGTGGACGGGCGGCGCTCGATCACCGCGGCGCGCGGGTCTCGCTCTGGATGCTCGCCGTGCTGCTCGGGCTCGCCGCCGCCGCCCCGCTGCTCCCGATCCAGGATCCGACCCATGCATCGCTGCCGCGCCAGCTCCTCGGACCGAGCGTGAGCCACTGGTTCGGCACCGACGGCCTCGGACGCGACCTGTTCGCCCGCACGCTGTTCGGGATCCGCTCGTCGCTCTTCGTCGGCCTACTCGCGACGTTCGTGTCGCTGGTCATCGGCGTCCTCGTCGGCGCGGTCGCAGGGTTCTCCGGGCGCGTCGTCGACGCCCTCCTCATGCGCCTCGTCGACACCCTCTACGGGATCCCGTTCATCTGCCTCGTCATCTTCCTGCTCGCGGTGCTCCGCGACCATGAGCCGGCGCTGCGCGCGCACGGAATCACGCGCGAGACCGTCCTCTACGTCGCGGTCGGGGCGACCACCTGGCTCACGATGGCGCGGCTCGTTCGGAACGAGGTGCTCCGCGTCCGCTCCCTCCCGTACGTCGAGGCGGCGCGAGCGCTCGGCTTCGCCGCCCCGCGGATCCTCGTTCGTCACGTGCTGCCGAACACCTTTGGGGTCGTCGTCGTCGCGCTCACGATGACGATCCCTGCGGTGATCCTCTACGAGTCGTTCCTCTCGTTCCTCGGCCTCGGCATCGAGGCGCCGGGCGTGTCGCTCGGCCTGCTCGCCGCGGAGGGAGTCGATGCGATCACCGCCGTGCACCTGACCTGGTGGATGGTCGTCTTCCCGGGCGGGGCGCTCGCGCTGCTCCTGCTCTGTTTCAGCCTGCTCGGCGACGGCGTCCGAGACGCGCTCGATCCGACGACGCACCGCGTCCGGGCCGGCCGCTGACGGCGGCTCCGCCTCAGCGAAGCGGCTCCGCCACGAAGCGCAGGCCCGCCACGCGCGCGAAGCGATCCCGCGCGAACGTCTTGGGCGCGAGCGTAACGTCATGGCGGCCCGCCGCGCTGAAATCGAGCACCCCCAACTCGATCGGCTCGAACCCGTCCGGCGCGGTCGCCACGATCGTCCCGTCGAGCGTCTGCGCCGCGCTCGTGACACGGAACGTCGACCCGTCCTCCGTGGGCGTCGCCGACACCAACAGCGACACCCGGAAGCTCGCGGTGCCCGTGACATCGATCGTCCAGACGAGCCGAGTCGCGACGTCGTCCCAGTTGCCGACGCAGTCCGAGTCCTTGTCCGCTCCGTCGCCGATCAGGCGCGCGGCGATCGCCTCGGCGTTGCTCGCCGCGCCGTGCGTCGCGTCGACCACCACCACGACCGGCGGCGCGGGAACGACGACCGCCTTCGATCGCCCGGTCAAGGACGGGAGGTCCTTGTCGCCGCGGTCGGCGTAGGTGGCATGGAGCACGAGGACGCCGAACGCGTCGCGCACGTCGTCGGGCAACGGCGGCATCTCGATCCGACCGTTCGCCCCGCGGAGCCGCGGGTCGTGCGCCCCTCCCTGAGCGAGGATCGCGTCGATCATGTTCATGATCTCGGCGTCGCCGACGTGACGCTGCGGAGGCATCGGGACGTTGCCGTACCGGCCCGTGCCCCCGTTCTTGACCCTCTCCGTCAGCCGCGCCCGGGTGGCCCGCGCGTCCTCTTCCGCGTAGCTCTCGGCGATCCGCTGGAACGACGGCCCGACCGACGGCAGCCGCGGGTGGTGGCACGCGACGCAGCGCGACGAACGGAGCAGCGGCGTGCCGAGGAGCCGGTGGTTCATGCCGGGGAGCAGTGGGTCCTCGACCGGCTCGCTCGCGTCGGGCTCGGCGGGAACGCCGCGCGGGAGGTACTCGGCGACGACGCGGAGCGGCGACGCGGCTTCGGAGTCCTCGACCGTCACTCGCCCCGACTGCGGCTCGCCGTCCTCGGGGTCGACGACGTCGACCTGGTACGTGAGCGAGCCGCCCCATTCGAACGACGGCTCGATCGCCGCGGAAGCGGGCGCGGCGCCGACGATCAGCCGCACGGACGGCGCCGTGTTGCCGGCCACGACGGTCGCCGTCGCCACGTCGACCTTTCCGCCCGCGTCGGTCACCTCGAGCTCGACGATGTAGACGCCCCGCGTCCGGTACGTGTGAGCCGGCGCCGGATCGCTCGACGTCGACCCGTCACCGAAGTACCACTGGTGGCGCAGCGCCCTGCCCTCCGGGTCGAACGAGTCCGCGGCGTCGAACGTCACCTCGAGCGGGACCGCGCCGTCGAGACGCGACGCCTCGAAGCTCGCGCGGGGGCGCCGATCGAATCCGCCGAAGCGGACCCGGCGCAGGCGCCCGTCGCCGTTGTCCCACCACGTACTGCCGTACTCCAGCAGGTAGAGCGCGCCGTCGCCGCCGAGCTCGAAGTCGATCGGATGCTTGAACGTCTGCGCACGCAGGAAGCGGTGCATCGTCACGAACCGCTCCGCCGGATCGAGGACGACGACGAAGAGGTGCGCGCGCGACCAGTCGTAGTAGAAGAGGACGCGATCGAAGTAGGGGGGCAGATCGCCGGTGTTCACGCCCCGGCGGCAGACCGGCCCGGCCATCGCGTTGCGCCCGCCGTCGCCGAGCTCGGGGACGATCGGGCTCGACGCGTACGGAAACGCGAACAGGGGATCGACGGCCGGAGGGAGCCCGCGCAGACCGGTGTTCCGCGGCGAGTCGTTCTCGAGCCGCTCGGCGAAGCTCGCGCCGAACGAGCCCGTCTCGAAGTCGCGATCGCGATACGGCCTCCCGCCGCGAAAGTACGGCCAACCGAAGTACCCGGCCGCCCGCGCCTGGTTCAGCTCGTCGTACCCCATCGGGTTCCCGTGCTCGTCGTCGTCGCCGGCGTCGGGCCCGACGTCGCCCCAGTAGACGGTGCCGGTCACCGGATCGATGGAGATCCGGTACGGGTTGCGGCAGCCCTTGATGAAGATCTCGGGGCGCGCTCCCGCGGTGCCGCTGGCCCAGAGGTTGCCGTCGGGGACGTCGTAGCCGCCGTCCGGTCGCGGGCGCACGCGGAGGATCGACCCGCGCAGGTCGTTCGAGTTCCCCGCGCTCCGCTGCGCGTCGAACGCCGCTCGCTCCTCGCGTTCGTCGATCGGCGCGTAGCCGTCCGACTCGAACGGGTTCGTGTTGTCGCCGGTCGATACGAAGAGCAGCCCGCCCGGGCCGAACTGGACCGACCCGCCCTCGTGGCACGTCGTGCCCGCGCGATCGGTCGCGACGTCGAAGAGCGGGACCTCGTCGATGAGGCCTCGGTCGTCGAACCGGAAGCGCGACAAGCGGTTCACGCTCGGCTCGACCGGCGAATGGTAGATGAACACGTGGCCGTTCTCGGCGAAGCCGGGATCGAGCGCGATCCCGAGCCCGCCGCACTCGAGGGAATGATCGCCCGCCTCGTTGCGGCTCGCGACCGCGAGCTGGTGGATCACCTCGACGCGGTTCGCCTTCGAGTCCCAACGTTTCACCGCGCCCTTCCGCTCGAGGATGAAGACGTTCCCCTCGCCGTCGATCGCGCACTCGATCGGATCGTTCAGGCCGTCGACGAGGGTCTCGACCTCGAAGTAGTCGTCGGATGGGAGGTAGCGATCCGGCGCGGGCGGCGGGCCCGACGCAAGCCAGGAGAGCTCCTCGCCGAGCACCTCGACCGCGGCAGCGGCCTCCATGCCGGCCGGGTCGCCGAGCCCGGCGAAGACCGCGACGCGGCCGCCATCGTACGTCTGTCGCCACAGCCACGGTCGATCGTGCTCGCCGGCCGCGTCGCGAAGCCGGATGACGACGTCCACGCGCCGGGAGAGGTTGGAGACCGAGAACGCGCGATCCGTCCACGTTTCCTCCAGGACGTGCTCGTCCGCGACGCGCACGAGGCGGCCGCCCTCGCTCCGCTCCGGCTCTCCGCCCACCTCGCCCCCGACCAGGCGTCGATACCACGGCCAGTCGGAAGGGGCCCTCAGCGCGTCATGGAGCAGCAGCACGGCGCCGCCGCGCTGGACGAACCGCGTGAAGGCGGCGCGATCCTCCGCGTCGAACGACTCCGGCGACTCCAGCAGGGCGACGACTCGGTCCAGGAGCGGCGTTTGGTCCAGCCGCGACTTCGCGTCCCGCGCCGTCTCCACCCGCAGCCCGACCTTCGCGCCGATGTCCCGGAACCGTGGTGCGAACGCCGCGGCCGTACCGTCGGCCGGGCTCAGGATCACGAGCGCGGGGCGAGTCGCTTCGCCGGACGGTGAGCGTCCCCCGTCCGAGCACGCCGCGAGCAAAGCCATCAGGGTGAGGGTGAGGATCGTTCCGGTCGACATCCCGCCATCCTATCGACGGGGATCGAGCCCGTCGTCGCATCGGGTTCGGGGACGCTCGCGAGAATCGACGGGATCAGAGCCGGCCGTGCTCCACGACGCGCAGGTTCCGCAGGCGCACCTCGCCCACCGCCACCAGGAAGCCTACCGTCACCTCGCGTTCGGCCCGCGAGCCGCCGTCCCCCTCGGCCACGACCGCGTCGTTCAGCTCGAGCGACAGGTGGCCGTCCGGGGAGCGGCGCAGCCGAAAGCGAGTCCAGACGCCCTTCTCCGGGGCGATCGAGATGGGTCGTCCCTCCGTCACGATGAAGTTCGCGCCGGCGAAGATCGCACCCTGCTCGAGCCGTCGCTCCCGCCGCAGCTCGGCCACGTGGCCGGGGCGGAGCGAGTCCAATCCCGTCGACTTCGTGCTCGGCGGCGCGCCGCCCGCGGCACGGATCGCGAACCCGCGCGTCTCGCGCGCGCCGGGCAGCGTCGCGCAGAAGCCGAGGACCGCGGCCGTGTCGGACATGGCGAGCTCTCCCTCCAGGTCGAAGGCGGGCGCGATCGGCTCCTCGAGGAAGACGGTCGCCGGTCGGTCCCCGGACGAGCTCGCCACGAGCCCGCCATCCGCCACGCTCACGTCGTTCTGCGACGCGATCAGGCCGAACAGGCTCTCACCGTCGAATGGGACGAGGACGCGCGCGACCGCGCCGGGGTCCGCTCGGCACGCGACCCGCGCCACGTCGCGCGAGCCCTCGCCGCCGAGCACCGAGTCGAGGAAACGGCGGGCCACCTCGACCGCCGCCTTCGGCCGCCCGTCCGCGAGCAGACGGTCGACGTGCTTCATCACCTTCTCCCGATACTTCCGCTCGGCTGCGTCCAGGCGCGGCACGCCGCCGCGGTCGAGGCTCTCGACGAGCGCGCTCGCGGCGACGATCGACGCCTCGTCGCCGGCGTGCGCCGCGATCTCCCGCGCGCGCCGCGCGGCCAGCAACGCGCGATCGTCGTCGGCGGCGCTCGCGAGGATTCGCGCCAGACCGACGTAGGGGCGCGGGTCGTCCGGGTCACGCAGCCGGGCGCGCACGAACGCCTCCTGCGCCGCTTCGATCTCGCCACCTTCGAGCCACTCCTGCGCGCGCTCGAAGTCGAGCCGGGCCGCAACCGTGGCGTCGCGCTCGAAGCGGTCGAGGATCCGGATCCACGCCACCCAGTCCCGCTCGAACTCGTCGAGCGGGACGCCGACCTTCTGCAGCACGGCCCGGTGGAAGACCTGCGCGGGCTCGCCCTCGAGCTCGCGGGAGAAGCCGATCGCCTCCTTCAGGCAGGCGCGATACGGCAGCGCGCCGTCGTCGGTCCGGCAATGGTGAAGATAGTAGACGAGCCCCCACGCGACCGCGTACTGCTCGGCCGAAAGCTGGCGCGCGGCGATCGTACCGCGGAGCGGACGCGCGTCGCGCCCGAGGAGCTGGACCAGCGACGAGAGCCGCCGGTACGCGGGAAGGCCCACCTCGACGTTCCCCTCGGCGTCGACCCTCGCGCCTTCGAAGTAGCAGGCCATCCCCTCGTCGAGCCAGCTCGGCGTGTCCCAAGAAGAGGACGCGAGCTTCATGTACTGATGGCTCGCCTCGTGAAAGAGCACCTCGTCGAGGAACTCGCGCGGCAACCCGTCATCGAGCGGGTCGTAGCTGTACAGCTCGAAGGCGAACCGCCGGCCGCGGACCGACGTCGAGAGGAACCCCCGCACCGACTTCCTCCGGTCGAGGTCGCTCGCCGCGGCGTAGCGTTCGAACTCCTCGCGTGTCCGGTAGAGGAACACGTCGGTCGTTCCGCGGTACGACGTGCCGTAGAACTCGCGGTAGAAGAACGAGATCTGCTCCAGCGTCGTCGCCGCCCGCTGCAGCGTCTCGTAGCCGATGTTCGATCGCACGACGTAGCCACGCGTCTCCGCGGTGCCCGCCTGATCCCACGACGCGTGAGCGCGCGACCATTCCCGCCGGAAGCCGCGCGGCCGCCGCAGGTCGCGCCGCGCGAGCGCTTCCGCCGCGTATCGCTCCAGCTCCTCGTCCGCCCCGTTCCTGATGTCGTGGACGATCTGGTTCGCGAGCGAGTGGTCCGGGCGGAAGAACAGGATGCGCCCCGCGACGTCGAGCGCGTTCCGGAACCGCTTCTGGTTGACGCCGTAGAGCCGCAGCACCTCGGAGAGCTCGGCGAGGTACTGGTCGCGTTGGCGCCACAGCGCCTTGACCTCCTTGTCGGCGACGCCGAGCCGCGCGAGGATCAACCGCTGCCGCTTCTCGCGTACCTCCTCGTCATCGGAGTGGAGCTGCTCGTTCGCTTCGAGCGCCTGGTACAGCGCGGCCAGTTCACCGTCCTTGTCGCCGCCCTTCTTCCTGGCCGTCGCGACCTCGAGGAGGAGCTCGGGGTCGTCGGGGTCACGCGCGAGCCGCAGCTCGAGCTCGGAGGGCTCGCTCGCCCGCCCCACCACGGCCAGCGCGACGAGCACGACGCTCGTCAGAAGTCGAAGTGACATCGAGACCACCTTCCCTCCCCCACCGCGCGCAGCGGCGGCACCTCGCGGCGGCACACCCCCTGAACCACCGGACAGCGGGGGTGGAAGCGGCAGCCGGTCGGAAGCGAGACGGGCGACGGCACGTCGCCCGCGAGGACCACGCGAGAGCGGCGCTCGTCCGGCCGGCGAGCCGGCACGGACGCGAGGAGGGCGCGCGTGTAGGGGTGCGCGGGCGCCTCGAACAACGCCTCCGTCCGGGCCGACTCGACGACCTCCCCCAGGTACATCACGGCGACGCGGTGGCTGACGTGGCGCACGATCGAGAGGTCGTGCGAAATGAAGAGGTACGCCAACCCGAGGTCCCGCTGCAGGTCACGGAGCAGGTTGACGATCTGGGCCTGGATCGACACGTCGAGCGCCGACGTCGGTTCGTCGCAGACGATGAAGCGCGGCTCGACCGAGAGAGCGCGCGCGATACCGATCCGCTGGCGCTGCCCGCCGGAGAACTCGTGCGGGAAGCGACCCGCTCGTTGCGGGTCGAGCCCGACGCGCTCGAACAGCGCGGCCACCCGCTCGCGCCGCTCGCGATCCGTCCGCGCGATGCCGTGGACCGCCAGCGCCTCGCCGATCGCGTCACCCACGCGCAGCCGCGGGTTCAACGACGAGAACGGGTCCTGGAACACGATCTGCATCTCGCGCCGGGCGCGCGAGAGAGCGCGTCCCCGCAGCGAGCGGACGTCGCGCGTCGCGCCGTCCTGCGGCCCGTGGAGCAGGATCCGACCCTCGTCCGGTTCGATGAGCCGCAGAATGGTCCGCCCGATCGTCGTCTTGCCGCACCCCGACTCTCCGACGAGCCCGAGCGTCTCGCCTTCGTCGACGTGGAGGTCGACGCCGGTGACGGCGTGGACGCGAGCCTTCGCGCCGCCGAACGCGCCGCGGCGGACGAGGAACGTCTTCCAGAGTCCCTCGACGGAGAGCAGCTTCCTCGCCCCGCCGGCGCTCACCGTGCTTCCTCCTCGCGGACGATGCACGCGACGCGCCGTGGGCCGATCGTCACGAGGCGCGGGTCGACGGCGCGGCAACGATCGATCGACTCGTCGCACCGCGGGTGGAAACGGCAGCCGGACGGCAGCGCCTCCGGCCGCGGCACCTGGCCGGGAATGGCGACGAGCCGATCGACCTCCGCCGACGCGGATGCATGGGGCACCGAGCGGAACAGTCCGCGCGTGTACGGGTGAAGCGGCCGATCGAACAGGGCGCCGGCCGCCGCCTCCTCGACCACGCGGCCCGCGTACATCACCACGACGCGGTCGGCGAGCTCGGCGACGACGCCGAGGTCGTGCGTGATCAACAGCAGCGCCATGCCGCGCTCGCGCTGGATCCGGCGGAGCAGGTCGAGGATCTGGGCTTGGATCGTGACGTCGAGGGCGGTCGTCGGTTCGTCCGCGATCAACAGCGCTGGATCGCCGGCGAGCGCCATCGCGATCATGACGCGCTGCCGCAGCCCACCCGACAGGCGGTGCGGATACTCGTCGGCACGCGCCGCCGCGTCCGGGATGCCGACCTCGCGAAACAGGTCGACCGTCCGCCGCCGCGCATCGCGCCGGTTCATCCCCAGGTGCGTCGTGAGCACCTCGTCCACCTGGTCCCCGACCGTCAACACGGGGTTCAACGCCGTCATCGGCTCCTGGAAGACGATCGCGACGCGGCGGCCGCGCATCGCGCGCAACTCGCGCGGACCGAGCGCGAGGACGTCGCGGCCCTCGAACCGGATCGAGCCCGCCGAGATCTCGAGCGGTGGATCGATCAGCCGGAGGATCGAGAGCGCGGTCAGCGACTTCCCGCATCCCGACTCGCCGACGACGGCCAAGGTCTCGGCGCTTTGCACCGCGAACGAGACGCCGTCGACGAGCGGCACCCGAACCCCGTCCGTCACGAGCGAGGTGACGAGGCCGTCGATCTCGAGGAGAGGCGGGTCGGTCGCGGTCATGGACGACTCAACTTGGGATCGGTCGCGTCACGGAGCCCCTCCGCGACGACGTTCATCATCGTGACCGTGAGGAAAATGAGAAGCCCGGGGCCGAGGATCAGGTGCAGGTCGCCGGAGTCCCGTCCCGACCGCAGCACCTGCCCCCACGACGCCGCCGTCGCGTCCCCCAGGTCGAGGAACGCGAGGCCCGATTCGACGAGGATCGCGCCGGACACGCCGAACGCCGCGACCACCGCCACCGGGGCGAGGCAGTTCGGAAGCAAGTGGCGGAAGATGATCCGCCATCGCGGCAGTCCGAGCGCGCGCGCGGCGGCGGCGTAGTCCATCTCGGACTGCGCGAGGAACTCGGCGCGAACGAGTCGAGCCACGGACGGCCAACCGGTCAGGCCGATGATGAGCATCACGTGGAAGATCGACCGCTCGGGAACGAACGCCACCAGGGTCATCACGAGCAGGAACGACGGGAAGCAGGAGACGACCTCGATCAGCTTGCGGATCAGGACGTCCGCGAAGCCACGAAGGTAGCCGGCGAGCGCGCCGAGCAGCACGCCGATCGCGACGTAGATCGAGACCGCGACCAGACCGATCGTGAGCGAGATCCGAAGCCCGAACAGAAGGCGCGTCAGCACGTCGCGCCCTGCTTCATCCGTCCCGGCCGGATGCGCGGCCGACGGACTCTGGTGCGTACGCGAGACGTCCGGCGCCTCGACGGCGTACGGAAGCAGGGGGAACAGGGCACGGATCTCGTGCCCCTTCTCGCGGAGCCGCTCGACCTTCGCGACGTACTCGAGGACCGGCTCGCCGTGCCGCGCGACGAACGAGGTCGCGACGCCGAGCATGATCCACCCGACCAGGACGGCGAGCCGACGGCGCCGAAGCGACCGCACGACGAACGCGAGAAGCAGGATCGGCGCGGTCGCCAGCAGCCCGTTGAACGCGAGGTCGAGGCCGGACTCGTAGACGCGCTCGTCGAAGAGCCCGGAGAACCACGGAAACGACCACCCGGGCGGGAGAGCCTTGAAGCCCGCCGACGCTTCCGGCGGGACGTGCAGGTAGAACGGCCGGCTCGAGGCAAGCAGCGGCGCGAGGACCCCGAGCCCGCACCAGACGACGAGCATCCAGAACGCGCCGAGCGCCACCCGGTCGCGACGGAACCGTTCGAACGCCCCGCGGGCCGCGATCATCGCTCCGGCTCCGGATCGACGACCCGGATCCGCGGGTCGACCCACGCGTACAGCAGGTCGGAGAGCAGGTAGCCGACGAGCGTGATCACCGCGGCCAGCATCGTCGTGGCGATGACCGCGTTGTAATCGAAGTTCAGGATCGCGTCGAAGACGTACCGGCCGATGCCGGGGATGTCGAAGATGATCTCGAGGATCACCGCTCCGCTCACGATCATCGGCAGCGCGTCGCCGAGGATCGTCACGATTGGCAGGAGCCCGTTCCGGAGCGCGTGCTTGAACAAGACCACGCGGCCCGGCAGCCCCTTCGCGCGGGCCGTACGCACGTAGTCGGTCGAGAGCGCCTCCACCACCGAGGCGCGAGCGTAGCGCGACAGGACGGCGACGTTGCCGTAGACGAGACAGAACGTCGGCAGGACCAGGTGATGCGCGCCGTCCAGGAAGCGATCCCACCGCCCGAGCTCCTCGTACCCCTTCAGCGTGCGCATCCCGCTCGTCGGGAACCAGTCGAACGGATCGCCGATCGTGAACAGTCGCAGGAGGAGCGTGGCCGCGAAGAACGTCGGCACCGAATAGAGGAAGAACAGGAACAGCGAAAACGCGCGCTCCGCGAGAGTTCCCTTCAAGAGCGCGCTGACGCCGCCGACGGGGATCGCGAGCAGGAACGAGAGGACGAACGCGGCGAGGGTGAACAGGAACGTGTTCTCGAGCCGCTCGAGCAGCGTCGCGAGGACCGGCCGATGGTTCATCATCGACAGCCCGAAGTCGAGGTGCGCGAGCCGATGCACGAACGTCGCGAAGCGCGTCTCGGCGAGCGTGACCCATAGCCGCTCGATCCGATCGAGCTCGAACTCGCCCGCGTGCTCGGACCACCAGGCGCGCCACCCGGCCGTCAGCCGCGCGCGCTTGGCGTCGTCGATCGTCGCCCCCGGTCGCAGACGGATCATCGCCTCGCGCGCCCGCGCGGCGCGCTCCCGCTCCGCACCGCCGAGCCGCTCGTCGAACGGCTCGACCTGCAGGTCGGGCAGCTTCGCGAGCGCGAGGTCGCGATCGCGCGGATCGGACGACTCGTCGAGCACGATGGCGATCAGCCCGGGCACGACGAATCGCCGCCGATCCCAGAGATCGCGCAGCATGCGCTGGCGCCCCTCGGCCGCGACGTCCCGCGCCTCCGCCAGGCGGCGCCGCACCTCGGCCTCCGTCGTGCAGTGGTCGAAATTCAGGAAGGTCGGGAGGTGGAGGCTGAACTGCCGGCGGAACGCGTCGTACGACGCGCGGAACTGATCGGCGCCGTCCTCCATCGACGCCGGCGGCACTGCGGGCACGGCGTTGACCACGCCGAAGACGGCGAGGAGCACGAGGAGCAGCGTCGGCACGAACCCGGCGAGTCGCTTCAGGACGAACGCGCGCATCGTACTTCGTTCCGGTTTGCGTGCGCCGCGCCGACGCCGTCAGCTCGATCGATCGCGTCGATGACGGCTCAGTCCTTCTCGGGGTGCTCGAGGTACCAACGGAAGCTCAGGAGCTGCGGCCGCGCGATCGCGAACTTCACGTTCTTCAGGCGAGGGACGTAGGCCGAGAGCCGGTCGCGACGCATGAAGAACGTCAGCGGCTCGTCCTCGGCCACGACCTCCTGGATGCGGAATGCGATCCGCTTGAGCTCGTCCTCGTCGGTCGCGGTTCGATACAGCTCCGACAGCTTGTCCACCTCGGCGTTGCGGTAGCCCCCCCAGTTCGAGCCCTCCTCGATCTCGTGCGAGTGGAACTTGTAGTAGAAGTCGAGGCGCCACCCGGCCGCGGTCAACCCCGTCACAGCGTCGAAGTCGCGGTCGGCCATGACGCGCTGGGACCACTGCCGCCACGCGACCGGCTCGACCTTCATGTCGACGCCGATCTTCTTCAGGTCGTCACGGTAGATCGCCATCATCGCGTCGTACTCGGTGCTGCCCGCGTGCGACAGCATCGAGAACCGGAAGTCGACCTTCTTGCCGTCGATCTGCTTGTCGCGGATCCCGTCGTTGTCCTCGTCGCCCCAGCCAGCGTCGTCGAGGAGCTCGGACGCCGATTCGAGGTTGAACGGCGTCTCCGCGACGTTCGGGTTGAAGTGCGGATGCTTGTCGAAGACCGACGTCGTCACGAGCGCGCCGAACCCCTCGAACACGTTCGCGAAGATCGCGCGCCGGTTGAACGCGAGGCCCATGGCGCGGCGCACGCGCCGATCGTCGAACGGCACCCGCGCGCAGTTCCACAGGTGGTAGGAGTACTCCATCTTCTCGTAGCGCTGAGTCTCGAACGTCCCGTTCCGGAAGGGCGAGTCGGGCCCCCCCTTCAGCACGTACTTGCGGAGCTGCGCGGGCATGAGGACGGTGAAGTCGAGCTCGCCGTCCAGGAGGCGACGCACCACCTGCTCGCCGTCCGCGCTGATCTGCCAGTGGATCCGCTGCAGGGCCGGGCGCACGACGGGGAAGTCGTCCTTCCGATCGAGGACGATCTCGACGCCGCGCTCGAGCCCGGCGAGCTGATACGGGCCGTAGCCGCAGATCCGGTCGGCGTACCAGTGCTTCTTGAACGCCGACCCGAACTCCTCGCGCGTGAGCAGCCGGCCGCTCTCGTCGCGCTCGTACAGGAACTTGGGGAGGACCTGCGTCCAGGCGACGCCTAACGCGAACGCGTAGTTGTAGAACCGGTCCCACCGCATCTGGAACGTGTAGCGGTCGAGCACGTGGATCGACGACCCCTCGACGTAGACCTGGACGTAGCTCTCGACCTGCGGGTTCAGCATCGTCTCGAGCGTGAACCGGAAGTCCTCGCTGATCACCTCGGGCGCGCCGTGCGCGAAGAGGCCACGGAGCCAGTCGAGGTTCGGGTCGTTCCTCTCCTTCTCGTCGAGCCACGGAAACTGCCACGTGATCCCCTTCTTGAGCCGTACCGTCACGACGCGGCGGTCGGCCGAGATCGTCGCGAAGTCCGCGATCCCGGGCGCGAACTTGTCGGGATCCAGGCGATGTTGGATCCCGGGGCTCATCGCGACGGAGACGACGATCGAGTCGCCGACGTTGCCGTCGTTCACGAGGACCGTGTTCAGCCCGTTCGGCTCGGCGCCGAACCAGCGCTCGACCACCCCGTCGTCCGGCACGCCCGCCGGCGGGCCGAGCCCGTCGGGATCGGGCACGAGCAGGTTCGGGCCGAACGTCGCCTCGAGCTGCTCGATCGTCATGTCGTCAGGCGCGACGGGCACCGCGCCGGCCGGCGGCGGGGCCGAGGACGCGACGGTCAGAAGTACCAGGAGGGTCGCGATCATGGCTTGGGAATCCCTTCGGGCCACAGGACGAGGAGAAGGCCGTCGCCGGCGAACGTCTCTTCGAGAACGCGATTCGCGGTGGCGAGGTCGGCCTCGGCCACGCGCGCCTCGTAGCGGCGCGCGGCATCCGACTCGAGCCCGTACGACCCGGCCGTCGCCAGGACCATGGCGCGCGCGTCGGCCGTCTGCGTGACGGAGCGGCGCGAGGCGCCGAGGATGTTCTTCGCGGTCGCGAGCTCGTTCTCGGTCATTCCGCCGCGAACGCGCAGCACGACCTCGCGGAGCGCGGTGACGACCTCGGCGTAGCTCTCCACCGCGCACTGAGCGACGACGAAGAACAGCCCGACGCCGGGACGCGGATGATGATCCGCGCTCACGTAGTAGACGAGGTCGCGATCGACGCGCAACGCCTGATGGAACGGGCCGCTCGGGATCATGCGGCCGGACGACCACGCGTCGCCAAGGTCGAGCGCGACGCGGCGCGCCTTCTCCTCGACCGCGGCGCCCGGAAAGGCAAGGACGATGGTCACCTGCCGCCGCTCGGTCTCCACGTACTCGACGCCGCCCGTCAGCGTGACGGCCGCCGGACGGCGCCGGACGGCCTCGCCGGCGGGAAGGTCCTGGAACAGCTCGGTGGCGCGCGCGCGCACGACGTCGGCGTCGACGTCGCCGACGATCGCCACGCAGAGGTTTCGTCCGCAGAGCACGTTGCGGGCGAACGCCTCGACCAGCGGCGCGGAGAGTGCCGCTCGCGACGCCTCCGTCCCCTCCACCGGCCGGCCGAGCCCCGCGTCGGCGAACGCGCGCCGGTAGATCCGATCCTCGGCATCGCTTTGGAACGCGGCCCGTCGCTGTTGCGCACGCGCTTCGACGCGACGGCGCGCGGCCGCGAACGCCTCCTCGCTCACGCCGGCCCCCGCCACCACGGCGCGGGTCCAGCCGAGCGCGTCGTCGAGGTCGCCGGCGAGCGTGCGCGCCTCGACACGCAGCGTGAGCCGATCGACGCCGGTCGCGACGACCGCGCCCTCCGCCTCGAGCTCGCGACGCTGCCGGTCGCACTCGGGCGACGCCGCGGTCAGGAGCAGATCGGCGAGCACGGCCGACGCGCCGAGCTGTTCGTCGGTCTCGACCCACGGGCCGGCCCCGAACGACAGCGTGACGGCGGCGGTGCTCGTCCCGGGGGTCGGCTCGATCCGGATCTCGGTGCCGTTCTGGAGCTGGAACGAGCGGGCTCCCGTGACGCCGGCGTTCTCGCCGGTCGAGGCGCCGCCGGACGGTTCGCGCTCGGCGGCGCCGACGATCGCGACCGAGAGCCGCTCCGGCACCAGGCAGGTCGCGGCCGCGGCTTGCACGTCGCTCGCGGTCAACTCCGCGACGAGGCGGAGGTACGCTTCGAGCCGATGGCTATCGCCGGTTTGGAGGTAGTCGCGCGTCAGGGCCTGCGAGAGCCCCTCGACCTTCTCCAGCTCGAACAGGATGTCGGTCTGGAGGCGTTTCTTCGCTCGCGCGAGCTCGTCCGCGGCGACTTCCTCCCGCGCGAGGCGGCCGAGCTCGTCCGCCACGATCCGCTCGAAGTCGGCGATCCGTTCGGGCGCCGCGTCCCCCATCACGATTAAGAGGCCGCCGCCGAAGACCGGCGTTCGGGAGTAGACCTGCACGCCGCCGTTGATCTCGTTCTCTCGCATCGCCCGATTCAGGCGCGCGTCCTGCCCCGATCCGACCACGTAGCGGACCGCGTCGAGCGCGACCATGTGGGGGTGCGCGAGCGGCACGGTTCGGTAGCCGAGGCAGACCGACGACCGCGTTCCGGTCCCGGCCGCGCGAGCCTCGCGGCGGCCCTGCTGGGGCGGCTCCGGTGCGATGGCGACCTCCTGCCGCGGCTTCCGCGCCCACCCGGCGAACGCCTGGCGGGCCCACCCGATCGCCGCGGCCGGATCGACGTCCCCCACGATCGCGACGACCGCGTTCCCCGGCACGTAGTTCCGCGCGTAGAACTGCACCAGGTCGTCGCGCGTGATCCGAGCGAAGCGATCGGGGAAACCGAGGAACGGAAAGCGCGCGGGATGCCGCAGGAACGCCGTCGCATGGAGGAGCTCCCACGCCACCCGCAGATCCTGATCCGCGTAGATCGCGCGCTCGCGCTCGATGACGCTCTTCTCGCGCGTCACCTCCTCCTCGGAGAGCTGCGCGTTCGCCAGCCAGTCGGCGAGCAGATCGATCGCGGTCTCGCAGCCGTCGGGCGTCGTCGTGATCCAGAACCACGTGCGGTCCGCGTCGGTGCGCCCGTTCATGATCCCGCCGATCGATCGCAGGAGCTCCTGCGACTCCTTCTCCGTCCGCGTCGCGGTCGCCGCGTCGGCGACGAGATGCTCGTAGTAGTGGGAGATGCCCGAGCCGCCTCGGTCGCCCTCGAGCCATGCACCGACCCGCACCGCCACGCGAACGTCGACCAGGCTTGCCCCCGGGCGCGGGCAGATGATGACGCGGAGCCCATTCTCGAGCGTCTCCTCCAGCGACCGCGGCATGCGGAACGTGGATGGCGGGCGCGACTCGCCGCCCCCGGCGATCTTCGCACCGGGCACCACGATCATCGCGACCAGCCCGAGCGCCGCGAGCGCTCCGAATGCACCCGTTCGCCGAAACGTCAACGCCGTCACTCCACGTGCGCGACGACGTCGATCTCGACGCGCACGTCCTTCGGGAGGCGAGAGACCTCGACGGTCGCGCGGGCCGGCGGAGGATCGGAGAAGTAGGTCGCGTAGACGTCGTTCATCGCGGGGAAGTCGTCCATGTCGGCGAGATAGACCGTGCATTTCACCGCGCGATGCAGCGTCGTCCCCGCCGCGTGGAGCACTTCCGAAAGGTTCTTCAGCACGCGATGGGTCTGCGCGGCCACGTCGCCATCGATCACCTCGTTGGTCGCGGGATCGAGCGGGATCTGACCCGAGCAGAAGATGAACGGACCGGACCGGATCGCCTGGGAGTACGGGCCGATCGCTCGCGGAGCGTGATCGCTCTCGATGCGCATTCGCGTCGTCATGGGCTTTTTGCTCCGGCCGCTCGTTCGGCGAGTCGGGCCCGCAGGCGATCCTGCACGCCCCGAGGGATGAGGTGCGACATGTCGGCACCGAGCTGGACCGACTCGCGGATCAACCGCGCGGACAAGTACGTGTAGCGATGGCTCGGCATCACGAAGACGGTCTCGAGGTCCGGCGCGAGATCGCGATTCGTGAGCGCCATCTGGAACTCGTACTCGAAGTCGGAGACCGTGCGCAACCCCCGAATGAGACAGGGGATGCCGAGCTCCTTGGCGTGCTGGACCACCAGTCCCTCGAACGACGTGACCTCGACGTTCGCGCAGGCGGCCGGCACGTGCGCGCGGATCAGGTCGACCCGCTCCTCGGGGGAGAAGAGCGCGTCCTTGCTGGTGTTGCGCGCGACCGCGACGACCAGACGTGTGAACAATCGGCTCCCCCGCACGATCAGGTCGAGGTGCCCGTTCGTCACTGGATCGAAACTGCCCGGAAAGATCGCTTCCGTCATGAACGTCGTATCCGCCGTGTGGCGACTATCTTAACGTTCGTCCACCCAAGCACTCACACCGCGAAATCGGGAATTGTCGCGAAGCGCGGCGTCCCCCGCGCGCGTTGGGGCTCGTCCACAGATACGTGCGCCCCGCTCGAACGCCGCATCCGAAGTCGAAACCGGGCCCGAGTCCGTGGATCCCGGGAGCGATCGGCCTCGCGGCCGGGATCGCGGCCGTCGATCGGTGGCCCGCCGCGCACGGGGCGATCGCCGCGTCGGCCGCGCTGCTGCTGATCGCCGTCGCGTGGTGCGCCTGGCGCGGGACGCCACGCCCGTCGTGGATCGCGCCGGGACTCGCGATGCTGCTCCTGGGAGTCGCGCGCGTGCCGGCGGCGGCTCCGCTCGCGCTCGGGAACTTGGCACGGGACGTGGGGTCTCCCGCGGGGGCTCCCTTGGTGCAGATCGATGGCGTCGTCCGTTCCGCATCGCGGGGCGCGGCCCTGGCGAGCGCGCGGGTCACGCTGGCCGACGCGACGTTGCGGTCGCGAGATCGCACGTACGCGATCCCGGGTCGGGTCGAGCTGATCGTGCCTGGCGCGGACCTCCTGCCGCGACGCGACAGCCGGGTACGCGCGCTCGGCACGCTGCTTCGACCGCGCGCCGCGAGGAACCCGGGAGAGACCGACGGCTCGCGGGCGCGGCGGCGGCGCGGAGTCGACGCGGTCGTGGCGTTGAAGTCGGCGCGCGCGCTCACCGTCGTCGCCCGCCCCGCCGTCGCGTCGTGGCGCGCGCGGCTCGACGCCGTCCGGGATCGCCTGCGCACGGGGCTCGAGACCACGCTCGGCCCGTCCGGTGCCGCGCTCGCGATCGCGCTCGTGCTCGGCGATCGTCAGCTCCTCGATCCGGACGACCTCGACGCCGCCGCCGTGACCGGCACGATCCACTTGCTGGCGATCAGCGGACTTCACGTCGGGATCGTCCTGGGGGTGATCCGGGGGCTGCTCGGCCTGTTCGTCGCCCCCACGCTCGCCGACCTGGCCGCGGTCCTCGTGACGTTGCTCTACGCCGGACTCGCCGGGGCCGGGTCGCCGGTGCTGCGCGCGGCCGTCTTCGCTCTCGTGGTGCTCGGCGGCCGCTGCTTGGGGCGGCGGTCGAACCCGCCGTCGGTGGTCGGCGCCACCCTGTCCCTGCTCCTCCTCATCGACCCGGGCGAGTTGTTCCGTCCGGGTTTCCAGCTCACGTTCGCGGCGGTCGTCGGCATCTGGAGCGGAGCCGGCCGGCACCACGCGCGACGCCCCGCGACGGTGCGGGCACGGATCGGGCGGTGGATGGCGGACGGCCTCGCGACCTCGCTGCGAGCGTCGGTCGCGACCGCGCCGCTCGTCTGGTTCCACTTCGGACGCATCTCCCTGGTCGGTCCGCTCGCCGGCCTGCTCGTGTCGCCCGTCTTCGTCGCCCTGCTCGGCCTCGCGCTCCTCTGCGCGGCGCTCGTCTGCGTCGCTCCCGCGCTCGTGGGCCGGCTCGCGCCCGCGCTCGAGACGGTGGCGGCCTCGTTCCTCGGTGCCGTCCGGCTCACGGCCGAGGTGCCGTTCGCGGCGGTCAGCCCGATGCGACCCGGTCCGCTCGCGTTGGCCGCGGCGGCCGCGGCCAGCGCGCTCTGGCTCGCGCGGCGGCGCCGCGCCGCGGCGGCGCTCGTCCTCGTCGTGATCTCGGCCGAGGCTTGGCGCGCCCGCCCGCCGGACGCGCTCGAGCTCTGGCTGTTCGACGTCGGCCACGGCCAGGCGGCGCTGCTGCGATCGCCGTCCGGCCGGACGCTCCTCGTCGACTGCGGATCGCGCGGCCGCGTCGCGATCGGACGGCGCACCGTGCTGCCGGCGATGGACGCGGTCGGCGCCCGGACCATCGACCAGCTCGTCGTCTCGCACGGCGACTCCGACCACCTCTCCGGCGTCGCGGACGTGGCGCGAACGGGCCGCGTCGGCCGGCTCGTCGTCGGTCCGCGGCCGCCGCACACCGCGACGGGACGGCTCGCGGTCGAGATCGCCGGCCAGCACGTCGGCTCGGTCGAGGTGGTGCGGCGCGGCGACCGCATCGTCGACGAGGGATCGAACGGACTCGTCGTCCACGTGCTGCACCCCCCGGACGAGCTTGCCTCGGGATCGCAGAACGACGCCAGTCTGGTGCTCCTGGCCGAGTTCGCGGGCCGCCGCGTCCTGCTCCCGGGAGACCTCGAGTCGGTTGGGCTGCGCGCTCTGCTGGCGGCCGAGCCGGAGCTTCGGGCCGACGTGCTCGTCCTACCGCATCACGGCCAGCCCGACCCCTGGCTCGCACCGCTCCTTCACTGCACCCGTCCCTCGCTGGTGGTCGCGAGCCGCGACGACACGCCAGTGGCCGGCGAGGTCGTCGGCGTCGTGGATCGTTCCGGGGCCGCAAGCCGGTCGACCGCGAACCACGGCGCGATCGTCGTGCGCATTCGCCCAGATGGCAAGATTCGTGCCGAATCTCAACTCGAAAGCGCTGTGGATTCCTGAGTTACCGCGATCGACGAGCTCCGGTAGGATCGCTGCCGCAATCAATCGGGAGTCGCGCGGACGCCGTGTGCTGCCAACGTCACGGAGCGTCTGCGCCGCCCCCCCGGAGGACTTGATGATGAAGATCATCGCCCTGCTCTCGCTCGCCCCGGCGATCCTCCTTTCGGCCGCGGCCGCGGACGTCGTCCATCTCGACGGCGGTATTCGACACGCGGGCCCCACCACGTGCCACGCCGACGGCTCGATCACGATACGGACCCTCCGCGGCGACGTGACGGTCGACGCCGACGAGATCCTCCGCGTGGAAGATCACGCCACGCTCCTGAACGAGCTGAAGCGGCAGAAACGGCGTTTGAAGTCGGACGACGCGGCCGCCGCGACGGAGCTCTGCCAGGTCGCGATCGACACCGGCCTCTTCGACGCCGCGTTCGAGCTCGCCGATCAGGCGCTCCGCGCGGCCGCACGCTCGGGGGCCGCGGTCACCTTGCCGCGTCCACTGTTCGATCTGCCGGTGCGCGACGTTCCGGTCGACGCCGAGCTGAGCGACGACGACGCGCGGCGGCTGCTCCTCGCCACCGGGTCGCGCGAGCCGGCCGTGGCAATGGTCGCGAAAGCACGGCTCCTGGCGCTCGCGCCGCGCTCGGACGTGACCGCCACGATCGTGCGCGCGCTCGACGACGTCAGCCCGAAGGTGCGCCACGTCGCGCTCGACGTGCTCGCGAAGACGCGTCCCGACGGCACGATCGAGAGGGTGATCGAACGGATGCTGTTCGACAAGGACGCGGGCGTCCGCAAGGCCGCGACGGAGACCGCGATCGCGTACGCGAACGACGGCGTCGTCTTTCCCATCGTGCGCGCGCTCGAGCAGGAGGACGTGCAGCTCCGGCTCGCAGCGCTCGACGCGGCCGAGCTCCTGCGCGACACGCGCGTGGTCGGCGCCCTCGTGCGCAACCTGCGTCGCGCCGACGCGGCCGGCAAGACCCGCGGGAACTTCGCGAACGTCACGCACACGAGCTACGTCGGCGACTTCGACGTCGAGATCGCCCAGGCCGCGGTGATCGCGCAGCCGATCGTCAAGGTCGCGACGCACGGCGACATCCAGGACGTCGGCGTCGCCGGCGTCTTCGAGCGCCGCGTGCCGGCCGCCGAACGGGAGCGGACCGGCAAGGTGCTCGGGCTCCTCACCGGCCAGGACCTGGGCACGGACTGGCGCCGGTGGGACGCGTGGCTCTCGGAGCAGCTCCGGCCGAACTGAGGCGCAGCGTCGGGTCGACCGGCTTGCCGTTCGGCGACGCTCTCGCCCGCGACGGCAACCGGGTCGTGGTCGGATGTCCGTTCGCGTCGCCGACGGGCCAAGTGTTGGTCTTCGACTTCGACGGCCTGCCCTGGAACCGGACTGCGGTGCTCGAGCAGCACGGAGCGGCGAACTCCTCGTGGATTTTCGGGGCGGCGGTCGCATGCGACGCGGACGACCAATGGTCGTTCGCCGCGCCGGTTCCTGCGCACCCCGAGCCTCCCCGGGGCGACCGTCCGATTCCAGAGCTTCTCGGTCTACGGCGCCGGCGCCGTGGTTCCGAGCAACGAGCGCGTCGTGGCGTTCGAGTAGGGGCGAGCCCACGCCGAAACGGGGCGGATCCGCCCGCGCGTCGCGGAGGGGCCGTGTCCGCTCACGCGAAGCAGATGCAGTAGCCCTGGTCGACCTCGCCGTCGCCGATCGCCTCCGTCTTCCGCTCGCCGGCGCACGCGACGCGGGCCGCGTGCATGAAGGACAGGACGGCGGGCGCGTCCTCGGGCACGACGACGCCCTCGTTCGCCGCTTTGCGGATCGCGGCCTGCATCCGTCGCTCGTAGAACGCCGCGAACGGGTGGTCCGTGAAGAACTCCTTCTCCGGGTCGTCCATGTTCTTCCAGCAGCCGCCGCCGTGGAAGTAGCGCAGATCGCGGACCGGCGCGCCGTCCTTCGGTGCGAGGGAGAAGCGGCGGATCCGCTCGACCGCCGCCGACTCCTTCCAGAGCGACTCGAGCCGTCCGGTCCGGTACGTATGGTCCGGCTCGAGCAGGTCGCCGAGGAAGAAGCGTTCGTCGTCCATGCACGCCGCGCACGGCAGGAGCTGCCCGTCGGCCGCCACGCCGAGGATCGTGTAGCCCGACCCGCAGTAGTCCTTCGCGGGACCGTGCGTGGCGAGGGCCTTGAAGATCTTCTCATTCGTCAGCTTGAGGGAGACGCCCTTCATCTGCTGCCTCGCGCGCTGGATCGCGGCGGCGGATCGCTCGACGACCGAGTCGACGTCCTCGTCCGAGAGGCCCCCGATGTCGGCGTGGTCGTGCGCGCCGCCGCGATCGAGGAGCAGGATCAGATGGTGGTAGTCGGGCCGGCGTCCGCCCTCTTCCATCGCCGCGAGTTGCTCGGTGATTCGTGCCACGTCCGCCTTCGACACGCCGGTGGGCGTCGTGGAGACGCCGACGCGCACGCCGTGTCGCAGCAGCGTCCGGACCCCCGCGATCGCCTTGGTGTACGACCCGCGGCCGCGGACCGGCGTGTTCGCCGCTTCGTCCGGCCCCTCGATCGAAACCTGCACGATCAGCCGTTCACGATGCGGCGCCAGCTCGGAGACCAGCTCGTCGGACAACGTCAGGCCGTTCGTGAACAGGATCAGCTTCGCGCGCTCGAGCGTGAACCGCGCGAGGTCGAGGAAGTCATGGCGGAGCGTCGGCTCGCCGCCCGTGAAGTAGAACACCTCGGCCCCGAGCGCATGAGCGTCGGCGATGATCCCCTTCAGTGCGTCGCCGGGGATGCCGGTCCGTCCTTCGAGCACCCGGTCGATCGTGTAGCAGTGCCGGCAGCGCAGGTTGCAGTGGTCGTTCGTGACGACCCAGAACTCGTGCAGCTTCTTCGGCGCGATCGACTCGCGACGGTTCCGCCGCGCCACCGCGTCGAACGGCTCGTGGGCGAGGAACCCGCGCCGGAACGCGTCCTTCAGGAACCGGCGGTCGCCGTCGTCCAGATCGCTCGCCACGACGCCGGGGCGCGCGCGCACGTGCTCGAACACGCGGCGGCCGCGGGCGTTCACCCCGATCCACCGCACGCGCTCGGGGTCGATCAGCACCGTGACCGGCGCCTCGTCGTCGACGAGGAAGTCGGGTGCGAAGAGCGGCCGGTCGGGGTCGAACGACACGGCGGCGCTCACTCGCGGTCGAAGGTGTCGAGCGCCTGGAGGCCGTGGACGAGCGACGCTCCGCCGCGGATCACGGATGCGACGTGGATCGCTTCGGTCAACTCGTCGCGCGTGGCGCCGCCCGACGCCGACGCGGCGGCGTGCGCGTCGATGCAGTACGGGCACTGGAGCGCGTGCGCGACCGCGACTGCGATCAGGTGCTTCGTCTTCGACGGCAGCGCGCCTTCGGCGAAGACCCGGTTCGACCATTCCTGATACGCCTCGTAGAGCTCGGGGCGGTGCTCGCCGACCTCGCCGAAGCGGCCGAGATCGCGCCTCGAGTAATAGGAATCGGACATGTCGGCTCCGCGGACGTTGACGAACACCTCCGAAGATACGAGGAAACGAGCGCGCCGACTTCCGACATTCTCGAGCCGAACGTGTAACCCGCACACCGCCGCACCGTCTCCTCCCGTGATGAACCTTCACGGCGCCACGCTCTGCGGGATCGACGCCCAGCGCGTCGAGGTCGAGGTCCGCGTCATGCGCGGCCAGATGGGTCGCTTCCTCCTGACCGGCCTGGCCGGCGCGGCGGTGCGCGAGTCCCGCGAACGCGTGCGCGCCGCGATCGCGGCGGCGGGCTTCCGTTTTCCGCGCCAGTCGGTGCTCGTCCACCTCGCGCCGGGCGACCTGCGCAAGGAGGGGCCTCTCCTCGACCTGCCGATCGCCCTCGGCGTGCTCGCCGCGACCGAGCAGCTCGTCATCGCGCGGCCCGGGCGCTTCCTCGTGGTCGGCGAGCTCGCGCTCGACGGGCGGCTGCGACCGGTGCGGGGCGTGCTCGCCGCGGCGACGGCGGCATTCGAAAGCGGCTTCGACGGGCTGATCGTGCCGGCCGATCAGGCGGGGAACGCCGCGCTCGTGCGGGGTCTGTCCGTCTTCGGGGCCCGATCGCTCGCCGATGCAGTTGCGTTCCTGGGCGGCCACCTCGACCTCGACCGCGCGCGGCCGGCCGAGCCGGTGAAGCGGCCGGACGACGCGCTCGACCTGGGGGAGATCCGCGGGCAGGAGGACGCGAAACGCGCGCTCGCGCTGGCGGCCGCGGGTCGGCACAACCTCTTGCTCGTCGGCCCTCCGGGCTCCGGCAAGACGATGCTCGCCCGCCGGCTCGCGTCGCTTCTGCCCGACCTCGACGAGGCGGCGTCGCTCGAATGCACGCGCATCCACAGCGTCGTGGACACCGGGTTGCGCGGACCCGTGCTGCGGCCGCCGTTTCGCGCGCCGCACCACACCGCGTCGCCGAGCGCCCTCGTCGGCGGGGGCAAAGAGCTCCGGCCCGGCGAGATCACGCTAGCGCATCACGGCGTCCTGTTCCTCGACGAGTTTCCCGAGTTCCCGCGCAACGCGATCGAGGCGCTGCGCCAGCCGATCGAGGATCGCATCGTCTCGATCACCCGCGCACATGGGCGGGCGGTCTTTCCCGCCAACATCACGCTCGTGGCCGCGATGAACCCATGCCCCTGCGGCTTCCTCGGCGACCGGCGCACGCCGTGCCGGTGCTCGAGCCGTTCGATCGAGAAGTACGCGCGCAAGATCTCCGGACCGATCCTCGACCGGATCGATCTCTACGTCGAGGTCCCGGCGGTACGGATCGACCACCTGCTCGATCCCGCTCCAGTGGCGACGAGCTCGGATCTGCGCGCGGAGATCGAGGTCGCCCGCGCCGCGCAGCGCCGCCGGTTCGGCGCGCCGGCGGACGGGGTCGCACGGTCGAACGGCGAGATGGCGCCGCGCGAGATCGAGACCTGCTGCGGGCTCGAGCGCGAGGTGGAGGAGCTGTTGCGACGGTCCGCCGAGCGCCTTCGCCTCTCGGCCCGCGCAGTGACTCGGACGCTCCGAGTCGCCCGCACCGCGGCCGACCTCGGAGCGCGCGAGCGGATCGCGACCGGCGACGTCGCGCTCGCGCTCGCCAACCGCGCTCCGCTCGCGCTCGACGGCGCGGACGCGTTCGCCGCCGGTCGCCTCACTGGAACATGATCGACTCGACGTTGCTCCCCCGGACCACGCCGGACGCGTCGAGACCGTAGGCCTGCAGGTCGATCGTGCTGCCGGCGAGCGCAGGATCGTTGTACGGCGCGAAGAGGCCGAAGCTCCCCTGGCCGTCGAACGATCCGGGGATCAGGTTCACGAACACGGGGACGCCGTTGACTCCGACCGCGAACAGGGCCATCGGGTGGCCCGGCGCGCCGCCGCACGAATCCACGAAGATCAGCTCACCGACGTTCGGACTCGAGGGCGACACGGCCAAGGACAGATCCGGCAGCTCGAAGCCGAACACCGTCCCCGCTTGCACGACGAGGCCCGTGCCGACGTAGTCGGTCGCGACGACCAGTCCGTCCTTCACGGAGACCGCCACTCCGAAGCTCGACGAGGCCGAGGGGATCGCTCGATACAGCGTCTGCTGCTCGACCCAGAGCGATCCTTGCTTCCGGTACTGGTACACGAGGCCTTCGGCTCCGGTGGGAGCGATGGCTCCGGCGCAGGAAACCACCGCCACGTCGCCGTCCAGCTCCACGTCCCATCCCATGCGGTCGTTCTGCATCGGAAACGGGACGTCGAGACGCTGACCGGCCACCCAGACGTCGCCGGCCCGGGCGTACGTGAAGGCGGAACCGACCTCCACTCCACCGAAGTCGAGACCGGGAGCTCCGATCAGAAGGTCGTCGCCTTCCATCGAGACGCTGTTGCCGAAGAGATCGTCCGCGTCGGTTTCCGCATGGATCAGCTTCTGCTTCAACGCCCACAGGATGCCAGACCCCTCGTAGACGTAGACGGCGCCGCGGCCGTTCCCGTCGTAGGGCGCACCGACCGCGAGCCGGTTTCCGTCCAGGCAGACGCTCGCGCCGAATTGGCCGGGCAAGAGGGGGGTGAGCTTGCGGAGGAGCGACCAGGCCCCGGACGCGAGACCATAGATGCGGACCGACTCCGAGTAGCGCGCGCCGATCGCGATCAGCCCGGCCGCCGCGTCGATCGACACCGCCGCGCCGAAGTACGCATCCTCCGGAGCGCCCTCGATCGTCTGCATCAGGGCCCAGAGCCCACCGGCGTACTGGTAGACGTGGACGCGACCGCGGCTCTGGTCGAAGTGAATCTCCGAGACGACCAGCAGGTTCCCATCGATTTCGACCCTCGAGCCGAAACCGCCGCTGATGCCGGGCGCGGGCGGGTCGAGCTTGATCTCCTGGAAGAACGGCCCGCGGGTGTAGACGTACGCCGATCCGTTCGGGTTGAAGCCCTGGTCCGCCGCGCCAACGACGATCCAATCCTCCGAGACGTCCACGTCCCGGCCGTACAGATCCAATTGGAAACCATCGGACGCATAGAGTTGGAACGACTCGGTCTGACTGCACTGTCGGGCCGGCGCGGGTGCGCCGAGGGTGAGAAAGCCGGTCGCGAACGCGGAGAGGACGACAGCTCGAGAGTTCATGGCAGTTCCTTGTGCGTGGAGGTTTGGCCCCGCGCTCGCGCGCCGGGGGGGGATTCACGGCAACACGCCGGATTTCCTCTTCGAGGCCGCCAAGAAAACGGCGACTTCTCGAGCCGCCCGTTCCCGAAGGCGGCCGCCGTGTCCCTCGGCGCGGCGCGGCTCGCGGACCTGATCCGTTCCTTCGAGGCGAGGTGAGCCGCGGCCGACGCGAATCGGTATCCTCCGCCTCGTGCCGGAGCCTCGCCTCCCTCCTCACGTCGAGACCTCGCTCACCGAGCGCCTGCTGCGGATCTGGCGCGAGGACCGCGTCCCGTTGCTGGTCGTCGTCGGCGTCGCCGCGCTGCTGAAGGCGCTCTACCTGATCGACTTCTTCCTCCATCATCCGCTGGCGACGACGCTCATCTCGGATGCCCGCCTCTACCACGAGTGGGCAGCCGGCATCGTCGCGGGGAGGGCGCCGGAGGCGGAGCCGTTCCACCACCCGCCGCTCTACCCCTACGTGCTGAGCGCGGTCTACCTCGTCGCGGGACTCACACCGGCCGCGATGATCGTGCTGCAGGCGCTCCTCGGGCTGGTGACGCTGGCGATGACGTTCGCGCTCGCGCGCCTCCACGCGCACCGCGCCGCGGCGACGATCGTGACGCTCCTCGTCGCGCTCTACCTTCCGACCGTTTTCTTCGAGTCGCGCCTGCTCCCCACGTCGTTGACGACGTTGGTCGCGGCCGCCGCACTCCTCGCGCTCGGCACGCCGACGCCCGCGCGGCTCGCGCTCGGCGGGCTCCTCCTCGGCGTGGCCGCGGCGTTCCGGCCGAACCAGCTCCTCGCGATCGCGCTCGTCGCCGTCGGCCTGCTCGGACGCGTCGCGACGGGTACGTGGCGAACGAGGCTCCGCCGAGCCGCGATCCTCCTCCTCGCGGCGGCGACTCCGATCCTGCCGTTCTTCCTCGTCAACGTCGTGCGCAGCGGCGAGCCGGTGCTGCTCTGCGACACGAGCGGCGTGAACCTCTACTTCGCGAACAACCCGGCGGCCGGGGTCTCGTTCCGCACCGCGGACCCGCGCTTCGGCGACGTCGCGACCCAGAGCGCGGTGGCCAGGGCGATCGCCGAGGGGCGCGAACGCCGCGCCTTGTCCCATCGCGAGGTCTCGAACCACTTCCGCGACCGTGCCATCGACTACGCGCTCGAGCACCCGGCCGACGAGGCGCGTCTGCTCGCTCGCCGCGCGCTCGCGTTCTGGTCGAACTTCGAGTACGGGATCATCTACACCCCGGCCGCGGAACGGGACGTCGTCCGCTCGTCGTGGCTGTTCTGCGTCCCCGTGTCGTTGCTGCTCGGTCTCGCCGCGTTCGGGACGCTCCGGCGACGGGAGCCGGACGCACCGTCGCGCGCGCCGCTCGTCCTGTTCATCATTGCCCAGTGGCTCACGGTGATCCTCTTCTTCCAGTACAGCCGGTTCCGGCTGGTCGCGATCCCGGCCGCGGCCGCGCTCGGCGCGATCGGGATCCACGGTCTCCTTGGAGCTCGCGAACGGCGGCTCACCGCGCGTGACGGGCTCGCGGCCGCCGTCGGTCTCGTCGTCGTCGCGCTCGGGTTCCTGCCGCCGCCGGACGAGGCGCGCGAGCAGGAGGCGAACGGCCGGGTGACCCTGGCCCAGGGGCTGCTCGCGAGCGGCGCGTTCGACGACGCGGACCGCGAGCTCGAGCATGCCCTCCAGCTCGCGCCGAAGCTCTCGCGCGCGCACCTCGCGCGGGCCGACCTGCTGCGCGCGCGCGGCGAGCCGTCGCGCGCGCAGGACGTCCTCGAGGCCGCGCTCGCGCAGAACCCGAGCGACCCGATCTTCCTCGTCGGCCTCGCGCGGCTGCTCATCGACGTCGCGGAGATCCGCGACGTCGCTCGCGCGCGAGAGGCCGCGCGCGCGGCCGTCGAGCACGGCGCGGGCCTCGCGATCGTGCACGAGACGGTCGGCCTCGCGGAGCTGTTCGCCAACGACGACGCCGCGGCCGTCGCCGCGCTCGAGACGGCGGTGCGGCTGCCCGATGCAACCGCGCGCACGTTCGGTCTGCTCGGCGAGGCGTACCGGCGGACGGGGCGGACGCAGGAGGCGGAGGCGTCGCTGCGCCGCGCCATCGAGCTGGATCCGGAGGATCCGCGGCCTCGAAAGGCGCTCGACGCGCTCCGCCGGAGTCCCTGAGACCGCTCGGCGTCGGCTACCGGCGCGTCTGCTCGATCACCCAGCTTCGATAGGCGTCGCTCACGCGGGTGGCGGGGAGCGCAACGATCTCGGGCACGTCGTACGGATGCAGCACGGCGACGCGGGCCGCGTAGGCGTCGAACCCGTCGGCGGGGACCTTCGCGATCAACAGGGCCTCGTCCTCGCGCTCGACCTTCCCCTGCCACGAATAGATCGATCGCAGGCCCGGGACGACGTTCACGCAGGCGGCGAGACGCTCTTCGACGAGCCGCTCCGCGAGTTCCTCGCCGGCGGCGGCCCCGGGCACGGTGGTGAGGATGACCAGAATCTCCGACATGCGTCAGCTCTCCTTTCACGCCCGGCGCGCTATCCTCTTCCAGTTCACTGGACCCCCGCCAACCCGTGCCGCGAACGTGAAGCAGAGCCTACCCACCTGGATCTTCCTCGCCGCGATCCTCGTCGGCACGTACCTGCGGGCCCACGACCTGCTCGAGCCGTACGAGGACGGCCACCGCGGGTCCTGCGCCGCGCTGTTCGCGTTGATGGCGAAGAACCACCAACGCTTCGGGCCGACGGTGACCGGGGGAGTGGGCGTCTTGAATCCCGATCGCCCTCGATCGACGGAGAACTTCAACTACTACACGCACCACCCGCAAGGCTGCGTGCTCCTCGCGACGTTGGGCGCCGTGATGGGCGGGACGAAGGGCGGGCTGCGGCTGATCTTCATGCCATTCGCGATCGGCATCGTCCTGCTCGCGTATCGCCTCGCGCGGCGCCGGGGGCCGACGACGGCCGCGGCGGCGGGTGCGCTCGCCGCCCTCACGCCGCTCGCGGTCTACTACGGCGCCTTCGTCAACTTCGAGATCCCCACGCTCTTCTTCGTGCTGCTCACCCTGTATCTCGTGCTGCGGTATCGCCGGCGCGGCCGCCGCAAGGATCTGGTGCGGGCGCTGCTGTCGTACGTCGCCGCGGTCTTCTGCGATTGGATCGCGCTCGGGCTGCCGCTCTGCCTGTTCGTGCTGCTGCCGTTCCTGTCGGACGGCGCGACGGCCGAGCGCCGGCGCGCGACGACGAAGCTCGTCTGGCTCCTCGTCGCGGGCGGCGTCTTCGCGGTCGTCGCGACCAAGCTCCAGGTGTTCCTCCAGGTCTCGAAGTACGGCGCGGCGTACGGCGCCTCGCGGGCGTACTACAAGGCGGTCACGCCGCTCGCCGAGGACTTCCTGTGGAGCGATTGGCTGGACCGGATGAGTCGGCACGCGAGCGAGCTCGTGGGCGTGCCGATGCTGGTCCTGGCCGGGCTCGGACTGCTCCTCCTCGTGATCCGCTTCCTCCGCGGACGCGTCGATGAGGTCGATGTCGCCGCCGCGACCATCACCACGATCGGCCTCGCCAACGTGACGATCCTCGCCAACCACGCCGAGAAACACGACTTCTACCTCCTCTACGCGATGCCGGCGTTCGCGCTGCTGGCCGCGACCGCCCTGTTCGCCGCCCGCGGCGCGGTCTCCCGGCCGCTTCTCCCTCGCGCCGTGGCGACGGCGCTCCTCCTGGTCCTCCTCACGTGGCAGGTGTTCCAATCGGTCGAACTGCTCGAGCGCCGGCGCAGCTTCCGCCTGAGCGCGATCGGCAAGCAGGTGAACGAAGCGACCGAGCCGCAGACGGTGGTCATCCTCGCCGTCGACTACTTCACGCTGCAGGTCGCGGTGGCGGCCGACCGGTACGTCGACTACGCGCGCGATCTCGCCGCGTTGAAGCACGTAATGAACGTGGCACGCCTGTTCGGAATGCAGGGACGAAAGGTCGTCGTCCTCGTCCCCTCCGAGCAGGAGAAGCCGCCGGAGCGCGATTTCGTCGCCATGCTCGAGGCGGCCGGCCCCGGCCGGCCGATGGGCGCGTTCACGCGCTACGACCTCGGCCCCCTGCCCGAGACGCAGTAGCGCGTCAGCGACCGATCTCGAGCCGCGTCGCGCAGAGGTTGTTGATCCACTCGATCGCCTCGATCTTTCGCATCGTCGGGCGATAGTCGTAGGCGACCCGAATGAACCGAACCGCGGTCGGACGACCCTCGTCGTCCTCGTCGACGATCACGAAACAGGAACGAGGATCCTGGTCCCGTGGCTGCCCCACCGAGCCCACGTTCACGAGCACCTTCTCGTCGCCGAAACGGAACGTCGCGCCCTTGCCGAGCTCCGTCGGTGTCCGGTGCTCGTAGACGAGCCGGCCGCCCTCGCGGCGTTCGATGAACACGCCGGGCTGGTGCGTGTGCCCGACGAAGCAGATGCGATCGATGCGGCTGAAGATGTCCTGGAGCTTCTCGGGCGCGAACACCACGTCGTTGCGCATCACGTACTCTTTGACCGGGTCGCGCGGGCTCCCGTGCACGAAGAGCACTCGACCTTCGCGCCGCGCCGGATCGAGGTTCTTGATGAACGCCCAGCGCTCGCGCTTGGCGGCCGAGGAGAACAGGCCGGGCTTCAGCGCCTGTCGCGTCCACTCGATCACCTCCTTCGCGATCGGGTTGAAGTCGAGCGCGTCCCCCATCACGGCGTCGTCGTGGTTGCCGCGGATCGTGAACCGGCAGCGCTCGCGGACGAGGTCGATGCACTCGTCCGGATCGGGGCCGTAGCCGACGACATCGCCGAGGCAGACGACCTCATCGACGGCCTCGGCGTCGATCACGCCGAACACCGTGTTCAGTGCCTCGAGATTCGAGTGGATGTCCGAGATGATCGCGTACGACAACAGCCGCCTCCCGGCCGATTACGCGCTTCCGCGCGCATCGGCGAGGAGGGGGCTCACGCGCGGCTCGCTTCGGCCGCCGTCCCGATTCCGCCCCGCCTTCTTGAATCGCCTCATCTAACCCAACCGCGTCGGCTGGGGCGGAACGGTCTGCCGGTCCGCCGCCAGCGCTTCCCGAGCGAGAGACACGACCTTCTTCGCCACGTCGGACAACGGCGCGCGCAACGAGGCGCCCGCCGCGTAGCGGTGACCGCCGCCTCCGACGGCCCGCGCCAGCTCGCTCACGTTGATACGGCCACGCGAACGCAAGTTGACGCGGATTTCGCCGTTGTCGAGCTCGCGGAGCAGCACGATCACTTCGGCGTCGCGCGCGGTCCGCATGAAGTCCAGGAGTTCGTCGGTCTCGAACGGGCCGACGCCAAGCTCGTGCACCAGCGCGGCCGGAATCGTCGCCCATAGCAAGCGGTCCCCGCACTCGGCGTGGAGATTGGCGGCGACCCGGCCCATGAGGCGGATCAACGACACGTCGTTGCGCTGGTAGACCTCGCGGTAGACGCGGCTCGGATCGATCCCGGTGCTGATGAGCGCGGCCGCGTCGGCCAGCACCTGCGCCGTCGTGTTCGAATACCGGAACCAGCCCGTGTCCGTGCTGATCGCCACGAGCAGGGCATCGGCGATCGGCCGATCGATCTCGGCTCCCAGGTGACGGAAGAGATCGAGCACGATCGCTCCGGTCGCCGGGCTCGACGGCTCGTGGATGTTGAAGTCGCCGGGTAGCTGCTCCGCCGGATGATGGTCCACGCAGATCTTGAACGCCGACCCGGACTCGACGAGCTCCCACAGGCCGGGCATGCGCGACGTGGCGGAGAAGTCGAACATCATGAAGACTTCGGAATGGAGCGCGGCGTCTCGGTGTCGCTCCGGGTCGAAAACCTCGACGATCGCGTCGCCGCCGAGGAACGCGTATCGTTCGTGGAGCGGCTCGAAGCACATGGCGCGCACCATCTTCCCGAGCCGGGATAGATAGTGGTACATCGCCAGCATCGACCCCAACGAGTCGCCGTCGATGTTGACGTGACCGCTGAGCAGGAAGGTCGAACTTCGGTCGACGACTTCCTTCAGTCGACGGGCCGGCTCCGCGAACTCGGATCTCATCTCGACTCCCAAGCGCTCGCCGACACCGCGTTCGGGCCGCCGGAGCTCTCTGAAGAATCAAGAGACGATAACCCCGATCCACCCGGAGTCAAGGCCGGCCGGGCTGTGTCGAAGTCGCGCGCTGCGTAGCAAACCTCTCCCGCAACGAGAGTTGCAACGACCCGCACCATGCCCGCGGTGACCCGCTCGAGGACATCGGCCACGCTCGATCCCCCGCCTTGCATCTCGAGCACGACGAGGTCGGCCGGCGCGCCGGGCTCGAGTCGGCCGGTTCCGCCATCGAGCCGAGGAGCCGCCACGCTCGTCACGGATCGAAACACCTCGGCCGCCGACACGTCCGGACGGGCGGTGCGCAAGAACGCCATCTCGTCGAACATCGAGAGCGATCGGTTCGACGCGCGCGAGTCGGTGCCGAGCAGGACGGGAATCCCAGCGTCGAGGAGACGGCGCACCGGGTGAGAGGTGTGACCGAAGAAGTTGTGGCTGCGCGGACAGAAGACCACGGCCGCCCCGGCCGCAGCGATCCGGTCGATCTCCTCGTCGTCGACGTAGTTCGCGTGGATCAGGAGCGCGTCCTCTCCGAGGCTCGCGAGCTCGTCGAGGAACCGGATCGGCGACCGGCCGGGCGGAGCGTCGAACGGCATCCTCGCGCCGAGGCGCTCGAGCAGCTCGCGGAGCGGGCCGGTTCCGTGCACGAGCAGCTCATGCTCCTCCTGCGTCTCGCCGATGTGCGTCGCCCACGCAAGTCCGCGCTCCCGGGCCGCTCGGATTCCTTCCCGATAGAGGGCGGGCGGCGTCGAGTACGGCGCGTGGGGAGAGAGGCCCGCCTGCATGCGCGAGCTCGGCGCGAACGACGGGAAGGCGGTGACCCAGGCCCCGACCTCGGCCAACGTCTCCTCGACCGGTCGGGAGCCGAGCACCTCACGGAACAGGACGCCGCGCAGCCCCGCCGCCGCGACCGCCGCCGCCGCCGCGCCGGAGGAGTCGATGTCGCCGACCGAGGTCGTACCGGTGGCCAGGCATTCCGCCGCCCCCGCCGCCGCGCCGCGCTGGAGAAACGACGGGTCGAACGGACCGCGGGCCCGAAGCAGATCTCGAACCCAAGGACCGAACCCCCGTGTCGCACGCGGAACGCCGCGCACGAGACTGAGGTCGAGATGGACATGCGCGTTGCGGAGGCCAGGGATCGCGATGCGATTCGCGTGACGCGGCGCTCCCGCGGACCGTCGAGGCACGAGCCCTGCCACCCGGCCGTGCTCGATGGAGAGCGATCCGCAGTGGAGGTGATCCTCGTGGACGAGGACCGCGCCGACCGCGAGCGGCTCGGCGCCGATCGATCTCGCGGCGGCGGGCCGGGTCAGCCGGCGACCTCGATCAGGATCTGATCGATCGCGATGTCGGTGTACACGTCGCCGGTCACCTCGATCTCCGTGTGGAGCACGAAGCGGAAGCGGATGAACGGGCCGCTCAGCAGGGACAGATCCGTCACGAAGTCGTTGTCGATCGTGGCCGGGTCGATGACGCCCGTGCTGCTCAGCAACGCGTCGTTCAGGGTAAGGGTGAACGGAGCCTCGATCCCGTTCTTGAGGTCAGCGTACGTGTAGATCAGCCCGGTCTGGGGAACGCCGTTCACCGTCGCGTTGTACGTGACACGGAAGCTCGTGTAAGACGCGGCGAGCGACTTCGTGTTGTAGAACAGCGACTGTCCGACGCTCGGCGCGAGGCCCGGGATGAAGTACCCGAGATCGGTCGGAAGGACCGCGGGCTTCACGACCTCGATCGGATACGAGGTCGACACGAGGTTGCCGTTCAGCGACTCGAACCGCACGCGGCCGTCGCCACCCGGGCCGCCGTCGACCGCGCCGATGCCGCCGCTGCCGCCCGTCGCGTCGACGAGCCCCTGGATCCGGACGGCCAACGCCGACGGATCCGCCGAAGCGAGCCGAACCGCGCCGCCGCCGCCGCCGCCACCGCCGCTCGCGCTCGAGCCGATGCTTCCGTTCGTCCGGCCGCCGGCACCGCCGCGGGCGCTGATCTCTCCGCCGAGCAGGACCGACACGCCCTTGGCCGACTCGATCGAAACCGCGCCGCCGCCCGCGCCGCCGCCCGCGCCCGGCGTCCACGACGGCAGCGTCAGGTTCGGAGGACCGCCGAACTTCAGCGTTCCCGCCAAGTGGACGCCAGAGCCGCCGCCGCCGCTGCCACCGACGCCGAGGTTCGGCTCGATGCGGCACTGGGTGCCGAGCGCGACGTCGTCGAGATCGAGCACGCCGCTCGAGTCCGTGTCCGCGCCCGTCGCATTCGGCAGCTGGACCGGGAGGATCGTGATCGAGCTGCCGGTGTTCGACTCGATCTCGAACAGATGACCGGCGTCGACGTTCGGGAAGACGAGGAACCCGCTCAGGTCCAGCCCATCGAGCGGCGTTCCGGTCACGTTCAGGACGGTCGCCGTCTTCGACTCGGTCGGCACCGTGAGCGACCCCGCGCCGCCCGCTGCGCCAGCGGTGCCGGTGCTCTCGGAGTTCAATCCGGAGGCGGGCGAGTCCTCGCCCGCCGAGCCCGGAAGGCGCGATCCACCGCCGCCGCCGCCGCCGGAACGGACTTCGGTGTTGAACTGCTGCGCCACGGTGAGGGGCAGGCTGCCGAGCCCGCCCGTCCCCTCGAAGCCCACGCTTTGTCCCGCGTGTCCCGCGAGGTCGCCGAGGATCACCGGGTCGCCGACTTTGACGATCGGCGGCGGCGGGATCTCGTACAGGTCGAGTCCGGCCTGGGTGAGCGGACCGGCGAAGAGCGGGTCCATCGAATCGCTCACCACGTTCGCCGTCTTGCTCGGCACCACCGAGTCGATCGAGAAGGTCGGGTGGTTATGGAAGATGAAGTTGCCGGGCGTCGCGCTCGGCACGCTCGAGCCCGTTCCGGTGTTCGGCTGGATCCACAGGCCCACGAAGCTGCTGTTCAGGGCCAACTCGTTCCCCTCGAGGGCGACCGAGAAGTCGCTGACCGAGCTGGAGCGTCCGCTCAGCCCCTGGTTGGCGAACTCACCCGCCTTGTACCCGGGAACGGTCACGAACAACGGCGCATCGAGCGTGAACCCGTCGGTGATCGAGCCGCCGTTCCCGCCCGCTTCGCCGCCGAACTCGCCCGCGCCGCCGAGCCCGGGCGGAATCTGCTTCTCGGAGAACACCGAGCCGGCCGCGCCGGACACGTCGAGCTTGCCCTTCACGGAGACCAAGCCGGTGCAGCGGATCACCAGCGGGAAGCTCCCCATCGCCCTTACCGTGATGCCCGAGTCGATCTCGAACGTCGTGAAGTTCCAGGTCTTCTGGACCTCTATTCCGAGGTCCATGTCGAACACGCCCGTCGGCAGGATCATGTTCGCGGTCGGATCGAACAGCCCATCCGCGCCCGTGCCTCCGCCCGCGCCGTTCTTCAGGAACCCGACCGTGCCGGCCCAATCGGCCGAGGTCGCGTCGGCGTCGCGGTTCACCACCCCCGAGAAGTTCTCGATGATCGGGTCGAGCGGCTGGACGTCGGCCGGCTTGGTGCGATACGCGAACAAACGGAGCGCGCCGACTCCTTCGTCGTCCTCGTCCGCGAGCTGGTTTCCGACCAGATCCTTGATGAACGGCAAGATCGTCACGATGTAGAGCTGATCCGGCGGAACGCTCTCCAGCTTCGGAGTCCACTCGACCGTCGATTTGAAGTTGGAGTGGGAGATCGCGAACGTACCCGGCACGTTCGTCCGGTCGTTCGTCGTGCCGTCGTTGTCCTGGTCGAGCTCGATCCGGATGTTCTCGCTGGCGCCGCTCGCGGGGTTCAGCACGCTGGACGGAAGAACGAGCTCGTTGAAGCGGATGCGGATCGCCGGCGCGGGATTGGGAACCGCCTTGGTGAAGGACGGCTTCGGGTCTTGCAGACTCGTCTTCTTCAGGGTGACCGCGCCCTTGGCCGCGTCGATCAGCTTCACGGAAGGCTTCGGTGCGCCCTGCTTCCAGTCCGCCACGAGGTCTTCGGCGCGGAAGTTGATGAACACGCTCTTCTTGAGAGTGTCGCCGCTGTTCCCCTTGATCCCCTGCTTCTTCCCGCGGAGCTCGAGCTGGTAGTACGCCCCGGCCACGAAGCCGAACGCAATGGTGTTTCCTGACGCGAGCACGGCCGGCAGGATCGTGACGCGGTTGCCGTTGACCTTGACCTGGACCGGCGCCGATTGTCCGCCCGGCAACGTCGAGCTGAGTCCCAGCGGCACCAGCACGGTCGGACCGAGGGTGGTGACCAGCACGGTCGTGCTATCCGCGGATTTCTTGCTCAGCGTCTGGTCGAACTCGATCTCGATCGGCTGGTTCACGGCCACCGCCGGGAACATCGCCTGGGTCGAGGTGCCCCCCGTCGGGATCGTCCCCGCCTTCGGGTCCCATCCGAACGTCGTGTTCTCGATCTCGAGTGTTCCGCCGCGCGCGTCCGCCCAACCGAATGCAAGCACCAACACGTTGAGAACACAGAAGTTCTGAAGCCTCATGAGAGAAGCCTCCGCTTCGAGGTTGCAGGCGGTCCCGGAAGGATTGCGTGCTGCGGGATCACCGCCGGATGGGCTGGGTCGTTCATGCGGTCGCCCTAATCCTAGTCCCACTCCGTGACATCCGCCACCGCACCGGGGCCAACAAATCGGGCGCTATCCACGTGGGAATGTACCCCGTGGATGCCCCGGAGCAACGAGATCGGGGCGCGAAGATCGGTGAAGACCTGAGAGGCGCCCTCGAGTGGATTGGAACTCGATCTGCTAGAAACGTCCCCCGTCCCCCCGTTCTTCGCGGCGCGGACGACCGTGTCCGGTGGTTTTCGAGCGAATGCCGGTGCGATTTCACACGCTCGTGTTCGATGGAGCACGCAATGGACGCCCCCGCCCCCCGTCGCGACAAGCTGGCCCTTCTCCTTCAACTCGTCACGATCGGGCTCCTGGTCGCCCTCCTGGTTCGGACCCGGGCGTCGGATGGCGCGGGCGAGGGCGACGAACCGCAGAGCTTCGAAGAGCTCGCCTCCGAGATCACGGCCGCCCGCTACAAGCTGGACGAGCAGGCGAATCGGCTGACCCGGCTCCTGGATCGCTTGTCGCGCGGCGGCACCCTGGCCGGCGGGGACGACCCCGGAGCGGGCGGCGGTCACGCGAATGCAAAGCTCGACGAGACCGCCTCGCCTTCCCTCCTGCTCGAGGAGCTCGCTCGGGTCACCGATGTGATCGAGCGATACAAGTGGGACCCCCTCCAACGGGAGCCCCTCGAGAAGGAGCGCGGGCGGCTGGAGGACCTGCTGCGCCGGGCCGGCGACGACACCATCGACATGATCGACGCCTTCTTCTCGACCATCGGCGAACGGCTGAAGGAAGCGACCCCGACCTGGATGCAGACGCGGCTCCTGACCCACGTCGTCGAGCCGATCGGCACCGACGACGCATATCGATTCGCTCGGTCGGTCTTCGACAACCCGGGGTTCAACTCGGGGGTGCGCCTCAAGGCGGCGGACGTCGCGCTGAAGCGCTGGCCGGATGAGATGAGCGTCAAGCTGATCGAGCTGCTCGAGAACCCCGACCCGACGTTCTCCCGGCCGGAGCAGATCGCGCTCTACTTCAAGACCCACAAGGACGATCGCGCGATCCCCGCTTTGATCGCGGCGGCCACCGACATCGACCGTGACCGCACGCTTCGCCGCTTCGCGCTGGAGGCGCTCGGAATCTACGACGATCCCCGCGTGATCGAGGCGCTCAAGAAGGTCGCGGCCGAGGACGTCCACGGCGACCTGCGCGGCGTCGCGATCGTCGGGTTGAACGACCTGCTCGGGAAGGACGTCGTCGGGTTCATCCACTTCCTGCGTGAACGGATGAATCCGGAGGATCCGATGCACCGGCTGCTCGACAACACCGAGGCGCTGTGGACCGGGGAGGACGGCGACTAGGAACGAAGGGCCCGCCGCGCGACCGCGTCGGGGGAGATCGCGCGCGCGGATCTACGCCTCTTCCAGCTCCACCAGCGAAACGCCCGGCTCGACCACTTGGCCCGCGGAGCAGTGGACGGCCGTTACCGTGCCGTCGCACGGAGCGAGCAGCCGCGTCTCCATCTTCATCGCCTCGAGGACGACGAGGGTGTCACCGCGCTTCACGCTCGTGCCAGGCCCGACCGCCACGCTCACGACTTGACTGTGCATCGTCGCCGCCAGTCGGCCGTCGCCGCCGTGGCGGTGGCGCGACGCGCCGGAGACCGATTCGCCCACGTCGAGCTCGACCGGGGCAGAACCCGCGAGCTGGACCCAGCGGCGGTCGCCGTCGGCCGCCGTGACGGCGCGAACGCGACGGCCGTCGACGCACACCAGGATGCGACCGGACTCGTGGTGGACGACCTCGACCTCGTACGCGACATCGCCGACGGTGACCGTGAAGCGGCCGGCGTTCTGCGCCTTCTGCACGCGTACGGACTTGACCTGGTCCCCGACGAGGTAGTGGATCTGCACCTCAGCCTCCCACCCGGAATCCATCCGTCGCGCGCCACGGGCTGTACGGATCGGCGTCGCGGGCCGCGGGCTCGCCGTCCCCGCCGCGGCGCGCGGCCGACGCCAGGTGATCGGCGAGCGCCATGGCCACGATCGCGTCGTCGTCGATCGCGGCGGCCGCCGGCGCCCAGTCGGACATCTCGTCCTGCACGAACGTCGTCGTGGTCCGACCGGCGACGAACCGTTCGTTCCTGAGGATCGCCTTCAGGTACTCCACGTTGGTCGCCACGCCGAGCACGGCGGTGCGATCGAGCGCGGAGAGCATGCGCCGGATCGCCGCGGGGCGGTCCTCGGCGTGAACGAGCAGCTTCGCGAGGAGCGAGTCGTAGTGGATCGGCACCTCGTCGCCGCCCTCGAAGCCCTGGTCGACGCGGATCCCCGGTCCCTCCGGGAACCGCGCCACGAGGATCCGGCCCGCCGACGGCGCGAAGTCGCGGCCAGGGTCCTCGGCGTTGATCCGGCACTCGATCGCATGCCCGCGGCCGCGGACGTCGTCCTGGCCGAACGCGAGCCGCGCGCCCGCCGCCACCCGGATCTGCCACTGCACGATGTCGATCCCCGTCAGCAGCTCGGTCACGGGATGCTCCACCTGGAGCCGCGTGTTCATCTCGAGGAAGTAGTGCGAGCCGTCCTCGAGGGCGAGGAACTCGACGGTGCCGGCGCCCTCGTAGCCGCACGCCACCGCGGCGCGGACCGCCGCCCGGCCCATCGCGCCGCGACGCTCCTCGGTCAGCGACGGGGACGGCGACTCCTCGATGATCTTCTGGTACCGGCGCTGCACCGAGCACTCTCGCTCGAGCAGGTGGAGGGAGTTGCCGTGGCCGTCGGCAAGGACCTGGATCTCGACGTGGCGTGCGCCTTCGAGGAAGCGCTCGAGAAAGAGCGAGCCGTCGCCGAACGCCTTCTCCGCCTCGCGGCCCGCGCTCTCGATCGCATCGTCGAGGTCGCGCGGGTCGCGGACGATCCGCATCCCGCGGCCGCCGCCGCCGGCCGCCGCCTTGACCAGCAGCGGATACCCGACCTTCGCAGCCTCGCGTCGCAGCACGTCGGCGGAGAGCTTCCCCTCGCCCTCGAAGCCCGGGACGACGGGGACGTTCGCCGCGGCCATCGTCCGCCGCGCGGTCTGCTTGTCCCCCATCAGCCGGATCGCGTCGCCCTTCGGGCCGACGAAGACGATCCCGGCCGCGACCACCGCGTCGGCGAACCCGGCGTTCTGGGAGAGAAACCCGTAGCCGGGGTGGATCGCGTCGCACTCGTGCTCGCGCGCCACGTCGATGATCCGGTCGCCGCGCAGGTAGCTCTCGCGCGCCGCGGCCGGCCCGATCTCGACGGCGCGGTCGGCGACGCGAACGTGGAACGCGCCGCGGTCCGCCTGGCTGAACACCGCAATCGACTCGATCCCGAGCTCGCGGCACGCGCGCGCGACGCGCACCGCGATCTCGCCGCGGTTGGCGATCAGGAGCCTTCGAACCTCTCGTCGTGCGGTCATCACATGCGGAACACGCCGAACGTCGTGTCCTCCACCGGTGCGTTCAACGACGCGGACAGGGCGAGTCCGAGCACGCGACGCGTCTCGGGCGGGTCGATCACGCCGTCGTCCCACAGGCGCGCCGTCGAATAGTACGGATTGCCCTCCGCCTCGTACTTGTCGAGGATCGGCTGCTTGAATTCCGCCGCTTCGGCGCCGGCCAGCATCGGCTCGCCCCGGCGCGAGCGCTGGTCCTGCTTGACGGTCAGCAACACGTTCGCGGCCTGCTCGCCCCCCATCACGCTGATCCGCGCGTTCGGCCACATGAAGAGGAAGCGCGGCGCGTACGCGCGGCCGCACATGCCGTAGTTGCCGGCGCCGAAGCTGCCCCCGATGATCACCGTGATCTTCGGTACCTGCGCGTTCGCCACCGCGTGGACCATCTTCGCCCCGTCCTTCGCGATGCCGCCCCGCTCGTACTCCTTGCCGACCATGAAACCGGTGATGTTCTGCAGGAAGAGAAGCGGGATGCGCCGCAGCCCGCACAGCTCGATGAAGTGCGTCGCCTTGAGCGCGCTCTCGCTGAACAACACGCCGTTGTTGGCGATGATGCCGACCGGATAGCCATCGATCCGCGCGAAGCCGCAGACGACCGTCGTCGCGTAGTTCTGCTTGAACTCGCGGAACCGGCTGCCGTCGACGACGCGCGCGATCACCTCGCGGACGTCGTACGTCTCCCGGAACGCGTGCGGGATGACGCCGTACAGCTCCTCGGGGTCGTACTTCGGCTCCTCGGGAGGCTTCAGGTCGAGGTCGACATGCTTCGTCATGTTCAGCGACTCGACGATGCCACGGCAGAGCTCGATCGCGTGGTCGTCATCGAGCGCGTAGTGGTCGGCGACCCCGGACCGGCGCGTGTGGACCTCGGCGCCGCCGAGCTCCTCGGCCGTGACCTCCTCGCCCGTCGCCGCCTTCACCAGCGGCGGCCCCCCCAGGAAGATCGTCCCCGTCCCCTTCACGATGATCGCCTCGTCGCTCATCGCCGGCACGTACGCGCCGCCCGCGGTGCACGAGCCCATCACCACCGCGATCTGCGGAATCCGTTTCGCGCTCATCCGCGCCTGGTTGTAGAAGATCCGCCCGAAGTGGTCGCGGTCCGGGAAGACGTCCGCCTGGAGCGGCAGGAACGCGCCCCCCGAGTCGACGAGGTAGATGCACGGCAGCCGGTTCTGCTCCGCCACCTCCTGCGCACGCAGGTGCTTCTTCACGGTCAGCGGGAAGTAGGTGCCCCCCTTGACGGTGGCGTCGTTCGCCACGATCAGGCACTCCCGCCCCGCCACGCGGCCGATCCCCGTGACGACGCCCGCGCTCGGCGCCTCCCCGTCGTAGAGCCCGAACGCAGCAAGCGGCGACAACTCGAGGAACGGCGCGCCGGGGTCCAACAGCCGATCGATCCGGTCGCGCACGAACAGCTTGCTCTGCTCGCGCTGCCGCTCTTGCGCCTTCTCGCCGCCCCCCCGCCGCGCCTCCTCGATGCGCCCGCGCAGCTCGGCCGCCAGGCGTCGATTCACCTCGTCGTTGGTCCGGAAGCGGGGGTCTTCCGGACGGACCTGGGACTCGAGGATCTCCATCGTGCGACGTCTCTTCGCTCTCGAACTCGGCGTGGGCGGTCAACCTATCGGCCGCCGGCGACTCCGCCAAATCAGGAATTCTGTGAGCACGGCGAGGGTGCTGATCGCGGGTCGGGCGGGCGGAGCGGGGCGATCGGGCCGCGTTCGCTCGGACAGTCCTCGCTCGGGGTGCGGGCGAAGGGGTTGCGGGGGGGGGAGCTTTGGTTGGGGGATGCGTGGGCGGCTCGCTGCGGAACTCGCTCGGCGCGGCCCGATCGACCCGCTCCGCCCGCCTGGACGCCACGATGCGTGCGCGGGCTCGAGGGGGGCGAAAAGAAAGAGAGAGAACGTGGCGCTGCGCGCTCTCATGAATCGTGGGTGCGCGACCGCGTGAGTCCCGTGATCACGATGAGATCACTCGGGTCCACGGCAGCTCGTTCCGTCCGATGCAAGTTGCGCGACGAGCGCATCCAACATCCCGCCGGAATAGCCCGCGTCGAATGTATTCGTGCCGCTCTGGATCGCGAACCGGTACTCCGTCTGCCCGACGATCGTCGGCCGGCCGCTGCCGTCCAGCCGAATCTCGGTCGCCGACGCGGAGGGGCTCGGATCGAACGGTGTCACGATCTGCGCGCAGATGTACGTCGACCAGACCTGCGCCGTCCCCGTGGTGTTCAGTTTGATCACGAACGGCGCCGCGATGAAGTTCACACCGGGGGGAGCGGAGACCGTCGGTTCGACCACCCCGCCGGTCGTCGGCGGAAACGGCAGGCTCGTCGCCAACGACGCGGTCGAGCCGCAGACGTACGCGAACCCGAGGTCATCGATCGCGACGTCGAACGCGTAGTCCGCGCCGTTGCACGAGGTGCCACAGGAACGAGTGGTCGAGCACGAACAGAGTCGCCGCCGGATCCATCAAGCTGAACCGGACGGGATCCTCGACCTGCCCACGATTCTGGATGGACCTCGGCGGCACGCTCCCGAACGGAGCGAGCGGATGCTGCGGAAGAGGATCTCCGACTCGATCATCCCCTGGCCGGCAAGCGCCAGGATGGCGCGCAGGGCTGTTCGAACCTGCGGCCGGTCGAAGTGGCGAAGGCCGAGTGGCGCCTCGTCCTGCAGCGCCTGCGCGCCAACATCCGGAATCTCCCATAGGATCCCTCGCCTTCGAGGTCGCACCGACAGAGGTCCGGCTGGTACTTCGACGGCTTGCCCGGCGAACCGGAGCCTGGGTATTGCTCCACGGCAGAAGCAGTACCACGAAGCGCCGACTGGAGGAAGAGATCCGGTGCGCCTCGTAGCCAGATCCTCACGAGGACTTCGACTCCGACAGGTGGCGGAGGAACGACCGCCGGCGAGTAACGGTGGCGGCGCGCAGCGCCACCTTTCAATTCCTCTGCAACCCCAGTCCGGGAACGCCCCGCCGCCACCGGCGGGCGGAGCGGGTCGATCGGGCCGCGCCGAGCGAGTTCCGCAGCGAGCCGCCCACCATCGACTCACCAAAGCCCCTCCCCGCAACCCCTTCGCCACCCTCCGAGCGAGGACTGTCCGAGCGAACGCGGCCCGATCGACCCGCTCCGCCCGCCCATCCCCGTCACCCTGCTCCACTCCTCATTCCCGGGACCCCCACCACCCGGTCCTCCTCGGCGATCCACGCGGAGAGCGCGTTCCCATAGACGCAGCCGCTGTCGAGCCCGATGGCGCGACCGCGCCGCACGAAGCCCTGCCGGGCGTGGTGCCCGAAGACGACGGTGCGCTTGCCGCGGTAGAGGTCCATCCAGTTCGAGTACGGCGGGCCGGGAGGCGGCCACTCCTGCGCGGAGATCTCGCCGTCGGGCGTGCAGTAGCGGACGGTCAACGCGAATCGCACCGCCTCGTCCCGCAGCGGCGACTCGCCGCGGTCGAGGCACGCCTCGAACCGCTCGCGCAACCTCGCCGCCCACGCGACCGGGTCGGTCCAATCCGGGTGCATCCCCGCGTGCACCAGCACGACGTCGTCGAAGACGACGAGAAGCGGACGCGCCCGCAGCCAGCCAAGCAGCTCGTCGCGATCGTCGGCCGCCAGCACGTCGCCGAACGTGTCGCCCTCTCGGACCTTCGACCGCCCGGCCGCAGCGTCGAGCAGGTGCACGTCGTGGTTGCCGAGCACGGCCTCGCCGCCGACGTCGCGGACGAGGCGGATCGCGCCGGCGTTGTCCGGACCCTTGTTGACGACGTCCCCGGCGACGAGGAGCCGGTCCGCGGCGTCGTCGAACCGAACCGCTTCGAGCAAGCGCTCGAGCGGCTCGCGACATCCCTGCAGGTCACCGACGAAGATCCGCCGGCCTCGGCTCACGATCCGCCCCCGAGCTTCATGCAGCACTGCTTGAACTTCTTCCCGCTGCCGCACGGGCACGCGTCGTTGCGGCCGACCTTGTCGGCGCGATGGCGCACCGTCTCGGTCCTCCCCGCGATCCGCTCGCCCGGAGCGACCGAGCGCGCGGCGTCGATGAACGCGGCGTCGATCGTCGACAGCGTCATCTCGACCTCGAACGCGTTCGGCGCCATCTGGGTCTCCGCCACGAACCGAAAGAACGCCCGCGCGAGCTCCGGCATCGACGCCGCCAGCTCGTCGCCCGCGCCGAGCCGCCGCGCGACGCCCTCGAGCAGCAACGCCCGCACCTGTTCGCCGTCGAGCAGGCGCGGTTCGGCTCCGTGATCCTCGAGCGCGACGCGGCAGAGAAGGAGCGCGCCGCGTCGCTTGTCGCTGGCGCCGCTCGGCGGCGCGACGCGGCCCGCCTCGGAGTCGAGGAACTCGGCGACGAGCAGGTCCGGCTTCATTGCTGGGCGTGGAGCCGCTTCACCGCGTCGACCACGGCGTCCGCCGTGACGCCGAGCCGCGTCAGGTTCTCGCCGCCCGGGGCCGACGCCCCGAAGCGATCCAGGCCCACGACGGCACCGCGATCGCCCACGTAGCGCTCCCAGCCGCGGGTCGCGCCGGCCTCGACCGCCACACGGGTCGGGACGTCGGACGGCAGGACGCTCCGCCGGTACGTCTCGTCCTGGCGATCGAACGCCTCGCAGCACGGCATCGAGACGACGCGCGTCGGAACGCCGTCGGCCTCGAGCCGCGCCTTCGCCGCGAGCGCCACGCCGACCTCGGAGCCGGTGCCGATCACGACGGCCGCCGGCGCGCCGCCCACCGCCTCGGCGAGGACGTAGCCACCGCGCGAGAGCTCGCTCGCGGGCGCCACGACGGTTCGGTCGAGCGTCTCGAGACCCTGCCGCGAGAGCACGAGCGCGGTCGGCCCCTCCGTCCGCTCGAGCGCGTACCGCCACGCCTGCGCCGCCTCGTTCGCGTCGGCGGGACGCACCACGTCGAGGTTCGGCATCACGCGCAGGGACATCAGGTGTTCGACCGGCTGGTGCGTCGGTCCGTCCTCGCCGAGCGCGACCGAGTCGTGCGTGAAGACGAAGACGACCGGCAGATGGTTCAGCGCGGCGAGCCGGATCGCGGGACGCATGTAATCGGAGAAGACGAAGAACGTCGCGGTGTACGGGCGCAGCCCGGCGTGGAACGCCATGCCGTTCGTGATCGCGCCCATCGCGTGCTCGCGTACGCCGAAGTGGATGTTCCGTCCCGCGCCGGTCGCGCCGTCGAACGACGCGGCGCCCTTGATCGACGTGTTCGTCGATCCTGAAAGGTCGGCGTCGCCGCCGAGGATCGCGGGGACGCGCTTCGCGAGGTCGTTCAGCGCGACCCCCGCCGCCTTGCGCGTCGCGACCTTCTCGCCGGCCGGGAACTCGGTCAGCCCGTCGGCGAACCCGGACGGGAGCTCGTTCGCGATCCCTCGGCGCCACTCCGCCGCGAGGTCGGGGTCGGCGGAGGCGAACGCGTCGAACCGCGCCGTCCACTCCTCCTTCGCCGCGCGCCCGCGCTCGGCGGCCGCCGCGAACGCGGGGCGCGCCGCGTCGGGCACGAAGAACGACTCGGTCGTCGACCATCCGAGCGCGGCCTTCGTCTTCGCGACCTCCTCGACGCCGAGCGGCGAGCCGTGCGCCTCCGACGTGCCGGCCTTGTTCGGTGAGCCGAACCCGATGGTCGTCGTCACGATGATGAGCGACGGACGCGCCGTCTCCGCCTTCGCGTCCTGGAGCGCGCGGTCGATCGCGTCGAGGTCGTGGTCGCCGTCCTCGACCTTCAGGACGTGCCAGCCGCACGCTTCGTACCGCTTGGCGACGTCCTCGGAGAACGCCATCGACAACGGTCCGTCGAGCGACACGTCGTTCGAGTCGTACAGGTACACGAGCTTGCCGAGGCGGAGGTGGCCCGCGATCGACGCCGCCTCCGACGAGATCCCTTCCATCAGGTCGCCGTCCGACACGATCGCGTACGTGTGGTGGTCGACGATCGGGTCGCCGGCGCGGTTGAAGCGGTGCGCGAGCGCCCGCTCCGCGAGCGCCATCCCGACCGCATTCGCGGTCCCTTGGCCGAGCGGCCCGGTCGTCGCCTCGACCCCGGGCGTGAGGAACGCCTCGGGGTGGCCGGGCGTCCGGCTCCCCCACTGGCGGAACGACTTCACGTCGTCCATCGTCAGGTCGTACCCGAACAGATGCAGCAGGCTGTAGAGCAGCGCGCTGCCATGCCCGGCCGAAAGGACGAAGCGGTCGCGGTCGGGCCAGCGCGGATCGGACGGATCGTGCTTCAGGTGCCGCGACCAGAGCACGTACGCCATCGGCGCCGCGCCGAGCGGCAGCCCCGGATGTCCCGAGTCCGCCTTCTGCACCATGTCGATCGAGAGCGTTCGGATCGTGTTGACCGCGAGTCGGTCGAGGTCGCTTCCAGTGGCCGCCATGCCCGTCCTGTCCATCCTGCTGAGGGGAGTCGCGTCGGGTCGTACCCGGCACAGCCAACATACCGATCGAATGCCGCGACGGAAGCTCGGGCGGCCCACGCGCCCACCGGCCGCGTCGCCCCGTTCGTCCCGCCGCCGCGCCCGTGGCGCGCCTCAGGGCCCGCTCTGTGACCGCGCCAGTGCCATGGATGGTGACAGACGGACCGGTCGAGCGTAGGGTCACGTCTCGTGCACCGCGTCGTGGAGTCTCGTCATGATCGCGATCTGGACCGCGTTCCTTCTGCTCGGCCCCGCCCTCGCCCCGGACACGGCCGAGCTCAAAGCGAAGCCGGGCGGCAAGGTGACGATCAAGTACGGCGCGCCGACGTGGAGACCGGAGTGGGAGGACCAGATCGTCGAGGGAATGATCTGGCGGCTCGGCAGCAACCCTCCGACCACGATATCGACGCAACCCGGCTTGATCTTCGACGACGCGATCGTCTTCCCGGGCGACTACAACCTCGGGATCATCTGCCGGAGCGCCGAAGCGTGGGACCTGGTCGTCCACCGCGACGGGCTGAACTACAACGCCGGCCCGTACGAGGCGCGGACCAGCTTCCCGCTCGTCTGGCTCGACGAGAAGGAAGCACACCCTCGCCTCGCGCTCGAGATGAAGAAGACGGACGACGGCTACGTCTTCGTGATCGGCCTCGGTCGACGCCACCTCGAGAAGCCGTTTCGAACCGCGCCCAGCCGCACCCTGAAGGCGAAGATCGGCAAACACGCGTTCACGTCGACCTACCTCGAACGCACCGACGTCGAGGAGATGGCGCGCCTCATCGAGGAGGAGGGGCTCTGCGTCGCGAAGGTGGAGTCGAAGTCGCTCTCTCATCCGATGCGCTGCGTCCTCGGCGGCGGCGAGACGACCGAGCTGTGGATCTGGCCGCCGCCCGAGGTCTTGCTGGCACCGCTTCGCATCGAGGGGCAGATCGGCGAGGCGAAGGCGAAAAGCGACGAGCTCGTGCACACGATCGCCAGCGGCCGCGAGACCGCGACGTTCGAGTTCGTGGTCGGACGGACGTCGTACCACTTCGACGTGCCGATCCGCCTCTTCGAACGGACGCCGGTGGTCGATGACGAGAACGAGGACGGCAAGTAGGACTTCGCGGCCGGGCCGCGTACGCGATCAGAGAAACCCCAACCCGAGGAACGCGACGATCAGCAGTGCCATGTAGAGCAGAAAGAGCAGCACGCTGTACCCCATGATGTCGCGGAAGCGCAGCCCGGCGATACCGAGCAGCGGAATCGCCCAGAACGGCTGGATCAGGTTCGTCGACATGTCGCCCCAAGCGAACGCGATCAGCGCCTTGTCGTAACCGACGCCAAGGTCGTTCGCGGCCTGCATGATGTACTCGCCGCTCACCGCCCACTGCGACCCGCCCGACGGGACGATGTAGTTCAGGAACCCCGAATAGACCAGCACGAACGCCGGGTAGGTCCCCGGCGTCGCGAGCGACTGGAACCGTTCGGAGATCCAGACCGAGAGCCCGCTCTGGCTCAGGATGCCGAGGATCCCCGCGTAGAACGGAAACTGGATCGCGATCCCCCAGATGAAGCGCCCCGAGTCGGACGCCGCTCCGAGGAACGACGACGGGTTGCGGTGGAGCAGCACCGCGATCGCGAGGAAGGTGAAGTTGACGACGTTGAGGTTGAGCGCGTCGACCCCCTTCGCATGAAACTCGAGGCCGAGCCACGCGAACGCGGCCGCCGCGATCGTCCAGTTGATGATCGGCGACTCCTCGATCCATCGCGCGGGGGACCGCCCCGCGGCCGGCGCACTCGGCGCCGCGTCGACCTCGATGCTTCGCGGGTCGACCCTCACCGCGTCCTCGGGCGGCGGGTGGAGCGCGAACACGAGGAGCGGCATGACGACGAGCACGACGAGCGACAAGCCGAGGTTGAACGGATGGAACACGCTCTCGGAGATCGGGATCACGCCCATCGTCTCGACGAACGGATGCCCCGCGGTCGCCACGCTGAGCGGCGCCGATCCGGAGAGCCCCGCGTGCCAGATGGTCGCGACGCCGAAGTAGGCCGCGCAGACCAGCAGTCGATAGTCGACGCCGGGTTGGCGCCGCGCCACGTGTCTCACGAAGACCGCGGACGCCGCGATGGAGAGGCCCCAGTTGAGCCACCCGAGCACGAGCGACACGACCGCCATCAGCGCGACCGCGCCGCGCGGGGACTTCGCGAGACCGGCCGCCCGCTCGAGCATTCGCTGGATCAGCGGCGCCGTCGAGACGACGTAGCCGGTCATGATGATCAGGCTCATCTGCATCGCGAACTCGAGGAGCTTCCAGAACCCGTCGCCCCAATGACGCACCACGTCGACCGGCCCTGAATCGGTGACGGCGATCGCGAGCCCGGCCGTGAAGACGGTCAACAGGACCGCGATGATCCACGCGTCGGGAACCCAACGCGACGAAAAGCGACTGAGGCCGGTGGCGATCCGCGCGAGCATTGGCCGGAGCGTAGGAGCGCGAGGCCGCTCCGGAAAGGTATGATCCGCGGATTCGAGCCCGAAACCCCGGGCCGGGAACGACGGAGCGCGCGATGTCCGACGGGAACCCCTGCGATTCCATCGAACGACGCAACGTCGCCCGCCGGAACCAACCCCGCCGCCCATGAAACCGAACGACCGCCGTCGACGCCCGATCCGCAAGAAGTCCCTCCGTCCCGGCGGCAACGCTCCGGCCCCGCCGCGCCGCCTCGTCGAGGAGATCGTCCAGCAGGCAGTGGCCGATGGCGACGCCGAGATCCTCGAGCTGAGCCTCACGGAGCACCGGGTCCTGCGAGTCGTGATCGATCGCGAGGCAAGACCGGTCGACACCCAACTGCTCACTTCGCTGGTCCGCGGCATCCGCAAAGGACTGCGCGACGCCGACGTCGACCCGGGCACGTTCTCGATCGAGTTCGACTCACCCGGCGAGCGCCGGCTGCTGACGACCGCCCGTCACTTCGATCGCTTCCGGGGCGAGGCGGTCCGCGTGGCGTGGAGGACTCCGGTCGACGGACGGAGCTCGAGCCGGTTCGTGCTCGTCGGTGCGGACGGGCACGCGCCGCGCGTCCGCGACGAGGCCGGCCACGAGCGGACGCTTGCCCCGCACGAGATCGAGTCCATCCGCCTCGAGCCGTCGAAGCGCTGACGGGCGCCGCTCGCACCGGTGCGCGCGCGTCCGCCGGCCGGCGTCACTCGGCCGTCGCGTGGAACGTCAGGACCCGCGTCACCTCGGCGTCGGACACCGCGTCGAACTCGCGGTAGAACCGGCCGATCGCGCCGAACGGCTCGGGGGTCGCAAGGCAGACCACTTCGTCCACGTCGGAGGACAGGTCGGCGAGGCTCTCCGCGGCTCCGACCGGAACGGCGGCGACGACGCGGGCCGCGCCTTGCGACCGCACCGCGCGGACCGCCGCGCGCATCGTCGCGCCGGTCGCGAGACCGTCATCGACGAGGATCACCGTCCGTCCGGCGAGCGACGGATACGGCCGGTTCCCCCGGTAGACCCTCTCGCGCCGACGGAGCTCGATCTCCTCGCGCGCGGCCACCGCCTCGACGGCGTCGTTCGACACCCCGAGCTCCGCCACGACGCCGGCGTTCAGCACCCGCGTTCCGCCGCTCGCGATCGCTCCCATCGCGAGCTCCTCGCAGCCCGGCACGCCCAGCTTGCGGACGATCATGACGTCGAGCGGCGCGCCGAGCGCGCGAGCCACCCGGTCGGCGACCGGCACTCCACCACGCGGCAACCCGAGCACGATCGGGCTCGGCTGGCCCCGGAACCGAGTCAGAGCAGACGCGAGCTCGTCGCCGGCCGTGACGCGATCGCGGAAGGGAAGTCGGGGTGCGCTCGGCTGCGGTGCGAGCATGCTTCCAATCTCCTCGCCGCCGGCTGCGGCGCGTTCGTGGCCTCGTTCTCACGGCGACGTCGATCCAACCGCTATGAGATTAGCAACGAGATCGGCAACGGGTGGTCCGATCACCGGCCGCGGCGGGACGGCGGCCGGGATCGCACCAATCGGAACGTTGACCGCGCGGGACGACGTCGATCGCGCGCCCTCGCCGTGCTAGGGTCGGCGCAACGATAAGTTCCTGTCTTGGGCGAGGCATCTCCGTTCCCGGCAAGGCGCGACGACCAGCGCGTAGAGGGCCGCACGAAACGGGAAGTTATTCTTCCCCGGGCCTTTGAACCGGCCGCGACGACGCCCGGCCTCGTGCTCTCGATGAACGTCCTGCGCCTGATCCACGTCCTGCTCGGACTCGTGCTGCTGGTCCCCCTGTTGGCCGCGCCGGGGACGCTCGTCTTTCCGTTCGTGGTCACCAAGGTCGTCGCGTTTCGCGCGCTCGTCGCGATGATCGGCGCGCTCTTCCTGGTGGCGGCCGCACGGCAGCACGGCGTGCGAGTACGGCCGACGTGGATCCTCGGCGCCGTCCTCGCGTACCTGGCAAGCCTCGCGCTCTCGACCGTGTGCGGCGAGGATCCGCGCCGCAGCGTCCTCGACACGAGCGAGCGCATGCTCGGCCTGCTCACGTCGTCCTACTACGTCGTGCTCTTCATCGTGGCGGCGGCGGCGCTCCGGAACGAGCGGGAGTGGCGACGCATGCTGTTCGGGATCGTGCTCGTCGGCGCGACCGCGGCGGTGATCGCGATCCTGCAGAAGGTCAACGGCGAGCTTCTCGCCAATCAAGACGACCCGCGGGTCGGTTCGACGCTCGGCAGCCCCGCCTACCTCGGTGGATTCGCGGGGACCGGCGCGTTGATCGCGCTCCATCTGTTCGTGTCGGCACGCGCGTTCGTCGCACGGCTGACCGCCGCGGCGGGCGGCGCGCTCGCGGTCGTCGCCGTCCTCCTGAGCGAATCGCGCGGCGGCATGCTCGCGCTCGCGCTCGGACTCTTCGTGTTCGCCGCGGGCGCGTTCGTCGCCGCCGGGCGCGGGTCGAGGGTTCGCCGCCTCCTCGGGATCGCGTTGCTCGCGGGGGCGACCGCCGGCGCCGCGAGCATGGTCTTGCTGCTCGGGCTCGAGGGGAGGATCCTGCGCATCGAGGAGGCGCTCGATCAGGAGCGCGCCGACCTGGTGGCGCGCTTCGGCGCCGAACGGGACGTGCCGCTCGACGCGCTGGCCGCGGCCGTAAGGTCCGGGGGAGAGAATCGCACCCGACTCGCGACCGAGCTGGAGCGGTTCCGCGGCGAGACCGGATACGCGCTCGGTCCGGTCACGGAGGCGGCGCTCGGCCGCGTGACGGACCGCCATCTCGCGGCCGCGGACCCGGGGCGCGAGATCCGTCGCGATCGCGCCCTCGAGAACCGCCTCGACCGCCTTCGACGCGTCGAGTCGATCGCGTACCGGATTCCCGGCGTGCGGCGCTTCGGCCGCGTCGCGGTGACCAGGAAGACGGCGGAGACGCGCGTGCTGAAGTGGACGATCGCGCTGCGCGCGTTCCAGGAACGGCCGTTGATCGGAGTCGGCCCGAACAACTACTTCTACGCGTACAACCGCTTCCTCGAGCCGGACGCGGGCCGGCACGCCTGGGACGAGCCGTGGAGCGACGACGCGCACAACGTCATCCTGAACACTCTCGCCGAGCAGGGCGTCGTCGGGCTGCTCGCGTACCTCGCGATGATCCTCGGGCCGATCGTCGTCGTCGTACGCGCGGGGCGCGCGGCGCGAGCCCTCGCCGTGTTCGTCGTCGCGGCCACCGCGCAGCGGCTCGCGAACGATTGCCTGGTCTTTCAGGACCCGTCGTCCTTGATCGTCTCCTTCCTCCTCCTCGCGTACGTCGACCGGAGCACGACCTCGCCGAGCGAGGGGTCGAGCGGCTTCCAGGTCGGGACGGGGCGCGGCGTCGTCGCGCTCGCCCTCGCCGCCGGGCTGATCGCCACGGTCGACGTGCCCGCGCTGCTTTGCAATCGCGCCCTCCACCACGCGACTCGACTCCTGCGGACCGGCGACGTCGACGCCGCGCGCGAGGCGTTCCATCGCGCGACCGGCGACTCATCGCCGCACCGCGACGAGAACCTCATCTCCTTCGCGTTCGAGCTGGTCGCCGCGACGGAGCGGTACGGCGCGAGACCGGGCGATCCGATCGATCCGTTCGTCGCCCTGAACCGGGACGTGTTCCACGCGCTCGGGCAGAACCATGCCCTCCACCCGAACGACGTGCGGAACGCGTACCTCCGCGGCAAGCTCGCCGTTCACCGCGCGCGCTCCAGCCGGAGCGCCGACGGCCTGGCCGAGGTCGAACGCGAGCTGGCCCGAGCGCGAGCGGCAGCGCCCCGGCACCCGGCGCTGGCGATCGTGCTGTTCGACGTCCGCGTGATCCTCCGCAGGGACACGGACGAGATCGTTCCGCTGCTGGAGCTGCTCCTCGCGTGGCGCCCGCGGGAGGGCGGCCTCTGGAGCCGCCTCGTCGACCTGCACGTCGCGGCGAACGATCCAGAGGGCGCGCTCGACGCGATCGCCCGGTCGAAGTCGAGCGGCGCCGTCCTCACCGCGGCGCAGATCGAACGGTTCGAGGCGATCCAGTCCCGCTTCGCGCAGGAGGAGTGACCGGCTCTCGCGTCGCCCGCGGCGACGTTCCGAGGTTCGAGCCTCGCGACTTCGTCAAGTCCGCTCGCGCGACCAGGACGTGATCACCGTCATCGAAGTTCGCGCGCTCGTACGAGGCGGCGTCGGGAGCATGGCGACGCCGTGAACGTCGTGGTCGATGCGCCGGCCTGCAACGAACCATGCATCGCCCCGGCCGCGCCTCCCTCGCTCTGCATCTCGACCACGCGGGGAACCGTCCCCCGCAGGTTCGCTCGTCCCGCCGCCGGTTTCCGGTCCAAGCGGGATCACGGGCTTGGATGGCGCGAGGCGGAACGCGCCTCCCGCGGTCTTCGCTCCGTCAGCGACGAATCGTGCGCGCCGGCCGAACGCCGAGGTTCCCCTTGCGGTAGTCCGGCTCACGATGGAACCGGCGCGAGGAGCGCGCCGCGTCGGCGGGGCTCTGGAACGAACCGCCGCGGCCGACGCGGCCCTCGGAGCTCGACCCGGCTCGAGCTCCGTCGCCCGGGCTCGCGGCCACCGAGTCATACGCGACGAACGGGTCGCGACACCACTCCCACACGTTGCCGATCGTGTCGTGGAGCCCGAAAGGATTCGGCCGGTAGAGGCCGACCGGAGCGTGCAGCGCCTGCCCGTCGAGGAGCTGCTCGTCGTAGGTCCACTTGGTCTCGCCGCCGTGCGCCTTGAGATACGCGTCCGCGACGTTGCCGGCGCGGTCCAACCCGTCCAACGAATCCCCCGTCCACCACGCCGTCGTCGTCCCTGCTCTCGCGGCGTACTCCCACTGCGCCTCGGTGGGGAGCGCGAGCTCGAGTCGGCCGAGCGTCTGCTCCGCCTCCCCCCAGGCGACCTGCTCGACCGGGTTGCGGCGGGAGACCGTCCGGCCGCCGCCCTTTCTCCCGGCCGCGTAGCGACTCGGGTTCTCGCCGGTCACCGCCTCCCACTGCGCTTGCGTCATCTCGTACTTCGAAAGGAAGAACGGCTCGATCGACACCGGGTGCGGCGGGGCCTCGCACGGTTCCGCCGCGGGGTCGTAGCCGGGAGCGCCCGGATCGGAAGACTGCGCCCCCATCCGGAAGGAACCGCCCGGAATCAGGACCAAGACGATCGCCGTGGTGCCGCTCAGCTCGAGTCGGCCGTCGTCGGCACGCCGCCGCGGAATCCGCCCGCTGCCGCGGCAGCCGAACTCCCACAGGCCGGAGGCCGGATCCGCGCCGAGGGGCACCAGACCTGGCTGCGGCGGCAGGTCGAGACCGCCGTAGCGCGGCTGGCGTGAAATCGCGTCGCGAGCCGCTTCCCACGGCACGACCGCCTCCCTCCACGATTTGTTCGTCGCCTGCGCCTCCTGCGTCGCCTGCGCGTCCTGCGTCACCCGCGCCTCCTGCGCGTCCGGGGCCTCCTCGGTCTTGGGCTCCGCTCCGCCGGCGCCCGCGGCGGTCGATTCGTCGAGGCTCGCGAACAACGCCGCGAGGAACGCGCGATCGGCGGCGGGGCGATCCAAGGCGGCCAGGTCGGTCCACGCGCGGAACGGACGGCGGCTGTCGATCGTTCCGACGAGGCGCCCGTCCGGGTCGATCAGCAGCGTGGTCGGAAAGGCGCGCACTCCGAACTGGCGGATCGTCGTGCCGGTCCGGTCATGGAGGATCGGGAACGGCAGGTCGCGGCCGTCCCAACTCATCTCGCGGATGCCCCGGTCGAGCTTCCGATCCATCTCATCGAGGCTCTGCACCGAGGCGTCATGGAACGTCAGGATCTCGAAGCGGTCGCTCTTATGCTCGTCGAAGAACCTGATCCAGCGCGGCAAACTGCCGCCCACGCATGGGCCTCACCAGTGACCCCAGAACTCGAGCACGATCCACCTTCCACGGAAGTCCTCGAGCCGCGTGCGGCCGGGCGGGAGGCCACGCGCCTCGGTGACCGTCCACTCCGGGAGCACCTTGCCTCGGTGTCTGCGAATGAACGTCGCGGGAAGGTCGATCTCGCCGAGGTCGACCTCGAGGCCGGAGCCGCCGTCCAGATCGACGCGATCGCCGACGGTGGAGATCGTCTCGTCGTAGACCTCCCAGTGCCAGGTCCCCGGCGCGAGGCGCACGTCGATGCTCCCGTCCGTCGACTCGCTCTCGATGACGAAGTCGCCGGCTTGCATCCAGTAGCTGTTGATCCACTCGGGCGTCGAGGCGAGCTCGGCGCAGGTCACGCGACCGCGAACGCGTACCGTGGGTGCGAGGCGGATCGTCAGGTCGTTCGAGGCGTCCTTGTCGACGACCACCAGACCGGACGACGACCCATCGGTCGAGTACGCGACCAACGCGAACGGATCGAACCAGGTGTCGAACCTCGCGTCGAACCAGCCGTCCTCGGCCGTCGTCGCCGGAGACTTCGGCTCCGGCACGCCCGCGCGAAAACTCCAGAACGTGCTGAGCCGCACGCCGGGCGCCGGCGCCCCGCTCGCGTCGAGCACTCGACCGGTCACACGGGTCCGGGAGTACTGCTCGTGCCGCGCGCGGGCCGCCTCGCGGGAGTCGCCGTCGCCGCGCGCATCGACCCGGTCCGACCCGAACAGGATCGCGCCGAGCACGCACGCCACGCGCATCCCCCGTCGCGGTGGAAGGGACGTCTGGATCGACATCATGGGTTCCTTTCGCCCCCGTCGGCGGCGGGCAGGTAACAGTCGACGATCGAGTCGACGAGGCGAAGCGGATCGCAATCGTCGCGGTTGGCGAGGATCACGACGGTGACACCCAGTTCGGGATGGCGCGCGATCACGGACCGGAACCCGAATCGATCGCCCTCGTGGAAGACGCGGCGATGCCCGGCGTGCACCCCGATGCGCCACCCGAGCCCGTAGTCGAACCGCCGCCCGTCCGCGAGCGCGCTCGGCGCGTAGACCTCGCTGGCGAACTCCTCCGGTACCAGGTGATCGGAGTCGAGCGCCCGCACCCAGCGCGACAGGTCCTCGAGGGACGAGTGGATCCCTTGCGCCCCCATCATGTACATCATCCGGCGGTAGTCGCTGCGCGCGTAGCCGTCCTCCTCCGGGTGATAGTCGTAGGCGCGATGCACGATCACTCCCGCGGCACCGTCGGCGACGAACGTGGCGGTCATGCCGAGCCGGTCGAACACCTTCTCGGCGAGGACGTCGGCGTACCTCTGATCGGTCACGCGCTCGATGACGAGCGCGAGCATCTCGTAGCCGCAATGGTGATAGCGGAAATCGGAGCCCGGCGGGAACTCGGGCGCTCCCCATTGATAGAGGGCGTCCGCGCCGTCCGCGTTCGTCGGCATGGTCAGCCGCTTCACCTCGTTCCCGTAGCGGCTGCGCACCTTCACCTTCGGAAAGAGCGAGTCCATCGATGCGTAGTAGTCGGGGAGCCCCGACGTATGGTTCAGGAGCTGTCGGATCGTGATTGCGGTGCCAAAGCGCCGTTTCAGCTCCGGGACGTACCGCGAGACCGAGTCGTCGAGGTGGATGAGCCGCTGCTCCGCGAGCATCAGGACGGCCAGGCTCGTGAACGGCATGGTCATCGCGCCGATGCCGAACACGGTCCTCGGCGTGATCCTCTCGCCGGTCGCGAGGTTCGCCAGGCCGTAGCCCGCCGCGTGGACGACCTCCTCTCCACGCACGACCAGGACCGCCGCACCGGGCGCGTCGTTCGAGGCATGCTCGGCCATGAGAGCGTCGATCCGCGCCGACGGCCGCCCGCTCCGAATCTCCGCCGCCTCGAGTTCAGGACCGGCGTCGCCGCCCAGCCCGACCGCGGCCAGCCCGGAGCACACCAGCGACACCAACCGTACCATCTGGACCAAACGCACCTCCGCACCACGGGAGCTCTCGACACTCGTTCCCGCTCGGCCGTCGTTCCCCTGCTCCTCAGGGTTCTCTCTGGTCGCCGATGAGACAAGGAATTCCCGAAAAACGTCGCGCGGCCCCGCCGCGGGTCGCAGTGGAAGGCCGCGCCTTCGTGCCCGGCCGCGCCGGAGTCCTGCGACGTTTTGTCCCTTTCCTGGTCATCGGGGATCTGGCAAACTGCTCCGTTTCCCAACCCGTCTCCATCTCGCCGTGGGCGCCAGGGCTCGGGCGATGACGGGTGCATCGCGCGAATCGGGCTCGGCCCTGCGCAGCGCATACGGCCATCAACGCGGAACCGATAGAGACATGGTGAACAACAGCGGGCTCGAGTCTTGGGTGAAAGAAGTCGCCAAGCTGACGACGCCGGACTCCATTCATTGGTGCGACGGGTCGGAGGCAGAGAACCAGGCCCTGGTGGCCGAGATGGTGAAGACGGGCACGCTGCAGGAGCTCGACCAGGAGAAGTGGCCGGGGTGCTACTACCATCGCAGCGACCCACGTGACGTCGCCCGCGTCGAGCACCTGACGTTCATCTGCTCCGAACGCGAGGAAGACGCGGGTCCCACGAACAACTGGATGTCGCCCCAGGCCGCCCGCGCCAAGGTCGAACCGCTCTTCAAGGGTGCGATGAAGGGCCGGACCATGTACGTCGTGCCCTACCTCATGGGCCCCGTCGGCTCGCCGATGAGCAAGGTCGGAATCGAGGTCACCGACAGCCCGTACGTGGTCGCGAACATGCGGATCATGACGCGCATGGGGAACGTCGCGCTCGAGCACCTCGGCGACTCTCCGGACTTCTGCAAGGGGCTGCACTCGATCGGCGACCTCGATCCGGATCGCCGCTTCATCCTTCACTTCCCCGAGACCCGAACGATCTGGTCGGTCGGATCAGGCTACGGCGGCAACGCCCTGCTCGGCAAGAAGTGCTTCGCGCTGCGCATCGCGAGCACGATGGCGCGCGACGAAGGTTGGCTCGCCGAGCACATGCTGATCCTCGGGCTCGAAAGCCCGCAGGGCAAGACCACGTACGTCGCGGCCGCGTTCCCGAGCGCGTGCGGCAAGACGAACCTCGCGATGCTCGTCCCGCCCGCCGAGTACGAGGGTTGGAAGGTCTGGACGGTCGGCGACGACATCGCGTGGATGAAGTTCGGCGACGACGGCCGCCTCTACGCGATCAATCCGGAGAACGGCTTCTTCGGCGTCGCGCCGGGCACCGGCAAGGACACGAACCCCAACGCCCTCGAGTCGCTGCGCCAGAACTCGATCTTCACGAACACCGCCGTGACCGAGGACGACCAGCCGTGGTGGGAAGGCCTCTCCGCGCCGCCGGCCAGGGCGACCGATTGGAAGGGGAACCCGTGGACGCCGGCCTCGAAGGAGAAGGCCGCTCACCCGAACTCGCGGTTCACGGCGCCGATCAAGCAGTGCCCGAGCGCTTCGGCCGAGGTCGACAACCCGAAGGGCGTGCCGATCTCCGCGTTCATCTTCGGCGGCCGCCGCGAGCGGACCGCGCCGCTCGTGTACCAGTCGTTCGACTGGAACCACGGCGTCTTCGTCGGCGCGTCGATGGGATCGGAGACCACGGCGGCGGCGACCGGCGCCGTCGGCGTGGTGCGCCGCGACCCCTTCGCCATGCTGCCGTTCTGCGGCTACAACATGGGCGACTACTGGAGCCACTGGCTGAAGATCGGGCAGACGAGCGCCAAGTTGCCGAAAATCTTCCACGTGAACTGGTTCCGCAAGGGCGAGGACGGCAAGTTCCTGTGGCCGGGGTTCGGTCAGAACATGCGCGTGCTCGAGTGGATCGTCGATCGCTGCGAAGGGCGCGGGGCGGCGACCGACACGCCGATCGGACACGTGCCGGCCGCGGACGCGCTGAACGCGCGCGGCGCGGGGGTGACCTCCGACACGATGAACGAGCTCCTCCGGGTCGACGCGGACGAATGGAAGGTCGAGCACGACGGGATCGGCGAATACTTCGCGAAGTTCGGCGACAAGCTGCCGGCCGAGATGGCGCGCCAGCACGCGCGGCTCGGCGAGCGGCTCGGCATTAAAGTCTCGATGTCCTGAGCGGCGTGCGGAATCACCGATTGCGGCTATAGAGAAGCTCGACCCGCGGCCCGCGACAATGACGGGCGGCGGGTCGCTTCACAAGCGAGAGGAGTCGAAGTCATGGCCACGATCCAGGAAGCCGACGTCAGGGACGCACTCCGCGCCGTCGAGGACCCCGACCTCCACCGGGACATCGTGAGCCTCGGATTCGTCAAGAAGGTGGCGATCGACGGCAAGAAGGTGTCGGTCGTCGTCGAGCTCACGACGCCGGCCTGCCCGGTGAAGGAGCAGCTCCGCGCGCAGTGCGAATCGGCGATCCGCGCCCTCGACGGCGTCGAGCAGGTCCACGTCGAGATGACGGCGAACGTGCGCTCCGCCAGCAGCGCGGCGAACGGACCGGTGCTCCCCGGGGTCAAGAACGTCCTCGCCGTGGCATCGGGGAAGGGCGGCGTCGGCAAGTCGACGGTGGCCGTCAACCTCGCGGCGGCGCTGGCCAAGAGCGGCGCCACCGTGGGGCTGATGGACGCCGACGTCTACGGCCCTTCCGTCGCTCGCATGCTCGGCGGCAGCGGCGAGCCGCGCACGAACCCGAAGGGACAGCTTCTCCCGTTCGCCGCTCACGGAATCAAGTTCATGTCGATGGGAATGCTCGTCAACGACCAGACCCCCGTCGTCTGGCGCGGTCCGATGGCGAGCGGTCTGATCCAACAGTTCCTGACGAAGGTCGACTGGGGCGAGCTCGACTACCTGGTCATCGACCTCCCGCCGGGCACGGGCGACGTCCAGCTCACGCTGACGCAGACCGCGAACCTGACCGGCGCCGTGATCGTGACCACGCCGCAGGAAGTCGCGTCCGAGGTCGCGCGCAAGGGGTTGAAGATGTTCGGCACCGTCAACGTCCCGGTGCTCGGCGTCATCGAGAACCTCTCGTACTTCATCTGCGGCACCTGCGACACGCGCCACGACATCTTCCGGCCGCGCGGCGGCGCGAAGCCGTACGCATCCTGGGGAGTCCCGCTCCTCGGCGAGATCCCGATCGAGCCGGAGCTCGCGGCGCTCGGCGACGAAGGCCGCCCTGCCGTCGACGCGGACGCGAACAGCGCGACCGCGAAGGCGTTCCTCCGGCTCGCCTCCAACGTCGCCGCCGCTCTCTCCACGGTCGCGATGGAGGGGACCGCGGCCGGCGAACCAACGGCGGTGGACGCCGACGGCGACCGTCTCGTCATCGTGTGGGACGACGGCCACCGAAGCGAGTACAACTTCCAACTCCTGCGTTTCCACTGCGCGTGCGCGGGGTGCGTCGACGAGCAGAGCGGCAAGCGGAAGACGATCCTCGAGTTCATCGACCCCAACGTCCGACCGCTGAAGATCGAGCAGTCCGGGCGATACGCGCTGCAGTTCCACTGGAGCGACAACCACAACACGGGCCTCTACACGTTCAGCCGGCTGCGGCGGCTGTGCGAGTGCGGCGCATGCCGAACCGCGCGGGAGAGGGCGCCGCTCGCGCGCGAAGCCGAGGCGTAACCGCTTGAGCGCGCGTGGCACTCTGATCGCCGGCGCCGCCGTGATCGGAGCCGCCCTCACGCTCCTGCTCTTGCACGACGAAGGGGCGTCGACCCAAGGCGACGCCTGGCCACATCTCCTCGAGGACACGTACGATCGCCAGGCGTATCAGCAGCGCGGCCGGTGGATCGCGTCGGGCGGCACGCCCTACATCGACGAGTTCTCGGAGTACCCGCAGCTCACGACGTGGATGATGGGTCTGCCCTACCTGTTCTTCGACCACGACGTGAAGCGGGGCCAACCCTTCGGCGCGAAGCAGCGCGTCGAGGCCATCTTCGCGCGGGGGGGCCTCGAGCCCGGCGCGGCCGATCGGCTCTTCAAGGAGATGAACCGTCGGCCGTACGGCCGCGCGCGCGGCCGAGACGACTCACCGGCCGCGGCGTGGATCGCGCCGCTCGTACGCCGGACGGCGCAAGACGAGGTCGAGGTCAGGACGGCGCTCGACGATGCGTGGCGCGAGATCCGCGCGGCGCAAGACGAGATCAAGCGGAACTACCCGCGCTACGCCGACCTGCATCACGCCCTGATGGCGATCTGGTACGTCGCCCTCCTCGCCGTCCTCGTGCTCACGCTCCGGACGCTCGAAGCCCCCCCGACGTTCGCGCTGCTCAGCCTGCTCCCCGCGAGCCTCTACTTCGGCTTCAACCGGTTCGACCTCGTCGTCACGACCATGGTCGTGACCACCTTCCTCCTCCATTTCCGGGCGCGTCCGACCGCCGCCGCGTTCGTGCTCGGCCTGGCCGTGATGACGAAGTGGTTTCCGATCGTCCTCGCCCCCCTGTTCTTCGCCCACGACTATCGACGCATGCGGGGCGAGGGGAGTTCGGTCCCCACGTCGCTTCGGCGTGCGGTGCTGGTCCCCGGCCTCGCGCTGGCGAGCGTCGTCGCCGTCGTCCTCACGATCACGTACGTATGGAACGGCGGCGGCGTCGAAGCCGTACGCTTCGTCTTCGACTGGCACAAGGACGTCCGCGAGCCGAACCGCTCGTCGCTCCTGACCACGCTGACGTCGCCCGAGCAGTGGGCCATCGTCGACGGCGCGCTTCGCACGCGGCTCGAGCTCGCGTTCAAGGTACTGCAGCTCCTGCCCGGAGCGCTCCTCGCGCTCCTTCCCCTCCGCAGGAACGACTCGTTCCTCCTCGGCTGTCTCGCGGCGACGCTGTGCATGGTGATCTTCTCCGAGTTCTTCTCGCCCCAGTGGATCGTCTGGATCACCGCCCTCTGCGCGATGATCGCACCCACGCCGGGGCCGCGGCCGGCGCGGCGGTGGCTCATCGGGACGGTCATCGTCCTCGAGGTGCTCCTCTACGCGCAGATCGTGCTCCACCACCACGCGTTCGCGACCAACCTCCTCGACGGTTTCCAGCGGGTCCATTACGCACGGACGGCGACGATGCTCGCCCTGCTCGCGGTGACGATCGCGCTGACCCTACGCGCCGCGTGGACGGAACGCGCCCCGCGGCTCACCCGCTCGGATCGGTCACTTCCCCCCGCGCGTCACCAAACTGATGAGCGCGACGAACAGAGCGCTGCCGACGATTGACCAGACGATCGGGAAGGCCGTTCCGCCGACGTCGACCGCAAACACCAAGGGGAGGTCGAGCGCGCGTGCGATCCAGACTCCGAGCAACGCGCCGATGAAGCCGACCGCAATGGCGGCGAGGCAGCCTCCGCGCGAGAAGCCCGCGATCGATTGACCGACCGCGCCGCACACGCCGGCAATGAGCAGGAGAATCAACAGGTCGATGAGCTGCATACTCCACCTCCGCGGGACGACGCCCCGAAACCGACCCGGTTCGTGATCACAACCCGTGCAACCCGTGGCTGCGATTCACGTGCCGAAGCGGCGGGCGTTGGAACCACGAAGAACGTAACTCCGGATCCGAGCAGTTTGTACAAAGAACCGGGTCCGTAGCCTCTCCCGGCCCTCTCCCGGACGGAGTGCGGCGCGCGATTCGGACCGGAGTCGACGCGGCCTCCGCCGCGGCACACGGGTTGCACTCCACTCTTCCGACGGGCGCCGCGGAGTTCGGTGGCTCGGCGATCGCAACAAACTCCGTGGGAAGGTCGTGGAGCACTGCGGCAAGAAACGGCAGGATGTCGAACGCGAGCACGATGAGATTGGAAAGGCCGACGAGCAACCAGCCTCGTAGACACGTGACGCCGGCCGACGGTTGTCGTCTGGACCGAATGGAAGCTCGCCGCCTGCTCGGCGTCCCGCCGCGGCGAATCCAATCTCATCCTCCCCGTCCCAATCGTCCCCAATCCAATCCAATCCAACCCAACCTGGAGTTCGAGTCATGACTACCCCCACCAAGTTCCGCTCCGTGACATTCGCGCTGTTGCTCGGCTCGGCGTTCGCGTTCGCCGGCTGCAACGGCGACGCCGAGAACGCCGGCGAGAAGATCGATGACGCCATCGAGGACGCGGGGGACGAGATCGAGGACGCCACCGACAAGATCGGCGACAAGGTCGAGAAGTCCACCGACAAGAAGTAGGCGCACGGCGGGTCCGCCGCCCCGAGGCGTGGTCGCGCGGTCCGACGTCGTTCCGAGAATCGACCCAGAACCGCCAGACCTCGAATCCCACGAAGAGGAGGAATCCCGCATGGCCAGCCCAGGCTCCGCCGGAAATGTCATTGCGGCGCTCTGCAGCTTCTTCATTCCCGGCCTGGGCCAGCTCCTGCAGGGGAAGATCCTGCTGGCCGCGCTCATGTTCGTCGGCGCTGCGGTCGGCTATTGGCTCTGGTATCTGATCGTGCCCGGCATCATCGCGCTGCTGATCCACCTGTGGTCGATCCTGAACGCGGCGCTCTACAAGAGACCATAGCCGGGACAGCTCTTCGCACGTCGCCGGGCGCCAGCCGGACCTCCAAGGAGGAACCGGTCGGGGCATTCATGGCGAACGCCGATCCGGCGTCATCAGCGTGCCCCCGGCCGTCGAGATGTGCCTGGGAATCTTGAGTGCCGCATGAGCCTCTCCGGTGGAGAGGCTCATGCCTCGAGCGAACGCCACAACTCCATCGCCCACTCCCGTTGTGCGCCGTCGCCGACGATCACCGTCAGCGCCGCGATGCCGCCTTTCCCGATGGCGAGCGAGCGGAGCGACCAGTCCGTCGATCCCGTGTCGCTCTCCTCGCGCGCGAACGTCGCGCGCCCGCGCCAGCCTCGACCTTCGTGGACCACGGTGTCGGGTCCCTTCGGATACCAACGGTCGAGGAGGCCTTCGGGATCCTCGACGGCGCTCATCGCGTACGTCGAGGCGAGCACGGTGCCCCGCGCGTCGAACGCCGTCCACGTCCCATCCTCGTCCCACGCCTCCGCGAACGAACCGGGGATCTCGAGCGACCAGTGTCCGCCGATCGCGACGCGGACCGGGTGGCGGCGGTAGCCGATCTCGGCCTCGCCGGAGTCCTTCGACCGCGCGCGGACCTTCGCGCTGACCTCGTCGTCCAACGCGAGCACGTCGACGACCTCGGCCCACGCCCGGAACGGCAGGTCGCCTCGATCGTCGATGGCGAACGCCGCGGCCAGGAGGCGATGCACCTCCTCGAGGTCGCGGAGTTCTCCCGCGTTGAGCGGCCGGCGCCAGCGAACGTCCTTCCACATCAGCGTCAGCGCTCGACCCAGCCGGTAATCGAATCCCTCGCCGGCCGACCACCACGGGAACAGATCGATCCCGCGCGTCGGATCCTTCGCGACGGCCTCGAGCCACGGCTCGTCACGAGGACCAAGCGGCGTCCGCACCGCGCCGGGGGTCGAGTAACGATGATCGGACGCCAGGTTGATCGCACAGCCGGACACGCCACGCGCCACGTCGTCACGCACCCGCGTGGCGAGCGCCGCGAGCCAATCCAACATCCGCGCCTCGATGTCGTCGCGGTTCCCCGTCTCGAAGTACCGCGTCTCGTCGCCGTACCCGAGGGCCGGGTCCCACTCGATCTGCGCCGCGTCGCCGAGCTCCCGAATCAGCGTCACCACGAAGGCGTGATAGCCGGGGCCGAGCGTGCTCGTTTTCGCGTCGACGTCGACGAGGCCCGGCCGCGACAGGTCGATGACGATGTTCTCGGCGGCCGGGTGGAGTAGCGCGTACGCCATCACCCGCTCGTCCACGCCCTCTGCGTGGAGCGACCGCAGCATCGGCTCGCACCGCCCGTTCAGGAACGCCAGGACCGCGTCACGCGCGTCGAGCGACGACTTCGAACCCTCGAGACGGCCGATCAACCTGATTCCGACTCCCATCGCGTCAGACCTCGACGACCACGTCTTCGCCGTCGACGCGGCAGGTGAAGCAGCCGGTGCCGCCGCGCGCCGGCGGACCGAGCGGGTCTCCCGTGTGGAGGTTGAACTGCGCGCCGTGCCACGGGCAGATCACGTTCTGGCCGGCGACCGCTCCTTCCGCGAGCGACGCCCCAAGGTGCGTGCAGGAGTCTCCAATCGCGCGAAACGTCCCGCCGACGTTGAACACCGCGATGCGAACGCCCTCCACGTCGAACGCTCGCCCCTTCCCGTCCGGGATCTCCGACACCTTCGCGACCTTCACGTCCGCCATTCGTCAGCCCTTTCTCGGCTCGCCCTCGAGCCCGTGTTCGAGCACGTCCGACAGCGCCTCTCCGAAGAGGTCGACCTCGGCCGTCGTCGTGTAGATCGACGGCGTCACGCGCACGCCGTTCACGTCCTCGTGGATCACCGGAGACGTCACGATGCAGTGTCGTCGCCACAAGTAGGCGGTGAGCTCGCCGGGATCGATCCCATCGATTCCGATGGTCGCGAACGAGCACGAATCTGCCGCGTCGAGCTTCGCATGGAATCGAACCCGCGGTTCCTCCTTGAACCGTAGGGCCCAACGATCGCGGAGGAAGCGCAGCCGCGCCGCCTTCCGCGCGGCGCCGATCGCCTCGTGGAAGACGAGCGCCTCGCTGATCGCCAGCCGATGCGACGCGGGGTGGGTGCCGACCGCCTCGAACTTGCGAACGTCGTCGCTCGCCACGTCCATCTGCCCGAACAGCGGCCAGATGCTCTTCACCTTGTCGCTCCGGACGTAGAGCATGCCGCTGCCGATCGGCCCGCAGAGCCACTTGTGGAGGCTCGTGCCGAAGTAGTCGCAGTCGAGGTCGTCGCGCGCGAACGGAACCTGACAGAAGCTGTGCGCGCCGTCGACGAAGACCTCGATCCCCCGGTCGCGGCACCGGTCGACGATGCGCCGCACGGGGAGGATCTGGCCGGTGAGGTTGACGACGTGGCTCAGGAGGACGACGCGCGTGCGGTCCGAGAGGTTCTCTTCGAACACGCGCGCCAGCGCGTCGAGCGAGGGCGCCGGCGTCGGCAGCGCGACGGTCCGGAGCACGACTCCGTGCCGTGCGACGCGGTGACGCCACGCGGAGAGCATCGTCGGGTAGTCCTGATTCGTCGTGAGCACCTCGTCCCCCGGCGCCAGATCGACGCCGAAGATCAGGTTGTCGAGCGCCTCGGTGGCGTTGCGCGTGATCGCGACCTCCTCGGCGTCGCAGCCGAACACGCGGGCCAGCCGTGAGCGGACGGTCTCGTACTCCGGCTGCAGGTCGCGCCACATGGTGCGGGCCGGCGCGTGGTTCGAGTACTCGTCGAACCGCCGCATCGCGTCCATCACGACGCCCGGAGCCGGGGAGACCCCGCCGTTGTTCAAGTTGATGAGCGAGCGATCGACGGCGAACGACCGCTGGATCTCGAGCCAGAAGTCCTCATCCTGGGCGAGATCGTCGTCGGTCCGCCCGTTCACCTGCCGAACGACGCGCGCCGCGTGGAGGCCGCCACCGGGGACGAGGACCGCCGTGAGCAGCGAGACTCCGGCCGCCCGCGCTCCACCGAGGAGGAAGTGACGTCTCGTGCTCGGGTCCATGGCCCCCCATCGTGGCGGCGAACGATCCCACCCGCAAGGGCCGGCCCGCGGCCGGATCCGTCTCCTGCGCGGGCCGGGACCCTCGTTCTGACGGGTGCGGCGGGTTCCCGCACCGTTCGCGGCGCGCGATCTCTATTCTCGGTCGGCCATACGGGTCTCGGTTCTCTGGTCTCGAGGGCAAAACCACGATGGTCGACATGAGGCGCGTCCCCGGCGGCGCACAACCACTCGGACAGCGGCTCAGGATCGGCGGCATCGCGCTGCTCGTCTTCGCCGCGGTGCTGATCGTGGGCTCCACGTACTACACGGTCGGCCCCGACGAGGAGGCGGTCGTCACGCGCTTCGGCCGTTTCGTCCGGGTCGAGGGGCCTGGCCTCCACTTCAAGCTGCCGATCGTGGAGTCCGCCGAGAGCGTGAAGGTCCTGCGGGTCGAGCGCGAGGAGTTCGGCTATCGCACCGTCGACGCGAGCGCGGCGCGCACCCGCTACGAGCGGGCCGAGCACGAGCACGAGTCCCTCATGCTGACCGGCGACCTGAACCAGGTCGACGTCGAGTGGGCGGTGCAGTTCAAGATCAAGGACGCGAAGGACTACCTGTTCAGCGTCCGCGATCCCCGCCGAACCCTGCGCGCGATCACCGAGTCGGTCATGCGGGCCGAAATCGGGGACCGCAGCGGCTACGAGGTGCTGACGATCGGAACGCGCCAGATCGAGACGGACGCCGAGCAACGCCTGCAGAAGATCCTCGACCTGTACGTCGTGGGCATCCAGATCGAGCGCATCGAGCTCCAGAACGCCCTCCCCCCCGAGCCGGTCCGACCTTCGTTCACCGACGTCGAGGCGGCGAAACAGGAGCGCGAGACGACGATCAACCGCGCGCGCCAGGGATACAACCAGGTGATCCCCTCCGCCCAGGGTCGCGCCACCCAGCTCATCAGCGCGGCCGAAGGCTACGAGATCGACCGCGTCAACCGCGCGCGCGGCGAAGCGGACCGGTTCACGCGAGTCCTCACCGAGTACCAGAAGGCGCCCGCGGTGACGCGGCAGCGGCTCTACCTCGAGGTCCTGGGCGAGATCCTGCCGAAAGTACGCCGCAAGGTCATCATCGATGACGACGTGACGGGAGTCCTGCCGATGCTCGAACTGCTGCCGGGCGCCGGAGGTGACCGATGAGCCGCGGCGGAGCGTTCCTCGTCCTGGGGTTCCTGCTCCTCGTGTTCGTCTCGTCGAGCGCGTACACCGTGCATGAGACCGAGCAGGCGATCGTGACCCAGTTCGGGCGGCCGGTGCGCGGCCCGCTCACGGAGGCGGGTCTCTATTTCCGGGTGCCGTTCATCCAGCAGGTGCTGCGCTTCGACAAGCGGATCCTCGAGTGGAGCGGCGAGCCGAACGAGATCCTGACGAAGGACAAGAAGACGATCCTGGTCGACACGACCGCGCGTTGGCGCATCCGAGATCCCCTGCTCTTCCTGCAGAGCGTCCGTGACGAGCGCGTCGCGCAGAGCCGGATCGACGACATCCTCGACGCGGCCGCCAAGAACGCGATCCGCGAGAACAACCTGATCGAGGCGGTCCGTGAACAGAACCGCGACTTCAACGCGGACCCCGACCTCGATCTCGAGGTGACCGGCGCGAGCGCCGCCGACGAGGTGACCGTGGGGCGCGAGCGCCTGATCCATGGGATCTTCGAGGACTCGAAGAAGACGGTCGCCGCGCTCGGGATCGAGCTCATCGACTTCCGCGTGCGCCGGATCGACTACGCCGAGAAAGTCCGCCAGGAGGTGTACGCGCGCATGATCGCCGAGCGCAACCAGATCGCCGAGAAGTACCGCTCGGAGGGCGAGGGGAAGCGGGCCGAGATCGAGGGCCAGAAGGAGAAGGAGGAGCGCCGGATCGAGTCCGAGGGAATCCGTGAGGCCGAGACGATCCGCGGCCGCGCCGACGCGGCGGCGAGCACGATCTACGCCGACGCGTACGGCGCCGACCCCGACTTCTACGCGTTCGTGAAGACGCTCGACACCTACCGGACCGCGTTCGTCGACGGCGACACCACCCTCGTCCTCTCCACCGAGAACAAGCTGTTGCGGCTTCTGAAGGAGCCCTGACGCGTCCGCCTCGGCCCCCGGCGTTCAAGAACTCGATTGGCACTCGTCGAATACGGGCTAAGGTATAGCGATTCGAGCGTGCCGACGTTCCAGGCGGAACGCGGCACCCGCCTCAGCCTAAATCGTTCATCAGTCTTTGGTTCCGCTCCGCCTGCCGAGGGATCCGTGGCGAAGAAAAAGGTCGTCCTCTTCCTGCCGTCCCGCGTCGATCCGACCATCGGCGACCTCCCGGCGGCCGACCTCCAACCGCTCGAGCTCGTCCACATCGCAAGCCCGGCCGAACAGGCGGGCTACGAGGTGGTCCTGATCGACGCGATGACCGAGTCGAACTACAAGGAGAAGGTCGTCGCGGCGTGCGAGGGCGCGACCGCGTTCGCCTCGTCCTGCATCCTCGGCTACCAGGTCTACGACGGCGCGGTGGTGGCCGAGATGGTCCGCGCGAAGCATCCGCGGCTTCCGATCTTCTGGGGCGGCTGGTTCCCCGGCTCGATCCCCGAGCTCTACCTGAAGAGCCGCTTCTGCGACGCGATTTGCCACGGCCAAGGCGAGATCACGTTCGTCGAGATGCTGAACGCCGCGCTGGCCTGCGACGGCAAGAACGGCGACGACCTGCAAGCGCGGCTGGCCGAAATCGACGGGGTGATCCTCGCGAAGGACGGCGAAGTCTACTTCACGCCGCGGCGCAAGGTGGTGCACCTGGACGAGCTCCCCGAGCCATCCTTCCACCTCATCGATCTGAATCGCTACTTCGACTTGAATGCGAAGACGGCGAACGTCGGCCACCGCATCCGCAATCGGCTTCCGCCGCCCGAACCGTACAAGTCGACCGGCCGCCCGTTCCGCGGGCTCTCCTACTTCTCGTCGTTCGGCTGCCCCGAGCCGTGCGAGTTCTGCTGCTCGCCCGAGTTCGCCGGGCGCCGCTGGGTCGCGCTCGACCCGGAGATGCTGGTCGCACGCCTGGTCGAGATCCACAAAAAGACTCCGTACGACATCATCCGGTTCCAGGACGCGAACTTCGGCGTGGCCGAGAAGCGCATGAAGACGTTCTGCGAGGCGTTGATCGCGTCCGGGATCGACGTCCAGTGGAACGGCACGATCGAGATCAAGCAGATCTGCCAGTACTCGGACGAGACTCTCGACCTGATGAAGAAGTCGGGCTGCCACCTCTGCTGGTTCGGCGCCGAGGCGGCGACGGAGGAGACGCAGAAGCTGATCCGCAAGAACATCAAGGAGGGTTGGACCGAGCGAGCGATGGCCCGCATGCATGAGCGCGGCATCCAGTCCGGACTCACGTACATCATCGGCTACCCCGGCGAGACGGTCGCATCGATGCGCGAGACGATCCTGCAGGCGGCCGAGATGAAGTGGAAGTACCCGAGCTGCTCGTCCGAGGTGTTCCCGTACCGACCGATCCCCGGGTCGGCGTTCTGGAAGCCGTCCCTCGACGCGGGCTACGTCCCGCCGACCACGTTCGAGGACTGGGGCAAGTTCTTCGACTACAAGTTCAACTCATGGTGGGGGCAGATCCCGCCCGAGATCCAGAAGCTGTGGCGGCGCTACACCGTGATGGCACCGTGGTTCGACGGCAACGCGGGCGGCCGCGGTCCGGTCTCGAAGCTGATCCGGCGCTCCGCGGGGTGGCGGCTGCGCACCAAACGGTACGGCGCCCCGGTCGAGTTCAAGGCGTTCGACATGTTCCGCCGGTTCGCCGGCGAGCGCGCCGCGAAGGCGCTTTGAGACGGCAGAGCAGCATGGCGAGAAAGCGCATCGTCCTCTTCCTTCCGTCGCGCGTCGATCCGACCATCGGCGACCTCGCGAGCCCCGACCTGCAACCGATCGAGCTGCTCCACATCGCGAGCCCGGTCGAGGCCCTCGGGTACGACGTCCAGGTGATCGATGCGATGGTCGAGCCGCGCTACCTGGAAAAGTGCCTGGAAGCGTGCGACGGCGCGCTCCTGTTCGCGTCGTCCTGCATCCTCGGCTACCAGGTCTACGACGGCGCGATCGTGGCCGAGGCGGTGCGGCAGCGCCACCCGAAGCTGCCGATCGTCTGGGGCGGGTGGTTCCCGTCGTCGATTCCCGAGCTCTATCTCCAGAGCGGTTTCTGCGACGCGGTCGCGCTCGGCCAGGGTGAAGCGACGTTTCCCGAGCTCGTGCAGGCGATCGACCACGGCTCCAACCTCGAGACGGTCGACGGGTTGGTGCTCTGGCGCGGCGACCAGCTCCACTTCACGCCGCGCCGCAAGGTCGTGCCGATGGACGACCTTCCGCCGCCCGCGTTCCACCTGATCGACCTCCAGAAGTACTACGACCTCGCGCAGCGCCACGCGCCGCACGGGCGCCGCGTCCGGAACAAGCTGCCGAATCCGCTCGACCTTCCGCATGACAAACCGCTTCGCGGCCTGTCGTACTTCACCTCGTTCGGTTGTCCCGAGCCATGCGAGTTCTGCTGCTCGCCGGGAATCGCCGGCCGCCGGTGGGTCAAGATCGACGCCGACACGCTCGTCGATCGACTGGTCGAGATCCATCGGAAGGATCCCTTCGACGTGCTCCGCATCCAGGACGCGAACTTCGGCGTGCTCGAGTCGCGGACGGCGCGGTTCTGCGAGCGCCTGATCGAGTCCGGGATGGACATCCGCTGGAACGCGACGATCGAGATCAAGCAGGTCTGCCAGTACTCGGACGAGACGATCGGGCTGTTGAAGCGCTCCGGCTGCCACCTGCTGATCACCGGCGCGGAGGCGGCGACCGAGGAGACGCAGAAGCTCATCCGCAAGAACATCAAGGAGGGCTGGACGGACCGCGCGATCGGTCGCATGTACGACGCGGGGATCCAGTTCGCGGTGACGTACATCATCGGCTACCCGGACGAGACGCACGAGTCGATGTACGAGACCATCTACGAAGCGGCCCTGATGAAGACCAAGTACCCGACGTGCTCGTCGGAGGTCTTTCCGTACCGACCCATCCCGGGCTCGGCGTGGTGGCAGAAGTCGCTCGAGATGGGCTACCCGCCGCCGAAGACGTTCGAGGACTGGGGCCGTTTCTTCGACTACAAGTTCAACTCATGGTGGGGGCAGATCCCCCCCGAGGTGCAGAAGGCGTGGAAGAACTTCACCACGCTCGCGCCTTGGTTCGACGGCAACGCGGGGGGACGAGGGCCGTTCTCGAAATTCCTGCGCCGGCGCGCCGGCTCGCGGCTCCGGAGCCGGAGGTTCACGGGGACGCCGTATGAGTTCAGCGCCTACGACATGATCCGGCGCGTGGCCGGGGAGAAGGTCGCGAAGGCGTTCTGACCGCCGGCGCGAGGCGGCCGCTCCTCGACCGTGATCGGCAGCGAGGGTCGCCCGGCAATCGCGCCCCCGCCGCCCCCGCCCCATGGCGCCCGTCAGTCGATCCAGACCCAATTCTGCGCGAGATTCGGCAGCACCTGCAGGGTGAACACGACCTTCGCCTTGACGCCCGTCGCCCCGTCCGCCCGGAGCACGAACTCGCCGATGTCGGTGAGCGGCGCCAGTGCGAGCGAGGCGGTCGTCTCGTACGCGTAGCTGAACGAAGCGAGATCGGTCCACTCGCCCTTCGGTCCCTGGAGGGAGAGCGCCGGTGCGTCCGTGAAGCCCTTCTTGCCGTCGACGAATCCGGTGAGCGACATCCCGGGGCCGGCATGGAACGTCACCTGCGCGGGCTCGCCCGGCGTGAACCCGATCGACTTGTCGATCCACTGCGCCTTCTTCTTCAGCTTCAGCGCGGTGTGGAGCTCGTACCCGCCGGTCGATCCGTCGCGGCCGGTGACGACGACCTCGTACACGCCGTCGGCCGGCACCTTCAAGACGCGCTTCTTCGTCTTCTCGGTCGCCGGGAGTTCCCATGACGCGACCGGTTCCGGCTCGGCGCCGATGATCTCGATCCGCGCGGCCAGGGATGCGGCCGCCGTGATCTCGAACGTCACCTTGGTGCCAGCGAGCCCCGTGAAGCGAACGCGATCATCGTCGTCGGGGGGATCGACCGATCCCACGATGACGTCGCCCGGGACGAAGATCGACGGGCCGTCGTCGTCGCTCGGCACGCCGGAGTAGACGTGCATCGCGCCCTGGCCCCCCGACGCTCCCGGCTCACCGACCGCGAAGTCGGGGATGCCGTCCTCGTCGACGTCGCCCAGTCCCGCCACCGCCCATCCGAACATCCCGAAGGCATACGCGCCCGCCACCTTCGAGTGCGGCAGCGCGAGCTCGGACGAGAAGATCCCGGTGCTTCCGTGCAGGTAGCCGGCGACGCCGGAGACGTGCGGCGTCCCGATCACGACGTCGTTGACCCCGTCCTGCGTCACGTCGCCCGCCGCGTCGATCGAGGCGCCGAACCCGAGCCCGGACGGATCGATCCGCTCGAACAGCATCGTTCCCGTGGCGCCCGAGTAGAACCGCACGACCGACGGCTCGCCCGAGGACCCGAACGGAGCCGCGACCCCGACGTCGGCGTGGCCGTCGGAATCGAGATCGCCAGGAGCGCCGATCCACGCGCCGAAGCTCGGGATCGCGGCGTCCTCGAACTCCCACTGAATCGATCCGTCCGCGCCGGAGACGACCAGGGCGCCGGACGGCCCGATGACGTGCGGACGGCTGAACCCGATCAGCAGATCGCCGCGACCGTCCATGTCGACGTCGCCGACCTGCGCCAGCTCGACACGTACGGTGAAGACCGGCGATCCAACCTCCCGCTCGTGCAGGATCGAGTGATCCGCGCCGGAGCGCACCACGACGCGCGGAGGGAGGACGTCGGACTCGCTCCGAGGCTCCGAATAAGCGTAGTCGGGTACGCCGTCGCCATCCGCGTCGCCGGCGCCTGAGACCTCCGCTCCGAGGTGATCCCACGGTTCCGAGCCGAGGATCTCATGAAGGGTCTCGCCGGTCGCACCCGACACGAGACGGACCAGACCCCGCGCCTGCTCCGCGTTCGACAACCCGACCACCAGGTCGTCGTGGTCGTCCCCGTCCACGTCGCCGATCCCCGCCGCGGCAATGCACGGGCTGCCCAGGGAGTTCGGCGCCACCGGATCGAGCGACAATACGATCGAGCCGTCCGCGCCCGAGCGGACCTGCACCACGGCGCCGGCCCCCGATCCGACCGTCGCGGCCGACACGACGAGCACGTCGGTCACTCCATCTCCATCGACGTCCCCCGCGGAGCGGACCTCGGTGCCCAGCTTCTGCAGGGCCGCGGCACCGTCGACACGAAACAGCTCCTCATGAGACCAACCGACCGTGCTGCTACCTCCGACGAGGAGCAGCGAGACACTCAGCAGCGTTCGAGATCGCATGGGATCGACCTTTCCATTCCGGTGTACTGGTGGGGCGTCCCTTGGACGGTCGAGACCGTCCCGGCTTGCCGGAATCCTACCTCGGAGCGGTTCCTTAGGTTCAATGCTTCAAGTTCTGCGCGTGCCGCGAAGACCGGCCGGGAAGGAGCGGGTTGACCGGGCGGCCGCCGCCGGTTGAAGTCGCGACATGCGGAACGCAGAGGACGATCGAGACGATCGTGGCTCCGGCGGCGCGACTCCGCCGCCGCGCCGGCGCCGCGCACGGTATCCAGGGACGCACCCGCGGCGCTTCGGCGAGAAGTACAAGGAGCTCGCCGCCCAGCGGTACCCGGAAGAGATCGCCAAGGTCCGCGGGCGCGGCCAGACGCCGGCCGGCACGCACGTCCCCGTGCTCGTGGACGCGGTGCTCGACGTTCTGGCGCCGGCGGCGGGAGCGTTCGCGCTCGATTGCACGCTCGGCCATGGCGGCCATGCCGAGGCGATCGCGCGGCGGCTCGTCCCCGGTGGCCGGCTTCTCGCCCTCGAGCGAGACTCGGACGAGCTCGAGCTCACGCGCGCCCGCCTCGGTGCGCTCGAGCTGCCGATCGATTGCGTGCACGCGAACTTCGCCGGCGCGGCGCGCGTGCTGCGCGAGCGCGGCGTCGACGCGGTCGACGTCCTGCTCGCCGACCTCGGCGTCTCGTCGATGCAGCTCGACCGTCCCGAGCGCGGCTTCTCGTGGAAGCGCGCCGCGCCGCTCGACCTCCGCATGGATCAGCGCCGCGGCGTCCCCGCGGCGGAATGGCTCGCGACCAAGGACGCGGACGAGCTCGCGGCGTTGATCGCGGAGCACGCCGACGAGAAGGACGCGGCGGCGATCGGAGCGGCGATCGCGGCGCGTTGCCGCGCCGGCCCGCCGCTTCGGACGACCCGCGACCTGACCGAGGTCGTGCTCCGCGCCAAAGGGATCGACCCGCGCACCACCCAGTCGAGCGCGTTCGACTCGCACCCCGCGGCGCGGACGTTCCAGGCGGTCCGGATCGCGCTCAACCAGGAGATGGAAGCGCTCGACCAACTGTTGCGCGACCTTCCCTGGATCCTTCGGTCCGGGCGGTCCGGGCGGTCGGGGCAACCGGCGCGACCGGGGGGCCGCGCCGCGCTCATCTCGTTCCACCCGGGCGAGGCGCGGCGCATCCAGGCGGCGCTCGCGCGCGGCGTCGCCGCCGGCCTCTTCCGTCCCGGTTGGGAGGAAGCGATCGCCCCGAGCCCGGCCGAGGTGTACGACAATCCCCGCGCCCGCTCAGCCCGCCTGCACGTCGCCGTCCGCACGGACGATGCCTGACCCGCGCCGCCAGGCGAGCGCGCCCTCGAGCGCGACCCAGACCGTCAGAACCGCGATGATCGCGCCGACGCTCCCCAACAACCATTTCCGCGCGGCGAGGTCGTGGAACACTTGGATCCCCATCGCGCTGAACGTGATCGCCATCACGATGACGGCGGGGATCGCATAAGGGGCGGCCCGGCGGCCGAGCGTGCGCAGGTAGAGCGCGCAGATCATCAGGGTGAACGCGGCGAGCACCTGGTTCGTGGCGCCGAAGACCGGCCACAAGCTCTGCGCCCCGTGCTCATAGTCCGCGTAGATCAGCACGACCACCGACCCGCAGGCGATCGCGCCCGAGAACCAACGGTTCTGGAGGGCGCGCACGCGATACGTCGCGCCCAGCTCGGCGAGGACGAACCGCTGGATGCGCAGCGCGGTATCGAGGCTCGTCGCCGCGAACGAGATCACGAGCACCGCGACGATCGCCGCCGCGATCGCCGCGTCGATCCCCAGGCTCGCGAGGAAACCGGCCGATCCGTTGACGAACGCGGAGAGCGCCTCGCCAACGTGGGGAAGGCGATGCACACCGGTCGCGGCCGTGTCCGCGCTCTGGGCCGCGAGGTAGTCCCACGCGTGGGAGTGGCCGCCGCCGCTCCAGAGCCCCGACGCGACGGCCATCGTGGCGAGGATCGCGAGGGCCGCTTCGCAGAGCATCGCACCGTAGCCGATCGGCCGCGCGTCGGACGCGCGGCCGAGCTGCTTGCTCGTGGTGCCGGAGCTGACGAGCCCGTGGAATCCAGAGATCGCGCCGCACGCGATCGTCACGAAGAGCAGGGGGATCATCGACGGGAGCATGGCGAGCTCCCCCACGGCCGGCGCGGCGAACCGAGGCCGCGCGACGAAGAAGCCGAGGTAGAGCGCCACCAGGCCGACGAGGAGCTGATGGCTGTTGATCAGGTCGCGCGGCTGCAGCAGCAGCCAGACCGGCAAGCTGCTCGCCACGAACGCGTAGATCATCAGCCCGATCAGCCAGAAGTCCCTCGAGAGGAAGATCGAGCCGTCGGCCGGCGTCGGGATCGCACCGGACGCCGTCCCCACGATCGTCGCGTACAGCCCGATCAACACCCCGATCGAGGGGATCAAGAGCGAGCGCCGTTTCGCGTACCCCCACCATCCGATGAAGATCGCCACCACGATCTCGAGGTTCACGGGCAGGATGCTGGCCGGGAATCGCACGAACAGGTTCGCGATCGAGAACGCGAACACGGCACCGACCAGCCAGATCAGGAAGAAGATCACGAGCAGGAAGAGGACCCGCGAGCGCGGGCCGACGAACTTCTCGGTCAGGCTGCCGACCGTCGCTCCGTCGTGGCGAACCGAGAGGACGAGCGCGCCGAAGTCGTGTGCCGCCCCCATGAACACGACCCCGAGCACGACCCAAAGCAGTGCCGGCGCCCATCCCCAGACGATCGCCATCGCCGGACCGAGGATCGGGGCCGCCCCCGCGATCGACGCGAAGTGGTGGCCCCAGAGCACCTCTTTCCGGGTCGGGACGAAATCGACTCCGTCCTCGTGTTGGACCGCCGGCACCGGTTCGTCGTCACGCAACGCGAAGACTCGTTCCGAGAGGTAGCGCGCGTAGAAGCGGTAGCCGAGCGCGAGCACGGCGAGCGAGAGGATGCAGACGACGACCGGCGACATGGCGGCACGATACCCGGAGCCGCGCGTTCGAATCCATAAGACGCAACTCGTCAGTGGATTACAGCTCGACCGCAGGTCGGGGCTCGTCCGCCGGGCGAAATCCACGAATGCGCGCATGCGCAGAGGGAGCGATTGCCGATGCCCTTCAGCACGCTATACTTCCCAAGTCCAGAATGCCGATCCGGCTGAGTCAGGTCTCTGGGCAGGATCATTTCGGGGTCTTCGGATGGAGTCGTGCGGCGGCGTCCCGCCGGCGACGGTGACGGTCACGCGAACCGGTGGCCGGCGCGGGAGCGCGACATGAGCGAACGCAAGCGGGTTGTCCTCTACTACCCTGAGCGCGGCAATCCCGAGCTCGGCCAACCCTACAGCGCGGACCTGCTGCCGCTCGAGTTCCTCCACATCGCCGCGCCGGCGATCGCGGAAGGCTTCGAGTTCGACATCATCGATTCGATGATCGAGCAGAACCCGCATCAGGCCCTGCTGGAGCGACTGGACGGCGCGTTCGCGTTCGGCTCCACCTGCATCGTCGGCTACCAGGTCGCGGACGGAGCGATCGTGTCGCGGAAGGTGCGCGAAGCCCACCCGGACCTGCCGATCATCTGGGGCGGTTGGTTCCCGTCGGTCGCACCCGAGCTGTACCTCATGAACGATCTGGCCGACGCGGTGTGCATCGGTCAGGGCGAGCTGACGTTCACGGAATGGCTCGTCGCGCTGCGCGACGGCAAGCCCGTGGAGGAGGTGCCCGGCCTCGCCCTCTGGCGGGAAGGCAAGCTGTTCCACACCCCCAAGCGCGCGGTAGCCCAGATGAAGGAGTTCCCGAAGCCCGACTTCGGGATGATCCCCGTCGAGAAGTACCTCGACATCCAGGAGCGCCAGGCCAAGACCGCGAAGGTGCGGTACCGCTTCCCGGACCCGCCCGGATTCAGCATGGAGCGTCCTTACCGGGCGATCTCCTACTTCAGCTCGTACGGCTGCCCCGAGCCGTGCGCGTTCTGCTGCTCGCCGGTCGTGACCGGGCGTCGCTGGGTCGCGACCCCGGCGAAAGCGCTCGTCGACCACCTCGAGGAGCTGAAGCAGCGCTACGACTTCGACGTGGTCCGGTTCCAGGACGCGAACTTCGGCGTGAACATCAAGCGGATCAACGAGTTCTGCCGCGAGCTCATCGATCGCCGGTTGAACATCGCGTGGAACGCGACGATCGAGGTCGAGACGATCATGCGCTGCGACGACGAGACGCTCGACCTGATGCGCGACTCCGGCTGCCACATGATGTGGGTCGGCGCCGAGACCGCGACCGCGGAGATGCAGGCGTACATCCGCAAGGGAATCAAGGAAGGAAACACCTACAAGGCAATGAAGCGGATGTGGGAGCGGGGCGTCAAGATCGGGCTCTTCTGGATCATCGGCTACCCGAATGAGACGGAAGTGTCGATGCGCGCAACGCTCGATACCGCGGCGAACATCAAGTACGACTTCCCGAACTGCACGTCCGAGGTGCTGCTCTACCGCCCCCTCCCAGGGACCGAGTGCGGCGAGCACGCGAAGGAGGCCGGCTACCAGATGCCGATGAGCTTCGACACCTGGGGACGGATGATCGAGTACAAGTTCGAGAACGACACGTTCGACTCGCTCCCCGCGAGGATCAAGCGCGACTACCACCGTTACACGTATCTGGTGCCGTGGTACGACGGGCTCGTCCGCGGCAAGGGCCCGTACCACGCCTTCCTGCGCAAGATGGCCGGCTACCGGCTGAAGCGCCAGTGGTACACATTCCCCGTGGAGTTCAAGGTGTTCGACTGGTCGAAGCGGCTCGGGCAGATGCTCGGCATCACGAAGAAGCCGAAGATCGAGCACCGCGCGGCCGGCGTCGGCTTGGAGGGAACGATCCACAACCGGGTCGGCGAGGAGCAGATGGCCGGGGCGCACCACTGACGACCGGCGACCTCGAAGCCGGACTCCTCACGAACTGCGCAATACCCGATCGAGAACGCCGATCGAGAACGTCGATTGCGAACGTCTCGGACACACGTTATAAAGCCTGCTCAGTTGAGAATAAGTCTCATTTTCACCGTGAGCCCTCCTACCCCATGACGACCTTGAGCTGCCTCTCCAACGGTGACGAAGCGACCCTCGTCGGGCTTGGCGGAGCGCGACCGTTCCGCCGGCGCCTCCTCGAGATGGGCCTGCTGCCGGGCACCCGAATCCGGCTCGTGCGCAAGAACGCGCTTCACGACGTGGTCGAGGTCGAGGTGCGGCGATCGCACGTCACCCTCCGCACGTTGGAAGCCGGTGAACTCTTCGTCACCCCTCTTCGTCACCCCTTCTGATGCAAGCGATCGCCGCCGCGACCAAGACGGTCGTGATCGCGGGGAACCCGAACACCGGCAAGTCGACCCTCTTCAACCGGCTCACCGGGGGCCGCGCGCGGGTCGGCAACTACCCTGGAATCACCGTCGAGCGACACATCGGAGTCCTCGCGCTCCCCGACCTTAGCCGAGCGACCGTGGCCGACGTGCCGGGGACGTACTCGCTCTCCTCGCGGAGCGCCGACGAGCAGATCGCCCTCCAGACGATCGCCGGCATCCCCCCCGCGACGCGACCCGATGCCGTCCTCCTCGTCGTCGACGCGACGCAGCTCGCCCGGAACCTCTACCTCGTGCTTCAAGTCCTCGAGCTCGGCGTTCCGGCCGTCGTGGCCTTGAACATGACCGACGACGCGCGGCGCCTCGGTCTCGACGTCGACGGCGAGGCGCTCGCGCGCGAGCTGGGCGTCCCGGTCGTGGCGGTCGTGGCCCGCAAGGGCGAAGGGATCGAGGAGCTGAAGCGGGCGATCGCGGCGGTGCTTCACGATCCGACTCGGGGGCGGTCCGACGCCCCGTGGCGGCAGGACGAGGCGGCCCTGGCCGCCGACCTCGCCGCGGTCGCCGCCGAGATTCCCGCGCGCTGGGCGAACGATCCCGCCGCGACGCGCGCGCTCGCGACCTGGGCGCTCCTCTCGCTGGACGACGACGACGAGCTCCGCGAGGTCCCCCCGCGCCTGCGTGCGATCGTTCGCGACCGCCGCGCCAACGCGGAACGGCAGGGTCGCAACCTCGACGACGAGATCGTCGCCAGCCGCTACGCGTGGATCGACGCCAAGGTCCCCGGGATCGTCCGCGACCGCCAGGGCCTGAAACGCTTCACCGATCGGATCGATCGGGTGCTGCTGCACCCGTTGCTCGGATTCGTACTCTTCATCGGTTTGATGACCCTCTTGTTCCAGGCGCTGTTCGCCGGGGCCGATCCGTTCATCGGCTGGATCGAGGCGGGTTTCGCGTGGCTCGGCGACCGCGCCGTCCAAGCCCTGCCGCCCGGGATGTTCGCGGACTTCATCGTCGGCGGCGTCATCGCCGGGGTCGGCGCGTTCGTGGTCTTCCTGCCGCAGATCGTCTTCCTCTTCCTGTTCCTCGGACTGATGGAGGACTCCGGCTACATGGCCCGCGTGGCGGTACTGATGGATCGGATCATGCGCGCGGTCGGGCTGCACGGCCGCGCGTTCGTGCCGCTCCTGTCCGGCTACGCCTGCGCGGTGCCCGCGATCCTGGCGACGCGCAACATGGAGCGCCACCGCGATCGCCTGCTGACCATGATGGTCCTGCCGTTGATGACGTGCTCGGCGCGTCTCCCCGTCTACGGGTTGCTGATCGCCGCGCTCGCCCCGCGCGAGTCAGGCGTGCCGTTCTTGCGCGGCATGCTCCTGGCCGGCATGTACGTGTTCGGCACGGTGATGGCACTCGCGTGCGCGTGGGTGCTCGGGAGAACGGTCCTCAAGGGCCCGAAGATGCCGCTCCTGATCGAGATGCCGCCCTACCGCCTCCCGCACCTCCCCTCGGTCTTCCGGACGATCCGCGAGCAGAGCGTCGAGTTCCTGAAGAAGGCGGGCACCATCATCCTGATCTGCTCGATCGCGATGTGGTTCCTGCTGGCGTTCCCGCGGCTCGACGCGCAATCGAGCCCGGCCGCCGATTCCGCGCGGGCCGCCGTCGAACGCCGGGTCGAGGCGGGCGACGCGGGAGCGGCGACCGAGCTCGCGCGAATCGAGCACGAGGCGGAGGCAGAGCAGGCGCGACAGAGCTACGCGGGTCGGATCGGCCGCGCGCTCGAGCCGGTGATCGAGCCGCTCGGCTTCGACTGGCGGATCGGAATCGGCATCCTGGGCGCGTTCGCCGCGCGCGAGGTGTTCGTCAGCACGATGGGCGTCGTCTACGGCGTCGGCAGCGAGGGTCACGAAGACGACTCGACCGCCCTTCGCGAGCGACTCTCGCAATCACGCTGGCCCGACGGGCGTCCGGTCTTCACGGGGCTGGCCTGCCTCTCGCTAATGGTCTTCTTCGCCCTGGCCTGCCAGTGCTTCAGTACCCTCGCCGTCACGTGGCGCGAGACGCGGACGTGGCGCTGGCCCGTCTTCATGGTCGTCTACATGACCGTGCTCGCGTGGCTCGCGAGCTTCGGGGTCTACCAGATCGGCTCGGCGCTCGGCGCGTAGAGTCCGCCCCCGCCCCCGCGCCGTGGCGACGGCACTCGGAACCGAGCGTGGCGAAAACGGTTCCGGCGACGAGCCCGGTTCGGGTGGTTTCCCTGCTACACTTCGGCTCCAAGCCCGACTCACGCTGCCCAGGCCTCTCCGACATCCTTCACTGGAGCCCCCCATGCTCGGAATGCGTCCCGCATCCTTGTTGGCCGTCTGCTTCACGCTGCTCGCCGCGCCTTCCGACGCCGGATCGGTCATCGCGATTCGCGGCCCGTTGCCGCCCGGCTCGGGCGACGTGCTCGCGCGCCACTTGTCGTATTACGGTGACTACGGCACGATCGCGGTGGGCGAAGGCGACAAGACCGCGGCGTCGAAGCTCCGTCATCTCGGCTACACCGCCGAGGTCATCGGGATCTGGGCCGACGACATGCACCTCTACGTGGCCGATCCCGGCCACGTGCCGTCGAACGCGAACGTGCTGCTGACGCAGAAGGGCCAGGTGCTCTTCTCGCTGATCGGTGAGACGATCCTGACCGGCTGCTCCCACCATCTGGCGCACGTCCACCGCAAGGCGTGGACCCCGACCCCGGGTTACGCGAATGCGACGCCCGGCGTGCAGAAGGTCGTCGCCGTCGACCCGCGGATCAGCGTGCTCGTCGACCAAGTGAGCAAGTCGAACCTCCAGAGCGCGGTGACGCAGCTCTCGTCCTACCACACGCGCCGCGCCGACCAGGCGGGCGCGATGCAAGCGACGAACTGGCTCGTATCGCAGCTCACGGCGATCCCCGGCGTCACGGTGACGACCGAGACGTTCGAACCCGGCTACACGCCGAACGTGATCGCCACGATCCCCGGCGTCACGCACCCCGAACGGATCGTCGTGCTCGGCGCTCATTACGACTCGATCAACTACGCGGGCTCGACGACGAACGCTCCCGGTGCCGACGACAACGCGTCCGGCTCGTCGGCCATCCTGGAGTCCGCGCGCGTCCTGGCGCAGGGGCAGTTCGAGAACACGATCCGCCTCCTCCTCTTCTCCGCCGAGGAGTTCGGGCTCGTCGGCGCGTACCACGACGCCGGCAATCTGGTGAACGCCGGCCAGCAGGTCGTCGGCATGTTGAACATGGACATGATCTCGCACCGCAACGCGGGCGACTCCATGGACGTCGACTTCGCCACCAACAACACCGACCCCGGCCTGACCCAGTTCTGCATCGACGTCACCAACGCGTACCTTCCGTCGTTCGGCGTGAAGACGGGGACGCTGACGGCCGGCACGTCGGACCACCAGGCGTACCAGAGCAACGGGATCCCGTCCGTTTTCTTCTTCGAGGACCTCGACGGCTACTCCTCCGTGATCCACTCCGGCGCCGACCTGCTCGGCACGAGCGCCAACGACTTCGACCTGGCGCAGAACATCGCGAAGGCGTTCGTCGCGAGCGCGGCGTCGCTCGCCGAGCCGATCGACCTGGACGTCGCCCACGCACCGATCGGCGATACCGGCGACGCGGGCGGACCGTACGCGACGAGCGCAACCGTGACGTCGTTCACGACGAACACGGTCGCGTCGGTCGACCTCGTCTACCGTGTCGACGGCGGCGCGTGGACGACCAAGGCGATGGTCCGCTCGGCGACGACGGGAGACTGGCTCGGCGCGATCCCCGGCGTCGGGACGAGCGGCATGGTCGACTACTACATCCTCGCCACCGACTCCGCGGGACACGACGAGTGGCTCCCGGAGGGGACGAGCGCCGGCGCCGCGTGGTTCGGCTTCACCGCCGGCGCGATCACGACGATCTTCCAGGACGACTTCGAAGCGGCCGGCGAGAACGGTTGGACCACGGTGCAGGTCCAGACCCAGAACGACTGGCAGAAAGGGACGCCGCAGGGCAAATCCTACGATCCCGCCGCGGCGGCGAGCGGCACGAACGCGCGCGGCAACGACCTCGGGATCGGCAACTTCAACGGCGTGTACCAGTCGGACGTGAACAACTACCTCGAGTCACCCGCGATCGATTGCTCCGGCCAGACCGGCGTCCGCCTGCGTTACCAGCGCTGGCTCAGCGTCGAGGACGGCTCTTACGACCAGGCGACGATCCGCGTCAACAACCAGACCGTCTGGCAGAATCCGTCCACGCCGGGCGGGGGCGCGAACCACCTGATCGACGCCGCGTGGACGCTCCATGATGTCGACCTCTCCGGTCAGGCGGACGGCCATCCGGCGGTCCGAGTCCGGTTCCAGCTCCAGAGCGACGGCGGGCTCGAGTTCGGCGGTTGGACGATCGACGACGTCCGGCTCGTGGCGATCAGCAACGGGACGCTGGCCCCGCTCGTCGCCAGCGACAAGTACCTCTCCGCGGCGCAGGGCGGCGTCGTTCAGTTCTCGATCGACGCGGGCGTGGCGACCGGCAGTCAGTCCTACATCCTCGGCATGGGGGCGAGCGGGGCCGCACCGGCCACGGTGATCGATGGGACCTCGATCCCCCTCGTGTTCGACGCCGTGACCCAGATCGGGTTCCAGTTCCTCAACACGCCGATCTTCGCCAACTTCGGCGGCGTCCTCTCGCCGGCGGGTACGGCCACCGCGACCCTCGCTCTCCCCGGCCTTGCCAGCCCCGCCTTGGCCGGGTTCAAGCTCGACTTCGCCGCGTTCACGGTCGCCCCGGTGACGTGGGCGTCCAATCCGGTGTCGATCGAGTTCGGCCTCTGATCGAGACGCTCGACGTCGCGGACTCGAACGATCCGGGAGCTGCATCGAAGTTGCTTTCGATGCAGCTCCCGCTCCTTCGCGAGGAACGAATCATCGCCCCTCGCCGCGCCCTCTCGTTCTTTCAATCGCTGAACGATTCTTCCATCCGGTTGAAAGCGGTAACGAGAGTTGCGATGGTGCCGGCACCAAAAAAATGAGGAGCCCGCGCCAGCCCATAGCGCGGGCTCCAACTGTGTCCCCCTGGAGGAGGACCCCTTCATGCGGCCCTAAGTACGACCGGCCGCGAAACGGCGTTTGTGCTTCGACAAAAAAAGAGCGGGGGCGTTCCGCGGCGCATGAACGCGTCTGCCCGACCGGGAACAAAGCGACTTTTCTCCGGTAGGCTCGCCACCGAGTTTCGTAGTCGAGCCGTACGATGCGGAACGACACTGCAAAAGCGAGGATAGAGATGACGATGACGGGACTGAGCCGGCTCGGACCCCTGCCGCTGCGGCTGGCGATCGCGGCGCCGCTGATCGCGCACGGATACCAGAAGCTGTTCGTGAAGGACATCCAATCGTTCGTCGAGTCGGTGAAGTCGTTCGACCTCCCGTACGGCGAGATCCTGGCGTACGTCGCCGCGTGGGGCGAGCTGGCGGGCGGCGTGTTGCTGGCGCTCGGGTTCGTCACGCGGCTCGCCGCGCTGATCAATGCCGGCACGATGTTCGTCGCCATATGGAAGGTGCATCTCGCCGGGGTCGACATCATCGAAGGCCTGCAGACGCGACTCACCGGCGACCACGCGTACGAGTTCCCGCTCCTGATCCTGGGCGGCTGCCTGTGTCTCGTCTTCACCGGAGCGGGCGCGCTCTCGATCGACTCGGCGCTCGCGTCGAAATCGAAGCGGAGCAAGTCGGCGGAAGCCCCGGCCGCAAGCTGACCCGCGACGTCATCCGTCACGCCGGCGTCGCGGCAGCGGCCGCGACGTCGGCGGTGCGTTCTCGGGGTCTTCGGGCCATGGATGGCGCGGATAGCGGCGCATCAGCTCGCGCCGCTCCTTCGGGTAGAGGTTCTTCCAGAACCCGGCGAGGTCGCTGGTGATCTGCACCGAACGGCCGTTCGGCGCGAGGAGATCGACGGCAACGACGACGCGACCGTCCGCGATCCGGGGCGAGGCGCGCGCCGAGAAGAACTCCTGCAGCTTCGCCGACACGATTGGATCCTGCCCGCGGCGATACGTGACCGGCGCGTCGCGGCCCGACGGAAGCCGGATGCGATCGGGAATCGCGCGGAGACGGGAGCGCGCGTCCCCCCCTCCGAGGGCGACGAGCACGTGATCGTCGAGGACCACTCCCTCGAGCTCCTCGAACCGCGACCGTCCGGTGCACGCGCTCTCGACCGCCGCCGCGAGGACGCGGTCGTCGACGTCGGGAAGCGCAAGCTCGGGGAACGCACGCCCCATGCACTCGAGCCGCAGCAAGAGACGCTCGAGCCGTCCCGTCCGCAGCGCGGCCAGCGCGCGTGGGTGCGTCGCGGCGCGTGCGAGGAGCCGGCTCGCCTCGACGGGATCGGGGGGCACCGCCAGGCGCTTCTCGTCGAGGACGAGGTCGAGGTAGACGCGGCGCCTTCGTCCCTCCGCCGCGCGACGCTCGTCGTTCCAGATCGTGACGTCGATCGTCCGTACCGACCCCGGGAAGAGCTCCTCCAACCACTCCTCCTCGATCCCCGAGAGGACGGCGGCGCGACGATCCCGGCCCCGCCCCACGTCGACGGCGTCGAGGGCGACGAAGAGCCGCGCCTGCTTCACGACGCTCTTGTCCGAGATCGCCACTCCCGACCCGCCCACGAGGACGGCGCTCGACCCGCCGCTCTCCCGGCGTCGCGCCACGCGATCGGGGTACCCGGCCAGGACGCAGCGCAGGAGCACGTCCTCGTCGGGGTCGCGTATGTCACGCTCTCCGAAGATCCGTTTCAACTGCCGCGCCTCGCGCTCCAACGCGGCGAGCACGCGCCGGTCGATGCCGCCGAACGAGGCCGACCGCCCGCCGGCCCGTCGTCCGTGGTCGTGCAGCAGGTCGAGGCCAAGCAGGAGGTCGGAACGACCGACCGTCCGCGCGTCGCCGGCCACCAACGACCGCGACACCGCGAGGGCCGCGAGCTCGGCGCCGGTCGCCGCGCACCCGTACTCCTCCGCCGCGACCATCATGCGGCCGAGCCGCGGATGCACCGGGATTCGAGCGAGCCGCCGGCCGATCGCGGTCAGGCCGCCGCCCTCGCCGACCGCTCCCAGGGCACGAAGCAGCCGCTCAGACGCATCGAGCCGGTCGGGCTGCGGCCGCGTCAGCCACGGGAACTCGAGGAGGTCCTGGGTTCCCCACTCCTTCAGCAGGAGGACGGGCTCCGCGAGGTCGACGCGCAGGAGCTCGGGCTCGAGCGACGGCTGCATCGCGTCGAACTCGCCCCGGCGGTAGAGGCGCACGCAGCGACCCGGCCCCTGGCGCCCGGCGCGACCCTTGCGCTGCTCGGCCGACGCCTTCGTGATCCGTTCCAGCCCGAGCCGATCGACGCCGGACGCCGGGTCGTGACGCATCACGCGCGCGAAGCCCGTATCGATGACGACGTGGATGCCGTCGAGCGTGATCGACGTCTCGGCCACGTTCGTGGCGAGGACCACGCGGCGTCGTTCGCCCGCGCGCACCGCCCGGTCCTGCGCGTCTGCGTCGAGCTCGCCGTAGAGCGGCACGATATCGATCGAGAGACGCGCGGCGACGTCGCGCAGCCGCTCCTGCGCGCGCAGGATCTCGCCGACGCCCGGGAGGAAGACGAGCAGGCTCCCGCCGTCTCGACCGCTCCCGTCGAGCGTGCGAAGTACCGCCTGCGCGGCCTCGTCCGCGATGGAGCGCGGCTCGCGCGGCGGCTCGTAGACGACCTCGACTGGATGGGGGCTCCCTTCCGTCCGCACGACCTCGGCGTCGAGGGCGGACGCGACTTCAGCCGAGTCGAGGGTCGCCGACATGATCACGACGCGGAGTTCGGGACGGATCGTCGACTGGATCTCGCGCACGAGTCCGAGGGCGAGGTCCGCGTGCACGCTCCGCTCGTGGAACTCGTCGAACACGACGACCGACACACCGGCGAGGTCGGGGTCGTCGAGGATCCGGCGGTTCAGGATCCCCTCGGTCACGAACAGGAGACGGGTCGCGTCCGACTCGCGCGCTTCGTGACGCACGCGATAGCCGACCGGCCCGCCGAGGCTTTGGCCGCGCTCGGCCGCGATCCGCGTGGCGGCGAGGCGCGTCGCGATCCGGCGCGGCTCGAGCACGACGACGCGCCCGCCGCCCCGGAGCCCGGCGCCGGCGAGCGCCGGCGGAACCCGCGTCGTCTTGCCGCTGCCCGGCGGCGCTTCGAGGACGACGTCGCGGCCGCTCCGCACGGCGGCGACGATTTCGTCGAGGTGGGCGTCGATGGGGAGGCGATCCATGTCGGTCGTGTTGTAAGGGCCCCGCGGTCGAGTAGGCCGGGAGAATCGCTTCTCCCGGCCCTTCACGGATCCGGACGTGCGCAACCAACGCATCCGGCGCTTCGAGTCATGGGTTCGCTGGTTGCAGGTTCAGCAGAAGCTGACGCCGCAGCTCGCCCGGACGGAGCCGGGCGGGCGGCAGCGGGAGCGCGGCGTGCGGCCGCGACGCGGAAGCTGTGATCGCGCCGAGACCGCCGTCCGAACCCATGGACGGCGGACTCGCGCCGGATCGTCGCGGAGCTATGGCACGCAGCGAATCACCGTGATCCGGGCGAAGTCGACGACGGTGTCGTCGATGACCGCGATCTCGAGAGCGCCGTCCGCGAGTGCGTTCAGGGCGTTGGTGGTCGTGCCGTTCGCATTCGGGAGCTGCGACAGGTCGAGCCTGAGGATTGCGTCATCACCCGGATTCCACTGACCGGTGAGTGTCAAGGTAGTTGCCGCCCGGGAGCAACCCGAGCGCCGCGGCGGGCGGCGAGACGGACGGGGTTGGGTCGCTGGCCTGACCCCATCCTTCGTGGGGTATCCTGACCCAAACCCACGCGTATAGATCCGCCGAATCGGGGCATCCGGGTGGCACGGCGTAGGAGAACCCCTTCTTGTGGCCTGCGTCGCGAGGCGGATCCGTCCCTGGCTGCGTTGCTCCTCCTTGGCGCCTTTCGAATACGCGGTCGTCGTCGCGCCTTGCCCGGAACGAAGATGCCTCGCCCAAGCCAGACCGGGATTCCCGCGTCGCCGGCGTCGAGGAGCGGGCTCGGCAACGCGGATTCGCGGACGAGACCGTCGGACGTCACTCCTCGAGTCTCTATCGTGTTCGTGAAAACGACGCGAGGCTCGACGTGCGGCTCTTCCTGTGGATCCTGATCGGAATCGGCACCGCGGTGCTCGTCACGGCGATCAGCTTGAAGGTGTATCACGGCTCGTACCAGCGCGAGCTGGACGAGCTCGAGCGCGAGCTCGCGCCGGGCGGGACGAACGGCACGTTCTCGCTCGAGGAGATCGAGACGCTGCCGGCGCCGGCGCGTCGCTGGCTCGCCCACGCCATCGCCGAAGGGACGCCGCTCGCCACCTCGACGGTGCTCGAGCTCGAGGGGCGGATGCGGCTCGCGCCGGACGACCCGTGGTCGCCGCTCACCGCGCGCCACGTCATCGCCGCGGGGCGCGGCTACCTGTGGCGCGCCACGATCGAGGCGGAAGCGGCCGAGCTCGACGGCGCCGAGACATGGAAGGACGGCGTCGGCGAGATCCGCTTCTGGGTGCGCGGCTTCGTCCCGAGCCATCAGCAAGGGGAAGAGCTGGACCGCGGCCTTGCCGACCGGCTGGCGCTCGATTCGGTCTTCACGCCGGCCGCGCTCCTGCCGCGCTTCGGCGCGCGGTTCGAGCCGGTCGACGAGAGTCGCGTGCGCGTGACGCGCGAGGTCGGCGGCGCCCCGCGCACCATCGAGCTCGAGGTCGCGGCGAACGGCGAGATCCTCTCCGTCGCGACGACCCGTTTCGGCACCCGTACGGACGACCGCCGTCCAGCCGCGATCCCGTTCGGGTTCGACGTCGGCGAGGAGCGGACGTTCGGGGGCTACACGATCCCGGCGCACGTGCGCTACGCCTGGTGGTACGGAACCGACCGCGCCGAACCGTTCCTCGAAATCACCATCACCGCGTCGTCCTACGGGGAAGCGAGCGCCGGCCGACGGTGACGCGGCTCGTCTCCGGCTCGTCGCGTCCCGCCGTCGCGCGAGCCCTTCCCACCCTCCCTCGATTGCGTTGTTTCCTCCTCGAACCGACCGAGCGCTGCTGTACTCTCACCGCGTGACGAACCAGCCGCTCCTCCCCACCGTCGAGATCGAGCCCGCGGATCCCGCCACGCACGCGGTCGTTTGGCTGCACGGACTCGGCGCGAACGGCCACGACTTCGAGCCCGCCGTGCCCTACCTCCGGCTGCCGCACGACGCCGCGGTCCGATTCGTGTTCCCGCATGCGCCCAGCATCGCGGTCACGCTGAACGGCGGCATGGTCATGCCCGCGTGGTACGACATCGTCGAAGTCGATCTCGAGCGTCACCATGACCTGGACGGCGTGCGCCGATCGGCGGCACGAGTCGCCCGCCTCATCGCGCGCGAGGGCGACCGCGGCATCCCACCGGCGCGGGTCTTCCTCGCCGGGTTCTCGCAGGGAGGAGCCGTGGCGCTCCATCTCGGCGTGCGCTACGAGAAGCGGCTGCTCGGCATCATCGCCCTCTCGGCCTACCTCACCGATGACGAGAAGGCGATCGCGGCCGAGCGATCCGCCGCGAATCGAGCGACGCCGATCCTGATCGCGCACGGCAAGCTCGATCCGATGGTTCCGATCGAACGCGGTGCTCGCGCCCGAGACGTGTTGACGCGGCTCGAGTATCCGGTCACGTTCCACGACTACCTGATGCAGCATCAGGTGTGCGACGAGGAGCTCGCCGAGATCGGTCGTTTCATCGTGCGCCGAATGGGAGCGGACGCGGACGACTCATGACCGACCTCTTCCTCGTCGTGCTGAGGGTGCACATCGTGCTCGCGGTCGCGGCCAGCGTCTTGATGTGGCCGCCTCTGTTGACCCGCAAGGGCGGCCGAGTCCATCGCGCCACGGGGAAGATCTTCTACGGGCTGACGGTTCTCGCCATGACGACCGCGCTCGGCCTCACCGCGATGGAGCTGATGCGACCGCACGACTCGCGGCCGCGCGGCGCGGGAATGCCGCTCGACATGATGGAGGGCGACGAGTTCCTGTTCCAGCTCTACGTCTGGTTGCTCGCGTACGTGGCGCTCGCGACGCTCCTGGCGACCGTGATCGGCGTTCGTCTGCTCCGTTCCGAGCGCCCCCGGTCGCCCCTCGCGGCGATCGTCCTTCTCGCCGCCGGGCTCGCGTTCGTCGTCCTCGGCGCCGTGCACGTCCAGTTGCCCGTCCTCGTCGTCGGCGCGGCAGGCGCCGCGTTCGCGGCGTTCCTTGCCGTTGCCATGCGCCGGATCGATCCCGCCCGCGAGCTGCGCGTCGCCGACCACGCGACCAGCATGCTGGTGGCGGCGGTCGGCCTCTACTCGACGATCTCGGTCGTGGTGGTCAATCGCGTGGCGACCGAGTTCTACCGCGGTCCGTACGGCGTGATCGCGTGGGCGCTGCCGACGCTCCTCGCCGTGCCGGGGTTCGTCATGATCCGGCGCGGCGTCGCGCAAGCCAAGGGCGCCGCCGCCGACGCGTGAGACGTCGCCGCGGGCGGCGGCTCGATCGACTCAGTAGATCTCGATCTCGTGCGCTTCGGTGCCGGCCCAGAGCAGGTTGATGGGCTTGGGCATGCCGGGCAGCGTCGCGCAGCCGCCACGAACCCGGACCATGGGCCGCCTTCCGCGCGGAGTCGCAGCAGGCGGTCGATGCGGTTCGCGACCGCATCGCCGTCCGGGTCTGATGCGGCCGCCTCGGCGCGGACGAGCTCCCCGAAAACCCCAAGATTCGTACGACCGGCGCCGTTCCTCCCACAGAAGCGCGAAATGACACGCGAACGAACCAACGCATGGCTCCTCTCGCGATGGCACGACGGCGACGTCGCCGCCTTCCGGGAGCTCGTCCGCCGGCATCAGGGCACCCTCCTCAGCTACGCGCGGTTCCTCCCCACCGGACCCGAGCTCGCCGAGGACGTGGTCCAGGAGACGTTCCTCCGGTTCGCTCGCACGCCACCCGAGCTTCCACCGGAGACCGAGGGGAACGAGCGCCTGGCGAAGGCGCACCTCGTCTCATGGCTCCTTCGAGTCACGAGGAACTGCGCGATGGAGACGATCCGAAGCGAAGTACGCCGAACGCGGCGCGAGCGGCTCGTGTCGCCGCCGGAAGCGGTGCCGGGCGGCCAGTCGAGCGTCGAGCATGCCGACACGAGGCGCGCGGTCGAGGAGGGCATCTCCCGACTCCCCGACGCGCAACGCGAGGTCCTGGTCCTGCGCCTGCTCGGCGACCGGAGCTACCGCGACATCGCGTCGATCACCGGGAAGAAGCCGGGCACCGTCGCGTGGCTCGTCAGCGAGGGCCTGAAGAGCCTGACCCACGTCCTCGCCTCGTCCCTCGAGCGAGAGCCCATCGTCCGAACCGCCCCTCTGCGCGGAGACGCGTCATGAACCAGGACCGAGATCGAGACCTGCACCCGCTGCTTTGCGCCTACCTCCTCGACGAGCTGCTCGACGCCGACCGCGCGCGGATCGAGCACGCGCTGGCGAACGACGCCACCCTGCGCGCGGAGAAGGCTCGCCTCGAGGTCGTGCTTGGAATGGTGACCCAGGCGTTCCCGCGCGACCTCGCGTTGTCCGACGCGTCGCGCGCCGCCCTCGTCGCCGAAGCGGAGCGGCGCGTCGCCGCCGCCCCCCCGACGGGAACCGGGTTCGCGACCATCGGCTCCGTCGCGCTCGCGGCCGCGCTCCTGATCGCGGTCGCGGTGAAGCTCGCCCTGCCCCCGCTCGAACCGACCGCGGGCTCGAACGGCAGGGAATCGCTGGCGGCGCGCGACTCGGCCTCGAATCGAACGCAGGGAGCGGCGGAGCGGCTCGGCGCCGATCCAGGCGACGTCACCAGCGATGCTCGCGCGGCGGGATCGACGGAGGCTCCCGCCGGCGGGGGGAAGCGCGAGCCCGGACCGGCCGGAGCGGCTCCCGCCCCGGTCGCTGTCGCGTCGAGCCAGACCGCCGCGACGTCGCGGCCTCCGGTGATGACACCCGCCTCGAAAGAGGGCTACGACCGCGACGGTCCCACGACCGGCGGCGCCGTGCTCTACCGCGGCCCGGGCGACGCCGTGCCAGCCGGTGAACCAACGAAGGCGGCCCGCGCACCGAACCCGGGGTTGGCCGGGGACGGGAAGGCGCAAGGCGACGTCGAGCAGCTCGGCTACCTCGGCGTGCCGGGCGGTGGCGCCGCCGGCCGGAAGGACGCGCGCGTCCTGTTGCTCGCCGACGCACCGTCCGCCGACATCCGCGACCGAGTCGAATCGCGGTTCTCCGGACACGAGGAGGCTCGTGACATCATCGTCGCAGCCGGCGTTCGGCTCGACGAGCCGAACGACCTCGACCGCTTCAGACCGTCCCGCTCCTACGACTTCGGCGGCTTCGGCGACGGCCCCAACGCCGCCCCGGCGGACGCCAAGCAGGCCGCCGAGTGGATCGTCCACCGCTGCCGCCGCCTTCCGAACGAGAAGCCGTCGATGATGTACTTCCGGTTCTGGGGCGACAACGCGTTCGTCCTCGCCGCCCTCGACCCGCTGTCGACGTTCGCCGCCGACGTCGACACCGCGAGCTACGCGCTCGCCCGCCGGTACCTGAACGACGGCGTCATCCCCGAGAAGGCGCAAATCCGGACCGAGGAGTTCGTGAACTACTTCGATCCCGACGTCGCGCCGCCGACCGAGGGGACGTTCGCGATCGAGCTCGAGGCCGCGCCCAGCCTGTTCGGCGGCGCGCCCGACCGCTGGCTCCTGCGCGTGACGCTACGGGGCCGCGAGGTCCCGGAGCGAGATCGCCTCCCCCAGCGACTCACGTTCGTCGTCGACACCTCCGGGTCGATGCGGCAGGAGAATCGCATCGAGCTCGTGAAGCACGCGCTGCGCCTGCTCGTCGCCGAGCTCCGACCGAACGACCAGATCGCGCTCGTCCGCTTCGCGAACGACGCGAGCCTCGTCCTGCCCATGACGCCCGCGTCGAACCGCGCCGTCATCGAACAGGCGATCCACTCGCTCGCGCCGGACGGCAGCACCAACGCCGAGGCCGGGCTGAAGCTCGGCTACGCGCAGGCCGCCCAGACCGTCGACCCGGAGGCGCTGTCGCGGGTCATCTTCCTGTCGGACGGGGTCGCGAACGTCGGCCAGACCGATCAGGACCGCATCAACTCCGACGTCGCCGCCTACCGCGCGCAGGGCATCTACCTGAATACCATTGGCGTCGGCATGGGCAACCACGACGACGTCTTCCTCGAGCAGCTCGCCGACAAGGGCGACGGCCTCTGCAACTACGTCGATTCCGCGCAGGAGGCGCGCCGCGCCCTCGTCGACAACTTCGTCGGCGCCATCGTCCCGATCGCCCGCGACGTCAAGATCCAGCTCGAGTTCGATTCCGAGCTCGTCCGGCGCTACCGCCTGCTCGGCTACGAGAACCGCGCGATCGCGGACGCCGACTTCCGCAACGCCGCGGTCGACGCCGGCGAGGTCGGCTCCGGCCACCAAGTCGCCGCCCTCTACGAGATCGAGGTCGGGGCCACCGTCGGCGCCGGCGCGCGTCCCTTCGCCACCGCTCGCGTCCGCTTCAAGCCGCCGCACGGGGAAGGTGACGCGGAGAGCGAGATCGAGAGATCCATCCAGGTCGACTCCGTCAAGCCGTCCTACGAGGAGGGCGCGCCCGGCTACCGCCGCTCCACGCTCGTCGCCCAATTCGCCGAACTCCTCCGCCGCAGCACCCACGCGCAAGGCGATTCTCTAGATCTCCTCGTCCACGAGGCGGCCGAGCTCGCGGCCGAGCTCCACGACGACGACGTCACCGAATTCAGTCGCCTCGTCGCGCAGAGCCGCGCCCTGATCATCTCCCACCTCTCCACCGACGATCCTCTCACCCAGGCGATCGACACCGTCCGCCGCAACGCGATCCTCCGCGCCGAGCTCGAGGACCTCTCCGGCGCCGAAGACAAGGAGCTCCTCGACCGACTCGAGCAGGAGAACGAGCGACTCGAACGGCAGATCCGCGACCTCCTCGAGAAGCGGCTCGAGAGCCCGCGGTAGGCGCGGGCGGGAGGGCGACGATCGGCACTACGACTGCAAGAAGCGCCAGGAGCAGTACCCCACCCACGCCCCGAAGAGCACGAACCCTTCGCGACGCACGAGCCGCCGGTCATACGTCATGCACAACGGCAGCAGCAGGAACGACAGCACCAGTACCGCGAACACGTCGACCAACCCACCCTGCGGCACGGGAACGTCGCGGATGACCGCCGTCGTCCCGAGGACGAGCAGCAGGTTGAACACGTTCGATCCCACGACGTTTCCCACCGCGATGTCGGTCTCGCCACGATGGACGGCGACGATCGAGGTGGCCAGCTCCGGCAGGCTCGTCCCGACGGCCACCAGCAGCAAGCCGATCACGACGTCGGGGACCTCGAGCGCCTGCGCGATGCGCGCCGCCGCCTCGACCGTTCGGTCGCCGCCGTAGACGAGCGCGGCGAGGCCGGCCAGCGTCATGAGTACGTTGGCGAGCAGTCCGACCCTCGTCCCGCTGGGGCTGGTGAAGTGTTCGGCCTGCGCGACGAGCGGATCGGAGCGCCGGTTCCGCACCACGTCACCGATCGCGGTGTACAGGAAGACCGTGAACAGGAGCAGCAGCAAGCAGCCGTCGGCACGGTCGATGACCGCGATGCCGCCCCGCAGCATGGGATCGAGGATCAGGATGACCGTCGCGGCCGTCCCCAGCAGCATCAGCGGGATCTCGCGGACGATGATGATGCCCTGGATCGTGAGGGGCCGCACCAACGCGGTGAGGCCGAGCACCAGCCCGATGTTGGCGAGATTCGATCCGATCACGTTCCCGAACGCGATGTCGCTCTTGCCCTCCAATGCGCCGATGATGTTGACGGCCAGCTCCGGCGCGCTGGTCCCGAACGCGACCACCGTAAGGCCGATCACGAGCGCCGAGACCCCGAAGTGTCGCGCGAGCCCCGACGCGCCCCGCACGAGAAGGTCCCCGCCGCCCACGAGCAGGACGAGACCGACGATCAACCACGCAACGGTACCGAGCAAGACGTTCCCTCCGTTGGATCTTGCCGGTCAGTCGCCGGCGCGTTCGTCGACGACCACGAGGGGCGGCTCGCCGCCCACGCCAGCGGCGAACGCGCCCAGGATCAGCACGAGGGAGAGACGCGACGAGCCGGCCATGGCGCGGAATGATACCGGTGGCGGCGCCCGGTTCACGAAGCGAACAGCGTTCCTTGGCGCGGACCCGGGCGGCGAAACGCGGCGACCGAGAGCGACACCGGATCGGCCGCGAAGCCGGCGCGGTGCCTCGCGACCTGGAACAGGCTCTCGATCTCGTCCGCGAAGACGCCCTCGCCACGGAAGCGCGACCCGAACCGAGGATCGTTCAACCTCCCACCGTGCATGCTGCGGATACGGCGCAGGACCTTCGCCTTCGCGGCGGGGAAATGGTCCTCGAGCCACTGCTCGAACAGGTCCTTCACGCCGTGCGGCAGCCGCACCGGGATGTGGCTCGCGCTGCGCGCCCCCGCGTCGTACGCGGCCGTTAAGAGCGCGGGGATCTCATGGTCGTTCAGCCCAGGCACGACCGGCGAGACCATCACGTGGGTCGGGATGCCGGCCGCGGCGAGGCACGCGATCGCCTCGAGCCGCTTCTTGGGCGTGGCGGCGCGCGGCTCCATCTTCGCCGCGAGGTCGTCCTGGAGCGTCGTCAGAGTAACGGCGACGAGGGCCGCTCCGAAGCCGGCCAGCTCGGACAGCAGGTCGGCGTCGCGGACGACGAGGGAGCTCTTCGTCACGATGCCGACCGGATTGCGGAAGTCGCGGAGCACCTCGAGGCAGCCGCGGGTCAACCGGAGCGTCCGCTCGATCGGCTGGTAGCAGTCGGTGACGCCGCTCATGTTGATCGTCTGTGGGCGCCAGGCCGGCTTCATCAGCTCGGCGCGCAGCAGGCGAGGCGCGTCCTCCTTCACGAGGATCTTCGACTCGAAGTCGAGCCCGGCGGAGAACCCCACGTACTCGTGGTAGGGACGCGCATAGCAGTAGACGCAGCCGTGCTCGCACCCCCGGTAGGGGTTCACGCTGAACGTGAACGGGATGTCCGGGCTGTCGTTCTCGACGAGGATCGACTTCGAGGCGTCGCGATAGAAACGGGTCGCTGGCCCGGCGCAGGGCGAGCCCGGGAGATCGTTCTCGCGCTCGACTTCGACGTCGAGCTCTTCGAACCGGTTCTTCGGGTTCAGCCCCGTGCCGCGCCCGCGGATGTGACTGGGTTCGCCGACCATGCGACGAAGCGTAGCTCGTTCGCGTTTCGTTCGGTAGCCAAATCCCGCCGGCGGATCCCTCCGCCCGCGCTCGACCGGCGCCTTCGGCCTGACGCCCCTCGAGCCGCGCCGCGGGTCGCCGCCGAGTGCGATGCTCCCCTCGAGCGTCGAGGTCGCGCCTCGGCCCAAAAAAAACCGCGGTGATCTCGAGGAAGAGCTTGTTCGCCTTTCGTTCGGCCGGTAGAGTCTCCTGTCGTCGGAGGAAACCGTGGCTCTCCCGATCTCGCAGCGACAGATGGAACTCGTGCGCGCCTTCCGAGCGTTCGAGCAGGCGCACGGCCGGACACCCAGCGTCCGCGAGCTCGCGAACCAGCTCGATCGGGCGGCATCGACCGTCCATCAGATGCTGCGTGCGCTCGAGAAGAAGGGCTACCTCGTCAACGGCGGCGATGCGCATGGCTGGCGGCTCCACGAGGCGCGGATTGCGGCCGATGCCGACCACGCGGCCCCCAGCGGCGTCGGCGGCGCCTTCTCGGAAAACGAAGGGCCGATGGCGGCCATGCGACGCGTCCCGATTCGGGGACGAATCGCGGCCGGCGCCCCGATCGAAGCGATCGACGATCCGCGCGAGCACGTGCTGATGCCACGTGATGGCGTTCCCGATGATGCCTACGCGTTGCGAGTGGTCGGGAACAGCATGATCGATGATCACATCTTGGATGGCGACTTGGTGGTGATCCGTCCGCAGCCGCGCGTCGAGAATGGTCAGATCGCGGTGGCGCTGCTCGACGACGGGACGGCGACGTTGAAGCGCGTCTATGTCGAACCGGATGCGGCCGGAGGGACCACGCGCGTCCGCCTCCAGCCCGCGAACGACGCGCTCGATCCGATCTACGTCGAATCCGTGAAGATCCAGGGGAGGGCCATCGGAGTGATGCGAAACCTGCCCTGATTTTTTTTGGGTCAACTGTTCGTCTTTTGTTCGGTTCGACCGGGAGCGTCCGTCATTGACACCCTCTCCTTCCGATCTTCAGCACCTCCACCGGAAGAAGAACGTCGATGATCGGACGCTCTCGGGCGGCCGGCTCGATCTCGTGTCGTCGTGCATTCCCGAGCTGGACGCCGCGCTGTTCGACCGAGGGGTGCGACCGGGCACGATCGTCGAGGTTTGCGGACGAGCGTCGGCCGGGAAGACGAGCCTTGCGCTCGGAGCCATCGAACACGCGCGCTCGTCGGGACTCGATCCCGAGATCGTCGGCCCGGTCACCATCTCCCCTCCGCAGCACGTGCGTCAGGCCGGCGCTCCGCCCGATGCGGACGCCCTCGCGGGCGTCGAATCGGTCGTGACCGTCGACTTCGCGGACGCGAAGCGCAGCTCGTGGGGTTTCTGCCTCGCCACCGCGTTCGAGACGATCGAGAACCACTCGAGACGGTTCGTGGTGCTCGACGTCAGCCGGAGCGAGCGCGGGGGTTTCGATCTCGAGCTCTGGAACAAGCTCGCGCGCGCGGCGCTCGAGCATTCGGCTCAGGTGATCGTGCTGACCGAATGCTTCGAGGCATCGACACCCGCTTCGATTCGAGTCACCGTGCAGCGCGCCGGATTCCGTTTGGTGCCGATGCGGACGCTTCCGATCGCATTGGGAGGCGCACGCCTCCGCGTCGACGTCGACGATCGGACCGATCCATCGCAGACTCCGCGCAGCGCGTCGATCCACGTGGAACGGACGACCGTGCTCCGGCTCATCGAGCCACGTCAGGAGATTCGCACCTGGATGCGGCTCGGCAAATTGACGGCCTTCGCATGCGTCGGGGGTCCGATCCTCACCGCACGCCTGCTCCTCGGTCCTCGTCCGACGCGCGCCGATCACCTCGACCTCTACGAGGTCGCGACCACCGACCACGGCCTCTACGCGCTCGTGCGCGACTCGAAGCTCGACCGCTGGTACCTCGCCGGAATCTGCGACTGAGGCGGAGAACACGCGTCGTCAACATCTCCGACCAGCGACGCGCCCCGCCGGCGGATCAGAGGTGCTCGCGCGTGAGGTTCTCGAACCCGCTCTCCCCGACCACGAGGTCATCCTCGATTCGGACTCCGCCGAAACGAACCAGCTCGTCGACCATCTTCCAATCGACGAGCCTTCCGTCGGGCGTCTCCTTGAGCTCGTCGAGGAGCGCACGGATGAAGTAGCACCCGGGCTCGATCGTGAAGCACTGCCCGGGCTCGATGTCGCTCGTGTTGCGCAGGAAGGGGTTCTCGGGGTTCGGCTTCACGTTTCGGCAGCCGACGTCGTGGGTCTGCAGGCCGAGCGAGTGGCCGAGCCCGTGCGGCAGGAACTTCCGCGTGATCCCCTTCTCGACGAGCTCCGCGTCGCTGCCCTTCGCGATGCCGACGCTGCGCAGCACCGGCGCGAGCAACTCATGCGACTGGTTGTGCAGATCCTGGTAGTTGAGGCCGACCCGCACCCGCCGGCACGTCTCCTGCTGCAGCCGTTCCATCTCCGCGATGAGCTGCGCGAACGCGTCGGCTGCCGCGCCCTGCCCCTTCACGCCGGTTCGCGTGATGTCGCTCTCGTAGCCCTGGTATCGCGCCCCCGCGTCGAGGAGGAGCGACTGCGCGCCTTCCGAGCGGCGCGAGTAGCTGACGTGATGGAGCGTCGCCGCGTGCTCTCCGAGCGCGACGATGTTCTTGTACGGCGTCTCGGGGTCGTCCTGAGCCGTCGCCTCGAGGTACAGGAGATGGAGCTTCAGCTCGCTGTGATCGCCGGCCCGAAACGCCTCCATCACGCGTGCGTGCCCGATGCACGCGCGCCGATTCGCCTCGGCCAGGCAGAGACGCTCGTACGCGGACTTCGTGGTGCGAAGCGCGTCCAGCTCCGCCAGGAGCTCCGCCGGGTTGATCTGCCGGGCGTCGAAGCCCCACGCCTTGGCGTCCGGCTCGTCCTCGCCGATGATCGCGAAGCCGGGTCCGCTCGGTACGTGGTCCTTGATCTTCTCGGCGTCGGTGAACTCGAGGACCGCGAACTGCTTCCAGAAGTGATCCGTCTCCGGCTCGGGCGGCGCCTCCCAGAACCCGAGCGCCTGGTTCCAGAGGAGCTTCGGCGTCTGGCCGGCCTCGATCACGAGCGCTGAGTGCGTCGTGACCAACGGCATCCAGTGCTGGAAATGCGGCGTGGCCCGCATCGGCCACGACTGGTCGTCGAAGATGCTGCGCGGACGCGGCGAGCCGGAGTGGAGGACGACGCCCTTCCAACCCGTCTTCTCGAACGCGCGCTCGTACCCGCGCTCCACCTGCGCGACGTGATCGCGGTAGGTCGAATCGAGTTCGGTGGGATCGACGGCGTTCTGCATGGGTCGCTCCGTATGCGTGGATCGGTGGATGGGCGGATCGGCCGGTCCGCGGTCTGCCCGTCAGTTCTGGACACGTCCGGTGGTCGGGTCGACCGCAAGATCGAGCCGCTCGCCGTCGACCGTGTAGAAGAAAAAGCCGTACATCATCTCGTGGTACGTCTGCAACCCGAACCGGACCGCGGCGCCCGGGTCGGGGTTGTACGGGTTGAACGCGGAGTTGTCGTAGTGGGCGACGACCTCGATGCGCGTGCCGGCCGGGAAGCGACGCCCATCGCTCCAGCGGTACGACATCTGCCAGTCGAAGCTGTAGTTCGGGACCATCAAGAGCACTTCCTCCTCGCCCCCCGGGTACGTCGCCACGAAGGTCATGTCGCGCCCGCGCAGATGCATGTGGGAGAAGAGCCCGACTCCGGTGATCGGTTCCGCGTACGTGCGGGACGCACGAACCTCGTGGGCAGGCGACCCCGGCGGGATCTCGAACCGCGTGTTCGTGATCTGGTGGTGACGCAGACGCTGCTGGATCCGCTCGCGTGGATAGCGGATGCCGACCGAGAGCCGGTCCTGCTCCTCGCGACCACTGGTGACGTAGTGCGCCTGCAGCGCAAGGACCGATCCGGCCGGGATCATGACGGCGCTGCCGTGATCGAGCTGCATCGGGTCGCCGCCCGGGACCTGCCCGGTCAGGAAGTTCTGCGGGTGATACTTCTCGCCCACCTTCACGTAGGCGAGGTTGGCGTGGTGGAGGACGCCGCGATTCTCCGGGCGGATCTGGATCGCCTGGACCCACGTATCGTGGAGGAAGACGTAGGGCAGGATCACGTACTGGTACGGGACGTAGCCGTCGGCCGGGACGCGCGTGCGTCCGAACTGCCGGATGAGGAGATCCGGCTCGCCGATCTCCCACTCGGTGGCCGGCAGGTCCGGGGGCGCCGGCGCGCGCGAGGGGTCGCCTTGCCTCGCGCCGGACGCGGCCCACGTGCGGATCGTCCGCCGCTCTTCCACCGTCAGTCCGCGCCGGTTCGAGAACTCTCCGTGTCGCTCGCTCGCGTACCACGGCGGCATCCGCCGCTGGAAGACGACTTCCGCGATCATCGCGGCGTTCGCCGCCGCCGGCTCGTAGTCGAGCAGCGAGAACGGCGCCTCGCCTCCCGGCCGGTGGCACGCCACGCAGTTCGCCATGAAGATCGGAGCCACCTCCTCGGCCCAATCGAGCGATGGATCGGGCTCGATCTCCGCCTCGTGCGTCAACCGGCAGCCGTCGACCGTCGTGGTCGCGACGCGGACGGCGCGCCCGGCGAGCACGTCGTCGATCGCCTCGCGGAGATCCTCCCGCCCGCGGTCCGATCGGACGCCGCCGAGGCGGTACATGGCGTCGATCCGACCGCGGTAGCAGAGCCGCATCGCGCCGTCGAGGACGACCGCCTCCGGCGTACGCGTGATCCCCAGCGCCCGGGCCGCGACGGCGCCGAAGTCCTTGAAGACGGGGAAGGAGATCTCGTTCTCGACCATGTCGGTCGCGACGTCCGTCATCGAGTCGCCCGGGGACGGGTTGACGAGGAGGAACCGGATGCCGCGATCGCGATATTCGCGCTCGAGCTCGACCAGACGCGGGGTGTAGCGCCGCGCGATCGGGCAGTCGCAGGTCGTGAAGACGAGCACGTACGCCGTCGCCCCGCCGAGCTCGTCGAGCGTCCGCGGTAGGAAGCGGATGTCGGCGAGCGAGAACGGCTCCACGACGTCGCCGACGTCGACCGCCGCCGGCACGAGCAGCACGAGGGGGAGGATCCAGGAGGCGATCATCGCGGCAAGGATACCAACTCCTTTCCACGGCCGGTTCCTGGGTCCTACGGCGACGCCGCGTCCTCCGGAAGGGTCGCCTCCCAGCCGCCGCCGAGGGTGCGAAACAGGTCGATCAGCCGGCGCGCGACGTCGGCTTCGCTGACGGCGAGGTCGTCCTCGAGCTCGAACAAGGTGCGCTGGTTGTCGAGCACACTCTGGAAGTCGACGAGCCCCTCGCGATAGAGCGACTCCGACTTGCCGACGGCGTGCTCGGCCTGCTCGACGGCCGCCCCGAGGGTGGCGCGCCGCTCGTGCTCGCTCAGGTACGCGAAGAGCGCGTCGCTCGTCTCCCGGTACGCGTCGAGCGCCGTCCGTTGGTACTCGAGCACCGCGGGAGCTGGAGCGCGAAGCTAATGACGTCGAGCGCGGCGGCGCCGGCGACCGCGGCATTCATCAGCGGAATCACGTCGACCACCCGTTCCTTGTCGATCGAGATCGCGCCGTGGAAGAGCTGCCCCTCGCGCGCCACCATGAAGTAGTGGTCGAGCGCCGACGGCACCACCTCGAGGCCGGGCGCGTTCACCGGGTCGACTGGCATCGGTGACCGCCGGTCGCCGCCCCGCGGGGCGCCGCCGCGGGCGCGCACTTCCGCGTCGAACCGGTCGCCGGCCGCCTCCCAGACCGGGCGCATGGTGGTCTCCATCCGCTCCGATGCGCGCCGTCCGCCTCGGCGAGATCCGGCCGGACCTCGACCTGGAGGTCGGGATCGACATCCTCCGCCTCCTCACTGGCTCCGGACCGCTGACGCCCGCTTTCGTGGATGGGATCTTCGAGCGGTTCCTGCGGGGAGCGCGGCCGGCGGCGTGATGCCGCTCGATCCCCGTTCGCGCTACGGCGTCGGGCAGATCGTCCAGGCGAGGCCGTTCGAGAACGCCAGCCCGAACGGCTGGGACGGAGCCGTCGCGGCGGACTGGAACTGGAGGGAGATCCCGACGTACGCCGGGTTGTTCAGGATCGGCAGGTTCCACGAGAACGTCTCGTTGGCCGCGGCCGCCGCGATGAGGAAGAAGAACCCGGACGGATCGACGAGCAGCGTCCCGCCTTCGAGTGGCGCGCTGAACGGCTGGTCGGCGACCAACGTGTACACGATTCCCGGCGCCTCGATGCCGCTCGTGATCAGGGTCGAGACGTCGCCGATCTCGGTGCTGCCCGTCCCGACGAGCGACAGCACGTTCGCTCCGCCCGCGCTCTGACCGTACGTCGCCATGCCGCACGGAAGCGAGCAAGGCCCGCCCGACGCGGGAAGCAGCACGTAGCTCACCTCCAGCCCCGCGGGTTGGCCGGACGCGAAGTTGCGGAAGCAGCGATACTGCGATCCGATCGTCGACGTGCCATCGATCACGAGCCCGAAGAACTGGCCGCTCTGCCAGTCCGGGCGGTCGACGACCTCCTGCACCAGGCTCTTCAGGTTCGGCGACTCGTAGAGCTGGCCCGCGACGAACGGCGGGACGATCCATGCGATCGACGCTCCGCCGAGCGGCGCGTGCGACGCGATCGGCGTCGATGACGAAGGCACGAACGGCGGCGCCGACGCGACGTCGTACGCGGAGAGCGCGACCATTGGCATTCCCGCCTGCGCGCCCGCTGCGGTGACGCGGAGCTTCGCCGACACGATCGTCGCCCCCTGCGGCAGCGCCAGGGGGAACTCGAGCCCGGTCTGGAACGTGTGGTTGGCGTCGCGGCCCATGCAGAGCGCGTTCGCGTCGCCTTGGTTCTGGAACTGCTGCCCCGCCGCCGCCGTGAACTCGGCGTTGCGATTCGCGGCCGGGATCGCGACCGCGGTCGTCACGCTCGTCACCGGCGCGAAGACCGCGGTGAGGTTCAGCCCGCCGGCGGGGGTTGCCAGCAGGTGCGTGCGCGGCTGCCCGTTCGACCAGCAGGCGAACGCGTAGACGACGCCGTTGATCGTGAACTGCTCGGGCGCGGCGACCTCGTGTTGAAACCCGACGAGTCCTTCGTAGACGCCCGGGGTGGCGAACGGCTCGCCGTCCAGCTCGAGGGGCACGCCGGACGGAATCGTGCCGAACGCGAGCGACGACCCCTGCGGCGACAGCGAGCGCGACGTCGTCACGTCGAGGCCGTCCGAGTCGGACACGGTCAGCTCCAGCTCGAGGAACGTGTCGCCCGGCGGGTGCCCGTCGTCCGGGACGGTGAAGTTCCCGGACGACACGCCGGCGAATGGTCCTGCGAACGGGTGCGCGTGCTCGTGGTGATGGAGCAAGACCCGCCACGAGAACGCGGCGGGCGGGAGCACGCCGTCCTCGGGATCGAACGCGGTCCCCGAGAATCGCACCACCTGGCCGCCGGCGTAGGCCGCGCCCGCGGCGGGCGTGACGATCATCGGCGCCGGCGACGCGCCCACGCGGATCTCGATCGGCGCCGACGACGTGGCGTCCGCGCCGTCCGCCACCTCGACGACGGCCGTGTATTTGCCGTTCTGGACGTACTGGTGCGACGGGTTCTTCTGGTTCGACGTGCTGCCGTCGCCGAAGTCCCACGCGTACGCGAGGCCGCTCGGTCCCTGATCCGGGTCGATCGTGCCGGCGCTCGAGAACTGCACGGTGAGAGGTGCGAGCCCCGCGCCCGGCGTCGCACTCGCCTGGACGACGGGCGGCACGTTGCCGGTGGCGCTGTACTCGACTCGATAGAGTGCCGCTGCGTCCGGCAGCCCGGCCCCGCTCGGGTTGCCGAACGTGACGAAGTACAGGTGTCCGTCCGGTCCGAACGCGAGGTCGACGATCGTCCCCGCGAACGGGCGCGGGAGGAACTCGGGATCCGCGATCACCACGCCGGACGCGTCGCGCATCAGCCGGCGGATGTTCCGGTTCGAGTAGTCGCCGACGAGTACGTCGCCGCCGTAGTCGGACGGCCACTGGGTACCGCGATAGACCGGCCCCGCCGTGATCGAGCCCTGCGGGGCGAGCAGGTAGTAGTCGGGGTCGTCATGCTGGTACGACCAGATCGCGCCCTGGTACGGGGAGCAGTCGGAGACGAAGCAGTCCTCGGCTTCCTGGTACGGCCAACCGTGGTTCGCTCCGGGCAGCACGAGATTCAGCTCCTCCCACGATTGGGTGACGTTGCCGCCGACCTCGCCGACGAACAACTCGCCCGTCGCCGCGTCGACCGTCATGCGGAACGGGTTGCGGAACCCCCACGCGAAGATCTCGCCCTTCGCGCCGGGCACGCCGACGAACGGATTGGTCGCCGGCACGCCGCCGTCATCCTCGATGCGCAGGATCTTGCCGTCGAAGTTCGTGAGCGTCTGCGCGTTGCCGCTGCTCAACTGATCGCCGACCGAGATGAACAGCTCGTGGCCGTGCCCGGGGCCGGCCGAGAATCGCAGGCAGCCCGAATGGTGGAAGTCGGCCGCGAGGTGGTCGTTCTGCCACACCACCTGCTCGCTCGCCGGGTTGCCGGTGTCGCCGGTGACGTTGAAACGGCTCACCACGTCGCGCGGCTCGGTCGTGGTGCGGAAGAGGTAGAGCCAGCCGTTCTGGTCGAAGTGCGGATGGAGCGCCATGCCGAGCACGCCGCGCTCGCCGTTCGTGACGTCGACGTCGACGTGCATCGCGTCGACCGCCAGGAGCACGTCGTTCTTCACGATCCGGACGCGGCCGTCGCGCTCGCCGATGAAGACGCGCCCGTCGGGCGCGACGTCGATGCAGGTCGGCTGGTGCAGTTGGTTCGTCAGCAGCACGATCCGGAAGCCGGGCGGGAGCGGCCCGACGGCGATCGGAGCGACGTCGTCCGGGTTCTGAGCGTACGACGTCCACTGCCCGTTCCCGAGCTGCCCCGCGATGACGGTTCCGGCCGCACCGCCCTTGCCGCTCCCGTCCAGCGTGGTCGTCCCGCCGCCCTCTTCGAAACGATACGCGGCGACGAGCCCGGGCGTCGACGGGGCCACGACGCGGTCGAACGTGGTGAGGATCTGCGATCGCGACAGCGCTCGGTTCCAGACGCGAAGCTCGTCGACGGAGCCTTCGAACGAGGGGAAGGACGGCCCCGCGTCGTGCTTCTCCGCCCCCACCACGAGATACGCCCCCCAGGGCGTCTGCTGGCCGGGAACCCCCGCGTCCGGGTAGCTCAGGTCGGCGGTCGAGACGAAGGGCGAGCTCTCGTGGTCGAGCTCGCCGTCGACGAAGACGCGCTTCACGCCGGTCGCGACGTCGCGCGTGCAGGCGACGTGGTGCCAGATCCCGTCGAGGACGTTGACGTTCCCCTCGAGGGTGTGGTCCGCGTCGGACGACGGCGGGTCGCCCCGGCCGGTCCCGAACCGCACGAATCCGCCCGCGATGCTGATCCCGAAGTCGCGCTCGGTTCCGCCCCAGACGTCGCGATCGACGACGACGTTCCCGTAGATCCAGTCGAGCCCGGCCGTCTCGACGTCGCCCCCCGCGTGGCTCGTCGCGTTGTCGGCGAGCATCCCTCTGACCCAGAAGTCGATCGTGAACGAGCCGGCGCCCACGTCGGCCGGCTGGCTCTGGTTGCCCGGGACGTCGTCATCGATCGGGATGCGGACCCGATCCTGCTGGTTGACGCCGGTCCCGAAGAACCGCAGCGCATGCTGGGAGCCCTGAGCGTGGCCCGGACGTTCCAGCAACCCGGCGAGGAGCCCGAACGTCACCCACCATCCGACTCCAGCTCGAGAGATGCACCCTGACATCCGAACTCCTCGCGATCAGCCGATACACCCGAGTTCGTGCTCATCGAACGGCTTGTGTCGATGACCGTCAAGCGGGCCCGTCACGCACGACGCCGCCGAGGTCCGCCCCGTACAACGGTCGAACGCCCCGCGACGGGCCGGATGTTCCCGATCGGACGTTCCCGATCGGATGTTCCCGATCGACGGTGACGTCCGGCCGCCGGGCCCGACCGATTGCGGTCCAGTCGACCACGATCTCGGCGTCGACGTCCTCGACGACCCCGTTCTTTTTTTCGCCGGTCCCTGTCCCCGCTCGGACCCGCTCGCGATTCCCCGAGCATCGGAACCGTGAACCCACCCGAGGAGAACCACGATGCGATCGACCCCCACCCTCGCTTTGTCCGCCCTCGCCCTGTCCGCCCTCGCGCCGATCGCCGCGGCTCGAACCACGGTCGCCGAGGCTCAAGTCTCGCTGAAGAAACACGCCTCGGACGCGGAAGACGATCTCGAGAACTGCATGAAACAGGCGTTCACGAAGCTCAAACAGGCGGTGAAGGCAATCGAAGACGCGGTCGACCAGGCGGAGATGAGCGCGCTCGAGGCGGTCGAGGCGGCGAACGCCGCGGCGTCGCACTACTCCACCCACCTCGACGAGCATGCGAACTTCGTGTCGGCCGAGCTCTGCGGGAAGGCGACGGCCCTGATCACCGAGCTCGGGAAGGCGCCGGCCGGGTTCCTCGTCGGTGACTGCGGCACCTACGACCACTTCATGAGCGCGGTCGAGGCGACGCTGGCCGACTTCGCGATGAAGGGCACGAAGCGCCTGAAGAAGCTGCTGAAGAAGCTGAAGCCGCTCATCGACGCGGGTGGCTCGGTGAAGATCAGCATCGGCGTCCAGATCGTCGTCACGCCGCCTCCGATGCCGGCGCCGGGCCCGGTCGCGCCCGCCCCCAAGGAGCTCAAGATCACGAGCGCGTCCTCCGCGCACGACTCGAAGGTCGCCAACGATGGCAAACTGAGCATCCGCGGTCAGGCGCCGGCCGGCGGCACCGTGGACGTTCGCATCCAGGGCCCCGGCGGGATCGACATCACGAAGACGGTCCCCGTCAACGGCGACTGCGAGTTCCAGGCCGGCTTCCCGAGCGCGCCGGGCGAAGGCGGCGACGGCAATCTCCCGGAGGGGAACTACAAGGTGACGGTGACGGCCGGCAATCAGACGACGGTCAAGTGGCACGGGGTCTGATCGCGACGTCGTCCTACGTCGACTCGAACGGAGTCCACCCGAACGAATGACGCGGAGCGTGGCGCCGGACCGGCGCGACGCTCCGCCTTCGTCTTGCCGCCTACGTCGACCATCGGGCGCGCGCGAAGCTCATCGATACGCGACGAGATACCCGACCCAGACGCCCTCGTGGTCGAACCACTTCCGCCGGCGATAGATGCCGTTCGAGTCCTCCTCGTCCTCGTCCCAGTCGTCGGTGTAGACCTCGCTCGACGCGAAGCCCGACTCGTCCAGGAGCTCGCGAAGCTCCGGCAGGGTCCAGAAGCGCCAGTCGTAGCTGAACGCCCGGTTGAGGCGCGTGCCGTCCTTCAATCGGAAGTGGATGTGGCAGACGAAGTCGTTGGTGATCGGATTGAACGCGTGCTGCTCCCAAACGTACTTGAACGCTGGCACACGCGTCCCATCGAACGCAATGGAGCTTCCGATCGAGCGGACCTCCTCGCTCTTCACCATCGCCTCGGTTCCGCCGAACAGATCGAGGATCAGCATGCCGCCCGGCTCGAGGCCGGCCCGCGCAGCGCGGAGGTAGCGCGCCATGTCCGCGCGACGCTTGAAGATCCAATACGAGAAGTTGAGGGCCATCGTCACCTGCACGCGCGGCTGCTTGATCTCGCGCACGTCGCCGCGGATCAAGAGCAGTCGCCGGCGCTCCTCGCCGAGCGCCTCGACGTTGTGCTCGATCCCCCAGTCGAGCGTCGCGGGGTCGAGGTCGACGCCCACCGCCCGATTCTCGGGCCGACGCAGGATCCAATGGCAGGCGAGCGCGGCGGTGCCGCAGAAATCCTCCCTCAGGCGGCGGAACGCCTCTCCGTGCCGCTTCCGGTAGACGCGCTCGGCGAAGTCGAGGTCCGCGTCGACGCTCTGGACCGAGCACTCGTACAGATGCTGCTTGTCACGGACGAGGGGGACTCTGATGGACTTTGGCATAGTGCGCGCAGGGTACGAGCATCGGTGCGAACCTCAAGGGGCGCTCGTCGTCCGGCGGAGGATTGCCTCGAAACGCGGCCGGTAGAAATTGTCGTTGGCGGCCTCGACCAGCGCCTCGGTGACGATCGTCACCGCCTCCTGCGCGCGCCCCTGCCGGGATACGGCGTCGGCGAGGATCTCGAAGGCCCGCAGCCGCCACGAGTCGCCCGGCGGCAGGGAGACTCGCGCGCTCTCGACCGCCTCCCGTGCCACGGTCTCCGCCTCCTCGAAGCGGTCCTCTCCGACCAGCATCGCCGCGAGGCACGTCTCCGTCTCGACGATCCTCGGGTGATGCGGTTCGAACGCCTCGCGGCGCCTGCGCAGGCAATCGCGGTAGATGTCCTCTGCCTCGTCGACTCGACCCTGCTGCTCGACGGTCCAGGCGAGGTCGTGCATGTTGAGCGTGACCGAGGGATGGTTTCCCTCGCGGTACGTCACCTGGATCTCGATGGCCTCGCGCAGGAGCTTCTCCGACTCGGCGAGGGCGCCGCGCCTCCGCACGATCGAGCCGAGGTTCCGCAACGCGCCGGGCAGCGATTCGAGCGCCGGCCACGGTGCGCCGCGAGCGCCGTCGATCAGCTCACGGAACAGCCGCTCCGCCTCGTCGACGTTTCCCGACTCCATCTCGATGCCCGCGAGATTGTTCAGGATCGAGATCCGCATCGAGGGATACGCGGAGCCCGCGCGCTCGAGGGACGCGAACGCCTCGCGCTCGTACGGAGCCGCCTCGGTGTAGCGATCCTGGATCATCAACACCGTCGCGAGCGAGTGCAGGAGCTCGGCCCGCGCGGCTTCGCTCAGGTTGGGGTGGTCGGCGAACTCGTCCAGCAGGTCGCGATAGAGCCGCTCGGCCTCCTCCACGCGGTCGAAGCTGCTGAGCACGGCGGCCAAGTTGATCGCCGAGCGCAGCGCGTTCAGGCCGCCTCTCCGTACCTCCCGGCGCTCGATCGCGAGCGCCTCGCGAAGCGCGGACTCCGCGCGTTCGACGTTCGCGCCCGTTCCGCACAGGACGCCGATCTCGTTCAGCGTCTTCGCCACCAACGGGTGATCGTCCCCGTACACGACGCGCTGGCGCTCGAGCAACGACTCGTACTCGTCGAGCGCCCCCTCGCGATCCCCGAGGGTGGCCCGAACCTTCGCGAGGAAGAGTTGGGCCGTGAGCCGCGCGGGATGCCGCGGCGGGTGGTCCGCCTCGGCGACGGCGATCGCCTCCATCGCGAGCTCCACCGCCCGCTCGGGCCGACCTCGGACGAGCTCGACGTCGGCGAGCTCGACCAACGTGGAGTCCAGCGTCGACGCGATGCCGCGCGCGCGCAGCGACCTCTCCCCCTCGACCGCGAGCTCCAGCACCTCCACCGCGGCGTCGTACTCGTGCCGGAGGTGACGGACGACGCCGAGGATCGAGTAGGCGCGATACCGTCCGATCTCGTCGTCGTGGCGGTTCGCGAGATCGAGCGCCCGCTCCGCCAGGTCGTAGGCGGGACCGGACTCGCTGCGCCGGATGAACAGATCCGCCAACCTCAACAGGATCTCGCCAAGTTGCCGCGTGTCAGCGTGCTCGTCGTGCTCGGCCACTTCACGCGCGCGCGTCAGCTCCTTCTCCGCGGACTCCCAGTCCCCGAGCGAGGCATAGGTCGTCCCGAGCGTGAGGCGGAGCGTCGCCTCGACGCGCGGCCGCGCGCCGAACTGGTCCGTGACGCGATTGGACGCGTCGCCGAGGAGCTCGATCACGCGCACGTCGCGACCCCTCGCCTGAGGGTCGGCCGCACTCAGGATCGACGCCAGGAACTCGCTGACCGCCTTCGCCGACGCGGCCTCGGTCTCGGCTTCCACCTGGCGCTGCCGTGCGTCGCCCTCGGCGGCGCGCGCACGCAGGCGCTGCTGATTGGTCGCGACGAGCCCGGCGACGAGGCACACGAACACCGCGACCACGCCCCCGACGAGCGCGCGGTTTCGCCTTGCGAAACGAACGAGCTGATCGAACGAGGTTCGCGTACGGGCCTTGATCGGCTGATCGTTCAAGTGCCGGCGGATGTCGGCCGCCAGGTCGGCGGCCGTCGAGTAGCGGCGCGACATCTCCTTCTCGAGCGCCTTCTGCACGATCGTCTCGACGTCGCCGGCGAGCCCTTCGTCGTGGACGGACAGCCGAACGGGATCGTCCTCGAGGATGATCCGCGCGATCTCCGCGACGGGCTTGTCGCGCACGTCGTAGGGCATCACGCCGGTCAGCAGCTCGTAGGCGAGCACGCCGAGCGCGTAGACGTCCGAGCGCCGATCGAGGGAGTCGGGGTCGGCCTTCACCTGCTCGGGGCTCATGTAGGGGAGCGTGCCGACCAGTTGACCGATCCCGGTCAACAACGTCGTCGCCTCGAGGTCGGAGTTCGTGACGCGCGCGACGCCGAAGTCCAGGATCTTCGGCTCGCCCGTCTCGTCGACCAGGATGTTGCTCGGCTTCAGGTCGCGATGGATCACGCCCTTGTCGTGCGCGTGATGGACCGCGTCGCAGACGCGCCAGAGCAGCTCGAGGCGCTCGCGGAAGTCGAGATGGCGACGCGCCGCATACTCGGTGACCGTCGAACCGTGGATCAGCTCCATTGCGAAGTACGGCACGGCACCGTCCGCGGTCTCGGCCGTGCCCGCGTCGAAGACCTGCGCGATGCCGCGATGATGCAGGCGCCCGAGCGCTTCGACTTCGTGGTTGAACCGCCGGATCAGCGCGGGCGAGGTCACGTCGGCACGGATGACCTTGAGGGCGACGGTCCGGCGCGGCCGGTCCTGCGTGGCCTCGTAGACCGAGCCCATTCCCCCCTGCGCGATGCGGCCGATGATCGTGTAGCGACCGAATCGAGCGCCCGGCCGCGCACCGCCCTCGCCATCCGGTGCGTCGCCGAGGGACCAGCGGGACTCGCACTGCACCGTAGAGGGCTCGAGGAAGCCGTCGCGATCGTGCGCGAGCATCCGCTCGATCTCGACGCGAAGGGCCGCGTCACCCGCGCACGCCGCGTCGAGGAAGGCCGCGCGATCCTCGGGAGGCAACCCCACCGCCTCGACAAAAACCGAGCTCAGTCGCTCGTGATCGTCTTTCATCGGCCGCCGCGCGTCCCGCCGCCTTCTGGCGCGCTCCCGTGGGTCTTGGATCGTCCTCAGTCTAGTGGTGTGATTCAGAGTTGTTGACGTTTCTCCGGGGCCCTCGTCATCGCTTGCTGCGTTGCTCCTCCTCGACGTATCTCGAATACGCGGTCGTCGTCGCGCCTTGCCAGCGACGACGATGACCTCCGGATAATCCA
>CAZYQW010000093.1:0-60534 GCA_964649825.1 uncultured Phycisphaeraceae bacterium | reverse complement strand
CGTTTCTCCGGGGCCCTCGTCATCGCTTGCTGCGTTGCTCCTCCTCGACGTATCTCGAATACGCGGTCGTCGTCGCGCCTTGCCAGCGACGACGATGACCTCCGGATAATCCACCAACAATCTGAATCACACCACTAGCGTCGATAGCCGCCGTCGGGAAGGCGCGTGGGCACGACGTACGTGCCGCCGGTCAGGAGCAGCTCGACCGGCGCGTCGCGTTCGGCCACCAGCTTCGCCGTCGGGAGATCCCACTCCCCCGCGACCGCGGCGGCTCGGGACGGGTCCTCGTGGGCGCCGAGCCGGGAGCTGAGCGACCAGTAGAAGTAGCGCGACGCCTGCTCCGCGTAGTCGCAGTCCGCGTCGGCGAGGTGGAACCACGCGCGCGGGGGGTACTCCTCCGGAACGGCGAGGAAGCGCCCGCCGCGGGCGCGGTCCATCGCGCGCGTGAGCAGCGATCCCGGCGCCAGCCCGAACACCTCCGGAAGCGCTCGCGCGTAGCCGTGCGACACGAGCAGGAGCGACTCCTCGAGCGCCGCGTCGATGGAGGCATCCCGCTCGGGCGGCGAGCCGCCCGAGCCCGCCGCGCCGGCGCGAAGCGTGCGCCCGATGGTGAAGGTCGAGGCGACGGCGCGCAGCGCGACCGCGACGGACGCGAGCTCGTCGGCCGAGGACGTGATCGCCAGGAACGCGCCGGCCTCGACCAGCGCGTCGACGACCGCGGGCACGTCGGGGACCCCGTCCTCGTCGTTGTCGAGACACTGCGCGAGGACGTGAGCGGCGCGGACGACGCTGGCGTCCGGCGTGCCGTCGGTCGCGACCACGACCACGCCGAAGACGTCGACGTGCTTCGCGAACGCGGGACGGAACAGAGCGAGCCGTCCCTCCTCCGGCAGCAGGCGGAGCGCGAACGTCGGCGCGGACGGATGCGCCGCCAACCACGGCAGGTCGGTCAGCACGTCGCTCGCGTACCACGGGTGCAAGTCCCACGCTCCGGCCTCGCCGGCGAGCGCGCGTGCCTCCTCCACGCCGGTCACATCGAGGCAGAACGCGGACTGGGCCGCGTCGCCCGCACCGAGGCGCCCGGCGTAGAGGACGCGCCCGGACTCCCCGGCCGCCGCGCGAAGGCGCTCCGCCGCGGCTTCATCGGACGTCGCGGCGATGACGTAGCTTCGACCGACGAACGACTCCTCGCCGCGCGCTTCCCGCCGTTTCCCGGCCGCTCGATCGAGATCGGGGATGCGTCGCATGACCGCGGACGCTCGAAACGGCAGGGCGACGACGTCGAAGATCCCGGCCTTCACGGCGGGGTCGGTCCCGGACCAAGCGCGCGCCGTCTCGACGTCGGGCGTGTCGAGCACGAAGATCCCCCGGTTCGCCGGCACCACGCGCGGCTCTCCGAGCGGCCCGGCGACGAGGAGCTTGCCCTCCTTGACGAGACGTCCCATGTTCTCGAAGTGCCCGCGCATGGCCGCCGCGCGCTCGTCGCGCGGCACGTCGCCCGCGTGCTCGCCGATCCGGAGGAAGACGAGGACGAACTCTCCCGCGTCGACGCTCGGCGGTGCCGCCGACACGGAGAGGGACGCCGGTACGAAGATGGAGACGGCGAAGGAGCCCAAGAGGAAGAGCGCGCGCTTCATGGGAGGTTGGTTCGATGGCCTTCGGTCGAGCGACGTGGTGCGGCCATCGTAGCGATCGTGCTCGGCGCGGCGCCGATCGACGTCATCGCCCCGCGAACCTCGAGATCGCCGCGAAGAGCGCACGGCCGCCCGCCGACGTACCCGAGGTGAACGGAGAGCGACGATAGCGACCGAGCTTCTCGAGCGCGTAGTCGACGATCATGTCGTCGAGCGCGTCGTCCGTCGGGTAGGCGCCGGACCCGTCCGCGATCCGTCGCAGCAGCCGGAGGAACCCGACGCGCTTCTGTCCCTCCATCCGCGCGGTCACGCCGCCGGGCGGCCGCTCCCCCATCAACGTCGATTCGACTTCGTCGAGCCGGCGCTCGATCCCCGCCGCGCGAAACCCGACGCAGCGTCCCGCCTCGTCGATCGGCTCGATCCGATGGTTGCCGGCCGTCGCCTGCCCGTCGTCGGAGAGCGACCCGCGCTCGCCGATCAGCAGGAACCGTCCGGTCGGGTAGTCGCGCGGCTCCAGGACCCAGGCGGTCCGATCCCCGGGGTAGACGAGGTCGCGTTGCTCGAAGTGCGGGCTCAGCCGCCGGTGGCGTCCACGCCGCGGCGCGTGTCCGTCGAACAGTTGCTTCACGATCGCGAGCGCGTGGTATCGGTACGCCGATTGATAGAGGATGACGCGCCGCAGCGCGCCGATCGTCCCCACTCGCACCACCTCGCGCGCCACGTCGAGCCACGGGAGCGCCACGCAGTCCTCGGCCGCCCACGCGTGGCGAAACCGCCGCAGCGCCGCCGCGTGGCGGAAGTGCTTGAACAGCAGGACCGGCGTCTCGAGCAGGAGGTCGAGCCGGTCGGGGCCGCAGCGCGCGAGCCGCCCGAGCACGTCGGGCACCGCGTCCTTCTTCACGACGACGTAGACGAGGTCGCCGTCGGCCAGCCGATCGCCGCGGAGCTCCTCCACGGCGCGCACCTCGGTCCCGTCGTCGAGCCGCCGCGACGAGCGCGCGAAGACGCCCGCGAGCTCGTAGCGATCCGACGACGCGCGTACGACGGGAAGCGCGGTCTCGATCACCCGCCGCCCCGCTCCCACGATTACGATCCGCTTCCGTTCTCTACCCACTCACGCTCCTCTCGTGGTCGCGTCCTCCGGTCGCCGGCGTCGTCTCCAGCAGATGGCGCGCGAGACGAATCGACAGCGCCACGATCGTGAACGTCGGGTTCGCGCACCCGCTCGTCGGGAAGACCGATCCGCCGGCCACGTAGACGTTGTCGACGCCGTGCACCTTCTGGTCGGGGTCGACGACGGACGTGCGGGGATCCGTCCCCATTCGCGTCGTGCCGAGGTGATGCGAGGCGTCCTGGTCGATCGGCCACCGCTCCTCGTCGCCCAGCCGGCCCTCGAGACGGCCGAGCCCGGAACGCTCGAACTCGCGCGCGAGCACCTCGTGCAACCGGACGAGCGAGACCTTGTCCTTCGCCGTCAAACCGTACCGCACCCGCGGGAGCGGCCGGCCGTCCTCGTCGAGCTCGTCGGCGAGCGTGACGCGGTTCTCCGGTCGCGGCTCCATCTCCATGAAGTTCCTCAGCCGCACGCGCCGGATCCGCGGTCCTGCCTTCTCGACGAGCCGGAACCAGAGGTACGCCAGGACCCGCGGGAGGTCGATCACGATGTTCACGCCGAGGCCGAGCCGCCGCGCGAACGTCATGCGCTCGTTCTGGAGGTCGGAATCGTCGCCCGTCTCCGAGTAGTCGCGCAACGAGATGACCTTGCCGCGCCGTCCCGCCTTCCACGCCCGCAGGAAGAACGCGCTCCGCTTGGCGATCAGCACCAACGACTCGACGCCGCGCGAGTCCGACCAGGGAAAGAGCGGCTCGAAGCGGACGTACGAGTTGAGCAGCCGGTGCTCGCGCTGGCGGTCGTCGGACAAGCGCAGCCCGGCGTAGCCGGCGAACCCCTCGTGAAGGCACCCGAAGTAGTACGGCACGTCGACCACCGGCCGCGCGAGGTGGAGCACGCCGTAGTCGTTCTTCGGGTGGTTCATCAGGTAGCGGCCGACCTGATCCTGCTCGTTGCCGAGGCCGAACGGACAGAGATCGGTCGACGCGAGCAGCAGGCGCGCGTTCTCGATCCCGCCCGTCGCGATCACGAACCGCTCGGCGCGGACGCGGCGCTCCCGCCCCGTTCGATCACGGACGACCGCGCACGCGACGAGGCGCGACCCGGCGTGGGCCTCGAGCGCGGTGACCGTCGCGTCGAGGTAGAGGTCGACCGTCGCCGCGTACATCGGTCCGAGCTCGCGTCCGAAGTCCTGCGGCTCGGCCGCGGCGAGGAACACCTTCTCCACGATCCCGTCGAGCCGAATCTCGACCTCACCCCTCGCTTTGATCGCGCCGAACCCGGACGGCCCAAAACGCTCGAGCGCCGGGAACCGATAGCGCGCGGCCGCCTCCTCGTAGAACGGGAGCAGCTCGTCGCGGCGGATCGGCCACCCGGAGTGGTCGAGGAACGGACGCGGCTCGAGGTCGACCTCGTCGAGCGGGCTGGAGAGCCCGGCCCACGTCGTCGACGAACCGCCGAGGACGCGCTCGCGCGAGTAGTCCTTGATGGTCAGACCGTCGCTGATGACGCGCCGCAGCCGGTCGCCGCGCCGCGTCGGACGCGCCAGGCCGCTCTCGAGCACGCAGACGCGGAGACCCGACGTCTTCAGCTCGTTCGCCACCGTCGCGCCGGACGGGCCCGATCCGACGATGCACAGGTCGTAGGGCGGCGGGTCGCCGTCTTGGTCTGTGAGGTCCCGGATCATGCTCCGCCACGCCGGCGTCCTGCCCCGGGCGGCGCGTCCGCCCGGCCGACTCGACCGGTTCGCGCGGAGAGGCTACCCGACGCGGCATCGAGGCGCGAGCCGCCCGATCCCCGTCGTCGCCGGTCGACTCAATCGTTCCATTCGAAGTCGCCGTCGAGCAGGAGAACGCGGCCGTGGTCGGTCGCGTGCAGGACGACGTCCTGCCGGTCCCAGCCTCCGGCCCCGAGGTCGGGGATGGCGCTCGTGATCCAGTAGCGCCCGGGCGTGAAAGCGAGCGGCACCGTCGCGCCGCCGTTGCCGTCGAACGTCGCCGCGAACGCCGCTTCCCTCACGAGCAGTCCGTCGCGGCGCTCCGATCGAACGACGACGACGCGGCTGCGCGCGCGCGGGTCCTCGCGACGCGGCAGAATCTGGATGGGCAGGAACGCCTCGTACTCCGGTTCGAGCGCCCAGTCGAACGACGCCATCGTCCCGGCGTCGAGCCGCACCGCGAGCGTGTTCACGCCGGAGACGAGCACGACGTCGCCGACCGGCGCGCCGGTGAGGACGATCTCCGGCGTTCCTCCCGTCCACTCGATGCGGTGACGGGCAGGAAGCGGCGCGCCCGAGCGCGACCGAACCTCGAGTCGGTCGGCCACGATCTCGGCCACGTCGGCGCTCGCACCGAGAAGCCGCACCCGCGCCGACGCCGCCGGCGGGGACGCGATCCGAAGCGTCGTCGTGGCGCCCCCGCGCACGCTCGCCGTCTCGACGCGGGCGGCGCGCCCGGCCGCCGCGACGATCACCACCACGTCGCCGGTCGGCACTCCGATCGCGCGGAGCGAGGGCCCGACGTCGGCGAGGTCCACTCGATCGATCACGGTCGAGCCCGACTCGATCGAGCCCCGGCGCACCAGGCTGACCAGGACGTTCGAGAGCGCGGCGCCGTCGGACGCGACGACCTCGACGTCGATGACGCCGAGCGACGCGCGCAGGCGATCGACGTCGATCGCGAGCACGAGCCCGCCGTCGCCGTCGCGCCAATCGTGCCGCGAGACGACCTCGCCCCGGAACGTCAGCTCGAGGATCCCCGCGAAGCCGGCCGGAACCACGACGTCGAACGACGCGTCCTCGACCGAGAGCGCGGCGTCGAACTCGCCGATCGGCCGGTCGGGCGGACCGTATCGGGCGACGAGGCCCGACCCGCCGGTCAGCGGGTAGACCTCGGCCACGCCGTCCGCGCCCGGACCGACGTCGCTCGGGTCGTGACCGAACGCGGCGGGGAAGAGCAACGCCAGCCCGTCGACGGTGAGCGGCGCGCCGGCCGGGTCGATGAGCCGCCCCGAGATGCGGGTCGACCGGGTCGCCTCGAGAAGGAAGTCGTGCCCGAGCGAAGCGTCGCGATCGATCTCGAACTCGACGGATTCGGGACGGCATCCCGGGGCGGTCGCGACGAGGCGGTACCGACCGGCGCGCCGCGATGAGAACCGGTAGCCGTTGAACCGATCCGTCGTCTGCTCGGCGAGGTCGACGACGTCGCCCGACACCGGGTCGACCCACGCCAGGCGCACGGACGCGCCGTCGGCGACGGTGTCGAACGGCCCGATGACGTCACCCGCGAAGATCGCGAGCGGCGGGATCAGCGGCTGGTCCCGCGCGACGTACGGGCGGGCGCAGCCGGCGGCGGCCGCGACGACGAGGAGCATCGAGAGGGGCAGACTTCTGGCTGGCGTCATGCCCCCATCGTAGGCCAACGGCTCCCGCGCCGCCGCGGGTCACTTGGCCGCACCGACGTCGAGGACGGTCGTCTCGCCCGCAACGACCTGGATCCCGGCCGCGATCACGTCCGCCGGTTCGTCGGCGCCGACGAACAGTCCCGGTCGCGAATCCGACACGTCCACGCACCTTTTCACGGAAACGGAAGAGTAACGCATCGAGGGCAGACGAGAGTCCCGGAGCCGCGCGGCTTCGGCGGCCCTCACGATAGAATCGCCCGCCACCGACTTCGGAGGAGTCCTCGATGCGCCAAAGCCGGATCGCCGTCGCCCTGCTCTCGATTCTCTTGCCGTGCGCTCCCGCCGGCGCCGCCGAAGCGCTCCTGCCGCTCCTTCCCGAGGCGCAGCGACCCGGCTTCGAGGCCATCGACGTCGACTCCGCGCGAACGTGGCTCGAGTACTTGGCCGGCCCCGAGTGCGCGGGCCGCGGCACTGGCGAGGTCGGCTACGAGCGCGCCGCCGCGTTCATGGCGGCGCGGTTTCGCGAGCTCGGGCTCTCGCCGATCGGCGATGACGGCTCCTACTTCCAGAACGTACCGTTCGTCCGCACGACGCCGGAGCCGAACGGCACCCGCCTCACCGGCCCGGACGACCTCTTCATCGAAGGGAACGCCGGCCTCGGCGTCGCGCGCGCGGAGGGAGGCTGGTCGTTCGAAGGGGAGGTGGTGTTCGCCCGCGTCTCCACGGACGGCGACGGGGTGGAGCTGCCGTCGGACTTCGACGCGAAGGACAAGGCCCTCGTTCTCGTCACCGACGGCCGCGTCCCGCGGCGCCTCTTCGGCCCGCTGCGCCGGATCGGCGCCGCGATCACGATCCGGATCGACGACGCGGCGACCCTGGAGACCCGGCTGCGCGCCAAGGTCGGCGACCGCGACCGATCCAACGAACCAGCGAACGAACGACCGGACGACTCCCGCGCCCCACGCGTGACCCTCACGACCGAGGCGGCGCGCCGGCTCGCCCTCGCTCTCGGCGTGTCGCCCGACTTCGTCGATCCCGACGCGTTGCCGCTCGATCCGGTGGTGACGGCCCGCGGCGACGGGACGATCCGCCTCACGGTGCGGACGGCGGACGAGGAGCTCATGGTGCCGAACGTCGTCGGGCTGCTCGAGGGCGGGGACCCCGACCTCGCGCCCGAACACTACGGGGTCGGCGCTCACCTCGACCACCTCGGTGTGCGAGACGACGGAACGTACTTCGGCGCCGACGACGACGGCTCGGGCTGCGTCGCCGTCCTGCTCGTGGCCAAGGCGCTCGCCGCGAACCCGGTCCGTCCGCGCCGCGGCGTCGTCTTTCTCGCGTTCTGCGGCGAGGAGATCGGGTTGATCGGCTCGCGCTACTACACGGAAGCGCCGATCCTCCCGCTCGACAAGATGGTCTGCCTGCTCCAAATGGACATGGTCGGTCGCAACGAGGAGAAGGACGGCGAACCGCCGAGCGAGAACGAGAACACGATCCACCTGGTCGGGAGCCGCCGCATCTCTCAGGACCTCCACGACGCCACGCTGCGTGCGAACGAGCACGTGCGGCTGGAGTTCGAGTACGACGAAGAGGGCGTCTACCGCCGCAGCGACCACTACAACTTCGCTCGGAAAGGGGTGCCGATCACGTTCCTGTTCAGCGGCTTCCATCCCGACTATCACCGCTCGTCGGACACGATCGACAAGATCAACTTCGAGAAGATCCTGAACGCGGCGCGGCTGAACTACTTCGTCATCCACGAGGTCGACGCTCTCGGGCGGCTCGAGCGGAACGGGAGCGAACCCGACCCGGGACCGAGCCGCCCGGAGCACGGGCGCGACGCCGAGCCGTCGAGAAGCTCGCGATAGCGAACCGGCGCGAGGCCGAGCGCGGTCCGATCCACGCCGGGGGTCCCTGGAACCACCGGCCCGGAAAAGGCCTGGAACGGGCCGGGGAAGTCGTCTATTCGGGGAGGCTGATTTTTCGCCAAATTTGCGCCATTCGAGCGATTTTGGCGTTGCTTTCGGAAGAGTGACCGCCTGCCGGAATTTGCCTCGTACCCATCACGGGGTATCCTCTCCTTGCTCGAGGGAAGTGAGATGCGAAGCGCTCCGCCGGAACCACCAGGAGACATCAATGCGACGCATCGGCGCAACCATCATCACCGTAATGACTTCCGTCTCGCACGGGGCAGCTCACGAGCTCACGCCAATCGGCCCGGAGTTCATCGTCACGAGCACGACGGCGAACGACCAGTTCCAACCCTGGGCGGACATGTCCGACGACGGCGACATCGTCCTTTCGTACAGCACGGCGAACATCTTCGGCCGCCGCCTCGATCGGAACGGCGCGGCGCTCGGCGCCGACTTCTCCGTGAATCCGACGTTCTGGGAGGGTGACCAGAACGAGACGTTCGTCGCCGTCGATCCGATCACCGGCGACTTCCTGATCTGCTACAGCGACCGCCATGGCAACGACGGCGACCTGATGGGCGCCTTCGGGCGGTTCTACCGCGCGGACGGCGTCCCGTACACCGGCGAGATGGCGCTGAACACGCAGACGATCGAATCGCAGTTCGAGCCGCACGCCACGTTCCTGCCGAACAGCCGCGTCTTCGTCGCGTGGGCCGACGCGGGGACGGATGGATCGGTCGGCTGCATCGGCCGCATCTTCGACCGGTTCGGCGCGCCGATCACCGGCGAGTTCCTGTTGAACGAGCCCAACAGCTCCACCCAGCTCAACCCATCGGTCTCCGCGAGCCGCGACGGCCGCGTGGTCTGCGCGTTCGAGGACGCGAGCGGCGCCGTCACCGCGCAGCCGCGTGACATCGTCGCGCGCCTCTTCGATCAGAACGGGGCGCCGCTCGGACCGCAGTTCATCGTCAGCCAGACGACGGCCGGGATGCAGCGCGATCCGATCGTCGCGATGGACGCGGACGGCGACTTCGTCGTCGTCTGGCACGACGAGGAGGGGATCGATGGCGACGGCTTCGGCGTCCTCGCGCGGCTGTTCGACAAGAACGGGAACCCGAAGACGAACGAGTTCGTCGTGTCGCAAAGCACGGCCGGCACTCAGCGCGATCCGCACGTCGACGTGGACTACGTCGGCAACTTCGTCGTGACGTGGGAGAGCAACCACTCCGGCGACTACGACGTGTTCATCCGTCGCTTCGATCGCGCCGGCAACCCGCTGTCGAACGAGATCCGGGCCCACGAGACCACGGGCGGCGACCAGACCTACGCGAAGTCGGTCCTCTCGCAGAGCGGCGAGCGCGTCTTCACGATCTGGCACAGCAGCGTGAACGGCGACTCCTACGGGCGCCTCTTCCGCGCCCCGTCGCTCGAGTTCGAGGGAACGCCGTCGCTGACCAACACGATCACGCTCGACGTGCTCGCCCCGGGGATGTCGAACGCGCTCTACGTCGTGCTGCCGTCGCTCGGCACGGACGGTCCGATCGCCGTCAACGGCGGCCGCAGCCTCCACCTGGCCGCGGACGCGCTCATGCTCTCCGCGCTCGAGGCGCCCGAGTCGTCGGGGTTCACCCAGATCATGGGCACGCTCGATCCGACCGGACACGCCGCGGCCGGTTTCATGATTCCGAACGACGCGATGTTCTATGACCTGCCGGTCCACTTCGGCGTGATCACCCTCGCGCCGGGCGGCTCGGTCGGATCGGCGGACGCGACGGCCGGGTCGTTCACCGGCGTCGAGTTCCTGTCGGAGACGATCACGCTCAACGTGAATGGGCCGTTGCGGTTCCATCCGGGTCAGGTCCTCGTCGGCGAGATCGATACGACGGCGGACGAGGATCGCGCGGCGTTCGAGGCGGTGAAGGGCGAGAAGATCAAACTGACCGTGGCCATGGTGGAGCCCGCGCTGGCCGCTTCGGCGCTGCCGAAGTTCAGGGTCGAGGTCCGCGACGAGCACGGCAAGGTGGTGAAGAAGTGGAAGGGCAGCCCGCCGTCGACCACGAAGAAAGCGAAGAAGGCGAAGAAGCTCCAGTTCAAGGTCAAGAAGAGCGGGCGTTACGAGCTGCACGTCTTCGGCGTGGGCGAGGGCGTCGGCCACTACCGGTTCGATACCAGTCACAAGATGCCGAAGAGCGCAAAGGCAAGCTCGAAGAAAGCCAAGGTGAAGGGATCCGGCTTCGCGGTCGTGAAGCTCCTCGCGGTGGCGGACACGACGCTCGGCTTGACGGTCACGCCGAAGGGCGGCGCCGCCGCCCCCGCCGTGATCGAGATCATCGGTCCGGACGGCGGGCTGATCGACCCGACGTCGTTCGCGTCCGGCTCGGGTGAGAAGTTCCTCGTGTCCGGACTCCCGCTCGCGCAGACCGGGCTGTATCAGGTTCGCGTGCCGGGCAAGTCGGGCGCGAGCTACCAGGTCGACCTGACTCCGACCTCGCCGTTCGGCGACCCGGTGCTCACGATCGAGTGATGCCGTGATCCGGCGACGAGGGGGGGGTCGACTCGACCCTTCCCAATGGCACGCCGCCCGTGGATGATGGAGGTCGTCCATCCTCCACCACGGGCGCGTCCGCCATGGAATCCCTGTCCGGTCACTTCTTGGTCGCAAGCATCGACCTCGACGACGATCCGAACTTCGCGAAGACGATCGTGTTGATGGTGAGGCACGACGCCGACGGTGCGTTGGGTCTCGTGCTGAACCGGCCCACCGAAACGACGCTCGACGACGCCTGGCGCCAGGTGAGCGATCATCCCTGCTCGCGCGAGGAGTTCCTCTACCACGGCGGTCCGTGCGACGGGCCGCTCATGCTCCTGCATTCCGATCCGAACGCGTCGCAGGTCGAGGTCGGCTCCGGGATCTTCTTCACCGTGGAGAAGGAGCACGCGGAGCGGTTGATCTCGCGCGCGTCGGGGCTTCTGCGGGTGTTCGTGGGTCACGCGGGCTGGGCTCCCGGTCAGCTCGAGGGAGAGATCGAGACCGGCTCGTGGCACACCCGACCCGCGACGCACGAGGAGGTCTTCGGCAGCGACGCCGGGCTTTGGCGCCACATCGTGAGCCAGATCGGCATCGAGTCGATGTTCCCCGAGCTCGACCCGCGCCGCATCCCGCGCGATCCAACGGTGAACTGACGTCCGCCTTCCGTCTCGGCGTCCTGCACCGACCTCCCCGCGGTTCGCGATCGAGTAGCATCGGCATCCGTACGGACTCTTCCAACGGAGGAAACCTCGATGCGATCGACTCTTCTCGTCTTGGCCGCCGCCTCGGTCCTCTCCGCCGCCGCGGCCGCCCAGTGCCCCAGCGGCGGGTTCGCCGCGTACGGACAGGGGTGCGCCGTCTCCTTCGACGTGCCGAAATTCGACGCCAAGCTCGACCAGGGCGCCTGCACGATCACGGCCTTCTTCACCGGCATGCCGGGCTGCTGCAACACGTTCTTGACCGCGCGCCTTCTTTTCATCGGTCCGACGGAGGCGAAGATCCCTGCGCCTGGACCGAACTGCTCGCTCCTCACGAACCCGGTCCTCATCGTGTTCCTGCCGCCGGGCGTGACGCAGCTCACGACCCCCGTCCCGCCGATTCCGCCCGGCGGCGTGAAGGCGTTCGCGCAGTACGCCAACGAGTACACCACGTTCGGCGTCGTGCGCGACTACAACCTGTCCAACGGGTTGGCCATGAAGTTCAGCCCGTAGGCGACGGAATCGGCGCTACGCCGCGCCGGCGGGGCCGCGGACGAGAAGGACCACGCCGAACAGGAGGAAGATCACGGCGGATACGTAGTGAAGCAACGTCGGACTCAACCAACGCGACAGAAGGACTCCCGCGGCGACGCCGAGGGCGGTCGAGACGAGGAGCGCGGTCGCCCCGCCGAGCCCGACTGCCCACGGTGAACGGCCGGCCGCGACCTGCGCCATCAAAGCGATCTGCGTCTTGTCGCCGAGCTCCGCCACGAAGATCAGCAGGAACGTCGACAAGAACGTCGCCACACCCTTGTCCAATGCGACCTCCCGAAACGAAATCGTCTAAGGCTGCTCGCTCGCTCCGTCCGTCCGAAGCTCGTCGATGACCTTCTGGAGCTCCTCTCGATGGCGGGCCGCGCCGAGCGAATCGCTGCCGGGCGCCCGCTCGAATCGATCCATGCACTCGCGGAGCAGCGCCTCGGCTTCGTCGAGACGACCCATGCGCGCGAGACAGATGCCGAGGGCGCCGAGCGACTCGCCGATCGCCGGATGATCGGGATCGAGTGCCTCGCGGCGGATCGACAGCGCTTCGCGGAACGTCGGCTCGGCCTCGTCGAAGCGACCGGTGTCGTGGAGGAAGCCGCCGTAGTCGGCGTACGTCTCGGCGAGCTTCGGGTGCCGCTCCGGAAACACGGCCCGCCGAATCCTCAGGACCTCGTTCCACGCCTCCTGCGCGAGGTCGTTCCGATTCCGCCGCCAATGGAGGTCCGCGATCCTCACGTGGAGCGTCGCGACGTCAGCGTGATCGGGGCCGAGCCGGTCGACCTGGATCTGGAGGGCCTCCGTCAGCGCCCTTTCCGCACCGTCGAGATCGCCGAGCTGCAGCTCGAGGGTGGCGAGGTTGCCGAGCGTTCGCCCGAGCCCCTCGCGACCTTCGGCTCGGAGCGCGCGAAATCCATCCGCCGCCTCGCGCAGGAGGTCGTGCGACTGCTGGCTTCGGCCGAGCCTGAACGCGGTGATCGAGAGGTTCGAGAGCGTCTGCAGCGTCAAGATCTGCTCCGTCCCGAGGATCGCCCGCCGGATCTCGAACGCGGTCGTCAGGAGCTCGTCGGCCGTCTCGAAGTCCTCGTCGCCGAGGTACACGCCGGCCAGGTTGTTCAGGCTCTCGGCGACCTCCAACGAGCGCGGACCGTACGTCCGCATTCGCAACGCCAACGCTTCGCGGTGGAGCGGCTCCGCCTCCCTCGGCCAGCCTCCGAGGCGCAGCGCGCAGGCAAGGTCGTTGGCGGCCGTCGCGACGTCGGTATGCACGCCGGGCGGGCAAGTGCGATGAAGATCCAACGCCCGCCGGAGCGCGTCGACCGCGTCGTCGAAGCGCCCCTGCTCGTACGACAGCGTGCCCCAGCTCCCCAGGCTCAACGCCATCTCGAGGCTTCGCTCGCCGAACTCGTTCCTGCGGATCTCCATCGCTTCCTGGATCAGTGCCCCCGCGCTGTCGAACAGCTCGAGCTTGACGCAGACGGTGCCCAGGGCGTCGAGGAGGTTCGCCCGCAGGTGGTTCTCGTCCCGGTGCTGCCGGCGGATTGCCTCCGCCTGCCGCAGGATGGCGTCGTGCGCGGCTTCCCGATCGATGCGGTTCCCGAGGCGCGTGGACGTCAGGAACGTGCTGATGAGGAAGTTCGCCACGTCCTGGAACGACTGGGCCTCGACGCGGGCGTGGGCGGCCTCGCGAGTCGCCCGTCGTTCCGCCTGGAACGTCGACACGAATCCTCCGGCGAACGCGACCATGACGAGCGACGCGGCGCTCACCGCCAGGCGGTTGCGCCGCACGAACGTCCGCGTGCGGTAGAAGACGGTCGCTTCGCGCGCGATGACGCCGTGACCGGAGAGGTAGCGCTCGATGTCGTCGGCGAACTGCTGCACGGACGCATAGCGGCGCTCCGGCTCCTTGCGCAGCGCCATGAGGACGATCCGATCGAGGTCGCCGCGCAGCGTGCGGCGCAAGCGCGTCGTGGTCGACTGGAACCGCGCGGCGAACTGTTCGGCGGTCGGATGTTCCGTGCCGTCGGCCGAGGGCGCTTCGAGGACGGCGGTGCTTGGTCGCACCGGCTCCTGCTCCGTGACGACCCGCTCCCATTCGGCCGGGCTGCGACTCTTGCACCGGTACGGCTTCCGGCCGGTGAGAAGGCCATAGAGAACGATGCCGAGCGAATAGACGTCGCTGGAGGTCGTGACCGGCTGCCCGCGGAGCTGCTCCGGGCTCGCGTACTCGGGGGTGAGGATCCGGCCTTGCGTCAACGTCGGCTCGAACGCCTCGTCCGAGTCCGAGAGCAGCCGCGCGATGCCGAAGTCCACGAGCTTGGGGACGCCCTGCTCGTCGACGAGGACGTTCCCCGGCTTCAGGTCGCGGTGGACGATCAGGTTCTGGTGGGCGAAGTGGACGGCCCGGCAGACCGAGACGAAGAGGCGGAGCCGCTCCGGGATCGAGAGCTGTTGCTCGTCGCAATAACGATCGATCGGGACTCCATGGATGAATTCCATGACGAGGTACGGCGTTCCCTCGCCGGTCGTCCCTCCGTCGTACAGACGCGCGATGTTCGGGTGCGTGAGCGACGCCAGCGTCCGTCGCTCGAAGTCGAACCGCCGGCGCATCTCATCGGTGGCCGCCTCGGCGCGGATGAGCTTGATCGCGACGTCGTGCTCGAACAGGTCGTCGTCGCGAACGCCGCGGTAGACGACGCCCATCCCCCCCGCCGCGACCTTCGCGACGAGGCGGTAGCGGCCGACCGAGCGACCGACCAACGGATCATCGCCCCCGGCGGAGTCACCGCCCGAACCCGTGCCGAACGGGCTGAATCGGTCGACGAGATCGACCGCCTTCGCGTCGTTCTCGATCCACTCCTCGACCTCGGCCCGGAGCGTCTCGTCGCCCTCGCAGGCCGCGTCGAGAAACGCTCCACGCTCCGGGATCGGACGTTCGAGCGCGGCGTGGAACAGCTCTTCCACCTGCTGCCACCGACTCCTAGTCGGCATCGGAGCTCCCCTCGTCGAGTTGCCCCTGGAGCCACGCCCGCGCCGCCCGCCATTCGCGAGCGATGGTGCTCTCGGAGACGGATCGCATCCGCGCGACCTCCTCGACGGTCATCCCCGCAAAGAACCGGAGCTCGACGAGCCGCGCCTTCTCGGGATCGACCTCCGCGAGCCGCTCCAGAGCCTCGTCGAGCTGGATCAACCGGTCGTCCCGCACCGGAGTCACCGCTGTCGCGGAGTCGATCTCGACGCGCACCAGGTCGCCGCCCCGCTTCTGTCGGGAGCGCTTTCGCGCGTGCTCGACCAGAACACGTCGGATCGCCGCGGCCGCGGCGGAGAAGAAGTGCGCGCGGTTCTCGAACGTCGCCCCCTCGCCACCCAGGAGACGAAGGTACGCCTCGTGGACCAGCGCGGTCGGCTGCAGCGTATGGTTGCCTCGTTCGACTCGCATCTCGCGACGCGCCATCTCGCGAAGCTCCTCGTAGACGATCCGGGCCAGAGACTCGTTCGCGTTGCGGTCTCCGTCGCCGGCTCGTTCGAGGATCTGCGTCAATTCGCTCATGAATCACGGTTCCGCCGTCAGGACGTGCTCGCGACAGCGGAAGAGCACGTGCGGTGCCAACCCCTGGATTCGGTCGTGGATTCGGTTGTACCTGGCGAAACGGCCATGGGCAGGCCGTTTCGGAATACCGTACGGAGGAAATCTTGCCCGGCCGTCTCGAACGCAGATGGTTCCTCCTGATTCGAGATGTTCCCCGGCCGGAACCCTCCGGCCGGAACCATTGACAGACAGACATTCGTCTGGTTCACTCGTCTTCGGATTGGAGACGATCGCTTGAAGCCATCCCAGCCACCCGGACGCACCCGACGCCGCGTCTACGAGTTCGTGCGCAAGCGACTCCTGCGAGGCGACCCTCCGACGGTTCGCGAGGTTCAGGCCGCGTTCCATTTCAAGGCGGTCCAGAGCGCCCGTGAGCATCTGGAGGCGCTCGTGACCGACGGGCTCCTCGCCAAGGCTCCTGGACGCGCCCGCGGGTATCGGCTGCCGGACGACGACAACGCCGCGCCCGCGGTCCTCGTCCCCCTTCTGGGACGCGTCCAGGCCGGTTCGCTCACCACGGCGCTCGAGGAACCGGAAGGTTATCTCTCGATCTCGTTCCGGTCGTCCTCCTCTCGGGACGAGCAACGGTTCGCGCTCCGCGTTCGCGGCGACAGCATGACCGGCGCCGGCATCCTCGATGGGGACGTGGTCTTCGTACGGCGTCAGTCGTCGGCCGACGACGGCGACGTCGTGGTGGCGATCGTCGGTGACGAGGCGACGGTGAAGACGTTCCGCCGCCGACCAGCCCCGACGCATCAGGAGGGCCGTGCGCCAAGAAACGAAGGACGCGTCGAGCTGCATCCGGCGAACCCCGACTTCGCGGTGATCGTCCCGCCGCCCGATGAGCTCCATCTCCTCGGAAAAGTGATCGAAGTGCGTCGCTACCTCGAGGAGATGCCGCTCATCACCGATCCCTTTCCGCGCGAAGATCGGAGCGAGCCATGACGCGTTCGCCGCTCTCTCGGTCGTCCACGTCGTCCGCGGCCGCGGCGGCTTCGCCGCTTCCTTCGCGGCCGGTGCTTCCTCCGCGCTGGTGCCGCGGCGAGCTTCTCGGGCGCCTCGTCGAGATCTCGGGCGCGGCGAGCCTGACGCTCACCTTCAGCCTGATCCTCGACGCTCAGGTCGAACGCGAGCCCGTCGCCTGGATCACCTGCCGCGACAGTACGTTCTTTCCCCCCGACGCCTTCGCGAGCGGCGTCGACCTCGCGTCTCTCCCCGTCGTCTTCGTGCCGAGCGCGGCCGACGCGGCGCGCGCCGCCGATCACCTGCTGCGATCCGGCGCGTTCGGCCTCGTCGTGCTCGACCTCGGAGCGCGGGCCGAGCTCCCGATGCCGCTGCAGTCACGCCTGGTCGGGCTGGCGAAGAGGCACGACTCCGTCGTCCTCTGCTTGACCGTGAAGGAGGCACGCGCGCCGTCGCTCAGCTCCCTCGTCTCGCTGCGCACCGAAGCGCGACGCCGCGTGACCGAGGACGGCCGCTTCCACTGCGAGCTCCGGGTCTCGAAGGACAAACGGCGTGGGCCGAGCTGGTCGCACGAGGAAGAGCACCATGGACCGCCTGGCCTGTGTTGACGTCCGCGCGTTCCCCCTCCAACTCCTCTTGAGGCGACACGCCGACTGGGCCCGCCATCCCGCCGCCGTCGTGGACCGGGACAGTCCGCAGGGAGTCCTCCTCTGGGTGAACGAGATCGCTTGGCGACAGCGCATCCGACCGGGGCTGCGCTACACGGCGGGGCTCTCGATCGCCCGCGAGCTACGCGCCGAGGTCGTCGCGCCGAGCGAGATCGAAGCGGGTACCGAGGAGATCCAACGGTGGCTTTCCGATTTCTCGCCCGAGGTCGAGGCGTCGCGGGAGCACGAGGGCGTGTTCTGGCTCGACGCGGCCGGGCTCGAGCGGATCGAGCCGTCGCTGCTCGCCTGGGCGAGACGCATCCACGCTCGCCTGCGAAGCGAGCGCCTGGCCGCCGCGGTCGTCGTCGGGTTCGCTCGTTTCCAAACGTACGTCGCCGCGCGGGACCGGCCCGAGCCGCTCGTGTTCGAGAACGAGCGCGATGAGGCCGAATTCGTCCGTCGCGTCCACCTCGGCCGGCTCGACGTCGCGCCGAAGCTGATCGATGCGTTGACCAAGCTCGGCGTCGAGACGATCGGCGACTTCCTGAAGCTGCCCGCGGCCGGCGTCCGCGACCGCTTCGGAAACGACGCGTACCGCCTCCATCGTCTCGCCGCGGGACGAGAATCGGAGCCGCTCCAGCCCGCGCCTCTCCTCGAACCGATCGAAGAGACCATCCGCTTCGACTTCGTGGTGACGAATGTCACCACGCTGCTCTTTGCGATCAAACGTTCGCTCCCCGACCTCCTCGCACGGCTCGCCGGCCGCGGGCTCGCGCTTGCCGATCTCGTGATGCGCTTCGGCTTCGAACGGAGCGAGCCGCGCGCCGAGACGCTGAAGCCGGCGTTTCCCACGCTCGACGTCGCGCTGCTCTTGAACCTGATCATACTCCGGCTCGAGACGATCCCATGGAGGGGGAGCGGGAACGGGAGCGGGAGCGGCGGCGTCGAGGAGATCGTGCTCGTGGCGCGGGGAGAAAAGGCGAGCCGCGAGCAGCTCCGGCTCTTCCTCGAGAACCCCCGCCGAGACCTCGTCGCGGCCGAGCGCGCGATCGCACGGCTCCGGGCTCGGTTCGGAGAGCCGTCGGTCTTGACCGCTCACCTGAAGGACGCGCACCTGCCCGAGGCGGGATTCTTCTGGAAGCCGCTCCACCGGCTCGCCCTCCCGTCGGGCCGCCTCGTGCTGTCGCGGCCGTTGATGCGTCGGATCCGTCAGAGCGTACTTCCCCTCTCGCCCCGGCGCCGGCACGAGCGAGACGACGGATGGGTGATCCACGACGTCGAGCACGGCGCGGTCCTGAAGTGCGTCGGCCCGTACGTGATCTCCGGCGGCTGGTGGGGAGCGGCCGAGGTGCACCGCGAGTACCACTACGCCGTCACCACGCGCGGAGCCCTGCTCTGGGTCTACTTCGACCGGCCGCGGCGGCGGTGGTTTCTGCAAGGAGAGGTGGAGTGAGGTGGGCGATTTCCGATACGTCCCTCTCCTCTCCAAGAGCCACTTCTCGTTCCTCGAGGGAGCGAGCCATCCCGACGAGCTGATCGAGGCCGCGCATGCCTTCGGCCTCCATGCGATCGCCCTGACCGATCGCGACGGAGTGTACGGCGTCGTCCATGCGCACGTGAAGGCGCGGGAGCTTGGGATGAAGCTGATCGTCGGGTCGCAGGTCACCGTCGACGACGGGACGAGCTTGCTCCTGCTCGCGCAGGATCGCGACGGCTACGCGAGCCTCTGCCGGCTGATCACGAGCGGCCGAAGGCGATCGCCGAAGGGAGAGTCGAAGGTGTCGTGGTCGGAGGTGACCGCGCACGCGAGGGGATTGATCGCGCTCTGGGGCGGACGCGAGAGCCTGCTCCTCCATCCCGTCGAGCCAGCTCGCGTCGCGAGCGATCTGAAGGACGCGTTCGGTGATCGACTGTACGCGCTCGTCGCTCGCCACCGCACGGCCGAGGAGATCGAGGACGAGAAGCGTCTACGGCAGAGGGCGGCGCGATACGAGCTCCCGGTCGTCGCGGCCGTCGAGACGCTGTACCACCATTCCACGCGCCGCCGCCTCCAGGACGTCCTGACGTGCATCCGCCACCGGCTGCCGCTCGCCGAGATCGGCCGGAGGACGCGCCCGAACGCCGAGCACGCGCTCCGCCCCCCGGTCTCGTTCGCCGCACTGTTCGCCGAGGACCCGCACGCGGTCGGACGCACGCTCGAGGTCGCGGAGCGCTGTTCCTTCTCGCTCGACGAGCTGCGCTACCGCTACCCCTCCGAGCAGCTACCGGACGGTTCGACCTCGGCCGAATGGCTCCGGACGCTCACGTTCGAAGGCGCGAGGAAGCGCTACGACGGGACCATCCCACCCGCCGTCGCCGCGCAGCTCGAGAAGGAGCTCGAGCTGATCGAGGAGCTCGACTACTGCGGCTACTTCCTGACGATGTGGGAGATCGTCGAGTTCTGCCGCGAGCACGACATCCTCTGCCAGGGCCGCGGCTCGGCCGCGAACTCGGCCGTCTGCTACTGCCTGCGCGTCACCGCCGTCGACCCCGTCCGGATGGATCTCCTGTTCGAGCGGTTCCTCTCCCGCGAGCGGAACGAGCCGCCCGACATCGACCTCGACATCGAGCACGAGAGGCGCGAGGAGGTGATCCAGTTCGTCTACGCGAAGTACGGCCGCACGCACGCGGCGATGGTCGCCAACGTCGTCCGCTACCGCCCGCGCTCGGCCGTCCGCGACGTCGGCAAGGCACTCGGTCTGCCGGAGACGTTGCTCGACCGGCTCGCCAAGCTCCTCCCCCACCACGGCGACGTCTCGCCGGTCGTGCTCGCCCAGGCCGGCCTCGCTCCCGAGACGCCGATCCACCAGCGCCTCCTCGAGCTCACGAACGAGCTCCTCGACTTCCCGCGCCACCTCTCGATCCACCCGGGTGGTTTCCTCCTCGGGCACGAGCCGGTCTCCGACTTCGTGCCGATCGAGAACGCGACGATGCCGGGGCGCACCGTCATCCAATGGAACAAGGACGACCTCGAGAACCTGAACCTCTTCAAGGTCGACCTGCTCGGCCTCGGCGCGCTCACCCAGCTCGACCTCGCGTTCCGCCTGCTCGAGCGCTATCGAGGCGTGCGTCTCTCCATGGCGACGATTCCGGCCGAGGACCCGGCGACCTTCCAGATGATCAGCCGCGGCGACACGGTGGGCGTGTTCCAGATCGAGAGCCGCGCGCAGATGTCGATGCTCCCGCGGCTTCGACCCCAGACGTTCTACGACCTCGTGATCGAGGTGAGCATCGTCCGCCCAGGGCCGATCTCAGGCGGGATGGTCCACCCGTACCTACGCCGCCGGCACGGCGAGGAGCCGATCACCTATCCTCATCCATGCCTCGAGCCGATCCTGAAGAAGACGCTCGGCGTGCCGCTCTTCCAGGAGCAGGTCATGAAGCTCGCGGTGGTCGCGGCCGACTACACGCCGGGAGAAGCGGACCAGCTCCGGCGCGACATGGCGGCGTGGAGCAAGTCGGGGAGGATCGAGAAGCATTACCACCGTCTCGTCTCGCGCATGCAGACGAAGGGGATCGCGCGCGAGTTCGCCGAGCGCATCTTCGAGCAGATCCGTGGTTTCGGCGAGTACGGCTTCCCCGAGAGCCACGCGGCGAGCTTCGCGCTGATCGCCTACGCCACCGCGTGGTTGAGATGCCACTATCCCGCCGAGTTCACCTGCTCGCTTCTGAACGCGCAGCCGATGGGGTTCTATTCGATCGCCACGCTCATCGAGGACGCGAAGCGCCATGGCATCGAGGTCGCGCCGATCGACGTCTTGAAGAGCGCGTGGGACTGCACGCTCGAGCCAGCCGGCGACGGCTTCCGCGTCCGCGTCGGCCTTCGCTTCGTGAAGGGGATCCGCGCCGCCGACGGGGAGAAGATCGAAGCGGCGCGCGACGCCGCGTCCCCCCCGGCGACGATCGAGGAGTTCGCGTACCGCACCGGCCTCGACGACGGCATCCTCGCGACGCTCGCCGAGGCCGGCGCGCTCGAGGGGTTCGGCCATGGCCGCCGCGCCGCGTTCTGGGAGGTGCAGGGGATCTCGGACGCGCGGCGCCGGCCGCTCCACCTCCCGCGCCAAGAGGAGCCGCCGCGCTTCCCCGCGCTCCATCCGCTCGAGACGATCACCTGGGACTACCGCACCGCCGCCCACAGTCCGCGCGGTCATCCGCTGTCGGCGCTCCGCCCCCTCCTCCGCGAGCGAGGGCTGCCGAGCGCGGAGGAGGTCTCGAAGGGGCGGAGCGGACAGCGCGTCGACTACGCCGGCGTCGTCATCTGCCGCCAGCGGCCGGGCACCGCGAAGGGCGTCGTCTTCATGACGCTGGAGGACGAGACCGGCTTCGTCAACCTCGTGCTCTGGCCGCCGGTGTTCGAGCGTTTCGAGCTGATCGCCAAGACGTCGCCGTTCCTCGGCGTCAGCGGCCGCCTGCAGGTCGAGCACGACGTCGTCCACGTGGTCGCCGACCGGCTCTGGGTCCCGCCGCTCGAGATTCGCCCGCCGACGACGGGCAGCCGCGACTTCCACTGAGAGCGCGAGCGCCGCCGCGTGAAGTCTCCAATCTTGCACCCGCCGGCCGGATTCTTCGCTTCCAATAGCGCCGCCTCACGACGACCGAACGGAACCACCATGACTCGAACCGCACCGCTCGCCCTTCTTCTTGCCGTTTCCCTGGCCGACGATGCGTCGGCCCAGCTTGTCGAGGTGCCTGGCGACCACGCGGACCTGCAGACCGCGATCGATCTGGTCGCGCCGGGAACGACGATCCTGATCCACGGGGGGCAGTACGAGGCGATCGTCATCGACAAGCCGTTGACGCTCATCGGCGACCCGCCGCCGTACATCACCCCCGGCGGGTCGAACCCGGCCCTGGCGGAGGCGGCGATCCGCCTCGTCGGGCCCGGCGCCGGGACGGTCCGGCTCGTCGACCTCTTGATCGGCGGCACCGTGTACGGCGGCTTCTTCTCCGCCTCCGAGCCGAGCATCGCCGGCGGCGGATTCGACCAGCTCGAGGTCTTCGACTCCATCGTCGAGGGCGCACCGTGGGCGTTCGCGTACAACGTCGTCTTCCCCGGCGCCGACGCGATCGACGTCACCGTCCCGTTGGTCTGGATCGAGCGGTGCACCGTCCAGGGAGCCCACGCGGCGAACGCGGACAACTCCGCGGTTACGCAAGCCGAGGACGCGGGCACTGCGATCCGCGCGTCCGGCACCGTGGTCGTCCTCGACTCGACGGTCGCGGGCGGCAACGGCGCGTACTGCCGCTACGACAGCAGCGGGGCGAACACCTGTCCCCCGACGTGCCCGGGCGGAGCCGGCGGCCACGGCGTCGTCTGCCAGCGGCTCGTGCACTCGAACAGCACCTTCTCGGCGGGCGTCGGCTCGAGTTGGCACGACGAGCTCGGGACCGCGTTCTGCTGCCAGGGTCCAGCCGGAACCGCGAAGATCGTCGCGAACGAAACGACTCTCACGAATAACCTGAGCGTCTCCGGACCCGCCGTCCTCGGGCAGACGCTCACGCTCCAGTGGAACCCCCAAGGACCGATCGCGCTGCTCTTCCTCGCGAACGGCTTCGTCCCCCCGCCGGCCACTGGAACTCCGCTCTTCCTCGCGCCGCCTCTCCTCTTCGTCGCCGGCGTGCCGGCGCCGGGCAACGTTGGCGCGATGGTGCCCAACGCGCCGGCATTGACCGGATACGGGTACGGATTCCAGCTCTACGCCGCCGCCGGCTGGACGCGGCCGGCCGGCGGCGTCGTCTCGCCGTGAACCATGGTCGGGACGCCGCGCGTCAGCCGTCGCCCTCGTCGTTCCCCTCGACGCCGGCCGGCGCGTCGTCGTCGTGCTCGCACCAATCGTCGTTCTCGTCCGCCCAGGCGGAAGGCACGGCCGGCGACACCGGGTCGTAGAACAAGGTCCCGATGCCGGCGTCGAACGGCCCGACTCCGACCGATGCTCCCGCCGCGCCAACCTCGACGCGAGCGAGGTACCAGAGGTCGACGAGGGCCAGGGCGCCGTCGCTTCGCCCGTCGAGGACCTCGACGCGAAAGAACGATGGGTCTTCCGCCCAGCCGACGGTCGCGAAGCCGTCGACCATTCCGTCGGATCGAACGCCGACGTGCCGCGAGTCGTCGCGCACGTCCATCACCGTGCACGCGCCGAGTCCCACGCAAACGAGTCCGATCAGAACCATCCGGGCAGCCGTCATCTTCCGTTCTCCGAAGGAGAGGACTCGCGTCGGGGTCGCCTCGTGCGAGAGCCTCGATGCCGAATGACGGAGGTTACGCTCGCCTGGTCGGTCGGGTTCCCGGAACCGAGGGAGACGACGGAATCGGGGCGGGCGCGGCGTTCAACGTGCGAACGCGCGGGGCCGTTCAGACGGCGCGGAGCCGCGGCGCGCACCGACCGAGATCCGCGGACACCCCTGCCGCGAATGCTCGCAGCGTGCGCGACACGCGCCTACTTCTCGTCGTGCTTGCCGTGGTGCTCTCGGATGTGATTCAGGTCCTCCTCGTCGAAGTACGAGGCCGCGAACCGATCGATGAGACCGCGCAGCTCCTTGCCGTGCTTCGCGTCGACCGTCTGCTTGCACTTCATCGCCGCGATCAGCATCGCGTGGAGCGAGGTGATCTGATCGAAGTAGCCGCTCTCTTCTTCGCCCGTCTGCGGCTTGACGCGCTGGGTCATGAAGTACTGGGTGACGGTCTCCTGGATCTTGTCCGCGTGGAGGTCCTTGTTGGCGATCCAACGCACGACCTGGTTCACGCTTTGCGCGTCGGTCTTTCCCGCCAGCTCGTTGATCTGCGCCATCGACTTCTCGATGGTGGCGACGTCCTCGTAGAGCAGATCGATACGCGTCTTGTCCCCGTAGATCCCGCATGGAATCTCGCAGTGGGCGTAGACGAGTCGGAACGTGGCGACGACCAGGCCGAGGGCGACGATCGGGACGAGAGAGGGGCGCTTCATTGGGTACTGACTCCATGGCTGAACGCGGCTCGAGGCTGGTTCCCGTTTTAACGAACCACGGTTACGGAGCAAGGACGGCCTCCGCGCCGACCTCCGATCGATGGCCCCCCCGGATGAGCCCCCCCCGGAATGAGCGCTTCCCTCCCCCCCATGATCCCCCCATGATCCCGAGATCGCGATGAGCCCCGTCAGTTAGGAGGAGCCGATTCTCGCGTGGGCCTCTAACATGCCGCGTTCGAGTCGGAGACCACGTGGAACCGTGAACCCGTGAACGACGTGGAATCAGTTCCGCCGCCCGCGCCGAGGAAGATCGTCGCGACGGTTCCCACCTACAACGAGGCCGCCAACGTCGAGCGGTTGATCACGGAGCTCCTCCGGGTCGATCCCGCCCTCGAGGTCCTCGTCGCGGACGACGACTCGCCCGACGGCACTTGGCGCCTCGTCCAGTCGATCTCGACGTCCAATCCTCGCGTCCACCTGCTCCACCGCACGCGCGAGCGCGGCCGCGGGAACGCCGGCCGCCACGCGTTTCGCGTGGCCCTCGACATGGGCGCGACCATCGTCGTCGAGATGGACGCCGACCTCTCCCACTCGCCCGAAGATCTTCCTCGTCTGCTCGTGGCGCTCGCCCACGCCGACCTCGTCATCGGCTCGCGCCTCGTCGCGGGCGGAACCGACGTCGGTCGCGGCGTCCACCGGGCCTGGATCACGCGGGTCTCGAACTTCACGAATCGAGCATTGCTTCGCGTTCGCGTCCGCGACTGCAACTCCGGCTACCGGGTCTACCGGCGCGAGGTGCTGGAGGAGATCGATGTGCCGTCGATGGTCGCGGAAGGGCCGGAGATCGTGCCCGAGGTGCTGATTCGAGCGAGTCGGCGCGGGTTTCGCATCGTCGAGGTGCCGATCCGTTTCGTCGATCGGGTCGCTGGAGAATCCAACCTGACCCTGAAGAAACTCCTCAAGGTCTTGCTCTTCAGTCTGCGCCTCGCGTGGCGCGACCGAACGGGGCGCCTCTTCCCACCCCCCCCGTCCGTTTGAGCGGACTTCCCCTCAAGTCTCGTTCCTGGACCCACCGATGTAGACCGTACCGTCGAACTGCGAGTTTTCGCCCATGAAGGGGACCGAGAAACGGATCCGATACGTCGGGTGGGCCTCCCCCGCCGAGACCTGCGTCTCGGCGGGAGCGATCGGCGACGTCCTCGGCTCGCCGCCGAGTGAAACACTCCGATGAGCCGTCGCGCCTCCCTCGGGAGCCTGCTCGTCCTCTTGGTCGTCGGCCTCGCGTTCGTGCCGTCGGTCAAGGACTCGCGCCTACCCGGAAGCCCCGGCCTCGCCGTCGGGACCGGCGCGGTCGCGCTCGCCCTCCGCGACGCGGATGATCGACCCGCGCTCTTGCCCGGCGTGAGCGCGTTGCTCGTCGCGTTGGTGCTGCTCATCTTCGTGCGCCTGCAGCGCACGAGCTCGGAGCTGCGGTCGGTCCGCACCGACGTCGAACGCGCGAACCATGCTCTGTCGGTCGAACGCGAGCGGGGCGCGCGCATCATCGAGGCGATCGGTCGTCCCATTTTCCTCGTCTCGGGCGACGGTCTGGTCCGGTGGTCGAATCGAGCCGCGATGGCGCTCATCGGTGGCGAGGCCTCCGAGCTCGTGGGTCGCAGCATCGACACCGTCATCGAGCTCCCGGGCGCACGGTCGATCCTCGCGTCGTCGGGGCACGATGGAGCGCGTGGGCGATGCATCGCGAAGGGCGGAGCGGTGATTCCCGTGACGCTCGGATCGACGCCGCTCGCGGGGAACGACGGCAGGATCGACGAGGTGGTGGTCGTCGTGCGGGACCTTCGCCCGACCCTCCGCCTGCAGGACAACGAGAGGCGGCTCGAGCTGAGCGTCGCCCTCGCGAAGGCCGAGATGAAGCGAGCCGAGGAACTGGAGCGAGCGCGCGAGCACGCGGAGCTGGCGAATCGTGCCAAGGACGACTTCCTCGCCAACGTGAGCCACGAGATCCGAACGCCGTTGAACGGGATCATCGGGATGAACGACATCCTGATGGAGACGAGGATGAATCAGGAGCAGCGGGAATGCGCCGAGCTCATCCATTCGTCGGCGAACGGCCTCCTCACGCTCATCAACGACCTGCTCGACTTCTCCAAGCTCGACGCGGGCAAGCTGTCGCTGGAAGACGCCGAGTTCGACGTAAGGCACGAGGTCGAGTGCGCGGTCGGGTCGGTGGCCGCCGCCGCCGAGTCGAAAGGAGTGGCGCTCTACGTCCGCGTCGCTCCCGACGTTCCGCCCACGGTCCGGGGAGACCCGGTACGCGTGCGCCAGATCATGGTCAACCTGCTCAGCAACGCGGTCAAGTTCACCCCGGAAGGCTCGGTTGGGTTCGACGTGACGTCGACCGCCGTCGGCGATGGGAGGCACCGGCTCTCGATCGATGTCGAGGACACGGGAATCGGGATCCCCATCGACAAGATCGGCGAGATCTTCGAGCGCTTCACGCAGGCCGACACGTCGCTCACGCGGCGGTTCGGAGGAACCGGGCTCGGCCTCTCGATCGTCCGCGCGCTCGCCACCATGATGAACGGAAGCGTGAGCGCAAGGAACCTCGCGGGCGGAGGCGCTCACTTCCGCGTCGAACTCCTCCTTCGGGCGGATGCGGTCTCCCGCGGGCGCCGACTGGAAGGGCGACAGGTCGCCCTCCGGGTCACGGATCCGCGCCTTGCCCTGATCGTGGAAGAAGCGCTCATCGCGGACGGCGCGCGGATCGCGACGGACGATCGCCTCGCTGGTCACGTCGTCGTCTGCGACGTCGACGACGCGGGCGATCACCGCCTCGACGGTCGCGAGGCGGATCGACGGATCCTCCTCTCCTCGTTCCATCGCCGCCGGGGCGAGCCGACGGCCGAAGTCGGAACGATGCCGCGCGTGTTCGCGTCGACGCGCATCGTCTCCCGTGTCGCCGGCTCGGACGCGTGGAGCGACGCGGAGTCGAAGCCGTCCCCCGAGGCCTCGCCGCCGTCTCCGAGCGACGCGCCGCTGCGAACGCTGCTCGTCGAGGACAACGTCGTCAACCGGAAGCTCGCCATACGGCTGCTCGAGCTCGGCGGACACGCCGTGGCGACCGCCGAGAACGGTCGCGAGGCGATCGAGCGGCTGCAGAAGGAACGGTTCGACATCGTCCTCATGGACTGCCAGATGCCCGTGATGGACGGGTACGAGGCGGCGCGCGTGATCCGCCGTCATCCGGAATGGAACTCCATCCCGATCATCGCGTTCACTGCCCACGCGATGGAGGGAGACTCGCAGAAGTGCCTGAGCGCGGGAATGGACGATTACCTGACGAAGCCGATCCGTCGCAAGGCGCTCGACGCGATGCTCGCGAAGTGGGCCGGCGGCGCGGGCGCGCGGCCGAAGCCGGCCGACGTCAGCTCCTCCCCAGCCAGACCTTCGTCATGAGAGGAGTCCGTGTCACCTTGAACCCGTCCTGCTCCTCGCACCCCACCCAGTGCGACAGGAACGTCCGCGGGACGCGATCGCCCAGTCCCTCGTGCTGAAGGGCGATCCCGAACAGCCGTTCCATCGCACACGACTCGACTTTGTTGCCGGGCAGCACGTGGTGGAACCGTCGCTGCCGGAGGCGATCGAGGACCTCCCGCCGGCAGAACAGCATCCCGCCGAAGATCATGGGGAAACCTCGGTCGAGATACGGGTAGTCGCACTGCTTCAACAGGCGACGCCCCGCCTCGACGTGCTCGGGACCACAGCCCTTCCAGTCGTCCCAATACATGAAGCCGGAGAGCTCGTGCCGGCGGAGGTGATCGAGGTTGCCGGTCACCAGCATCGTGTCGTGCAGGAAGAAGTAGTGGTCCCGCTCGAAGCGCTCGTAGACGTGCCACAGCGCGCCCGCCTCGTAGTGGCGGTTCTGGACGTCCTCGATCCGCACGTCGAGGCGGCGCAGCGGCTCGAAGTAGCTCTTGTCCGACGAGTCGCTGTCGACGACCACGATCTCGGCGTCGCGATGATGCCGGCGGATGCTCTCGACCGCGGCGATGACGATCGGGCGGGCCGGATCGAAGCGACAGACCAGCGCGAACACGCTCTACTCCGCGAGCGCCGCCACGCGCCGCTTGATCTCGGTGGTCGAGATCCCGGTCGTGTACGGCACGTACTCGAGCGCGATCCCGTGCTCATCCATGAACGCCTCCGTCACGCCGAGCTGGCGCACGAGCGACCCGCCCTTCCAGTCGTCGCCGTGGAGGATGAAGTCGGGGCGCAGCAGCTCCATGTAGTGGCGCTGCATCGCGTGCGACTCCATCACGAAGCAGAGGTCGACGTAGCGGCACGCGCGCACGACGTCGAACCGCTCCAGCTCGGTCATGACGGTCTTCCCCTTGTACGACGCCGCGAACGCGTCGCTGTTCAGGGCGACGATCACGAAGTCGGCGAGCCCCTTGGCGCGCCGGAGCAGGTTGACGTGGCCGCTGTGGAAGCAGTCGAAGGTGCCGCCGACGTAGATCCGCGTGCTCGTCGCTCCGGCCGGCACGTCCGCGGTCGCCACGCTCGCCGTCGCGTCCGGTCCGACGCGGTTTCCGTTGCGGTTCTCGAACGTCGCCATCACTCGCTCCTTTCGAGGGTCAAGACGGCGGCGCTGCCGGGCGTCGCAGAGCGCCGCAGAGCGCCGCCGGGCGCCGCCGGGCGCCGCCGTCCGACCTTCTCTTCGAGTGCCCAGGACGTACGACTTGAGCCGAACGGACGGCTTCCGATCACTTCACGGGCCGGGGGCGTTGGGCGTTGGGCCGCGGCTCGTTCCCGAACGCGCATCGTCGTCCGAACGTCTGCCCGAGGCAACGTCCGACTTCGGCGCGGCGCGGCGCGGTCACGGCCCGGTGCGGGCCCCCCGGTCATGGAGCGCGAGCGCGTGCCGGTACAGCTCGACGTCGAGCGGGTTCTCCTCGTCGATCGCGCGGCGCCGCTCGTCGTCGAGGGTGAACACTCGTGGGATCTCGCGATCCATGCTTCGAAGGTCGCCCGGCTTCGCCTCTCCGGAGACCTTGAGGTTCCGATACTCGGTGCTGATGCCGATCGCCGCGAAGACGTGGCGCAGGTCTTCGTCCAACGACTCGGTGACGCCGACGAACCAGAGCGAATCGAGGAGCTGCTTCGCGGCGCCGAGGTCGGCCCGCTCGCGCTCGAGCCGCGCGAAGCGGTTGTACCGGCGCGTCATCGGATCGCGCGGCTGGTCGGCGTACCAGTCGTCGAACGACGCGTAGAGGCCGATGTTCTTCTTCCGCGTGGAGAAGCCGTTGTACTCGGAGGCGAGACGATCGGCCGGGCGGCGGAGGAACGTGAAGTAGCGCGCCACCTTGCCGGGGACGAGTTCGTGGATGCCGACGTACGCGGCGTGGCCGCCGATGACGCGGGCGCGGGAGCGTTGATCGAGGGGTCGTTTCGCGAAGGGCGGAAGGTCGCGGACCTCGTCGTCCTTGCGGCCGAAGCGACCGAGATGGATGAACTCCTCCTGGAACTCCAGCTCGCGCACGCAGTGCCCGTTGAACGTGGTGCCGCCGGTCTTCGGGTTGTGAAGGAAGATGTAGAGGTGGTCCATGTGCGGCACGGTAGCGACCCAAGGACCCGCGAGAGAGCCACTTCCCGTTTTGTGCGCCCCGGCCCGACGCAGGTCATGACCGGTCGGGCGGGCCGGGTCTCATCGAGATGCGAAGGCAGGCGGCGTAGAGGACGGGAAGGACGAAGAGGACGAGGAGCGTCGAGAAGACCAGGCCGCTGATGACGGCGGAGGCAAGGGGGCGCCACATCGCCCCGCCGGAGTGATAGAGGACGACCATGCTGGTCAGGGCGCACAGCGTGGTGAGGACGATCGGGCGCAGGCGGTGGGACGCGGTCTCGATCACCGCGTCGCGCGAGTAGGCACCGTCCTGGTCGAGGCGGCGGCGGATGCTCGAAAGAAGGACGATGGCGTTATTGACGACGAGTCCGGCGAGCGCGGTCATGCCGACGAGCGTCATGAAGGAGAACGGCTCACCGGTCGCGCGGAGGCCGTACGCGACGCCGGTGAACGAGAGCGGGATCGTGAGCAGGATGAGGAACGTCTCGACGAGCGACTTCGATTGAAGGATGAGGGCGAGAAGGACGAGGAGGAACGCCCACGGTACCTCGTCGAGGATCGCGTCGTTCGCGCGGCGGGCGGCGCTCGAAAGCCCGGCGACGGTGATGCGATGGTCGGGATAGGTGGCGCGCAGGGCGTCGAGGTCGCGGTCGATCCGCGCTTCCACCGCGAGCGCGCGGTCGGGGTCCAGGGTCTCGCCGCGGACGGTGATGCAGGGCACGCCGTCACGGCGGGCGCGGAGGGGGTGCGCGGTGGTCTCGACGATGGAGGCGACCTCGTAGAGGAGGGCCGCGTCGCCCTTCTGCGGGTAGACGTACGCGTCTCGCAGAGTCTCGAGCTCGTCGTCGCGCGTCGCGCGGGCGGCCAGGAAGACGGGGACCCGAGCGTCGTGCTCGACGACGTCGAAGAGCGGGATGCCGAAGAGAGCGGCGTGCATCGCAGCGGTCAGGTCGGCCGCGGTGAGGTCGCGGCCGGCGAGGCCCTCGCGGTTCGGCACGACCTTCACCTTGCGGATCGGCGTCCCCCAGTCGGTCGAGACGTGGATCGCGTCGCGGGACTCGAGCGCGAGCGCCGCAGCCGCCGCGGCCTCGTGCAGGCGCTCGTCGGGGCCGACGATCTCGACCTGGATCGGCCACTCGAACTCGCCGCCGAGCCGGATCGGGCGCAACCTCAGTCGGGCTTCCGCGTTCGCGCCTTCCTCCTCGATCCAGGCCCGGAGCCGTCGCTCGAGCGCACGCTCGCCGCGCGCCGGGTCGACCTCGATGAGCACCTGCGCGTAGTGAGGCGCGAAGCGACGCATGGGCACGCTGGCCTGGAACGGCGGGCAGGTGCGGCCGAGGAAGGTGACGTGTCCGGCCACCGCCCCGCGGCCGTCCAAGTGCTGCTCGTCCAGGAGCGTCTCGAGGCGTCGCGCCGCGCCGCTGGTTCGCTCGAGCGCGGTCCCGGCCGGGTACTCGATCTCGAGCGACCAGAGCGGTCGGCTCGACGCGGGAAAGAAGACCTGGTCCGCCGACTCGAGGAAGCGGAAGCCGAAGAAGCAGGTCAGCACGACGACGGCAGTGAGCGGGGCCCAGAGCGGGAACAGCACGTGGAGCGCGCGACGGTAGAGGCGCTCCGACGGCCCGGGTCGTTCCCGCGTCGGCACGTCGCGTTGCTTCACGAGCACCGGTGTGACCAGGAAGCAGAAGACCAGCGACACGGAGAGCGTGACCAGCACGATCCAGAAGAGCGCGCTGACGTAGCTGCCGATCGGATCGTCCGTGAGCACGATCGGGAGGAAGCCGAAGACCGTCGTCGCCGACGCGGCGAGGAGGGGGCCGAACAGGTCGCGGGTCGCGCGGGCGACCGCCTCGTCGTGCGTGAGACCACTCTCGCGCAGGCGCTGGATCCTCTCCGCGACGACGACGTGGTTGTCGACCAGCAGCCCGAGCACCAGGATCAGGCTCGAGAGGAGGACGACGTCGAGCGCGAAGCCGCCGTGGTAGAGGACGATGATCGACGTCAGGACGACCAACGGGACGACCGCGGCGACGGCGAGGCCGCCGCGAATCCCGAGCGCGAGCACGAGGAGGACCAGGATCACCACGAACGTCTGGGTCACGTTCGAGCGAAACCGCGCCACCTCGGACGCGACCACGGCCGGCTGGAACACGATCACCTCGACCGCGGCGCCGTCGTCTCCACCCGCGGCCGAGACGACGTCTTCCACGCCGCGCGCGAACGCGACCTGGTCGAACCGTTCGGCCCGGTAGACGGAGATGACGACGGCGGCCCGGCCGTTCGCACGGACCTCCTCGCGGGTCGGCCGGAACGGCTCGCGCCGGACGTCGAAGAGCCGGGTGAGGGAGACCGGGTCGCCGTCCGCCGGATCACGCACCGCGAGGTGGGCGAGCGCTTCGAACGACAGAAGGCGCGCCTCGGTCCCGATCGGGGCGATCCGCTCGGTTGTCTCGAGGTACGCGCCCGCGGCGGTGACGTTCTGCGCGCGGAGGTAGTCGCGGAGCTTCATCGGCGACATCCCGGTCCCCGCCAGCTCGCGGTCGTCGTACTCGAGGACGATGCGCTCGGAGGGTCGTCCGATGAGATCGACGCGGCGCACGCCGTCGGTCCGCTCGAGACGCTCGGCGAGCCCGGTCGCGGCCACGACGGGCGGCCCCGTCGCGCCGTCCGCGGCGATGACGGCGACGATCGCCTCCGGGCGATCCGGAGCGGGGACCCGAAGGTTCGGTCCGTCCAGCCCCACGATCTCCGTCGCCATCGATTCGCGCAGTCGATCCACTCGCGCGCGCACGTCGGACCAGTCGCCGCCCGTCCCCGCGTCTCGATCGACGACGACCGCGACCGCCCCGTCCCGCGTCTCCGATCGACAGCCCTCGACCTCGGGGAGACCGAGCAGCTCGGACTCGATCCGCTCCGTCACGATCTTCTCGAGCTCGGCCGCCGCCACGCCCGGGAGATACGCCTCGACCAGCGCGAACGACGTGCTCGGCTCCGGCTCGAGCCGCCGCGGGAGCTCGCGAAACGCGTGCTCGCCCAGGAAGCCCAAAGCGAGGACGCCGACGAGCACGGTGCGGCGACGCACGAAGAGGTTTTCGCTCAAGAGTCGATCCGTTCGCGTTTCGAGGCCGGAGAGGGGGACGCGACCACGCCGTCGGCCGCGCGTGTCACTCCCCGGTCGGCGTCGGCCGCTGAGGATACAGAAGCACGCGATCGTGGCAGAGCAGAACCAGATCGCTCCGCCGATCGCCGTCGAAGTCTCCGGTCAGCATCTCCCGCGGTTGGATCGGCGAGCTCCCGCCGACGCCCCGTACGAAGCGGTTCTTCTCGAAGATCGTGAAGAACAGCTTGCTCTTCCACCCCCGGCCGCAGCCGCCGCTCAAGATCTCGAGCACGTACTCGGTAGTGTCGACGGCGACGACCTCGTCGAGCCCGTCGCCGTTCAGGTCGCCGAGGACGAAGCTCGAGTACTTCATCTTCTCGATGTCCGTGCGGTAGCTCGATCGATCGCCGGACGCGTCGCCGTCGACGGGGGTCGGCGGAATCGACCAGAAGCGATCCTTGCCGAAGAACATCAGCCGCCGGCCCGCCGCTCCCCCGAGGTCGAGAACCGCGACCTCGATCAGGCCGAGCGGAGCGAGATCGATCGAGTCGCGATAAGCGTACAGGCCGGCGTCGTCGCGCTCGATCACCTGGAGCCGCCCTTCCTCGGCCAGGTACGCGAGGAGCTCGTCTCGGCCGTCGCCGTTCAGGTCGAACAGGATCGGCCCGAGGAGCTGGTCGAGGCTGCTGCGCGCGTTCGCCTGGTCGACGATCTCGAGCGTCCCGTCCGACTTCACGCGATAGGCCCGGACGAAGCCCTTGCCCGCCACCAGCATCTCGGTCCGGCCGTCGCCGGTGAAGTCTCCGACGCCGAACCGGTCGGGGAGCACCCCCTCGAACTGGCTGGTGCGCAGCGAGTCGTTCTCGCCGATCTCGGCGAACGTGCCGCCCTTCTCCTGGACGAAGAACCGTGCCGGCTCGCGCGGGATGAACATCGCGAGGTCGGGCGCGCCGTCGCCGGTGAGGTCGCGCGCGAAGAGGGCCGTCGGGCTGCGCTTGATGGAGCCGAGCTTCACCGGTGTCCCGGCGCGCCACCCGTCGTTCTCCCGGCGAAGGATCTCGAGGTTGAAGCGCCGCCCGTCCTTCGTGGCGACCACGAGCTCGAACGCGCCGTCGCCGTCGAGGTCGGCCGCGGCGGCGACCATCGGCTCGCCGGGGACGGCGACGTTCTCGGGGAACTCCAACCGGCCCCGCTCGCTCATCCGCGAGATCCCGACCATCCCCTCTTTCTCGCTGCACACGATCAACGCGCCGCGCGCCTCGCCCGCGAGCGTCATCGGCGCGATCGAGGAGATCCCCTGGAGCGACGGGAACTCGCGCGGCGGCCGGAACTCGCCGCTCCCATCCTGCAGATAGAGGTGGACGGCCGCGCCGTTCGTGTCGGCCACGGCCACGTCGGACCGTCCGTCGCCGTCCGCGTCGAGGACCGCGTAGAGCGACGGGTCGACGCCCGACTTCGGCACGGGGTACGTCCGAATCGACAGCGTCCGGCGGCCGGCGAGCGCGCCCGGCAGGCCGACGAGCGGAGTGAACTGCAGCTCCGTCCCCGTCCGCTTCACGGTCACGAGCTCGGCGGGTGCGCCTGGGCAGCGCAGCACGTCCCACGCGGAGGAGCCGACCGCGACCGGCACGCCGAACTCGGGGCCGAACCCCCCCGCCTCGTCCTGGTAGCGCACGCGCAGCGCGCGATCGCTGCTCTCGGCGACGTACGCGAGGTCGACCCGGTCGTCGCCGTTCAGGTCGATGACGCGCAGCCGCTGCGGGTTCTCCTCGCTCACCCGATACTCGGTGGGGACGGGGAACGCGTCGGCCTTGCCGTCGAAGCGGAAGATGAGGATGGCGCGGCTCGTCAGCGCCACGAGGTCGTTCCGCCCGTCGCGGTCGACGTCGGCCACGACCAGGGTGCCGACGTTCGCGTTCGGTTCCTCGCGGTCGTACGACCATTCCTCCTCCCACGACCCCGGCGCCGTCTGCAGGCGCGCGGCGACCCGATCGCGCTTGCCCGCGTAGACCAGGTCGAGCCGGCCGTCGCCGTCGACGTCGACCAGCGTCAGGTCGTACATGAAGTCGCCGGTCGTCACCGACTCCTTCAGGAATGGTGCGTCCTCCAGGATCGGGTCCCACCGCGATCCCGGCACCTTCCGTCGCGCCGCCTCCTCCATCTCGCGGGCGTTGCGCTGGTACAGGAGATCGATCTGCGCCTTGTCGTTGTTCAGCAGCGCGAGGTCGAGTCGACCATCGCCGTCGAGGTCGCCGGCCGAAAGGCCGCGGGTGTTCCAGTCGACCAGCGACACGCGCGGGCCAGTGAGACGGAACGGCGCGTCGCCGTCGGCGGCGACGGCCGTGGCCGCGAGCAGGGCGATCGATGCCAGCATGAGCGTCATGGATTCGGTTTTCCGCTACGAGTCGAGGTTCTTGCGCAGAAGCATCCGCACGACGAACGAATCGGGCGTGCTGTACGTCTTCGTGGCGACGAAGTACTGGAGGTCGCTCACGTCGGGGAGTTCCTCCATGATCTTCTCGGCCCCTTCGAGGCGTGCGCGGCGCGCCCGGTTCCGCTCCCGGCTCGCCTGGACCCGGAACGCTTGCTGCCCGCCGCGGAGGCTGTTCTCGAGCACGTCGGCGACGTCGATGAACCCGATCCCGACGACGTCATCCGAGGGGAGCGCGTCGAATGCGTCCATCAAGTCGGCGTCGTCGAGCAGGGACGCGCCGGGGTTCTTGAGGTGCGCGATCACGTTCTCGACCATCTTCGGGTCGCCGATCGCCACGACCGCGTTGTTCTCGACGACCGAGAAGGAGATCTTCGGTTCTTTCGCGTTGAACGCGACCGCCATCGGGAAGGGCAGCTCATAGATCCGCTCGTTCATGAACTCGATCGGTTCCTCGTCCGCGAGCTCGTCGGCGAGCGCCGACAGCGACTCCTCCAGCGTCTGCGGGTCCCGCACGCGGATGACGTACGCCTGCGTCGGGTGGTCGTCGGGCCCGGCCTGCGTCGCCTCCGGATAGCCCACGAACTCGACCAGCAACCCGTCGCAGTTCTCGAGCACCGCGGCGCGCAGCTCGAAGCCGGTGTTCTCGAGCTGCCCGATCTGCGTCTTCAGCATCGTGTGCGCCCACGGCGATGCCTTGTTCAACATCTCGTCGAAGCGCTTCCACGCCTCGGACACGTCGAACGTCGTGATCGACGCCGAGTGGAAGTCCGAGCTGAAGTACGGCGGGATCTCGACGCCGGCGTCGTCGTACGCGAGCAGCGTGTGGAGCCCGCGCTCGGTCTCGGCGTGCGTGAACCCGAACACGAGGCCCGCTTCGTCGTCGGCGACCCGGCCCGCCGCGAACATGCTCTTGATCGCGTCGAGCCGGAGGCTCGCGATCAGGTCATCGACGCGCAGGAACATCTCGATGTCGTCGCCGGCCTTGGCGAGCTGGAACCGGATGAACTCGTTCACCATCGGAAGCAGCTCGGCGAGGTTGACGTAGAGGAGCGCGTCCGATGGGCCGGCGCGGTCGCGGGCGTCGGTGTACCGCGGGTCGTCGACGAGACGGTCGCCGTCCGCCGCGCCGTGGCGCGCGACGTCGACGAAGTCCTTCAGCGTCTCCTCGCGATCCGACACGAGGAGGAGCTGGTCGACGAGCGCGAGCCAGGTCGGCTCGTCGAGCTCGCCTTCGCCCTTCTCGACCTCGATGGTGTAGAGCTTGACGCCCTCGAACTCGTCGATCACGACCTTGGCGCGATGAACGTCCTCCTCGTCCCGCACCAGCGCCGCGACGTTCTCGAGCAGCTCCTCGAACCGCTCGCGCGTCGCGCTGAAGTCCGCCATCAGGACGACGCCGCGGCCAAGCTCGAAGCCGAGCCGCACGTCCGCCTGCGGGCCGCCCTGGCTCGACGCCTCGACTTCCGACCGCTCGAGGACGATCTCCGGGATCGCCACCGTCACCCGGCCGTTGAACAACCGGACGAGCTCCTCTTCGTCGACGTTCAGGGCGAGCAGGAAGTCCTTGTCCTCCAGCACTCCGAACGTCTCGTGAACTTGCTCGAACGCCTGCTTCACCGCGTCGTGACGCAGGAGCGTCCGGATCGCGCCGTCGGGGTCGAGCGTGAAGAGGCGGCTCACGTCGTCGACGCCGAGGAAGACCATCGTGTCGGGCGGAAGCAGCGCGGCGAGGTCGCCCTCCGGCACCTGGCCCGAGGCACCGCGCGACAGCAGGAACGTAAACAGGACGGCAGCAACGCTGGCTCTCATCGGAAACACCTCTGCTCGTGCCTCGTGGGTTGGCCGGCGATCAGGGGCCGTCCGCCTTCTTCTCGTTCGCGGCCCCACCCGCTCCCTCCGCCGCCGCCGGAGGCGCGTAGTAGCGATAGCCGGAGTTCGCGTTCAGCGGATCGAACGCGAACGCGTCCTGGTCCTCGATGAACGCCTTCACGCGGTTCACGTGGATGCTGAAGCTCAGGCCCTCCGCCGCGGCCGCCGCGATCTTCAGCGAGTTCACGCCGATCACCTCGCCCTTCGCGTTGAAGAGCGGCCCGCCGCTGTTGCCGGGACTGAGCGCGGCGGTCGTCTGCACGTACGTCTGACCGCTCAGCAGGCGCGAGCGGAGCGCGACGATCCCCTCGCTCAGGCTGCGCTCGAGCCCCATCGGATTTCCCACCGCGAACACGGCCTGACCTTGCTTCAGGTGGTTCGAGTCGCCGAGCGGCACGGTGACGAACCGCTCGGCGTCATCGGTCTCGATCTTGAGGAGCGCCAGGTCGTGGAACTCGCTCGTGGCGACGATCCGGATCCTCTTGTACTCGTCCTTCTTGAGCCCGTCGGTCGCCTGTCGATAGACCACGACCATCAGCTCGTTCGACCCCGCGATCACGTGATCGTTCGTGATGACGTACCCCTCGGGGTGGATGACGAAGCCGGAACCGAGCCCGACCGGCGATCGGACCAGCACCACCGCCTCTCCGACCGCCTTGACGTTCTCGTCGAGCGACTGCTCCGGCCGCCCCGGGTCCTCCTGGTAGAGCTGGATCGCGGGACTCGGCTCGATCGCCACGATCGACGCGGACGGGATGTCGACCGTCTGGAACCCGAGGTCGACCCGCACGCCGTCCTCCGTCGCTTCGTGGGACTCGACCTCGAGCACCGCACCGTTGTCGAGCACGACGCGATCGCCCACCGCGAACGGTGCGATGGACAGGACGGTTCCGAGGGAGACGAGGAGGTTCGCCGCGCGCATGATCGAGCTCCTTGGGAGGGATCCGGAGGAGATCCCTCGAACGCCGTGGATCCGAACGGCCGGGATCCGTCCGAATCCGGAGGCGTGAGGCAAGGCGTGTGCCAGGAGCCAGAAGCCGTCGAGGAAGCGAAACGGAGCGGTCGCCGTGTGCACATCCTGCACATTCCGGCCGGTTCGACACAGCCCCTCCTCGTGGTTTCCCTCGGTCGCCGGATCCGGGCCGGCGTTCGGCCCGCGCACGCTCCTTCGCCACTCCGTCGTCGCCGCCGCCGTTGCAAGACGCATCGAGCGCTACGGGCTTCCCCGCGGCGCCAGCCTCCCCTCCGCCCGGCCCAGCGCCAAATCGACGGCGACGGCGAGGAGCGCGGCCGGGACCGCGCCGGAGAGGATCAGGTTGGTGTCATCGAGCTGGAGACCGGTCACGATCGGGTCGCCGAGGCCGCCGGCGCCGATGAAGGCCGCGAGCGTGGCGACGCCGACGCTGATGACGGCGGAGGTCCGCACGCCGGCCATGATCGTGCGCGTGGCGAGCGGGAGCTGGACGAGGAGCAGGATCTGGCGGTCGTACAGGCCGATCGCGCGCGCGGCAAGGACGAGCTCGGCGTCGACGGAGCGGACTCCAGCGTACGTGTTGCGCACGATCGGCAGCAGCGCGTAGAGGAACAGCGCGGCCAGCGCCGACCCGGTCCCGAGCCCGAACACCGGCAGCATGAACGCGAGGAGAGCGAGGCTCGGCACGGTCTGCAGCACGCCGCACAGCCCGATCACCGGCCCGGCCGCGATCTCGACCCGCGTGAGCAGGACGCCGAGCGGGAGCGCGACCGCGGCGGCGAGAAGCACCGCGACCGCCGTCAGGTAGAGGTGCTCGAGCAGGAGCTGCAGCGTCTCGGCGCGGCGATGCCAGAAGAACGCGAGGAAGCCGCGTGCGCGGATCGGGACCGCGCCGGCCGACGCGCCGTCGGCCGCCATCCAACGCTCCTCGACGAGGAACCCGCGCGCGACCTCCTCGTACGAGCGCTTCTCGACCTCGACGCGATGGTTCAGCTCCTGCATGCGCCGGCTCGACAAGGAGAACGCCAGACGCACGAGCGTGGGCTCGATCTCCGGATGCCGCGCGAGCGTCTCCATCCTCGCGACCGGCGCGCAGTCGTACGGCGGGAAGAAGCGCCGGTCGTCCTCGAGGAGGCGCACGTCGTAGCGCAGCAGCTTGCCGTCGGTCGTCCATGCGTCGATCACGTCGATCACGCCCTCATCGATCGCCTGGAACGCGAGACCGTGGTCCATGCCACGCACGTTCGGCAGGTCGAGCCCATAGGCCGGCGCCAGCCCCGCGAAGCCGTCCTCGCGCTCGAGGAACTCGTGCGACAACCCGAAGACGAGCGACTCGCCGGCGCCCGCGAGGTCGGAGATCGTCTCGAGTCCGAGACGGTCCGCCACGTCGGTCCGCACCGCCAGCGCGTAGCCGTTGGAGAACCCGAACGGGTCGAGCCACGTCAGCTCGAAGCGGCTCTCGTACTCGCGCTGCACGTGCAGGTAGACGCGCAACGGATCGCGCACCGCGTCGCGTTCGTTCAACACGACCGCCCACCCGGTGCCGGTGTACTCGGGATAGAGGTCGATCTCTCCCTGCACGAGCGCGGCGTGCGCGATCTGCGTGCCGCCGAGATTGACGCGCCGCTCCACGGTCAGGTCGGTGGCGGCCTCGAGCGCCTGGGCCATGATCTCGGCGAGAAGGCGGTTCTCCGGAAACCGCTTCGACCCGACGCGGATGGTCTCGCGCGCGGCGAGGGCGTCGGCCGCGCCGAGCACCGCGCACGCCGTCGTGAACGCCAGCGCACGCGCGTGCCGCGTCATGCCCGGCCCCCGGCGTGCTGGGCGACGAACGTGCGAACGAACGCGTCGGCCGGCATCGAGCGGAGTTCCTCCGGGGTGCCGACCTGCACGACGCGCCCTTCGCTCATCAACGCCACGCGGTCGCCGAGGCGAAACGCCTCCGGCACGTCATGCGTGACGAGCACGATCGTCTTCTCGACCTGTCGCTCGAGCCGGACGAACTCGTCCTGGAGCTCCCGGCGCGTGATCGGATCGAGCGCTCCGAACGGCTCGTCCATCAGGACGACGGCCGGGTCGAGGACGAGGGCCCGCGCCACGCCGACGCGCTGCCGTTCCCCGCCCGAGAGTTCCCCGGGGAGCCGGTGACCGAACTCGGCCGGGTCGAGATGGACGAGGTCGAGCAGCTCGTCCACCCGCCGCCGCTCGCGCTCGCGGTCCCACCCCTCGAGCCGGCCGAGCAGCCCGACGTTCCGCGCCACGGTGAGGTGCGGGAAGAGCCCGCCGCGTTGGATGACGTACCCGATGCGACGCCGGAGCGCGACCGGATCCACGGTCGCGACGTTCGCGCCGAACACCGATACGACGCCTCGCGTCGGCACCAGCAACCGGTTGATCAGGTTCAGGAGCGTCGTCTTCCCCGAGCCGCTGGTGCCGATCAGCGAAACGGTCTCGCCGGCCGCGACGTGCAGCGTGACGTCAGCGACGGCGCGGACCTCGCGGCCATCATCGCCTTGAAACGTCTTCGAAACGGCATCCAATCGGATCACGAGCAACGACTCCGGCGCTCGTCACGGCGAGCCTCGCGCCCAACGATAGAGATCGCCGCCGCCGCGACGCCGCCTTGCGACGCGGCTCGACCAGATTCTCCTTCTCGCCGGCGTCATCGATCGTCACGATCCGGCCGTTCCTTGCTCCGCGGCCCCTCGTCGAACGCGCCATGACCCGATCCCAGATCGTCGCCCCCGGACCGACCGACCAGCTCGTGCGCCTGCCGGACGGTCGCATCGTGCCCCCTCCGCCCGGCTGGGACCTCCTGCCCCCCGGCGACGCCGTGCTCACGCGACGCGTGAAGGCGGCGGGGCCCACCTGGACGGTGCAGGTGCGCCGCGGGCGGAAGCTCTTCTCGCACGGCGTCTGGGCCCCGGCCGAGAACGTCGCGGCGGCGCGAGAGCAGGTCGGCGCCCAGCGATCGACCGACTCGTATCAGAAGCGCCGCGAGTCGGAGCGCAAGCGTCGCGACGCGAAGCAGGAGGTCTACGCCGGCGAGTTCCAACGCGCCGTGCTCCGCTTCCTCGACTTCGCCCATCCGTACGCCGAGCTCGCCGAGGCGATCGCGCGCCGCGTCACCGATCACGCGGTGCCGATCGGCAGCGGCACGGTGGCCCGCACCGAGCGGATCCCGATCGCGGAGCGCGCCGAAGCGGCGGTGATCGCGTGGATGCGCCACCACACGACCGCCTACGACCGCCTGCGCATCGAGCGCGTGAAAGGCCGGCGGCGCGAGGTCCGGCGCATGCTCGCCGAGCGGTCGCGCGACCTGCTCGACGCGTACCGCCGCGGCCACGAGGTCGAGCACTCGATCTGCCCGCTCTACCGCGCGGTGGCGGACGAACCGAAGGGAGGCGCGGCGAACGCGCCCGCTACCCCCCCGGCGTCCGGATCCGATCGATCAGCTCCGACACCGCCGCGCTCGGCGGACGGGTGAACCGCGACGTCGTCAGCGTCACCGCGAAGTTCACGATCATGCCGACTGCGCCGATGCCGGTCGGGCTGATGCCGAAGAGCCAGTCGTCGGGCGTCGCGTCGGGGCGGACGAAGCGGAAGTGCACGATGTACGCGGCGGTGAAGGCGATCCCGCTCACCATCCCGCTGATCGCGCCGGCGCGCGTCGTGCGTCGGTCGAAGACGCCGAGCACGAGGATCGGGAAGAAGCTCGACGCCGCGAGCCCGAACGCGAACGCGACGGTCTCGGCGACGAAACCGGGCGGGTGGATCCCGAAGTAGCCGGCCACGACGACCGCGGCGGCGGCCGAGAGCCGCGCGATGACGAGCTCGGATCGTTCGGTCATCCGCTTGGCGAAGATCGACTTGCACAGGTCGTGCGAGATCGACGAGGAGATCACCAGCAGCAGACCCGCCGCGGTCGAGAGCGCGGCGGCGAGCCCGCCGGCCGCGACGAGGGCGACGACCCACGCGGGCAGCCGCGCGATCTCGGGGTTCGCGAGCACCATGATGTCGCGGTCGATCGTGAGCTCGTTCGCGGCCGGGTCCGCGACGTAGCGCATCGCCCCGTCGCCGTCCTTGTCGGCGAACGCGATTAGCCCAGTCCGCTCCCAGTTGCGGAACCACTCCGGCGCCTCGTCGTGGCGCACGCCGTTGAGCGTCTGGATCAGGTTCACGCGCGCGAAGACCGCGATCGCGGGCGCCGTGGTATAGAGCACCGCGATGAAGAGGAGCGCCCACATCGCGCTCCAGCGGGCGGCCGCCGCGCTCGGCACCGTATAGAAGCGGATGAGCACGTGCGGCAACCCGGCCGTACCGACCATCAGCGCGAGCGTGATCGCGAGCATGTCGACCATGCTCCGGCCGCCGCCGGCGAACGCGGCGGTGTACTCCGGGAAACCGAGGTCGCGATGGATCTGGTCGATGGCCTCGAGCAGGTAGCGTCCGGCGCCGTCCCCCTCGAGGAGCCGTCCCCCGAACCCGATCTGCGGGATCGCGTGTCCGGTCAGCTTCACCGAGACCGCGATCGCCGGGATGAGATAGGCCACGATCAGCACGCCGTACTGCGCGACCTGCGTGTACGTGATGCCGCGCATGCCGCCCAGCACGGCGTAGAACAGCACGAGCACCATCCCGATCACGACGCCGGTGTCGATCTCGACCTCGAGGAACCGCGAGAAGACCACGCCGACTCCGCGCATCTGCCCGGCCACGTACGTGAACGACACGAACAACGCGCAGAAGATGGCGACCATCCGGGCGAGCTGCGAGTCGTAACGGTCTCCGACGAACTCCGGGATCGTGAAGCGCCCGTACTTGCGCAGGTACGGCGCGAGCAGGAGCGCCAGGAGGACGTAGCCGCCTGTCCAGCCGAGCAGATAGACGCTCCCGCTGTAGCCCGAGAAGGAGATCAGCCCCGCCATGGAGATGAACGAGGCGGCGCTCATCCAGTCCGCGCCGGTCGCCATCCCGTTCGCGAAAGCCGGCACGCCGCGGCCCGCCACGTAGAAGCCGGCCGTCGACCGCACCCGGCTCCAAATCGCGATGCCGACGTAGAGCACGAACGTGGCGCCGACGATGAGGAACGTCCAGGTCGAGATGCTCACGCGCCACCGCCCCGCTCGAATCGCCGATCCAGCCGGCGCATCCACAGCGCGTAGACCAGGATCAAGAGCACGAAGACGTAGATCGACCCCTGCTGCGCGAACCAGAATCCGAGCGGGAAGCCGCCGAAGCGGAACTGGTTCAGCCACTCGACGAGCACGATGCTCAAGAGGAACGAACAAATCGCCCAGATCCCGAGGAGGACGAAGACGACCCTGAGGTTCTCGCGCCAGTACGCGCGAGCGCGCGCCACGTCGTCGTTCATGCGGACCGACTCCTGCCGCTCGCCTTGGGACCACGTCCTGGTCCAAGGTCGCACCGCGAGTCGACGGCCGGCGGTCGGCCGCCGGCGGTCCTGCACCGTCCCAGGTTCATCATCGAGTCCTCGACGGGGGAAGTGGCGCTCGATCGTAGACGCATCGCTCCCAAGTCCCGTGTTCCGTCAGGTCCGCAGGGACCAGACGTAGGCGACGGCGTGCTTCACCGCGCGCTCGAACGGCGTGACGTCGCGCCGCACGCGCGAGAGGAGCAACCCGCCCTGCAGGATCGCGTAGCAGAAGTCGGCCAGTTCCTCGGGGTCGCCGCGCGCCGCGAGCCGCTCGCGTCGCCGCGCCTCCTCGAAGAAGCGGACCAGCACCGCACGGGAACGATCGAGCACGCGATCGATCACGGCTCGAATCGCGCCCTGACGGTCGTCCAGGCCGAGGGCGATCGTCGTCATCGGGCAGGAGCGGGCCGAGCCGGTCGCCCGCTGGAACGTCACCACGTCGTCGAACCATCGCTCGAGGTCCTTCAGCGACTTGATGTCGGCGATGCCCGGAAGCTTGCCTGCTGCGACGAGTACCTCGAACTCCTCGACGACGGCGAGGATGAGGCCGTCCTTGCTCTGGAAGTAGTGGTAGAACTGGCCCTTCCCCGTCCGTGACCGCTTGAGGATCTCCCCGACGCTCGTGGCGTGGATTCCCTTGGCATGGAACAGGTCGAACGCGGCTTCGATCATCCGGCGGCGTGCGTTGCCGGCGCGCGCCGCGGGCGGCCGGACGCGCTTTCTCGCCGGCGCCTTCGTCTTCGTCGACCCCTTCCTCGACGGCTTCGTCGTCGATCTCTTCGGAGCCGCCGCGGATCGCGGCATGGTTCGTCGTCGGCTTGCCATCGAATTGGACTGCTGGGCGGCTGGGCCGCGGGGGCTGCGTGTTCGGGCGGCGTCGAACCATCGCGGCCGCGGTGGCGGCGGGGCCGGCGCCATGCATCTCGGTCGGCGACCACCCTACGGCTGTACCAATTGGTACACAAGGATGAGAAGCGGGTGGGGAAACGACTTCTTCCGCGAGCGTCGCGGGGCCGGCGCCGTCAGCGTGCGCCAGTCGGATGCACGCCGGTCGTCCACCGGAGCAGGTCGTCGCGACCCTGGAGCACCGCGATCAGGCGGCCCGCCTCGAAGACGAGCGTCGTCGGCAGCGTCAGGCGCGACGGATCGAGCAGGTTCTCGAACGACTCCGACGCGTAGGCGGCGTCGACCTCGTTGCCGCGGCCCGCGAGCAGCCGGTCCGCGTACGCTCGCCCGGCCGGCGGATCGACGCCGATGAGCATCACGTCGAACCGGTCCGCGGCCGCGATCGCCTGGAGGTCGTCGAGCTCGTCGACGCACGCGGCGCAGAACGCGGCCCAGACGTTCACGAGGAGCGGCTTCGAGCGGCCCATGAGCTCGACCGTGCGCGCGGCCCGGTCGGACGCCTCGACGTGGAGCCGCTCCACCGGATCTCCGACCCGAAGCGCCAAGCCGGCGGGTGGTGGGTCGGCGAAGCGGAACGGACGCCGCTCCACCGGCCGCGCCGCCGCCTCGCCCTCGACGAGCAGGAACGTGCCGCCCGCCTCCAGCCGGCCGAACGACTCGATGTCCCGCCCCGGCCACCGCACCGTCGCATCCGTGCCGTCCGCCGTGCCGATGCCGAAGACGAGCTCCGGCGCGTTCTGGGACAGGAACCCCGACCCGTACGCGAGGACCTGCGCCACCGTCCGTTCGCCGGTCTTGGCGCGGACGATCGCCCCCGCCGCTTCGGGCGGCCCCCGCGTCGCCCGCAGCCGCACCTTGACCGACCTCCGGCCGCTCCCTTCCGGCGCATCGTTCCGGTAGAGCCGGTGCCGCTCGCGCTGGATGGCGTGCACGAAGGAGTCCAGGTCACCGTCGTCGTCGAAGTCGGCGAGCACGAGCGCGCGGCCGTCGTTGTCGTCGTCCGCCCCCGATACGATCGAGACGTCGACGTAGCGATCCCCGTCGCGCACCCAGACCTTGTCGCGCTCGAAGCCGGAGAACGAGAGACCGCCGTCGAACACCATCCCCATGTGCCGGTCCTGGTACGCCGCGCTGTTCACCTCCTCGCGCGGAAACTCCTCGCGTTCGCCCATCGTCGACGCCACGACGTGGCGCCAGTAGATGCTTCACGTGTCCTTCATGGACGGGCCGGAGATGAAGCCGTTCACGCAGAGCAGGTCCGGATCACCGTCCAGATCGAAGTCGTCGAACTGCGCCGCCCACGCCCAGGACGCGGCGATGCCGCCCACCTCGCTCGGGGCGGGCTCGAACGTGCGGCCGTCCCACGTGAAAAGCGAGTTGCCGGCCGCGAGCTTCCGGAGAGTCGGCGCCAGCGCATCGGCGTCGCCGGTGCCTTCCGCAGCGTTCTCCAACCGCCGCAGGATGCGGTTGCCCGCCGTCGACGACATGTTCGCGACGTACAGGTCGAGGTCGCCGTCGGCGTCGTGGTCGCCCCACGTGACACCCATCCCGTTTCCAACGTCGGACACGCCGTAGGCCGCGGCCACGTCCTCGAACGTTCCGTCGCCGCGGTTTCGAAACAACGAGTTCTCGGCGTAGTCGTTCGCTACGTAGAGGTCCTGGTCGCCGTCCTCGTCGAAGTCGCAGAATGCCGCGGCGTAGCTCCAGCGCGGGTCGGCGACGCCGGCGGCGCGCGCTCGATCCGCGAACGTCCCGCCGCCGAGGTTCAGGTAGAGCGCGTTCGGCGTCCCGTTCGACGCCGCGTACCAGGAGTTCGGTGCCACGAACCCCTCCGCGTGATAGCTCGCCACGTAGACGTCGAGGTCGCCGTCGTTCTCGACGTCGGCGGCGGCGAGGCCGAACGCGGCGTGGAGCGCCGACCATCCCGCGGTCTCGGTGACGTCCTCGAAGCGAAGCGCGCCGCCCGCGCTGGCGTTGCGGTACAGGACGCTCGACCGTCCGATCGTCTTGCCGTCCAGCTCGACGCCGACGTGGCCGACGAGCAGATCGACCGCACCGTCGCCGTCCGCGTCGAAGAAGAGCGCCGACGTGCCGCCGCTCGGAGACCCGACCCCGGCCGAGCCCGCCACGTCCTCGAACGTGCCGTCGCCGGCGTTGCGGTACAGGAAGTTCCGCTCGGCGGACGGCACGAACAGATCGAACCGCCCGTCCGCGTCGACGTCGTACGCCGCCGCGCCCTGCCAAAAAAACGAGTCGTTCCCGTCGGCGCCGAACCGCGGCCCGCGCCACGCGACGCCGGACGTGGGCGCGACGTCGACGAACAACGGTTGCGGCCGCCGCATCGACTCGAACGAGGTCACGTGCCACGCGGAGAGCCGCCAGGCGCCGGACCGCTCCACGAACTCGACACGGCTCTGCATCGTGTGACCCAGCCGCCCTCCGTCCGGACCGCGTCCGACCACTTCGAGGAACACGGTCCCGGCGCCGGATGGCTCGCCGGCTGCGAACTCGGCCGCCTTCAGCTTCGCGGTGACGGCTTCGATCGCGGAGTAGGCCGCCAGCCAGGATCTCAACCCCGCGATGAACCGGTCCGGCCCGACGACCGGCGGCGATCGCGGCTCCACCACGGATCGCTCGACGCCGAGCGGAAGATGCTCCTCCACGCCGGCGCCCAGCCGCTCGAGGTCGTCGCCGCTGAACGCGGCGGCGAAAAACGGCGCGATGTCGTGGAACGCGCGCCGGCGCAGTCGGTCGCCGAGATCGATCAGCCGGTTCGCGACCGCCTCCGAGAGCTCCTCGACCTCCTCGAGATTCGTGACGCGCCGGGACGGCTCGACCACGTCGATCGCGGCGGTCGACGCGCCACGGGCCGGGTCGCCGGCTCGCGGCGAGCACGCGGCGACCGCGAACCAGAGGGGGAGCACGAGGAGCGCGAGTCGGGGACGTGGCATCGAGGCGGCCGAGAGTGGTTCGCAGGGTCGTCGGTCGACCGCGATCGTAGTCCAAGAACGCACGGGGAACAGGCCGAGATCCTCTTTCCCTCCTTCGTGGTCGAGGAGACGAACGCCGGAACGTCCACCGCGCGAGGCGCGCGGGGTCGACCGGCACACGCGTTGCTCGATCCTGCATCGACGCCTTCCGATCACTCGACGAGCGATCCCGGGCGGTGGCTCGACGCGAAAGGATGACGTATGGGACGTTGGCTCAGCGCGGGCGAGAGGTTCGCGCGCATGGACAAGAAGATCTGGATCCTCGTCGCGGTGCTCGGGATCTCTGGCGCCTTGCTCTGCAGCAGCGTTCGAACCACCCCGCGGGCGGCGTCCCACGATGACGGTGGAGGAACGTCGCCCGCGGCGCCGGCTCGCTGAGCCTCTCCCGTCGCGCCCGGGTAGGTCTCCCCGTCCGCTGGGGATTCCGTCTCGAGCCCTCTCAGCTCGCCGGGATGACGTTCTCCGACTCGGCCGCGGCACGCCGCGACACGCCGATCTCGATCGGTGCGAACGCCTGCTCCGGCTGCACCCGGCCGCGGATCTGGACCTCCCCCACCGCACGGAAGGCGTAGCGCTCGCGCGTCACGCGGTAGACCGGCTCCGTGACGAGCACCTGGACCCCGGGGATCTCCTTCGTCTTCGACTCGAGGCGCGACGCGAGGTTCACAGTGTCGCCGATCGCGGTGTACTCCACGCGCTCGCTCGACCCGACGTTGCCGACGACCGCCTCGCCGGCATGGACGCCGATTCCCATCTCCAGCTCGGCGTCGCCGAAGCCACCGCTCATCTCGTGCCATCGCTCTCGAAGCATCGCCATCGCGCGCTGCATGTCGAGCGCGGCCGCGACGGCGTGCACCTCTTGTTCGTCGTCCTCGCGCGGGGCGCCGAACATCGCCATCAATCCGTCGCCGAGGAACTTGTTGATCAAGCCGTGGTGCCGCATCACCGCGTCGATCATCCCGGCGTAGAAGTCGTTCAGCATCGCGACCACGTCCTCCGGCGCGGCGCGTTCGGAGAGGCTCGTGAAGCCGCGCAGGTCGGCGAACAGGACCGTCACTCGACGTCGTTCGCCCTCGAGACGCACTCCGCCGTGATCGAGCACCTCCTGCGTCACCTCCTCGGAGACGTAGCGCGCGAGCGCGCCCTTCAGGTTCTCGCGCTGGAGCAGCCCGACCGCCATGTCGTTGATGGCGTGCGCGACCTCGCCGAACTCGTCCTTTCCGCCGACGTGCAAGACGCGGTCGAAACGCCCGCGCGCGATCGTCCGTACCGCGTCGCGCACGAGCGCGAGGGGACGCGAGACGCGGGTGGCGAGAAGGCTCGAGACCACCACCGCGAGGACCATCGCGACGCCGATCGATACGGCTCCGCACAGCAGCAGCCGGTGCTGCGCGTGGACCACGTCGTGGGCGGCGACGTCGACCGCGAGCAGCCCGACGCGCCGTCCCTCGCGGTCTCGGATCGGCGCCTGCGCGGTGCACCACGTCCCCCACGCATCGGTGGAGAACTCGGGGAGGACGTACGGGGCGTCGAGGTCGAACCGGAAGTTGTCCGGGACGTCGTAGGCGTCGCCGAGGCGCGACTTGTCCGGTCCGTCCTCCTCGGCGTCCACGCCGAATCGGATCACGTGAGGCTCGGCCGGGTCGCGGTGCATCGTGTAGATGAACTTCACGTGGACGTCGCTCCGGCGGTTCGCGTCCCGCTGCACGCGCAGCGCCCGTTCGAGCGTTCGGTAGTCGTCGGAGTCCTGGCGGCCGTGGGAGACGAGCGCAGCGAGGCGGTCCCCGTCGACGGAACAGGCGGCGGTGGAGGCGATCGAGAGGACCTGGCTCTCGATCTGATGGCGGAGCTGGGCTCGCACCTGCGAGTACTGCACTAGAAGGAAGACGGCGTTCGTCGCCGCCGCCAACCCGACGAAGCATGCCAGTAACTTGGTGCGGTATCGCACTGTCGCCGCCTCGGAGGATCCTGGATCCTCCCTCATCGGCAAGCGCACCGGCGCATCCGAAGGTGAACCGCCTCCGCCCGGGTGCATGAGTGCGGCGGCGCCCGCGGTCTCGTCCGGCCCGCCGGACTCCACTCGCGGCGTGGTGCTCGGCTTCCGCGCGGGCGGGACGCGTGCTCGGCGAGTCGCTCCTGGCGGCGCGCACGGGCACACGTCTTCAGCGCGGGAATCGGACGCAGCTCGAACTCGTTCTCGAACCACGGCGTACGTCGTTCCGCGCCCGCCGCCGAGTTTCGCGTGACTCCCTCGCGGGCCTGCCCCCGTCTTCCTCTTCATGGCGCGAACGATTCGATCGCGCCGATTCTCGAGCGAAGGGAGCGAGAACCAAATGGATGCGAAGAACGCGATTCGGGTCGCGGCGACTCTCCTGGTGATGCGCGCGGCGCCCGCCGCGGACGACCTCCCGGTGACGACGCTGATCTACGCGATCGGCGGCGCGGCCGGCGGCGAACGATTCGGATGCGCGGTGGCGGGCGCGGGCGACGTCGACGGGGACGGGACGAACGACTTCGTGATCGGCGCGCGCCGAGCGGATCCCTTCGGGGCGGGCCTCGGCCGGGCGATCGTCGTGTCGGGAGCGACCGGCATGCCTCTCCATGAATGGTGGGGCGACTCTCCGGGCGACTCGCTCGGGACGTCGGTGAGCGGGGCCGGGGACGTGAACGGGGACGGGTTCGCCGACGTCGCACTCGGTGCCCCGCTCGGCGATCCTGCCGCGGGCAGCGTGACCATCCGTTCCGGCTTCGACGGGACGACGCTTTTCCTGCTCGCGGGCGGCGCACCCGGCGATGAGTTCGGACGCGCGCTCGCGGAGGCCGGCGACGTCGACGGCGACGGCTTCGTCGATCTCGCGATCGGCAGCCCGCACGCGGACGTCAACGGGAAGAGCTCCGGCCGCGTCACGGTCCATTCCGGCCGAACCGGCGGGCTCCTGCTCTCCATCGACGGAAACGCCGCGTTCGACCAGCTCGGCTTCGCCGTCTCCGGCGCGGGCGACACCGACGCAGACGGGGTCCCGGACCTGGTGATCGGCGCCCCGTTCGCGGACGTCGCGGCGTTCAACGGCGGCGCGGCGGCGATCTTGTCGGGTCAGACCAGTTCGGTGCTGCTCACCATCGGCGGAACGGGGATCGCCGATCAGCTCGGATTCTCCGTCGGCGGCGCCGGCGACGTCGATCAGGACGGCCGGGCCGACGTCGTGGTCGGGATCCCGGCCGCGGACGTGAACGGGATCGACTCGGGCCGCGCCGAGGTCCGCTCGGGCGCGACCGGCGCCGTCCTTCTCGCGATCGACGGGGCGAAGAGCGGGGACGGGCTCGGCTTCGTGGCCGGGATCGACGACGCCGACGGCGACGGTGTCCCCGACGTGGTGGTCGGTGCGCCGTCGGTCGATCACGGAGCCGCCGAGGCGGGACTCGTGCGCGTCGTATCGGGGGCGTCGGGCGTCCCCCTCCTCGAACTCTTCGGGCCGGCGCAGAACGATTGGTTCGGTGTCTCGGTTCGTGGCGCAGGCGACGTCGACGGCGACGGCGCGCCGGACCTGTTGATCGGGGCGCCGGGGCACGACGACGACCTGACGAAACCGGGCTTCGTGCGACTCGCGTCGAGCCGGCCGCGCCCGCTGAGCGCGTCCGGCCACGTCGTTTCGCTGTCGGCCGGCGGTGCGGTCTCGTTCCGACTCGATGCCGGCCCCTCGTACGCGGGGACGATCGGCTTCCTCCTCGGTTCGATCAGCGGAACGTCGCCCGGGATTCCGGCTGGACCCTTCGTGCTTCCGCTCGTCCCGGACTCGTACTTCCTCTACACGGCGAGCCATCCGAACGCGACGCCGACCCTGGACTCGCTCGGCCCGCTCGACGCCCTCGGGTGCCGGACCGCGACGTTCGCGCTGCCCACGGGCCAGCCTGCGATCTGGACCGGGCTGACGATCCATCACGCGTTCCTCGTGGCGCTCGCGGACGACGGCTCGCCGCTCCTCGCGAGCAACGCGTGCCCGATCACGCTCGTGCCGTGACCGCCGCTTGCGTCGCGTTGATCGAGGCTTGATCTCCTCGCGCTGGTACGAGTCCCCCACGGAGCTACAATCGGGCGACGTCGAGTGCTCCGTGGACTCGTTCAGGCAGGCGGGCACGTCGATGCCCGGTCGTCGAGGAGAACGAAGATGCTTCGATCCCGCTGGCTGGCGCCGTCGGCGCTGCTCATCGTGCTGACCTCCACCTCGTTTGCACAGGCGCCGCCGGGCTACTACAACGGCGTCGACGCGAGCACGCCGTCGTCGCTCCGACAGACGCTGCACGCGGTGATCGACGACCACACGGCGTACCCGTACACGTCGTCGTCGACGGACACGTGGGACATCCTCGAGCTCGCGGACGAAGACCCGAACGACGCGGGTCGGATCCTCGACGTCTACAAGAACGCCAGCTATCCGAAGCAAGGGGGCGGGAACAGCTTCTATGACCGCGAGCATTCGTGGCCGAAGTCGTATGGCTTTCCGAACGACACCGCCGTCACGTACCCGTTCACGGACTGCCACCTGCTGTTCCTCTGCGACTCGGGGTACAACGCGGCGCGCGGCAACAAGCCGTTCCGCTTCTGCGACCCCGGCTGCGACACGTTCCCGACCGACGCGAACGGGGGCCAGGGGGGGCCGGGCGGCGGCTATCCGGGCAACGCCAACTGGACGTCGGGCTTTCTGACCGCCGGCACCTGGGAGACCTGGATCGGCCGGCGCGGCGACGTCGCACGCGCCGTGCTCTATGCCGACGTACGCTACGAGGGAGGTCAGCACGGCGTGACATTCGATGCCGAACCGGACCTGATCCTCACCGACAACGAGGCGTTGATCGCGGCGTCCAACACCGGAAGCAACGAATCGATCGCGTACATGGGGATGCGGCAGGCGATCCTCGCGTGGCATCATCAGGATCCGGTCGACGCCCGTGAAATCGCGCGCAACGACGTCATCTACTCGTTTCAGGGCAACCGGAACCCGTTCATCGATCATCCCGAGTGGGTCGACTGCATCTTCGGCGCCTCCTGCGGCGTGGACACGACGCCGCCCGCGCCGCCGACCGCGCTCGCCGCGATCGGCGGCAACGCCTCGGTCTCGCTCGACTGGGCCGACAACACGGAGATCGATGTCGCCGGCTACAACGTCCATCGTTCGACCGGCGGCGCCTTCATGGTGGTGAACGGCAGTCTGGTGACGGCGAGCAGCTACGTCGACCTCGCGGTGACGAACGGCGTCTCCTACACCTATGAAGTGACGGCGCTCGACTCGTCGGCGAACGAGTCCGCGCCGAGCGGCTCGGCATCCGCGACGCCGCAGTCGGGCGGCAACCCGGGCGGAATGCCGTGGATCAACGAGTTCCACTACGACAACTCCGGCAGCGACGTGGGCGAGTTCGTCGAGATCGCCGGGCCGGCCGGGACCAACCTGCAGGGTTTCGTCGTGGTCGGCTACAACGGCAACGGCGGCGGCGTCTACGACAGCGTCAACCTATCGGGCACGATTCCCGCTCAGCAGGCGCAGATCGGCACGCTCGCGTTCGCGTTCAACGGCATCCAGAACGGGTCGCCGGACGGACTCGCTCTCGTCGACGCCGGCGGGGCCGTGATCGAGTTCCTGAGCTACGAGGGGGGGATGACCGCGGTCGGCGGCGTGGCGAACGGCATGACGTCGACCGACGTGGGCGTGGAGGAGACGACTTCGACTCCGGTCGGGTTCTCGCTCCAGAGAGCCGGAACGGGCTCTGGTCCGAACGACTTCACGTGGCAGCCCCCCGCTGCGGAGACTCCGGGACAACCCAACACCGGACAGGTGTTCACGAACGGCAGCGACGTCACGCCGCCGGGCGCGCCGACCGGTCTGATCGCGACTCCGCGGACCGGGATCGTCGATCTCGATTGGGCCGACGGCAGCGAGCCGGACCTCGCCGGCTACTCGGTCTATCGGGCGACCACGACCGGCGGACCGTACTCGAAGCTGAATGGGATGCTCATCGGTTCGAGCCAGTTCAACGACGGCTCGGTCGTGAACGGCGTCGCGTATCACTACGTCGTCACCGCGACGGACTCCTCGATGAACGAGAGCACGTTCAGCGCGGAAACGTCGGCGACTCCAGTCCTCTGCCAGACCGACCTCGGATTCGGCAATCACCCGACGGCCGCGCTCGCCGCGTGCGGCGGCGACCTGTCGACCGGACATCCGGGGACGATGACGTTGACGGGCCTGCCGCCGGGCACCGTCCCGTTCCTCGTGATCGGGCTCCAGAGCCTCCCGACGCCGGTGTTCGAGCTCGACGGCGCGACGCTCGTCCCGGTGCCGATCCTCTTCCTGATCGCGCTTCCCAACCTGGGGACCGGCACGCTCGTCCTTCCGATCCCGGCCGGGAAAGGTCCGGTGTCGGTCTACGCGCAGTACGTCCTGTCGGCGCCAGCGGGGTTCGCCACGAGCAACGCGCTGCGGATCGATCTCCTCCCCTGACCCGACGCGGGGCGGACCGATCGGCGGCGACGTCGCCATCGATCGCATCGCACCGGTTCCGGCGGCGCAAGTGACGCTCCAGACGCACACTGGGGCCGTACCATCGCCCTCCCGCACCGGCCGCGCGTCGCATCGGACGACGGGGTTCGTGGAGGGGGCGGGCGAATCGACGGCGAGAGGCCCGGCGGGAGCAACGTCAACTTCGCCGCCGCCCTGGACGCCGGAGCGCGGTTCGGTGTTAGGATTCTGGACGGTTGATTCAGACCACCCCATCGATGGAGTTTCCGATGACTTTCGGTTGCAGCACGAAGGCCCGGCTTTCCGGCCTTCTTTGGGTCACTTCTTGTTCACTCGCTCTCGGCGCCGGCGGAAAGGTCGACGTCATCTACACGGAGATCCCAGGGAGTCCCACCGCGTCCGTTCCGGGCGCCGTCGACGCGTCGGGCGTGCCCGACCCGACGGCGGAGTTCATCGCGCTCGAGGACATGAACGTCGAGCACAACGGCAACGAGTGGGTCGTGAAGGCCCGGACCGGCCAGGGAAGCACGGTCGACTCGATCCTGATCCGCGGCTCCGGTCTGTCCGGCACCGCCTGGGCGCAGGACAACCAGCCGTTCCTGGGCGGCGTTCCCGGCGAACTCTACGACTTCTTCGACAGCCTCCGCCCCGTCGCGTGGGACGACTTCGGCAACATCGCGTTCAGCGCCCGCGCGAAGGGTGGATCGAGCGCGGTGTTCGAGAAGGTCGTCGTGTTCGACGGCGTGAACCACACGATCGTCCTCCAGATGGGCGACCCCGCGATGGCTCTCGTCGACATCATGTCCAATCCGACCGGCGACGAGACGTTCGGCAACTCGATCGGGTCCGTCCACCTCATGAACAGCGGCGTGGTCGGCTTCGTCAACACGCCGATCCAGAACTGCAGCAGCTTCCGCTACCCCGCGTTCTTCCACGGCAACACCTCGTTCCGTCAGTCGGGCGTCAGCCTGATCGGCGGCAGCTCGGAGACCTGGGACACGTTCGGCCTCTCCGACGCGGGCGGCACCCCGGACGGCTTGCACTGGTACGCCGAGGGCGAGACCGAGAACTCGAACGCCGCGATCGACAAGGTACTGGTCGTCGATGACGCCATCGTGCTCCAGGAAGGTTCGACCGTGGGCGGATCGACGATGATTCTGACCGACATCTTCGACACGCGCATGCTCTCGAACGGCGACTGGTTCTCGCGCGGCGACGACCCCAGCGACAACGACTGGGCGGTGCGCAATGGTGTGCTGCTGGTCAAGACCGGTGACCCGATCTCGGGGTCCGAGAACTGGGGCAACTCGTTCGGAACGCTGACCGGCAACCGCGTGGGAGACTGGCTGCTGGCCGGGAACACGTCGGAGGCGGACACGACGCTCGACACCGTGCTCACCGTCAACAACGAGGTGATCCTCCGTGAGAGCGATCCGATCGATGTCGATGGCAACGGGACGTTCGACGACGACGCGTTCATCAACTCGTTCGCTCCGAACGACGCGTTCCTGACCGATGACTGCGTCATCTACACGATCGCGACGTTGAAGAACGGTGCCGGCACGAGCATCGGAGACGTGTTCATGCGGATCGTGCTCTGCGGCGACGTGACGAGCTACGGCGCCGGCTGCCCGAGCGGCGGCGGAGCCGTCCCGGTGCTGGCGTCGACCGGCTGCGCGCGCGCCGGCGAGACGTTCGGCCTGAGCATCAGCAACGCGGCCGCGAGCTCCACCGCGATCATCTTCCTCGGCCTCGGCCAGGCGTCGATCCCGATGGACGGGAGCTGCTTCGCGCTGCTCGTCCCGCTTCCCGGTCTGATCGCGCTGCCGACTTCGCCGTCCGGCACCGCCGCGTTGGCCGGGCCGCTGCCGCCGATCTCCGCGGGTTTCACGTTCACTACCCAGGCGTTCATCGTCGACGGCACCGTCGCGCACGGGTACACGAACTCGAACGGCCTCGAGGTCGCGGTGAAATAGAGCGGCGACGCGAGTCCTCGGACTTCGCGTGATGTTCCAAACGTTCTCGCGGACCCGGCGCCGTCCTCTCGACGGTGACCGGGTCCGCCCGTCTTCCACCACTTCCATCACTTCCACCTCTCAACCGGCGGCCGATGGCCCGCGGCGCCGGTCTCGGAACCCGCGGCGATCGGCTCGGGCTTACCGACAACAAAACTTGTCGGTCCTACTTGACTGATCGAACGGACAATTTATTTTGTCGGTGGTTACGAAACGATCCGCGTCCACCGGAGGAAACCCCATGTCCGATTCGAATGAACGCCGCTACGAGACCGAGATCGAGATCGAAGCACCGCGCGCCGCGGTCTGGGAGGCGCTCGCCACCGGAGTCGGATTGCGCCGGTGGTTCGCCCCGGAAGCATCCGTGGAGCCGCACACGGGGGGCGCGATCACGTGGACGTGGGGCGACGTCCACTCGTGGCCGCAGCGGATCGAGATCTGGGAGCCGAACGCTCGGCTTCGCACGCGTTACGACTCCGCGGTGGACGCGCCCGCCGGCGGGAAGGTCCCCCTCTTCATGGACTTCACCCTCGAGGGCGACGGCGGCCGCACCACGCTTCGGATCGTCCATTCCGGGTTCGGCAAGGGCGCCGCGTTCGACGACGAGTTCGACGGCATCCGCCACGGCTGGCCGGTCGAGCTCCGGAGCCTGCGCCTCTACCTCGAGCGTCATGCCGGCCAGGATCGACGGATCGCGTGGAGCACCGTGCTGATCGACCACGATCTCGACGAGGGATGGCGCATCCTGACCGGCCCGGAGGGGCTCGCCTGCGGCACGCGCGCCGAATCGCTCGCCGAGGGGGCCCCGTATCGCTTCGAGACCGCGGCCGGCGACGTCTTCGAGGGCGAGGCGCTCGAGTGCCACCGCCGGGAGTTCTCCGGGCTGGCGCGGAACCACGGCGACGGGTTCTTCCGGTTCGCGGTCGAGTCGTGCGGCGGCTCGCGTCGGATCTGGATCTGGCTCGCCACCTATGGTCGACCCCCGGCCGAGCTCGCCGCGCTCGAGTCCCGGTGGAACATGATGCTCGCGCGCCTCTTCACGACGGCGCGCCAGGCGACCGGGACCCGCGGATGAACGACGCTCTCGACGTCGACGTCATCGAGGACGCGGAGCGGGCGCAGGCGATGCTCCACCCCGCGCGGCTCGAGCTGCTCGCCCACCTCGCGGAGCCGACGTCGGCCGCGGCGCTGGCGCGCCGGCTCGGCCTCCCGCGCCAGCGCGTCAACTACCACCTGCGTGAACTCGAGGCGCAGCACCTGCTCGAGGTGGTCGACGAGCGCCGCAAGGGAAGCTGCGTCGAGCGCGTCTATCGGCGCACCGGTCGCACGTACGCGATCTCGACCGCCGCGCTCGGTCGTCTCGGGACCGCCCCGGAGGACGTCCAGGACCGCTTCTCCGCCGCGTACCAGATCGCGCTGGCGTCGCGCGCGGTGCGCGACCTTGCGACGCTCGACGCCGGGGCCCGGGCCGCCCAGAAGAAGCTCGCCACGTTCGCGCTCGAGGTCGACATAAGGTTCGCGTCCCCGGAGACCCGGAACGCGTTCGCGGAGGAGCTCGCGAACGCCGTCGCCGATCTGGCGAAGAAGTACCACGACGAGAGCGCGCTGGACGGACGCACGTTCTCGTTCTACGCCGGCGGCTACCCGCGACCGCCGGGGGCCACGCGGGCCGACGACGCCCAGCCCGGTCGCGACGGGTAGCTCCGCCGCCCGCCCGGTCCACGCGCCGGGCGGGCATTTCGCGACCACGAGTCGATTCGGACGCGGTCCGCGCCGCTACCATCGGGCGAATGTCATCGGCCGTGCACACCGTTCGCTGGGTCGGCGCGCTCGCCCTGCTCGTGCCGCTGGTGGTGGCGCCCGACGGCATGCTCTTCGCGTTCGTCGCGCCGAAGGTCGTGCTGCTCCGCACGATCGTCCTCGCGATGCTCCCCGTGTTCGTCCTCGCGTGGGCCTCCCGGCCGGAGCGCCGCTTCGCCCGCCCGTCGCCGATCACGTTGGCCCTGCTCGCGTTCCTGGCGAGCGCCGCGCTGTCGACCGCTTGCGGCGTCGATCCGCGCCTCGGCCTGCTCGACGTCCCGAACCGCATGCTCGGCCTCTGGTCGCTGGTCCACCTCGTCGCGTGGTACGCGATGATGGCTTGGGCTAGCGACGAGGCGACGCGGCGCCGGCTGCTCCACCTCGGGCTCGCCGTCACGGTCGCCGTCGGCGGCGTCGCCGTCGCGCAGAAGTTCGATCCAAGCCTCCTCATCAACCAGGGGAACCCTCGCGTCCACGCCACCCTCGGCCACGCGACCTACCTCGGCGGCTTCGGCGCGACGGCGGCGTTCCTCGGCGTCCTGGTCGCGTTCACCGATCGGTCGCGCCTGGCGCGGGCCGGGGGAATCGCCGCCGCGGTCGCGGCCGGCACGGCCGTCCTGCTCTCGGAGACCCGCAGCGGGCTGCTCGCCCTCGCGGCCGGCGCGTTCACGCTGATCCTGTTCTTGCGCCTCACGGCCGCGTCCCGCTCGCGGTGGAGCTCCGCCCTCATCCTCGCCGGCGGAGCGACGGCGGTCGCGATCGTGGTGCCGCTGCTCGGCCTCGAGGCGAAGATCACGCGCCTCGAGCGTGAGATCGAGCGCGACCGCGCGACGCTCCTGCTCCGTTTCGCGGGCGAGAACGGCACGGACGTCGCCGCGATCGCCGGCCCCGAGGCGCCGGAGCCGGCCGCGACGACCCTCGCCGCGATCGAGGCGTTCCGAGCCGCGCACGGGTCCGCCCTCCGCCCGCTGAGCGGAGCGGACGTACGCGCCGTGGCGCCCGCGCTTCTCGACGAGGCCAACCGGGACCGCCCCATCCGCACCGACGGCTCGCCCGAGCGCCGCCTCGAGCGCTCACGCCTGATCTGGTCGACGCTCTACCGCGTTCCCGGCGCGCGCCGTTTCATGCGCACGTCGGTGACGCAGAAGACCGCGACGACGCGTCTCGCCAAGTGGGACGTCGCCCTCGCGGCCGGCCGCGAGAACGCGCTGCTCGGCGTCGGCCCAAACGCGTTCGCCTACGCCTTCGACGCGCGTCACGATCCGGCGCTGCTCGCTCAGGGACGGACCGAGACCTGGGTCGACGACGCCCATAACGTCGTGCTGAACGCGTTCGCGGAGCAAGGAACCGTCGGCGTCGTCGCGCTGCTGGCCCTGTTCGGGGTTCCCCTCCTCGTGCTCTCCCGTGCCGCTCGGCGGGGAACGATCGATCGCCGCGGCGCGGCGTGCCTCGCGGCGGCCGTCGTGGCACACTTCGTCCACGGCCAGTTCGTGTTCGAGGACGCCTCGTCATGGGTCGTCTTCCTCCTGGCGCTGCTGCTGGCGAACCAACGTCCGCCGCGAGCGGCCGCGGCCGCGTCGATCTCGCCGACCCGATGGCACCGGCTCGGGGCGCTCGGCGCGGCGAGCGCCGGCCTCGTCGCACTGGTCGGGATCGAGGTCCCGATCGTTCGCGCGAACCGCGCCACGCATGACGCGATCGGAAGCCTCCACCGCGCGGACGTCGACGGCGCCAAAGCCTCGTTCCTGCGCGCGGAGTCGTTCGTCTCGCCGCACCGTGACGGAGACCGCGTCGCGTTCGCGCAGACCCTCGTCGAGCTCGCCGATCGGCTCGCGCTCGCCCTCGACGCGGCGAACCTCCCGAACGAGCGCGCCCTGGTCGAGGCGCGGCGCCGCCGTCTGCCCGCGTTGGCGGCGCTGGTGCACGAGCGGCTCGGCGAGAACCTGGCGCTCCATCCGCTCGGGCTCCGGGCGCCGCTCCTGCGCGCGCGCCTCGCGACGATGATCGCCACGCTGGCCGGCGACCGTTCGCGGCTCGCGCGCGCGAACGAGGAGCTGCGCGCGGCGCTCGAACGTTCGCCGCGACGGCAGGAGATCCGGTTCGAGCTCGCCGACGTCATGATGGCCGAGCGGAGGCCGCCCGGAGAGATCGAGCCGGTGCTCCGGGCCGCGATCGCCGACGCCCCCGTCGTCGGCGAGTCGTGGCTGCGGCTCGCTCGATTCTTCGCGCTGGCGCGCCGGCCCCACGACGTCTTGGCGACGATCGAGCAGGCGCGCGAACGCGGCGCGACGTTCGCGCCGCGCGACGCCGGGTTCGCCGCCGCGCTCGAAGCCGACGCCAGGAGGATCACGGACGAACGCGACGGATAGCGGCGCGGCTCACGCACCGCACCATGCCTCAGCCCGGACGATTCAGTGCGTCAAGGGTGTCTCCGCCCGTCTTGGCGCACTGAATCGTTCGGGCTCAGAGGTCGTCGAGGCGACGCACGCCGCGGCGACGCTTCAGGCGCGCCTCGACGCGCGCCGCTTCGCCCCGTGTCTCGAACGGTCCGTGGGTCCGTGCGACCCCCCACGGCCGGAACGCGCGCGTCGTTCGCGCGCCGCCTTGCTCCTCGCCGTTGTGCTGGCGCAGCCGGCGGTCGGTGTCCCGCGCGATGCCGACGTAGGTGCGAGCGATTCGCTTCGAGGTGAGGACGTAGACGAACCAGGTCATGCCGCGGCAATCCTAGTGGTGTGATTCAGAGTTGTTGACGTTTCTCCGGGGCCCTCGTCATCGCTTGCTGCGTTGCTCCTCCTCGACGTATCTCGAATACGCGGTCGTCGTCGCGCCTTGCCAGCGACGACGATGACCTCCGGATAATCC
>CAZYQW010000092.1:0-21049 GCA_964649825.1 uncultured Phycisphaeraceae bacterium | reverse complement strand
CGAAGCGAGGCGAGGTCATCGCGACCGAGATCGAGGCGCAGGATCGCAGGCGTACTGCCTGTACGTCGAGGATCCTGCAACGAAGAGATCGGTCGCGAGGGCCCGCCGCAGCCGGAATGACTTTCACCACGGGCTGCTAGGCTACAACGGATTCGAGGACACCGACGGTGACGATAAAAACAGAACGGATTCGGGAGTTCGCGGAGCGCGTCATCCTCGACCCATCGCTGGCCGTCAAGCTCGCTCCGCCGCCGGCCGAGCTCATCGACGACGACCGCGAGCCGCGCGAGCTCCCGCCGGCGCCGAACCGCGCCCCCGAGCTGCGGATCGAGACCGACGCCAAGAGGAAGCGCAAGGTCCCGCCCCGCGAGGGAATGCCGGACGTCCGGCAGCGCGTGCGCATCCTCCACGGGCTGGCCAATCACGAGCTGCAGGCGATCGAGCTGTTCGCGTGGGCGCTGTTACGGTTCCCGGCCGCGCCGCGCGCGTTCCGGCGCGGGATCGTGAAGATCCTCGCCGAGGAGCAGCTTCACTGCCGCCTCTACCTCGATCGCATCGCGGCGCTGGGCGGGCGATTCGGCGACGAGCCGCTCTCCGGCTACTTCTGGAGCAAGATCGAGAGCTGCACGACGGCGCTGCGCTTCATCTGCGCGATGTGCCTGACGTTCGAGAACGCGAACCTCGATCACGCGCTCGACCTGGCCGACGCCGCCGCGGCGTGCGGCGACCCGGAGACCGCGGCCGTCCTCGTCAAGGTGCACGATGACGAGCTCGGCCACGTACGGTTCGGTTGGCGGTGGCTGGCGCGGCTGAAGCTGGAGTCGCAGACGATGACGGAGGCGTATCTCGCGAACCTCGCCTGGCCGCTGCGCCCCGTGCTCGCGCGCGGCCCGGACTTTCGTCGCGCGAGCCGGGAGCGGGTCGGGCTGGACGAAGAGTTCATCGGGCTGCTCGAGCAGGCATCGCGACCACGCGCGCTCTACCGGATCGAGAAGTTCGGCGGGCCCAAGCCGAGCCGCCCGGGCGGGGGATGACGCGGGCGGTCGTCGCGAACCTCGACGCCGAGCTCGAGCTGGCGGGAACGGGGGCCCTTCCGCTGTCGCCATCGGCGCGCGCGACGGCGGCGTCGCTGGGGACGTTGCTGCGGGTCTTCGCGGCGGACGGCGACGACCTGTGGACCGTGGCGCCGGTGTCGCCGGTCGTGATGCCGCGGGTGGCCGGCATCGCGACGCCGAGGCTCCGTGCGGGTGCGATCGACGGGTTCGCGACGTACGACGCGATCCTTCCCTGGTGCCAGACCGCCGCGATCCCGCGGCGTCCCGCGAGGCGGGCGATCCCGCGCGCGGCGGACCCGGACGAGGCGGACCTCGTCCTGCGGATCTGGGCGCTGCCGCGACCGCGGCCCGGCGTCGTGGCCGCCGTTCATCACCGTGCCTTCGCATGGGAGACGGCGCGTGAGTTGGGCTGCGCGCTCGAGGGGTCGCGGATGGTCGAGAGCGTCGACGACCTGCAGCGTCACCTCGCGAGCGGCGCGGCCGCGGCCGGCGACGACGGGCGCTTCGTCCTGAAGGCGCCCCTCTCTGCGTCGGGCCGCGATCGAGTCGTCCTGCGGGCCGGCGACCTCGACGGACCCGCCGCTCGCGCGCGGGTCGAGCGACTGTTCCGCGCGTTCCGCCAGCTCCTGTTCGAGCCGTGGATGAAGCGCACGAAGGATCTCGCCGCGCTCGGCCTCGTCGACGACGACGGCGTCACGGTGATCGGCGTGCACGAGCTCGAGGTCGAGCCCGAGGGGCGCTTCTCCGGCATCATCGTGTCGCGAGGCCGCACCCTCGCCGAGCGCGTTCCCGCGTTCGCCCGCGTCCTGCTCGAGTCGACGGCGCGCGAGGTGGGGGAGCGGCTGCGGGAGCGCGAATACCGGGGCCCGTTCGGCGTCGACGGGTGGATCGACGTGCGCGATGGGCGGGAGACGCTCCACCCCCTCGGAGAGATCAACGCCCGTTTGACGATGGGGTTCGTCGCGCGCGCGTTCTGCGACCGCCTCGGTTCGGGCCGGGACGACGGCGCAGCCGCCCTGCGCCTCGGCCGCGTGCTTCCCGAGCCGAGCGCGGTGACCGCGCTCCTCGCGCCGGCCGCCGACGCGCCGGTCGCCGCGTGGTTCGACCCGGACGTTCGCGCTACGCGCTGAGCGCGCGGTCGAAGTCGGCGATCAGGTCGTCGGCGCTCTCGAGCCCGATCGAGATCCGGATCAGTCCGTCGGTGATGCCGGCGCGCTCGCGCTCCGGCTGGGTGAGCGGGGCGTGCGTCGTCGACGCGGGGTGCGCCGCGAGCGTCTCGACGCCGCCGAGGCTCACCGCGTGGACGACGAGCTCGAGCGATTCGAGGAGCCTCCTCCCCGCGTCGACGCCGCCCTTCACTTCGAACGACAGCATGCCGCCGAAGCCGTCCATCTGACGCCGGGCGAGCGCGTGCTGCGGGTGCGACTCGAGGCCGGGGTAGTAGACGGTCGCGACGCGGGGATGCGCCTCGAGGTGGCGCGCGACGCGGAGCGCGGTGTCGTTCTGACGCTCCACGCGGATGCCGATCGTCTTCACCCCGCGGAGCAGCAGGTAGGAGTCGTGAGGGCTCGGGCAGCCGCCGAAGACCTTGAAGAACGGCCAGACTCGCTCGATCCACGCCGTGGTGCCGATCGCGACGCCGGAGATGACGTCGGTGTGTCCACCCAGGTACTTCGTCGCCGAGTGGATCACCGCGTCGATCCCGAGCTCGAGCGGACGCTGGTTGAACGGCGACGCCCACGTGTTGTCGGCGATCGTGAAGATGCTGCGCGCACGGGCTGCCGCCGCGACCGCGGCGAGGTCGGTCAGCGCGAGCGTGGGGTTGGCGGGGGTCTCGACGTAGTAGAGGCGCGTCGCGTCGCGCGTGGCCCGGTCGAACGACGAGGCGTCGGTGGCGTCGACGAACGTCGTCGTGACGCCGAAGGCCGGCAGCACGCGCTCGAACAGCTCGACCATCCCCGCGTAGAGGCTCGCCGCCGCGACGACGTGATCGCCCGCCTTCACGACCGAGAGGACCGCCGTCGAACCGGCCGCCATCCCCGATGAGAACGCCAGCGCCGCCTCGCCGCGCTCGAGCGACGCGACCGCGAGCTCGGCCGCCCGCGTCGTCGGGTTTCCCCAGCGCGTGTAGAGGTGCGTCGGGGCCTTCGCGGCGGAGAGCGCCGCCCCGTGCGCCGCGCTGTCGAAGCGGAACGTCGAGCTCTGGAAGATGGGCATCGCCACGGCCGACGTCTCGTTCGCGTCGTCGCCGGCATGGACGGCACGGGTGTGGAAGTCGAGGTCGGACGGAGCGGATCGATCGGACGGGGTCGTCATCATGGCCTCCAACGTCGACAGCGTATCGCGCCGGATCCGTTTCGGTGCCGCGTCGCCCGGAAACGCCCTCCCGCCGTACCCGTTTCCCCTTAGAATCCTCCGCTCCTCACCACGGAAACCGTCTCATGATCCAGGTCGAGAACGTCACCAAGAGGTTCGGGTCCGTCGTCGCCGTCGACGACGTCTCGTTCCACATCGGGGGGGGCGAGATCGTCGGGTTCCTCGGTCCGAACGGCGCGGGCAAGAGCACTCTCCTGAAGATGATGTGCACCTGGCTCCCGCCGACCGCCGGCCGGATCACGATCGCCGGCCACGACACCCGGCACGATCCGCTCGGAGTGCGCCGCTCGCTCGGCTACCTCCCGGAGCACAACTCGCTCTACGAGGGGATGAAGGTGGATCGCTTCTTGCGGTTCATGGGCCACATCCGCGGAATCCGGGGCGCGAAGCTCGCCGATCGGATCGCGTGGGTCGTCGACAAGTGTCAGCTCGAGGCGGTGCTCGCGAAGTGGATCTACGAGTGCTCGAAGGGGTATCGCCAGCGCATCGGCGTCGCGGCGGCCCTGCTCCACGATCCGAAGGTGATCCTCCTCGACGAGCCGACGCACGGGCTCGACCCGTTGCAGGTCGTTGCGTTCCGCGACTTCATCCTCGGGCTGCGGGAGGGACGGGCGATCCTCTTCTCGAGCCACATCCTGGCCGAGGTGACGAGCATCTCGGAGCGCCTGCTGATCATCAACCACGGCCGGCTGCTCGCCGACGCCACCGTGGCCGAACTGAAGAAGAAGGGTGGCAACCTCGAGCAGACCGTGCTCGACGTCGTGCGGGCCGCGGGCAAGAAGGCGGGAGCCGCCTGATGAGCGACGTCACGATGTCCAGAGTCGGTTTCCTGTCCGGGACGCGCGTCGTCGCCGGCCGCGAGCTGGCCGCCTACTTCGACTCGAAGATCGCCTACGTCTTCGCGGTGGCGTTCGTGCTCCTGTCGAACTTCGCCTTCATGAACGAGTTCTTCATCACCGGCGTCGTCGACATGGGCCGGTTCTTCGAGCTGATGCCGCTCCTGCTGCCGCTCTTCATCCCGGCGATCACGATGCGGCTCTGGGCCGAGGAACGGAAGACGCGGACGATCGAGCTCCTCATGACGATGCCGATCCGCCCGATGCAGGCGGTGCTGGGCAAGTTCCTCGCCGCGTTCGCGCTCTTCGTGATCACGCTGGTGGGGACCCTGCCGATCGTCGTGATGCTGATCGCCCTCGGCGAGCCGGACATCGGGCAGATCGCCAGCGGGTACGTCGGGCTCTTGCTCTTCGGCGGGTTCTTCCTCGCGATCGGCATCTTCGTCTCGTCGCTCTCGAGCGATCAGATCGTCACCTTCGTCAGCACCGTCGTCCTCTGCTTCCTGTTCGTCTTCACCGGCGACGACCGCGCAGTCGCGATCCTCGACGGACTGTTCCCGTCCCTGACGATCGGGACGAAGCTGTACGAGTCGTTCTCGGCGATGCCGCACTACGAGGCGTTCGTGCGCGGCGTGGTCGGACTGCCCGCGATCGTCTATTTCGTCGGGCTGAGCGCACTGTTCCTCGGGCTGAACGCGATCGTCCTGGAAAGGAATCGGGAATGAAGGGGCGGCTCGCGCTCGTCGTGGCGGTCACCGCCGCCCTCGGCTTCCTCGTGGTCACGACCGGTGCGCGCGTCGCGACGCGTGCGACCGCGTTGAACGCCGAGTGGGGGCGGGTGAAGCTGACGCGCCTCTCCGACGCGATGGAGCGTCGCCTTCAGACCCTCTCGGACGACGTGGTGCTCACGTACTACGTGACGTCGCGCGAGCTCATGCCCTCGCACATGCGGCGCGTGGAACGTGCGGTGACGGACCTGCTCGGCGCGATGGAGCGCGCGGCGCCGGAGCGCGTCGACTTCTTCGTCGTCGATCCGACGGACGACGAGGACCTGACCCGGTTCGCGTCGAAGCGGACGGTCTCGCCGGTGCGCCTGCGGCACGTCACGCGCGACGCGTACAGCGAGCAGGAGGTCTGGTCGACGCTGACGATCTCCTACGGCGCGGGCAAGCCGGCGATGATCCAGGGGGTCGGTCCCGACCATCTGCCGCGGCTCCAGGACCTGATCATCGAGCACTTGAACCAGCTCGAGAGCCCGCGTTCCCCCGTCTTCGGCCTCGACGCGCCCGGTGAGGGCCATCGGCGGCTCCGGGCGTACCTCGACGAGAAGGGGACGGTCGTCGACGTCTCGATGGCGCAGGCCGGCGATCTCCCCGATGAGATCGACGTCCTCTTCTGGATCGCGCCGGCCAAGGTCGACGCGGCGATGCTGCGAAAGCTCCGCCATCATCTGCAGAGCGGCCGCTCCGTCGTCGTCGCCGGCGGGCTCTACGACTCGTCGATCGTGGATCAGGGCGGGCGATCGATGCTTCGCCTCGCTCGCAACGACTACGACGGCGAGACGCTCCTCGGCGCGTTCGGCGTGCGGCCGATCGACGGCCTGGTGCTCGACCGGAAGTCGGCGTCGCTAACGCTCCCGACAGGGGAGACGCCGGCTCCGTTCCGGATCGTGTGTCTCGCCTTGAACCAGGACTTCCAGTCGATGGTCCGCGAGCCGCGCGGCTCGTTCCTCTGCGTCGCGCCGTCGCCGTTCGAGTTCGAGAGCGAGCGGCTGGCGGCGGAGGGCTGGACGGTCGAGGTGCTGGCGCATACGTCGGACGAGGCGACGATCTTGCCGGTCGCCGAAGGGGGACAAGAGTTCCCCGTGGAGGCGCTCGCGGCCGGCGGCGGTCGCTCGGTCCCGAAGCTCCCGCTCCTCGTCTGGCTCCGCAACGTCGACCCGTGGATGGGTTCGCTGGTGGCGTCCGCCTCGCCCGACGTCTTTCGCGACGAGACGTTCGACGTCGAGACGCTCGCGCACAAGCGCCTCACCGGCGTGCTCATCGATACGCTGGCCGCGAACGAACGTCTCGTGATGGCGGGGGCCGGCGTGTCGCGCCTCACGCCGCTGCCGCCGCTCGCGCCGGGCGAGCTCCTGTTCTGGCGCGTCGTCGTGCTCGCGCTGTTCCCGGCGCTCCTGCTCGCGGTGGGGGCGCGGCGATTCCTCCGCCGTCCGGGCCGCGGCGGAGACGCGCGGGTCTCGGCGCGCCCGGCCTTCCGGCGCGGAGTTGCGATACGGCTCGCGGCGGGCCTGGTCGTCGTGCTCGGGCTCGCGGCCGCCGCGCGCTCGACGGGCGTCCGCGCCGATCTCACCCGGAACCGCGTGAACGAGCTCGCGCCCGCCTCGCAGCGCCTCGCCGCCGCCGCGACGGGCGAGCACGCGGTGCGGGTCGAGCTGTTCTTCAGCGCCCCGGATCGCATGCCGCCGGAGATGCGCACCGCGCTCGATCGCGTCCAGGGCACGCTGCGGGAGTTCGAACGCAGCGGCGCCGAACTGGACGTGCGCTGGGTCGCCCCCGAGGGCCTGAGCGACGCCGAGCGGACCGTCCTGGAGGCGGCGGGGGTGACGCCGACGCGGGTCACGAGCCTCAACGAGGAAACGACGACCGTCCGCACGATCTACAGCTCGGCGCGGATGACGTCGGGCGATCGCGTCGAGATCCTCTCGTTCCCTGACGTCGCCGCGTTCGAGAACATCGAGTTCCGGTTCGGGTTCGCGCTCTGGCGGATGCAGACCGGACGGAACCCCCACGTCGTCTTCGCGTCCGACGCGCCGCGGCTCAGTTCGGCGGAGAGCTACAAGCACTACCAATCGAAGGGGATGATCGCGCCGAGCGGGAAGGACGTCTACAGCCTGGCGCGGCAGCTCATGACGGGCTGCGACTTCCGCGTCTCGCACGTCAACCCGCGGACCGCGGAGATCCCCGACGACACCGATCTCGTGTTCTGGATGCAGCCGCGCCGGTCGGTCAGCCCGATGCTCGATCGGTTCGTCGAGTACATGTACCGCGGCGGCCGCGCGATCGTGGCGGCGCAGCACTTCGAGATCACGTCCCAGCAGTACCGGGGGGTCGGCTTCGAGTTCGTCTACTGGCCGCGCCCTCAGTCGCCCGACGTGGAGACGTACTGGTACCCGGACTTCGGCGCGCTGCTCGTGCGCGAGGTGCTGTTCGACGCGATCAGCACGAAGATCGAACTGAGCTCCCAGATCAACCGCTACGCGCGCCGCGAGTTCCAGTCGATGAACCTCGCGAAGCCGTTCCTGATCCGCGCGGCGTCGCCGAACTTCGCGCGGGACTCCGTGATCACGAGGAGCCTCGGCGATCAGGCGTTCCTGTTCGCCAACCACTTCCGGTTGGACGAGGCGAAGCTCGCCGAGCACGGCATGACCGTGAAGACGCTGATCACGACCTCCGACGACGCGTGGTCCCTCGACTGGAAGGGCGGCTGGATTCCGCAGGCGTGTCTGGGTGGCACCGCGCCGGATCGTGACGTGCTCCCCGACGGGCTGTCGCCGGAGGAATGGTCGGAGCTGCGCGAGAAGATCACGGTGCTCGATCGAGCGCCGATGATGATCCAGATCGACGGTCAGTTTCCGTGGCCGAAGAAGTCGTTCGAGCAGGCGCCGATGGTGTTCGGCGCGCAGGGCGTCATGCTCGAGCAGAAGGAGCCGGCCGACTATCCGACGCCCGAGCCGGTCGACGAGGCCAAGCCGGGCTCGTTGCTTTTCATCGGCTGCTCGGAGATGTTCAAGGACGAGCGCATGCTCCAGCTCATGCCCGAGTTCCGGCCGGACCACCTCCTCTTGAATTCGGTGGCGGCGATGACGCTCGAGCCGGACCTCGCCGAGGTGATGGCGCGCCGTCCGGTGCGGAGGGGGCTCGACCGGATCGAGCCGGCCGAGAAGGTACGTTGGCGCGCGTTCGTCTATCTCGCGATGCCGGTCGTCCTCGTTCTCTTCATGCTCGGCCGGGGCGTGGTCCGGCGGCGTCCGGCGGTCGTGCTCTCTCCGAGGGTTGCGTAGCGATGATTCGGATCCTCATCCTCTGGACCGCGCTCGGCGCGGCGTTCGTCGCGCTCTGGAGCCTCGAAGCGATGCTGCACGCGAAGGAGGTCGCGTCGCGCGACAGCGCCTATCGGATCGGACGGTTGATTCGCAAGGAGGAACGCGACCGGATCCAGGCGGCGGCGGTGAGCGTCGGTCCGAAGAACGGGACGAAGTGGATCTACGCGCGCGACGAGAACCGCCAGTGGGTCTGTCTGAACTTCCAGCTCGCCCTCGCGAGCGAGGAGATGATCGATCGCCTCATGAAGACCCTGCTCGACGCCGAGGGCACCGTCCGAACGCGCGACCTGTCCCACGCGAGCGAGTACGGGATCGACTCCGAGGGCACCTGGGAGGTGCGTCTGCACGGTCCCGACATCCGCGGCCCCGAGCAGCTCGACGTACGCTTCACCGTCGACCTCGGCTCGCCCCTCGACGACATGAGCGGGTGCTTCATCAAGCGATCCGACGACGCCGGGATCTGGGAGATCGACACGAACCCGTGGACGGCGCTCGAGCCGGGAGCCCGCCCCGGTCTCCCGCCGATGCTCGACCCGCACGTGGTTCCACGCGTCTGGCCCGGTCAATCGCGCCGCGTGAACGTGATCCGGGTCGAGCACGCGGACGGCGAGGCGTTCGAGCTCACGCTCCACGACGTCGAGATCACCGAGGAGGAGTTTCGCCTCGGGAAGTCGCCGTACGAGTGGCATCTGCAGGGGGACGGCCACGAGACCGTCGCACCGAGCCGTCCCGCGAGCGGGTACAGCAGCTACCTCTTCTTCACGCCGTACGCGGACCTTCCCGACCCGCGCCTGACGAAGGAGCTGGGCTTCGATCAGCCCCGGGCCCGCGTGCTCCTCACCCCCGCGGAGGGCGAGGTGTGCGAGCTGCGGGTCTCGGCCAAGACCCTCGAGGACGGCCTCGTTCCCGTGCTCAACCTGCGGGCCCAGCGGCTCTACGCCGTGGCTCCGGCCGTTGCCGAGCTCGTGGCGCCGCGCCGGAGCGCTTTCGCGGGCGAGGACGGCCCGAACCCGTGGGAGACGGAGCTGCAGAAACGCAGCCGTTGAACGCGCGGTTCGGGACGCGGATTGGAGAGAATCGGCGACGAGCGAGTTTTGGTTTGGACCTTCGTGGTCCGTTCCCCATGCTGGACCCGTCGTGATGGAGTCCGAACGCCGAGCGATCGAGGTCCACGACCTCTCGCCCCCGAAGCCCGACCTCGTCGAGGAAGTGCTTCGTGGTCTCTCGGTGCGTCCGCGCGCGCTCCCGTGCAAGCTGTTCTACGACGAGATGGGGTCGGCGCTGTTCGATCGGATCTGCGAACTCCCCGAGTACTATCCGACGCGCACGGAGACCGCGATCCTCGAGTCGAAGGGGCAGGACATCGCCGCGGCGATCGGGCCTGGCGCGATCGTCATCGAGTTCGGCAGCGGCAGCAGCCGGAAGACCCGGCTCCTCCTCGACGTCCTGGTCGAACCGGCCGGCTACGTGCCGATCGACATCTCGAGGGAGCACCTCGAACGCAGCGCGATGGCGCTGGCGCAAGACTACCCCGACCTCCACATCCTGCCGGTCTGCGCCGACTACACCCGCAGCGTGTCGTTGCCGCCGCTGGTCGATCGCGTCGCGCGTCGCGTCGTGTTCTTCCCGGGGTCGACGATCGGCAACTTCGAGCCGGACGAGGTCGTCCTGTTCCTGCGCCGCGTCCATCGCCTCGTCGGGCGTCGTGGGGGGCTCCTCATCGGGGTCGACCTGAAGAAGGACAAGGAGATCCTGGAAGCGGCGTACGACGACGCCGAGGGGGTCACGGCCGCGTTCAACCGTAACGTGCTCGTGCACCTGAACCGCGAGTTGGGAGCCGACTTCGACGTGGGCGCCTGGGATCACCGTGCGTTCTACGACGAGCGTCGCGGTCGCATCGAGATGCACCTGGTGAGTTCGCGGGCCCAGAGCGTGACGATCGGCGGGCGCCGCATCGACTTCGAGGAGGGCGAGACGATCCACACCGAGAACTCGTACAAGTACTCGATCGATGAGTTCATCACCCTCGCCCGAAGGGCCGGCTTCCGCAGTGCTCGGGTCTGGACCGACGACGCGACGCTCTTCGGAGTGCACTACTTCAAGGTAGGCGTGTGAAGAAGCGCGCCCATCGAGGGAGGTAGTACCGATCGGGGTCGACCGAGATCGCGACGCCGAGCGCCTTGCCGTGGATGTGGTCGCGAGGGATCGTCCCGAACGTGCGGGAGTCGAGGCTGTCGTCCCGGTTGTCGCCCATCATGAAGTACCGAGCCGGCGGCACGGTGAGGGGTTCGAACGACGCGGGGGCGTGGGACGCGCGGGTCAGCATCACGGCGTGCGGCCGATCGCCGAGCTCCTCGCGAACGACGCGGCGCCCGGCGCCGACCTCCCCATCCGGAACCGCGGCGACCAGGTCCGCGGTCTCATTCGAGTAGACGACGGCTTCACCGTTCACGAACAGGCGCCGGTCCTTCATCTCGAGCACGTCGCCGGGGGTGCCGACGATCCGCTTGATCAGCCGCCGCCCGTCGAGCGGAGAGGGGAAGATCACGATGTCGCCGCGCTCCGGCTCGTTGCGCTCCACGATGCGCCAGTGGACGAACGGCACGCGCCAGTCGTACGCCCGCTTGTCGATGAAGACGCGGTCTCCCTCGAGGATGGTCGGGACCATCGAGGGGGTCGGAACGTCGTTCCAGTCGGCGACGGCGGACCGGAACGTGGAGAGGATGACGACGGCCAGCAGGATCGGCTTGGCCCATTCATTCCAGAGTCGTCGAGCGCGCGTCGGCTTCGAGGGGGCGCGGGAGTCGTTCGAGTCGTACATTACCGGTTTCTCCGTACGTTCGTCCGCGCTCGACTACGAACCCCGCGCCGCAGCGTTGGCGCCGGCCTCCTCTCCGGCGAGGATTCGTCATCGCGGGCGTTTCCGCGCGCGCCGGCGATCTTCTACGATGTCCGGCGATTCGTTTCGCCGCACACCGCTCGTGTGCCGCGGAACGGACGTTGCCGTGGTTCGACGCGCGCGCGTCGACCGGCCGCGGAGTCCACGACGGTTGCCCGAGAGAGGAAACCACGACGATGGCAGATCTGAAGGGTACGAAGACCCACAACAACTTGAAGGATGCGTTCGCCGGCGAGTCGCAGGCCAACCGCCGCTACCTGTACTTCGCGAAGCAGGCCGACATCGAGGGCTACCCGGACGTCGGAGGGCTGTTCCGCGACACGGCGGAGGCCGAGACCGGCCACGCGCACGGCCACCTCGACTTCCTGAAGAAGGTCGGCGATCCCGCGACCGACAAGCCGATCGGGGACACGTCCCGCAACCTGGCGGCGGCGGTGGCCGGTGAGACGTACGAGTACACGGAGATGTACCCCGGCATGGCTCGCTCCGCGCGGGACGAGGGTTTCGACGACGTCGCGGAGTGGTTCGAGACGCTTGCCAAGGCGGAGAAGTCCCACGCCGGCCGTTTCCAGACCGCGCTCGACAACCTCGAGGAGCTCTGAGAACGGACACTCGCGCGGGCGACGGGGAACGTCCCCTTCCGCGCCCGCGCCGTGTCATCGTCCTGCCCACGCTGGAGGCGTTGGATTGGTGAAGAACGCCGGTCTTCGTCAAGAGGAGTTCCTGGACCGCGAAGCGCTCGACGACGAATCGACGCGCGTCTTCGAGAAGTGTCACGACTGTCGGCGGTGTCTACCGCTCTGCCCATCGTTTCCGGCGCTCTTCGACGCGATCGACGCGCACGACCTCGACGCGAGGCGGATGACGAGCTCCGAGCGGCAACGCGTCTCCGACCTCTGCTACGACTGCAAGCTCTGCTACAACCACTGCCCCTACCACCCTCCGCACGAGTGGGCGATCGACTTTCCGAAGCTGATGATGCGGGCGAAGCTCGTGCAGGCGGAGGAGAAGGGGCTCAAGCTCGCCGACCAGATCGGCCAACGGCAGGACCTGATCGGCAAGTGCTCCTGCTTGGCCGCGCCGATCACGAACGCGCTCTATCGCGTTCCGTTCGTCCGGCGGCTGATGGAGATCGGCACCGGCATCGACCGCCGGTTCGTCATGCCGAGCTACGAGTCGCGTCCGCTCTCGCGGCAGCTCAAGGGCCGGGGGGGGCGCCCCGGGGAGAGCGGGCGCGTCGTCCTGTTCGGCACCTGCTTCGTCGAGTACAGCGGCGCCGCCACAGGTCGCGCCGCGCTCGCGGTCTTGGAGCACAACGGCGTCGAGGTCGAGTATCGGTACCAGGCGTGCTGCGGGGCGCCGTTCCTCCACGGAGGAGACGTCGACGCGGCGCGCAAGAGCGCCGCCGCCGTGGTCGCGGACCTCGTGCCTCACGTGCGTGAAGGGAAGAAGGTCGTCGTCACCGGGCCGACCTGTTCGTACCAGCTCAAGCACGAGTATCCGGAGCTGCTTGCGACCGACGATGCTCGCGCCGTCGCGGAGCACACGCAGGACATCTTCGAGTATCTGTGGTCGCTGCGCGGCCGCGGCACGCTCAACCGGGACTTCAAGCAGCCGCTCGGCCGGGTCGCCTACCATCTGCCGTGCCACCTGAAGGCGCAGAACGTCGGGTTCCGCTCGATGCAGTTCCTGAAGGGCGCCGGCGCCGACGTGTCGATGATGGACCACTGCTCCGGCGTCGACGGAACGTGGGGAATGAAGAAGAAGCACTACGAGGAGAGCCTGTTGATCGCGAGGAAGCTGCTCCAGGACGTTCGGGATCTCGAACCGGATCGGATCGCGACCGACTGTCCGCTTTCGGCGTTGAGGATCCTGGAGGGGACCGGCCGCGTGGCCGAGCACCCCATCATCCTGATCCGCGACGCGTACGGCCTGGAGGCGTCATGAACAAGATCGGCCGTGACGAGATCCTCGATCTGACGACGTACGAGCACGAGCGTGCGGAGGTCCTCGTGCGGATCATCGCGCTGAAGAAGGCGCGCCGCGTGGCGGTCGGGGACGAAGTGACGTTCATCTTCGAGAATCACGACTCCGCGTGGTTCCAGGTCCAGGAGATGCTGCGCACCGAGCGCATCGTGCAGGACGATCGGATCCAGGCCGAGATCGACGTCTACAACGACTTCGTCCCGGACGAAGGCGAGCTCCGGGCGACCATGATGATCGAGATCCAGGACCGCGCCCGGATCCGCGAGACGCTGGACCGGCTGGTCGGCATCGACGAGCACGTCTTCCTCGACGTCGACGGCCGCACCGTGCGAGCCACGTTCGATCAGAAGCAGTTCGACGAGGAGCGCATCTCGGCGGTCCAGTACGTCCGGTTCGTCCTCGCGCCCGATCTGATCGAACGCTTCCGCGATCCCGCCGCGCCGGTACGGCTGCGAATCGAGCATCCCCATTACGCCGCAAGCGCCTCGATCGAGGGGCCGAGCCGCGCGTCGCTCATCGAGGATCTCGCGACCGACTGACTCGTCCGGCCGGACCGCGAGACCGAAATCAGGATGACCGGGGGGCTCGGCGTCGGCCGGCCCCCCGGTTCGGTTGCGTGGCCGAGGATAGGTGATCGGGTAGCGCGACTTGCTCTGAGGAAGGGCGAGGACGGTCGCGGTGTTCGGAGTCGAGTCGCCGCGGGGGCGAACTACTGTGCGGTGCCCTCGATGCCGTTCGACGCGGAGAAGCCGGCCGGAGCGGTGCCGTCGGTCACCCAGTACTGGAGGTAGACCTTGGTTCCCGATGGGATGGCGGCGGGCCAGTTCGCGGTGACGCTGAACGAGCCGTTCGCGTCGGTCGGAAGGTTGAAGATGATCAGGTCGGGGCTCGGGATCAGCGTGCCGCTCATGAACGGCAGGTCGACGCGTGAGAGGCCGATGATCAGTGCGGCGGTCGAGTTCGGCACCGCCCGGGTCAGCTCGATCGTGACCGGCGTGCTCGGCGTGAGCTGGCCGAAGCCGCGGAGGCGCGGGGCGCCGCCGGCGCCGCCAAGCGATCCGCCCGTGCTGCGCCAGGGACCGCGGTCGATCAGGACCGCCGCGTCGACGCTGCCGACGAGGTTGACCTCGACCACGATGTAACGGCCGTCGTCGCTCATCGCGTAGCCGCTCCCGATGCCGCGCACGTCATCGATGATCGTGCCTCCGATCATGTCGACGCCCTCCTGGAGGAGCAGCTTGTCGTTCAGGAAGAGACCCGTGTCGATCGCGGTGTCGGCGTTCCAGTCGGCGAACCAGAGGACGTCCGGGTCGTCGTCTCCGACCTCGCCGCGATCGGCGATCAGGACCGGTCCCGAGCCGAACGACGTGAGCAGGAACGGCGAGAAGGCCGGCAGGCTGTCGCCTTCCTGAGCGTGGATGCCGCCTCGCGTCGACTTGTCGATCAGCAGGTTCGTGGCCGCGTCCCCGTCGAGCGAGGCGGAGAAGACCCAGTCGCCGTCGTTGTTGATGCTCAGCTCGGGGCTCGAGAGCGACGACCAGTTGCGGCCCGAGATCGGCGAGGGGGAACCCTCCTGCGCGATCGGGGTCGAGTTCACGTAGATCACGCCGTCGATCGTCGTGGCGAGGTCGGTGTCCGCGAAGAACATCACGTCGCCCGCGTCGTTGAGGTCGAAGTTCTCGGCGCCGGTCCCGAAGTCGGAGAACAACGCTCCGGCGACGCCGGGTGCGCTCTGTCCTTCGAGCGCGACGAGGGTCTGTATGCTCGTCGTCGGGTCGACGCGGACCAGCAGGCGATCCGTGGTCGATGCCACCGCCGGGTCGTCGATCGACGACACGACGAACATGTCGTCGCCGTTGTTGATCTTGGCCTCGAAGAAGCCGGTGTACGGCGATCCCGGCGACACGCCGGCCGCGGTCACGAACGAGCCCTCCTGGAACAGGAGCGTGGTGTTGAAGTAGATGCCCGAATCGTCGGTCGTACCGCTCGTGTTGTCGAGGAAGAAGTTCCAGCCGCTGTTCCCGCTCTCGTTCAGGTTGACGGCGTCGAACGATCCGATGGCCGCGCCGGCCGGCATGGCGAGGGCCTGGCCCTCCTGGAGGAACAGCACGCCGTTCTTCAACAGAACGCTGTCGATCAACGTGTCGGCGTTGTTGGTATCGGCCTCGACGAGCGTGTCGGCCTGGTTGTTCACCGCGACGTTGTCGATGGAAGTGAGGTTGCCGACGGCTCCGATGGGGTCGCCTTCGAGGGCGAGGACCGTGACCTTCAGCGCGGGGTCGATGGCGAGCGCGGCCGACGAGGACAGGAGGACCGCCGCGAGCGCGGCGGCGGTTCGAACGTGTTGCATTTGCACGGGGTGGATCTCCGAAAACGGAACGACAGGGTCAGGCATTATCCGGCCCGCGATCTCGTTTGGCGCCGCGCGAAATCCAATGATTTGGAGCTCTCGCCCTCGCGCTTGCAGGACCGCGCGCCACGGCGGAGGCCCTTCCGTCCTTACGGACGCCGCTCCGCACGCCACCGAGCGAGCAAGTCGGCCTCTTGCTCGAGGAGCGCCTCGCCGAACTCCCAATGGTCGAGCCGGCCGAGCCTCGCGAGCTCTTCGACGACGGCAAGGCACGTGTCGGCGAGGGGGCGGAAGGCGAGGCCGTGCGCGATCGCTTTCGTGCAGTCGTAGGCGTTGAACCCGGCCCAATCCGGCTGGTCGGGAACCCAGCACGGGATCGACCAGGTCTCCAGGGAGTTCTTCAGGAGGAACTCCTGATCGACCCAGGCCAGCGTGCCGCGTCGGTTCGTCACCGACAGGCAGCCGTAGAGCATCTCCTCCATCGTCATCGGGCCGGCGGGGCCGACCACGTTGAACGTCCCGGCGTGCCCGTCGTCGATCGTCTTGACGATGAACTCGGCGAGGTCGCGCACGTCGATGAACTGCTGGCGGGCGTGCTCCGGGCCGGGAGCGAGGATCGTGCCGGCCCGGTGGGCGCGCCACGGCCAGTACCGGAAGCGGTTCGACGGGTCGAGCGGCCCGACGATCAGTCCCGGTCGAACGATCGTGGTCCGCCCCGGCATCGCGTCCTCGGCCGCCCGCTCGCACCTCGCCTTCAGCGGGCCGTACGTGTCGCCGCTGACGTCGCGCATCGTGAGCGCGCCGAGCCGGGCCTCGGTCGTCGCGTCGAGACGTCCCACGGCGTTCTGCTCGGTGAGGCCGACGACGTTGTTCGCGACGAAGACCGACAGGGTCGAGACGAAGACGTACTGATGCACGCGTTCGGCGAGGAACCCCGCCGAACGCTCGACCTGCGACGGGTAGTACCCGCACGTGTCGATGACCGCGTCGAACTCTCGACCCTTCAACGGCTCGAGTTCCTCGTTGCGATCGCCGACGACCGTCTCGAGATCGGGGAAGAGCCCCGGATTCGTGCGGCCGCGGTTGAAGAGCGTCACGGTGTGTCCGCGAGCGGTGGCGGCGTGGACGACGGCGGGGCCCAGGAACTTCGTGCCGCCGATGACGAGGATCCTCATCGTCATTCCTCCCGTTCGTTCCACGCCGCGAGGATCTTCGCTTCGAGCGGGAGCCGGTCGTCGAACGGCGCCCACTGCTCGTGCTGCTTCTTCTCGATCAGGTCCGCGAGCGCGGCGGCCGCCGTGTCGGCGAGCGGTCGAAACTCGAGGCCGTTCCTCACCGCCTTCGATACGTCGACGGACTGCAGCCCGGCGCTCTCGGCGTCCGACGGCGCGATCCAGAACGGCAGCGACCACGACTCGAGCCCCTGGGCGAGGAGGAACGCCTCGTCCACCCAGACGAGCTCGCCGACCGTGCTGGTCACCGCCTTGCATGCGTAGAGCAGCTCGACCATCGGCAGCGGCGTCGAAGGCCCGGTGGCGGTGAAGACGCCGGTCAGCTTCTTCTCGATCGTGAGGAGGCAGAACCTGGCGAGGTCGCGCACGTCGATGAGCTGGACGTTCCCGCTCTTCGGTCCGGGGGCGAGGATGCGACCGCCGCGATGCATGCGCCACGGCCAGTAGTGGAACCGGTTGCTCCCGTCGCGCGGTCCGACGATGAACCCGGGACGGACGTTCGTCGCGCGCCCCGGCATCGCTCCTTCCGCCGCGACTTCGCACGCGGCCTTGAGGGGGCCGTAGAGCGACATGTCCTGGCGCAGGTCCGCGAGGCCGAGCTCCTCTTCGCGCCCGGCGTACTGCTCGGGGATCGCGATGGTCGCGTCCTCCTCGGTGACTCCGACCGAACGGTGCCCGTCGAATGCCGAGACCGACGAGATGAACACGTACTGACCGACCGTGTCGCGGAGAGTCTCGGCCGCGACGCGAACCTGGCGAGGTCCGTACCCGCACGTGTCGAACACCGCATCGAACGCGAGCCCCTTCAGGCGGTGGCAGTCGGTGTCGCGATCGCCCTGGATCTTCTCGACGTCGGGGAAGAGGGTGGGGTTCGACCGGCCGCGGTTGAAGAGAACGACCTCATGGCCGTTCGCGTGAGCTGCGTCCACGAACGCGGGGCCGAGAAAGCGGGTGCCGCCGATGACGAGGATTCTCATGGTCTGGTCCATACGACATCGGGGCGCGGATGATAGCCGATCGCGGGTGGACGGACTACTTTGGCCGGCGGTCGCGTTCGAGACGTCGCACGACGAGGAAGCCGACCGCGGGGATTCCGAGCGCGACGACCAGCGGCCAGACCAGGTCGGATGTACCGCTCGAGGTCGAGCCGGCCCACGCGTAGACGAGGCAGATCGGGAGCGTCCCGGCGGCGGAGAGCACGACGAACCGGCCGAAGGTCATGGCGCCGAGGCCGGCCACGCAGCTCATGACCTCCGTCAGCATGGGGACCGGTCGGCTCAGCAGGATCGCCCACGCGCCGTAGCGGTCGATCCACCCTTCGATCCGGGCCTGATCGCGATCACCGACGAGCCGGACGAACGCGCGCCGGCCGAAGCGGCGGCAGAGCCAGAAACCGGCGATCGCCGAACCCATCGCCCCGGCGAATCCAACCGTCGTGCCGAGCGGAACGCCGAGGAAGAACCCGGCGAGGGTCATCAGCACGCTCGACGGGACGGGGAGCACCAGGTCGGCCGCGAGCAGCGCGAGCAGCACGAAACCGACGATCACCCTTCCGTGCCGTCGCTCGGCGAGGGCTTCGAACTGACCGGTGATCCAGCTCGTCTCCATCCAGCCGACCGACGCGGCCACGATGAAGAGAAGCGAGAGGAGAAGGACGATGGAGACGACCACGCCCGCGAGGGCGAGCAAGCCGCGGGTGACGGACATCGCGAGGATGATACCGCGGGGCCCGATTCTTCTCGGCGCGCGGGGGCCAAGTCCCCGACCGTACCGTCTAGCCGCCCGTGGTGAAAGTCATTCCGGCTGCTGCGGCGGGCGCTCGCGACCGAGCTCTTCGTTGCAGGATCCTCGACGTACAGGCAGTACGCCTGCGGTCCTGCGCCTCGATCTCGGTCGCGATGACCTCGCCTCGCTTCGAAAGCACTTTCACCGCGGGCTGCTAGTGGTGTGATTCAGATTGTTGGTGGATTATCCGGAGGTCATCGTCGTCGCTGGCAAGGCGCGACGACGACCGCGTATTCGAGATACGTCGAGGAGGAGCAACGCAGCAAGCGATGACGAGGGCCCCGGAGAAATGTCAACAACTCTGAATCACACCACTAGGTCGGACGCGATGCGTCCTCCCTTGCTTGCGGTCCTACCGCGGGGGAGCACCGGTCGGAGTTCCAACGCCCTGTACGTCAACGAGTCGAGAGGCCGCTTTGGGTGCCGTCCCGGTCGGACCGCGCGGATTCTCCGTTCGCTCGGTCGAGATCGTCCGTTTTCTTCCGGTGACGCTCGTTCGAGCCCCGGGCTCGGCGGGCGTCCGTGTCTCTCTTGACAAACCGCGAGAACACCGGAGCGAGCCATGTCGACCCTGCCCATTCTTGCTCGTCTGCTTCATCTTCTGCTTCTGGCCGGAACCGGAGCGTCCCTCCAGCCCCTCGTGGCGGCGGCGGGGGGCGAGCACGTGTGCAGCGACGCGTGCGCCGACGAGTTTCGTGAAGACCAGTTCTACGGACACCGGGGAAAGGACCTGCTCGATGACGTCTCGAAACGGACGTTCGATCTCGCCCGGGGGGCGGCGCGACGGCGGATGTACGCGAACGCGGCCGAACTGTTCGCGCGGCTCGAGCGGACGGTGCTCGCGGAGAAAGCGGAGGAGGAGCTCGTGCGGCTCGTCGCGAACCCGAAGGCCCGCGCCGCCGTCCTCGACCTGAGGCTCGACCTTCCGGTCGCGCTCCCGGGAGCCCAATCGGCTCCGCCAGCGGCCTCTCCGCGGCAGTGGTCCGACGCGTGGAAGCACAAGTCGGAGAACTACACGGTGGTGACGAACGTCAGCGAGCCGCTGGCCGGAGAGATCGCGCTCGCGATGGAGCAGATGAACGCGTACTACCGCGACGTCTTCCGCCACAAGCGGTCCGGCGGCGGCACGTCGCGCTGCTTGATTCGCGTCTACGCCACGCGCGAGGAGTTCGACCGCCACGAGGGTGCTCGCCCGGCGAACGTGATCGGCGTCTACAGCGACGCGGAGAAGCGTCTGGCGAGCTACGACCCGCGTGCGGACGGCCGCGACTTCGACGCGCTGTGGACGACGCTGTTCCAGCAAGCCTCCTATCAGTTCTCGTGCATGACCTCGAGCGGCACCGTCCCGGGCTGGCTGCGGTTCGGTACGGCGACCTACTTCGAGGGGGCGGAGCTGCTCCCCGATCGTCGCGTCACGATCGGGCGGATCCCGGAGGGCCGCCTGACCGGTTTGCGCGCGGTGCTGGCGCACGGCAAGCCGTCGCTCGAGGAAGTCGTGCGCTACGACGAGCCGACGATGTATCCGCCGGCCTACGCGCCGGTCGGCTGGGGGCTCGTCTACTTCTTCCACCACTACGAGAACGAGGTGTCGGAGCGCGTGTATCGGACGCTCTACGACGGGTTCATGGACAGCTATCGCAGCGGTGGGGCCCATGATCCGGTCGAGCGATTCGTGGAGTTCTTCGTCGAGAGGGCGCGGGAGCCGGGCGTCGAGACGCTCGATGACCTCGAGCATCGCTTCCGCGCGTGGGTGCTCGACCTGTACGAGATCGAGCACGGCGATCGCGCGTTCGGCGAGGGGCGGTTGCTCGATCGGGCGCGGCGACAGGCCAAGAACGGGAAGGTCGACGCCGCGATCGAGACGTACGGACGGCTGATCGACCGCGGGGGCGATCAGGTTACGGCTCGCCTCGAACGAGCCGACCTGTGGACGCGCCGGAAGAACCGGGACGCCGCAGTGCTCGACCTGAGGCTCGCGTTCGAGGTGGCCCGGGGAGCGCGCGAGCGCCTCGTCGGCGAAGAGCGGCAGATGGCGGACCCGGACCGCATCGCCCAGGCGATCCGCCGCCTCGACCCGACGTTCGGCCGGGAGATTCCCGCGCTGTTCGTCGACGTGGCTCGGACGGCACAGGCGCTCGCCGACGAGTACGACGCGCTGGGGCATCCCGAGCCCGCTCTCGCCATCGTGCGCCGTACGCTGGTCCTGATCGGAAGCGACCAGGCGCTCGAGGACCGAATCGAGCCGCTGAAGCGGCACGTCGAATGACGCGCGTCGCGGCTCTAGCTGCTAGTGGTGTGATTCAGATTGTTGGTGGATTATCCGGAGGTCATCGTCGTCGCTGGCAAGGCGCGACGACGACCGCGTATTCGAGATACGTCGAGGAGGAGCAACGCAGCAAGCGATGACGAGGGCCCCGGAGAAACG
>CAZYQW010000091.1:0-21851 GCA_964649825.1 uncultured Phycisphaeraceae bacterium | reverse complement strand
CGTTTCTCCGGGGCCCTCGTCATCGCTTGCTGCGTTGCTCCTCCTCGACGTATCTCGAATACGCGGTCGTCGTCGCGCCTTGCCAGCGACGACGATGACCTCCGGATAATCCACCAACAATCTGAATCACACCACTAGTCGGTGGATCGCCGGGCCCGGCCAGACGCGAGCGAGTACGTGACCAGCGGTCCCGCCGCCATTGAGGTCAGGACCGCGGTGACGACGAGCGCGACGAAGAGCCGCGGTCCGATGATCTCGGCCTCGAGCGCCAACACTCCGAGCACCACTTCCACCGCGCCGCGCGCGTTCATCGAGAAGGCCGTGGCCCACGCCTCGCGCCGGCCGAGCCCGCCGAAGCGCGCGCCCAGCAGCACGCCGCCGATCTTGGTCGAGCACGCGATCGCCAGCACGAACAACACCGTCGGCGCGTGAAACTCGGTCAGGAAGTTCACGCCGAGGCCGATGCTGGTGAAGAAGAGCGGTGCGAACACGAAGGACACGAACTCGGAGAGCGTGGCGCGCGTCCGATCCCCCAAGTGCGGTGAATCTCCGACCGCGACGCCCACCAAGAAGCAGCCGAGGATCGCGTGCACGCCGATCGCTTCGGTCGCTGCGGCGCCGAGCAGCGCCAGCGTGACGGCAAACCCGATCACGCCGCCCGGCCAGGTCGTTTTCGCGAGCAGCCATGGCAGCATGCGGTGCACGGCGACGCGAACGAGGGTCAGCGTGATCAGCGTGAAGGCGAGGGTAAGCGCGATCGTTGCGCCGACCGACGTCTCCGACGCGTGCGGGGCGCGGATCAACCCGAGCACCACGGCGAACACAATCCAGCCCGCGAGGTCCTGCAGAATGGCCGCGGCGATGACCACCATGGCGAAGTCGGTGCAAGAAAGCCCGAGGTCGATGAGCGTGCGCGCGATCACGGGAAGCGCCGAGATGCTCATGGCCGTGGCGAAGAAGAGCGAGAAGACCAGGGATCCCGTGCCGCCCTCGCGCCCGAGCTGATCCGGGAACATCCACGCCAGGCCAAAGGCGATGCAGAACGGAACGAGCATTCCCGCGATGCCCACCGCGAGCGCCGCGCGACCCAGACGCCAGACCGTGGACAGGTCGACCTCGAACCCAGCCACGAACATGAACAGTGCCGCGGCAACCCCCGCCATCGCGGAGAGGAACGGCAGCGTCGTCTCGTCCGCGCGGAAGATCGCGTCGAAGGCCGCGGGAGACAACGTCCCGAGTACGGTCGGCCCCAGCAGGACCCCGGCCAGGATCTCGCCCACGACCGCCGGCTGATGCACGCGCCGGGCGAGCTCCCCGAGCAGGTGTGCGAGTCCGAGCAGCAACGCGAGAGCGAGGAACGGAGCCGTCATCGCGACCTTCTCATGGGCCTCATGGGCGCACGGGGCGGCCCGGGCTGCGCCACTTCACGCCGACGCGCGAGCCTAGCGATCGCCCCCGCGAACTGGATCGCGCTCGTCGAACGGGGTGCACCCGGCGGCCAAGAAAACACTCGGTCTTGGTCGAAACTCCCGCTCCCTCATCGCCGCTTCCCGCCGGAACCGTCGTCGTGCTCGGGCGGTTCAACGAATCCGGGATGGACTCGCCGACGATCTGGGAGACCGGGGCGTGGACGATGTACTTCCCGTTTCGCGACGATGGCCTGTGGCCGGCGACGAGACGGTGAACGACGGAATCTTCACGTCGAACTCCGCGCTGCCGGACCTGGACGCCCTGCCGAGCCCACCTCCCTCGGCCGAGATCCTCGTCGAAGTCCCGGCCGCATCGATCCCCGCGACCGGTGGCCCGTTCGAATCCGACACGTGGGCGCGGCTCAACGTGCATTGACGCACGTCGACGCCCGACGCAGGCGATGACCCCCGGATCATCTCGCGACAATCCGGATCACACCCCTTAGCATGGGCGCATGAACGCCGCGTTCCGCCTCGCCGCCGCGCTGCTCGTCTTCGCCGCCTGTGCCCGCGATCGAACCCCCGACGCCGTCGCGACCGAGACGAAGGATGCTCGAGAGCGACCCGCTGCGTTCGGCGAGCGGACCGCGGACCGCGACCGGATGGTCGATCGCCAGCTCGCGGCGCGAGAGGTACGCGACCCTCGGGTCCTGGACGCGATGCGCACCGTGCCGCGTCACGCGTTCGTGCCCGCGGGTCTCCGCGCCTCCGCGTACGAGGACCGGCCCCTGCCGATCGGGCAGGACCAGACGATCTCGCAACCGTACGTCGTCGCGATCATGACCGAAGCGATCGATCTCGAGCCCGGCGAGCGCGTGCTCGAGATCGGCACCGGATCGGGCTACCAGGCCGCCGTGCTGGCCGAGATCACGCCGCACGTCTGGACGATCGAGATCGTCGAGGAGCTGGCGCAACGGGCGCGGTCGACGCTCGAGTCGCTCGGCTACGACACGATCGAGTTCCGCATCGGGGACGGCTGGCACGGCTGGCCCGAGAGCGCGCCGTTCGACGCCATACTCGTGACCGCCGCTCCCGATGAAGTCCCGGCCGCGCTCATCGAGCAACTCGCCCCCGGCGGACGGCTCTGCATGCCGGTCGGCGCATCGGCGGCCGACCAAGAGCTCCTCGTGGTCGAGAAGGACGACTCGGGCACGGTCACGCGCCGGAGCCTCGGCCCGGTTCGATTCGTCCCGATGACCGGCGAGGCCGAGCGCCGTCGCTGAGGATCCCGAGTCGCACCAATAAGGCAAGGCGCCGCACTCAATCGATCGTGACGGATGCGTTTCCCGCCGGGGGTTGAACGAGCGACAGCGTCAGCTTGATCTTCTCGCCCGTCGCGAGGCCGCCGATCTGGAGCCGGTGATCGCCCGCTTCGCCGAGACCGGTCTTGGCGAGCGTAAGGGCGTTCGGCAGATAGGCCGGCGCTGGATTCGCCGCCACGATCGCTCCCGACGGAGTCTCGAACGCGAACGTCAAGTCGCCGACCGAAACGTCCTCGATCGGGACCACGAGCGACGCGAACGCGTCGGGGAGAGCCGTGAACGCGACGGTCGCCTCCGACTGCCCGGCCTTCACGGTGACGTTCTTGAACACCTTCGAGGCGGCGTCGCCCGGCAGCTTCTTCCGCTGCAGGAGCAGCACGTAGTCGCCGAGCGTGCCGTCGACGCCTTCGACCACGAGCCGGTACAAGCCCGACGCCTTCAGCTTGAGCGTCTTCTTCTGCGCCTTCTTCTTGCTCTTGAACGTGATCGTCTTCTGGATGGCGCCCGTCGGCCCGAACAGCGAGACGCGCGTCTTCAGGCCACCGGTGGTCGGGCTCAGCTTGAGAAGCACCGTGGTCCCCTCGAGCCCGGCGAAAACGGCGGCGTCCGCGTCGTCCGCGGCAGCGATCGTGCCGTTGACCGTATCACCGAGGTCGACGACGGCCGTGTCGACGCTCACGGCGATCGGCAGGACGTGGACGTCGCTCGGGTCGGCGCCGTTGCGAACGATCACCGTCGCCTCGTGGACGCCCGACGCGAGCGCCTGCGTCGAGAGAGAGACGCCGAGCGTCGCGGCCGGCAGGGTCGAGGTCAGCGTTCCCGACGACGCCGTGAGCGAGACCCACGCCGGAGCGTCGACGACTTCGGCCGTCCACGGCAGATCGATCTGGACGTTTCCCGTGTGCTCGAGCGTCCACGTCGCGTCCGCCGGCGGCGGCCCGCCGCCGGTCACCCCGACCAGCACGTGCGTCGGGCCGTTCACCGAGAGCTTCGTGCGCGCCGCCTCGATCGCGGCTCGCACCGCGGCAAACGCCTTCAGGAGGCCGTGGCCGTACGTCTCGTCGTAGCCCGCGGCGCCGCGGTCTTGAGCGGTCGCCTGGAGGATCGATTCGACCTGCGACGCGTCGAGCGACGGCGCGGCCGCGACCACGAGCGCCGCGACGCCGGCCGCCATCGGCGCCGCGAACGACGACCCGTCGATGCAGACGTAGTCGCCCGCGACGAACCCGAGCGCGCCGGGGCCATCGGTCGTGTAGACGTCCTCGCCCGGCGCACAGAACGCGAGGCCGGGGCCGAACGAGCTCGAGGCGTTCCAGTTCAGGCAGCCGCCCAGGAAGTCGGCGATCGTTCCGACGCGATCGATCGCCGACACGGCGTTCACCGCGACGAAGTCCGCCGGCGAGGCGAGCGGCGGTCCGCCGGAGTTCCCCGCCGCCGCGAAGTGGACGACGCCCGCGTCCTTCGTCGACTGGAACTTCATCTTCAGCGCGTTGGTCGGGAAGTTGATAGCGAGGCTCGAGTTCGTCACGCGCGCCCCGGTCGAATGCGCCCAGTCGAGTCCGGCGATGTACCAGCTCGACTGCGACGCGAAGAACCCGTCGCACGGCACGTTGCTGACCGCGACTCGGGCCGACGCGACGACGCACTCGGGCGCGACGCCGACGGTGCCGATCCCGTTGTTCGCGATCGCGCTGATGCAACCCGCCACCGCCGTGCCGTGCACGTCGCAGTTGTTTCCCGGGGCTCCACCCGACGTACCCCCGGTGAAGTCCATACCGGCGGTCAAGTTCAGATCGGCGTGGCTCGGGTCGACCCCGCCGTCGAACACGACGACGATCACGGCCGGATCGCCACGCGTCAGCCCCCACGCCTCGAGCGCGTCGAGGTCGATACCGGCCTGACCTCCGCTCTGGCCGATGTTGTGCAGGCCCCAATTCAGCGCGAACCCGGGGTCGTTCGGGCTCGCGAAGTACTCGCCGGTCAACATGAAGTCGGGCTCGACCCAGCGGACCTCGTCGAGCGCCCGCAACGCCTCCGCCGCGGCCAACACCTCGAACCCGCTTCCGGTGGCGCAACGCCAGCGGTAGACCCCGCTCATCCCGGACCAGTCGCGGTCGAGGAGCTCTCCACCGGCCACGACCGCGAGCAACGCCTCCGCCTCAGCCGCCGGCACGGACGCATCGAACCTCACGACCAGATCGCGCGTCACGAACGCCTCGCCGCCTTTCGGGTCGATCAGCCGGGGAGAGACGAAACGCGACGCCGAACCGGCGGCGCGGGCGAAGGCGGCGAGACCGTCGGGCGATCGCGAGACGGAAGCGACCCGCGCGACGTGCCAGCCCGGCGCCGCGCGCGCCTCGATCGACTCGAGGCCCTTCGCCGGGAGCGCCCCGTCCGGTGCGTGGATCGCTACGTGCGCGGCGTCGACGCGTAACCGGATCGTATCGCCGCCGACGACGTGAACGTAGTCGCCGCCGCTGGCGAGAGCGGCTCCGAGGACGGGACAGATCGCGAACAGCCACCATCGGTACTCGAGTCTGGGCACGACGGAATCTCCAAACAGGGACGCTTCTGTGTATCGCCGGCCGCACTCGCGGTGACCGGGTTTCCACCGCACGGCGATCGGCCGGACCAGGCACTCACTGCTCTCACGGCAACGAACGAACAGCAACAGCAACAGCAAACAGCAACGAACATGCCGCGGGAAAGCGGTCGGCGGTCACGCCGGCGGACGGGCCATCTCGACGAATCGACCACGATCACGTAGGCTCCGCCGTCGTGACGGTCGAGCCGTCGGATGAGCGATCGGATCCGGCCGGAGGTGCCGCGGATGAGTCGAGCCACGCGAACGCATGTCGCTCGAGCGAGCGCCGAGCCCGCGCGCTCGTCCGCGGATCCCGCCGCCGCCGAGCGTGGTCCGGCTTCCCAGGACGCCCGTTCGCTTCCGCTCAATCCCTGGTGGTCCCGGATCGCGACGGGAGCCGCCGGCATCGCCTCCCGTCCGCCGATCGTCCAGGCGAAGTCCACGGCTCCCGCGCCCGCCGACGCCTCCGAGCGCGAGGCGGACGACGTCGCCGATCGCGTGCTGAGCATGCCGGCGCCGTCCGTGGCGCGCGCGGCTCGACGCGGGGACGACGAACGGTCCTGCGAGAGCTGCAGCACCGGGGCGCGAGTCCAGCGCAAGGCCCTGCCGCAGGCGGAGTCCTCGACCGACCGCGGCGGCGGCTCGATCAACGGCCTCCACGCTGGCCGCCCCCTTCCGCGATCGGAGCGCGAGTTCTTCGAGCCGCGATTCGGGATGGACCTCGGTCACGTCCGCCTCCACACGACGCCGGACGCCGGACGCGCCGCCGGCGATCTCGGAGCGCGCGCGTTCACGTACGGGCGCCACATCGCGTTCGCGGACGGCGAGTTCCGGGACGGGACGCGGCGGACGCGCCACCTGCTTGCTCACGAGCTGGTGCACACGATCCAGCAAGGGGCCGCGCCGCCCCTGAAGCCCCTGAAGAAGACGGGCGACGCGGTCCATGTCTCGCGAGGCGCCGCGCCCCGCGTCGCTCGCCAGAAGTACCCGGCGGTGCATGCCGACATCCTGAAAGAGCTGATCGCGCAACGGACGCTCAAGAAGGCGGTCATCACCGATTCGTGGCCGAAGATCGAGGAGCTCTTCTGGAGCGTCGCCGACAAGACGGAGCTCCTCGTCCGCCTCCAGGCGTCGGACGCGATGGCGACCTACTTCCGCATGAACCTCGCGGTCACCGTGCAGCACACGCTGATGCGGATCCTCCGCACCGGAACCGGCGCCGTGACGGTCGGGTCCGACCCGACGAAGCTGCGCGACGCGAAGAAGGCCGAGATCAAGGCGCTCTCGGCCTACACCTCGCTGCCGGTCGACGACAAGCAGAACGCCGACGACATCATCGTGGCGGCCGAGGCCTCGAAGGAAGGCCTGTTCTACATGTTCATGCTGAAGGCGCTGCTGGAGACGCCTTCGGCCACCTCGTCGTCGACGAGCGCCGCGAACACCGCGACGACCTCGGCCGCTTCGACGGCGGCGCAGACGAAGGCCGCGACGCGGACGGCGGCGGAGAAGGGAAGCGAAGAGGCGAAGGCCGCCGCGGTGAAGAGCAGCAACTGGAGGCGGCGCGAGTCGAAGTTCGGCGCCGACAGCGCCGGAAACAAGGCCAAGTTCCGAGTCGACGCCAGCGACCCGAAGGACATCGTCGTGCAGATTCGGATCTTCGTGAAGGCCGGCGCCGACGTGCAGTGGCGGGACAAGATCGTCGGCATGGAGGACGAGATGGAGAAACGCGCCTCCGTCATGGCCAAGTCGGGCTACGTCGTCGACGTCGTCTTCTTGACCGCCGACGAGGCGGGGGCGCTGTTCATCGATGTGTCGGACACCGACGCCTGGGCGAACGCCGGGAACTGGCTCGGCGCCGACCTCGACGCCCTGGTGCACGAGCTCCATCACGGACTCGGGCTGGACGACCGGTACGACTACGTGCTCGACCACGCACGCAACGTGCACATGAGCATGTCGCTGCGCCTCCACTGGTTCAAAGTCCAGGTGAAGAAGGCCGCCACCGAGATGGGAGGAACCGGCGACGTCGATCGCAACGTCAGCGTGATGGGCTACGGGACCAAGCTGACTCCCGACGACGTCTGCCGCGTGGCCGGGCTGGGCGCGGCGTGCCGGACGGCACGCAAGTAGCCTCGACGTCGCACGCGGATCAGACGGAAAAGGGGTCCGACCCGCCCGCGTCCTTCGTCCGCAGGATCACCGCGAGCTTCGCCCGGGCTCGCCGGTAGAACTCTCGCGCGGCGGCCTCGGTCGGTCGTCCGATCCGGCCGGCGATCTCTTCGAACGAGAGCCCGACGAAGTGACGCAGCACGATCACCTCGCGCTGGGATTCCTCCAACGCGTCGAGAGCATCCTCCAAGCCACGACGTCGCTCGCCGCGGATGGACTTCGTGAGCGGCCCGGAGACGCGCGCCGTCAGCTCCCGAACGCGGCGCGAGATCGCGTCGTCCGGCGCGTCGATCGCGACGAGCCGTCTCGGGTCGCGCTTCTCGCGGCCCCAGTGCTCCGCCGCGCGGTTGATCTGCCGCAAGCTCAGCACGGCAAGCCAGTCGAGGAACGCCGATTCGCTCCGCATCTCGAACTCATCCAGGCGCAGCACCGCGTTCAGGAACGTCTCCTGCAGGATGTCCTCCACCTCGACGCGCGCGCGGAGGTGCCGGCCGAGCCGCGCGCGGACGATCCGCTCCACGCGCGGGTAGTAACGCTCGAAGAGGTGTTGGACGGCGACGTCATCACCCTCCTGAGCGGCGAGCACGAGCCTCGCGGTTTCGATTGAAGCGACCATCCGTGTTCCCTCGACCGGACAATCAGCATAGCCCTCCGGGGCGAGTTTGGCGCGACCCGGAGAGTGCAAAGAGCCAACGATCCTCGGGGGAACGACGAACTCGATGGGGTTCGAGCTTGCGGACCGGGGCGAAGCGCCGTGGTCCACGATGCCGACCAGGCCCGCCACCGTCGAGGGCGGGTTACCGACCGGAGACGCGAGTGGTCGACGGCGTCGCTTGGACGTACTCGCGAAGGAGCTCGGCGAAGAGGCGCGGCACCGTCGCCAGGTCCTCGTCGCTCGCGACCAGCGCGAGGCGCATCTGCGTCCGTCCCGCTTCGTCGCCCGCACCGTAGAACCCGTCCATCGGAGCGACGAGGAGCGTGTGATCGACGCCGTCCACTGCGACCCGGCCGCGCTCGGCGCAATGGCACACGAACGCGCGCGCGGTGAAGTCGTCGGGGACGAGACGCCGGACGTCGACGACGGCATAGAGCGAGGCCTCCGGGCGGGTGACGATCGCCCCCGGCAACGCGGACGCGATCGCGCCCGCGACGCGCTCGATGGCCCTGGCGTAGCCGCGCCGTTGCTCGTCGATCCACGCCGTGATCTCGGCCGCGGGCACGTGGGCGAGAGCGCCGAACACGTATTGGCCGACCACGTTGGCGCAGAGCGTCGCCGTCGCTTCCGCCACCGCTCGGGCGTGGAACTCCGCGTCGTCGGTCACGAGCGCGCCGACGCGGAGTCCGCAGGCGTTGAACAGCTTCGACGCCGACTCGATCCCGATCCGGCGGCCGTGGATCCCCGGCACGTCGCGCTCGTCGAGGCGCCAGATCGTCGGCGCAGCCCCGGAGAGGAACTGAAGCTGACGATACGCCTCGTCGCTCACCAGCCACATGCCGTGATCGACGCAGATCCGCGCGTAGGCGCGGATCGACTCCTGCGACAGGAGCTGACCCGTGGGATTGTCGGCCGGCAGGATCACGAGCGCGACGGGACGAGCGTCGCGGACCAGCCCCTCGATGCACGCGGGGTCGGGCGGGACGAACACACCGTCCGGCGAGAGCTCGCGGCGAACGGACACCGTCGGCACCGCGAGGCGCCGCGCGAGATCCCGGTAGTTCGTGTAGGTCGGATCGAGCATCAGCACGGGGCGACCGGCGGCGGGACCCGCGACGCCGAGCAGCATCAGCTCCATCGCTTGCGACCCGCCGTCGGTGACGACCGGTTGGAGCCCGTCGATGGCGACGCCCGCCGCGGCGATGACGTTCAGCACCGCGGCGCGGGCCTCGTCGGTGCCGGCACTCGACGAATAGCCGACGATCCCGTCCGAGAACGGGCTGCCGGGCCGGTCGAGCCCGAAGAGGCGCTCGCGCATGGCGGGATGCATCGGCCTCCGCACGTCCCCGATCGCGACGTTGATCACGCGGATCCGGTCTCGATCCGCGCGCCGCGCGAAGAGGATCTGCGCCTCACGGATCGGCGACGGCCGGCGGGAGAGGAAGTGCGATGAGAGCGAAGCTTCCTTCATATGCATCTCTGTTTCGGCCGGGCCGGCGCGCGACTTGATTCGGACGCGGCCGGAACCGACGAGCCGAGGGACGGCATCCGCCCGACCGATCGACCATTACGGCTCGTGAACGGAACCGGACGTCGAGACGTATCCTGGTCGCATGGACTGGGCCGGTCGCCGGCCGCCTGGGAGCTGGAATCGATGATCGACCCCGCCGCGCTCGCCCTCGCCATCATCGCCGCCCTTCCCGCCCCCGCGGACGAGCCGCTCGACGTGCGCGTCAACCGTTCCATCGATCGCGGCATCGACTGGCTGTTCGAGCGGCAGGAGCAGGGCGGCGGATGGCGAACCGACGACAAGGTCCATCCGACGGGCCGGACGGCGCTGACGCTGCTCGCCCTTCTCCACGCCGGCGTCTCGCCGAGCGAGCCGCGCTTCGCCAAGGGGCTCGATCACTTGATCGGTGAGCTGCGCGTCCGACGCGAGACGCGCGAGGGCGGCGAGGCGGCATACCGCAGCACGTACGAGACCGGCATCACGCTCATGCTCCTCTACGACCTCGGTCCAGCGCCGCGATTCGCGAACGAGATGGAACCGCTCGCGCGCTTCCTGATCGACGGAGTCGACCCCACGACCGGCCTCTGGAACTACCCGGGCGGGAACCTCGACCTGTCGAACAGCCAGTACGCGGTCCTGGGCCTGCGCGCGTGCGCGAGGCGCGGCGTCCGTCCGGACGGCTTCCACGTCGCCTTGACGAGGGCCCTCGACGGCGTGATCCGCTGTCGCAAGGCGGACGGCGGCTTCGCGTACATGCCGGAGCGCTACACGAGCGGCTCGATGACGGTGGCCGGGCTCGCGATGATCCGGTTCTGCGAAGAGGAGCTCAAAGGGAAGCGCGGCGCAGGAAAGACCATCAAGGAGGCGCGGAAGCTCGTCGACGACGCGACCGCTTGGCTCGAGAGGAACTACGACGTGGACCGGCACCCCGAGGGGTTCGCGCGGAGCCGCGCGAGCCTGTACTACTACCTCTTCGGGCTCGAGCGGTACGCCGCCTTCTACGACCTCGACCGGATCGGCGACCACGACTGGTACCGCGAAGGGGCGAAGTCGATCCTCGCCAAGCAGGGGAAGGACGGCTCGTGGGAGACCAACGAGGAGACCTGTTTCGCGATCCTCTTCCTGCGACGCGCGTCGCTGACGATGCCGGGAGGACCCTGGCGCTCCGATGAGTCGGGCGCACCCGATGCACCGGATGCACCCGATGCCTCGAATCACCCGTCCGAGCCGCCGCCGGCCGCGGACGTCCCGTTCCTTCGCTCGTGGTTGTTCGCCGGTGGGTTCACGGGCACGCCCGGCGTCGACGACCCGCTCGTCGTCGACCACGTGAAGGAGAAGCGTGCGAAGCCGCGCGCGGGCGCGAAGGCGGGGAAGCTCGAGTGGACTCGGTACGAGTCGCCGGACGACCTCGTCGACCTGAAGAAGGCGGCGGCCGCGGCCGGCGGGACACCGATCGTCGACTGGTGCGCCGGATACGCGGCGACGCGGATCGAGGCGAAGGAGACGACCGAGGCGCGGCTGTGGCTCGACTCGGACGACGGCATCCGCGTCTTCCTGAACGGCGAGCTCGTGTTCGAGGACCACCATCACTACGGCAAGGACGGGATGCTGGTCGACCTCGACCTCCCGCCCGGGGCGTCGACTCTCCTCGTGAAGGTCGAGAACACGAACTACGAATGGACGTTCCGCGCCCGACTCGCCGATCGCGACGGCGCGGTTCTGCGAGGCGTCGCCGTCGGACCTTAGGGCGTGGAGAGCACGTTGACGATCGAACCGAACCTGTTCGTGCGCGCGGTCACGCTGCTTTCCTTCGCCGCTTGCCTGGTCACGATCGCTTGCCTGATCGGGGTGGTCCTGCGGCACAAGCGCCGCGTCGCTCGCATCGAACGCGAGCACGCCGAGAGCGACCAGCGCTTCCGCCAGATCGCCGAGCACATCGAAGAAGTGTTCTGGGTCACCGACTGGCCGAGCCGGCGCGTCGCGTACGTGAGCCCGGCCTATCGGACGATCTGGGGTCGATCCGAGCAGGGCCTCCTCGACGACGAGGACGATTGGATCGAGCCGATCCACGAGGACGACAAGGCCGAGGTGCAGAAGCTCTTCGCGGAGCGGGTCGCGCTCGGCGGGTTCGACGTCCTCTACCGCATCCACCGGCCGAGCGGCACGATCCGTTGGATCCACGACCGCGGGTTTCCGATCCACGATGACGAGGGCAACGTCGTTCGCATCGTCGGGATCGCCCAGGACGTGACGAAGCGCAAGGAGGCGGAGGACGAGCTGAGAACGTCGCGGGAGCGGCTCGGACAGCTTGCCGCGCGGATCGAGGACGTCCGCGAGGAGGAGCGCGCTCGGCTCTCGCGCGAGTTCCACGACGATCTTGGCCAGACCCTCACCGGGCTGCGGATGGACGCCGCGTGGCTGTTCGAGCACGTTCCGCCGGAGAACGACGCGGCTCGCGGGCGCCTGCGGGAGATGATCGACCACGTCGACACGGCGCTGAACGAGGTCCGCCGGATCTCGACGAGCCTGCGGCCGTCCGTCCTCGATGACCTCGGACTCCTGGCCGCGATCGAATGGCAGGCGCAGGAGTTCGGCCGCCGCTGCGGCTGCGAATACCGGCTCGACCTCCCGCCGGCCCCCCTCGATCGGAGCCCACGCCGCGACACCGCGATCTTCCGCATCCTCCAGGAGGCGTTGACGAACGCCGCACGCCACGCGAACGCGACGTGGGTCGAGATTCGTCTCTGGACGGACGAGGACGCCATCCACATGGTCGTCGAGGATGACGGCCGCGGCGTCGACGAACCGGTGCTCGCGACGTCGAAGTCGCTCGGCGTCCTGGGAATGCGCGAACGGGCCGCATCGATCGGTGGATCCCTCGACGTTCGGCGCGCCGGAGCGACGGGAACGCGGGTTACGCTGCGCGCCCCGACGACGCCTCCCGTCTGAGCGCCGAGTCGAGCCGCCATCGCGCTCGATCAGCCCGAGCCGAACGTCCGCGCGAGTCCGTCGGTCTGCGCGGTCTGGAAGTAGCCGGCCGCGCCGGGATCCTGGAGCATCACCTGGTGGTAGATCGTGGCACCGCAGAGCACCGGCTGGTTCGGCACCGGGCCGGTGATCGTGAGCGTCCCGCTCGGCCCGGCCGGCGGCAGCGCGAGGATCAGGGTCGGCTGGACGAGGAGCTTGCCCCCGTCGAACGCGAGGTCGGCGGGGGCGAGCCCGAGAAACAGGGTCATCGGCACCCCGGGGAGCACGTTCGACACGACGATCGTGCTCGTCGCGTCGCCCGCGATCGGCGATCCGACCTCCGAGAGCCCCGGCACTCCGTTCGTGCCCGCCTTGCCGAGGCCGTAGTTCATCGTCTGCGGCGCGGTCGCGCAGGCGGGCGGCTCGAGCACCGCGAGCCAGCCGTCGGACGGCCCGCCGTTGAACGTGCCGTCGTGCACCACGTCGCCGAGCGGGAGGTTGTGGCCGGTGACGGACCCGCCGAGACAGACGCGATCGCCGTCCATCACGCCGAGCCCGGCGTATCCGTACTCGTGGTTCGGGCCGCCGAACAGCGACGACATCAGGAGCGCCTCTCCGTCGGGCGTCCACCAGGTGCAGAACGCGTCGTTCTGCGTGCCGTTCAGGACGCCGTCGTACGCGACCTTCGAGACCGGGAAGTCGGACGAAGTCGTGTGCCCGACGATCACGATCCGCCCCGCCGCGTCGAACGCGATCCCGGACGCGGTGTCGACGCCGGCGCCGCCGAGGAACGATCCGTATTCGAGCGTCGCGAGGTCTGCGTCGAGCCGGACGAATGCAGAGTCGCCGAACCCGCCATTGAACGTGGCGTCGAACGCGCCGGCGGTGACGGGAAGGTCCGGCGAGAAGGTCGTGCCGATGGCGTGGACGCGGCCCTGCGCGTCGACCGCGACGTCGTGAAGCTCATCGGTCTGCGACGCGCCGAGGAACGTCGACGCGGCGATGGCGCCCGTGTCCGAGACGCGGGTCACGAAGCCGTCGGCCGAGCTCGTCAAGGTCGTGTCGAACGCGCCCGCGGTGGCGGGGAAATCGGCCGATGACGTGCGGCCGACCACGAACCACGCCCCGGCGCCGCGCGCAACGCCGTTCGCGACGTCGGTGCTCGTCCCGCCGAGGTATGTCGACGCGAGGAGGCTCGACAGGTCCGGAGAGAAGGTCGCGAGGAACGCGTCGGAGATGCCGCCGAACGTGGCGTCTCCGGCCCCCGCGGTCGTGGGGAGGTTCGGCGAGTCGGTTCGCCCCACGATCGTCAGCCGGCCGTCCGCCGGATCGACCACCACCGCTCCGGCCGCGTCGTAGTTCGTGCCGCCGAGCAGCGTGGAGCGGAGCAGCGTGGACCCGTCCGCGCTCAGGATCGCGACGAAGGCGTCACCGTTTCCCTTCTGCGTGGTCTGATGAGCGCCGGCGGTCGTCGGGAAGTCGAACGAGTAGGTGACGCCCGCGACGGCGAGGTCGCCGTTCGCGAGCCGCACCGCGCCGCTGGCGGAGTCGACGCCGCTGCCGCCGAGGTAGGTCGAGAAGACGAGCTGTCCCGTCTCGACGTTCAGCTTGGAGACGACCACGTCCGACTGGCCGTTCGCCGTCGCGTCGAGCGCTCCGGCGGACGTGGGGAACCCGCCGCCGTTGTTGTAGCCGATCAGGTACACGTGCGGCGGGTCGACCGCGAGCGCGAGCGGGACGTCCTCGGTCGGCCCCCCGACGTAGGTCGAGAACTCGAGGCTGGGGTCGATCACCACGCGGTCGCGCGGACCGACGTCGTCGACGACGAACCCGAACCGCCGCTCGCCGAGGAGGCGGACCCGCGCGGCGACCGCGATCCGCTCGCCGTCCGGGGTCTCGCGGAAGGTGGCCGGCAGGACGTGACGCAGCGGGCCCGCCGGAGTGTCGACGACGAGCGCGCCGTCGTCGGCAACGCGCAGCGCGCGCGCGCCGTCGACCCGCACCACGAGCGCGGCCGGATCGGCGCCGGGCGCGAGGACGACGTCGTACTCGAGCCGTCCGTGGTCGGAGAACACGCGCAGGTCGACTCCGGCCACGAGCCCCCTGTAGCGCACTCCCTCGAACCGGCTCAGCCCGACGCGCCAGCCGCGAGGGTCCGTCCCTCGCAGGACGTTCACCCGTCCGGGGAGCGCACCGACGGGCTCGAGGAGGACGTCCTTCGATGCACCCTCGAACGTGAATCCGACCGCGGCCGTTCCGTCCGATCCGCGCACGGTCACGCGGAACCCGTCGTCGATGAGCCAGACCGTGAGTCCCCCACCGTCGGCGCGGAAACGGACGCGCGCGTCCTCCTGGCCCCGGTTCTCGACGAACGCGAGGGACGGGGCGGGCTCGCTGGCGAGGGCGGGCGCCGGGAGGAAGGTCGCGAGCAGGATCAGCAACAGCGACGACATGGAAAGGGTCGGGCGAGGGTGGCGCATGCCTTCCTCCGGTTCGCGGGGGGGGGTCGACTCAGGGGTTGAATCAGAGGGTGAATCAGGGAACGGGGGACGGCGTTACGCGTCGAAGGCGTTTTCGGGGCGACGACCGAACCGCCGGGCGCGACATCGATCCCACGCTCCTCGCGGGAGCGATTGCGACAGAAACGCGAGTTTCGACGGAACCAAACCGGGAAACTTGCGACACTCAGCCGCAGCCGATACCCACCCACTTGGAACCCGAGTCGAGCATGACCCATCGCCTCATCTCCGTCCTCGTCGTCCTCTCCGCGAGCCTTGGCGCCCCGCCGTCGCACGCCCAGACACTCGTGCGCGACATCAACACGCAGTCGGGGTCCGCGAACGTCGGCTCGAATCCGATGGGTCTGCGGTACGCCGGGGGATACGCGTACTTCTCGGCGTTCCAGCCGGCGACCGCGTTCGAACCGTGGCGCACCGACGGGACGACGATCGGGACGCTCCGTCTCGGGGACCTCGTGCCCGGTCCGATCGACAGCGCCCCGGGGGAGTTCGCCGAGCTGCCGTCCGGCGACGTGCTCTTCGCGGCGAATGGGTTCGGGATCGGAAGGGAGCTCTGGCGGAGCGACGGCACGCCAGGGGGTACGCAGGTCCTCGCCGATGTCCACCCCGGCCTCGCGTCGTCGTCGCCGGTGCGCCTCGCGCCGTTCCTGGGCCAGATCGCGTTCATCGCGAGCAACGACGTGCAGGGGCCCGCACTATGGAGGAGCGACGGGACCACGGCCGGCACGGCGAGGATCTTCGATCTCGGCGCGGCCGGCGCGGTCTTCGACGACGCCGTCGAACTCGTGGTGATCGGAACCGAGCTCTACTTCACCGTCTCGTTCGGCGGAACGGACTGGCAGCTCTGGAAGAGCGGGGGCTCGACGGCCACGACGGTCGCCGTGACGCCGTCGCCGTCATCCACCTGGTTCCCCGGCGGGCTCATCGCACTCAACGGGAAGCTCCTGTTCACCGCCGAGTCGCCGAACGGACGTACGCTCTGGTCGTCCGATGGAACGGCGGCCGGGACGCAGGTCGTGCTCCCGCCGCCGCTCCCCGGCGGCTTCGTCGATTCCGTCGCTCCGTACCTGGGGACGATCGGCTCGACGCTGTTCTTCGCGGGGCGCGACGGCTTCGGCGTCGAGCCGTGGCGGACGGACGGCACCGCGGCCGGCACGACGCGGCTGGCCGACCTCGCGATCTTCGGCAACGACTCTCGTCCGCGACCCCTCGGCAGCACGGGCGCGAAAGTGGTCTTCAGCGCGTCCACCTCGATGGGCGGACGCGAGCCGTGGGTGACGGATGGAACCATGGCCGGCACGGTCCCGCTCGGCGACCTGAACCCAGCCGGCGACTCGATCGACGCGACGTCGAACCCGTCGCTCTCCCTCGGCCCGATCGTCTACTTCAGCGCCGCGACGCCGGCGCAGGGGCGCGAGCTCTGGAGAACGGACGGGACGCCGCTCGGGACCACGTTCGTCGCCGACCTCGTCGCGGGACCGGGTGGCTCCGAGCCGAGCGATCTCGCGCCGAACCCGAGCGGCGGGATCCTGTTCGCGGCGGACGCCGGCGCGATCGGCCGCGAGCTCTGGGCCAGCGACGGGACGGCAGCGGGGACGGTCGTGCTGAAGGATCTGGCGGCGCCCACGGGCACCGGATCGTCGCAGCCGCTGCTCGTGACGCGCGTGCTCGATGAGGTCTTCTTCCACGCGACCGACGGAACGACGTCCGCGCTCTGGAAGAGCGACGGGACGTTCACGGGGACGGTCCAGGTGCACGGTCCGACCGCGGCGACGACTCCGACCTTCCCGCTCTGGCTCACGCCCGTCGAAGATCGACTCTTCTTCAACGGGACCGTCGCGGCGGCGGGCGCCGAACCGTGGATCAGCGACGGTACGCCGAGCGGGACCTTCACCTTGGGCGACCTCCGTCCCGGGTCGATCGGTTCGAACCCGCTGGAGCCGGCGCGGGTCGGCGATCGCATCTTCTTCACCGCGGACGACGGCGCGGTCGGCCGCGAGCTGTGGGTCTCCGACGGGACCGTCGCCGGGACGACCCTCGTCGCCGACCTCCGCCCGGGATCCGAGGCGTCGTGGCCCATGCGGCTGACCGCGGTGGACGAGTTCGTCTACTTCAACGCCGACGTCCCCGGCGCCGGGCGCGAGCCGTGGCGCTCCGACGGCACGGCGGCCGGCACCGTCATGCTGGGCGATCTCCTCCCCGGTCCAACGTCCAGCCACTCGGGCTCGGAGTTCGTCGAGTATCAGGGCCTCGTCTACTTCGCCGGCGTCGATGCTCTCCACGGCGTCGAGCTCTGGCGCACCGACGGCACGGCGGCCGGCACTCGATTCGTCGGCGACGCGATTCCCGGCACGGTCGGCCCGACCCCGCGCTCCTTCGCCCGCCTCGGCGACGCGCTGCTGTTCCAGGGGGATCATCCCACTCTCCCCGGCGTTCACCCGTGGGTGACGGACGGGACGGCGGCCGGAACGCGGCTCCTGCTGCCGAACCCGACGAGCGGGTTCACGATCGCGCCGAACTCGACCTTCGCGGTGCTCGCCGGCGACGTCGCGCTCTTCACCGCGCACGACCAAGGGGCGAACGACATGATCTGGCGCACCGACGGTACGCCGGCGGGGACCACGCTCGTGAGCGCGCCGAGCTTGACGGGAACGATCTGGGAGCTCGGGCCGCTCGCCTCGGGACCCAACGCGATCTTCCGCGGCCACGACTTCTCGAACGGCGCGGAGCCATGGACCAGCGATGGCACGGCGGGCGGGACGACGCCGCTCCTCGACGTGGCGCCCGGCTCGGCCGGTTCGGGGGCGACCCGGTTCGAACGCGCCGGCAAGTACGTGTTCTTCGCCGCCGACGACGGCTCGCACGGGATCGAGCTCCATGCGTTTCCCGTCGCCGCGGCTGGGGACTACGTCAGCGAGTCCCTCGGCGGCGGGTGCGCCGGCTCGTCCGGCGTGGTCCCCTCCGTCGCGGTCCAGGGCACGCCGATCGTCGGCGCGGCGTTCGGCATCCAGCTCCAGGGCGCGGCTCCCTCCGCGTTCAGCCTCCTCTTCATCGGGCTCGAGGTGGTCGACCTCGACGCTGGCGCCGGCTGTCGACTGCATGTCGATGGTCCGCTCGCGGTCGGGCTGACGACCAACGGCGCGGGCGGGATCTCGATCGGCTACGTCCCGGTCGCCGCGCTCGTCGGGCTTCCGGCCGTGATCCAATTCGCGGTCAGCGACGCGGGCGGCGCCTTGTCCGGGATCGCGAGCTTGAGCGACGGCTACGAACTCGTCTTCGGCCTGTGACCGAGGCGCCGCCCATCGACCTCGACGTCCGATCGACGCGACGCGACCCAGGCGGCTCCGTCGATCGCTGCGATCGTGGGTCGGTTCGGTCGACTCGACGTTCTCGTCGACGACGCCGTGGTCGTTTTGCCGGAAGCACCGATCGAACGAGGGCCGGCGCGGACACGACGGGAAGCTACCCCCCGCCGCTCTCAACCTCGAGCCGCTCCGCCGCCTCGTCGTCCCCCATCGCGCGACAGACCCGGATCAACGACTGGCGCACCGCCGCGGTATCGACGTCGCGATCCACCTCCTTCGCCGCCTCGATCATCCGCTCGTAGTTCGCGCGAGCCTCCTTCAGATGGCCGAGGCGTTCGTGGATGACACCGAGCGCATGGCAGCTCCGCAGCATGCGCTGGTGGCGGATCGACGCGAAGACGTCGCGCGCTGCCTCGTGACGGCGGAGCGCCTCCTCGAGCTTCTCGTCTCCGACCGCGAGATCGCCGAGCGCCTGTTCCGCCTGCGCGATCCCCCAGAGGTCGCCGAGCGGCTTCGCGAGCGACAACGACTCTTCATACGCCGCCCTGGCGTCGTCGTACTGCTTCGCCTTCTGCGCGTCGCGACCGCGATAGAACGCGGCTTGACCCGCGCGGAATCGAACCCGCTCGTCGGCGGACCAGCCCTTCCACGCCTTCGCGTAGCGCGAGTACGCGTCGCCGCCGAACGTCTCGTCGGCGTGACGCGCGGCGAGCAACGCCCGCTCGAGGATCTGGCCGGCGTTCGGATCTCGTTCGGTCTCGGGCGCTTCCATCTGTTTCAACCACGACTCGAGGTAGCCGTCGACGAGGTAGATCACCTCGTACGGCCGCGACCGGAGCAACGACCGAACTCCTTCCCAGTCAGCCTCTCCGACGCGTTCCTCGAAGAGCAGGTCGAGCGGTTTCGGCTCCGGCTCCTCGCCCGAGCGCGCGAGCGGCACACCGAGGACGATGAGGAGCAGGGTGAAAGACGTGATTCGCATGATCGGGACTCACAGGCCCGTCCTCGACGCGCGCGGCCGGTCATTCTCGCGGACCTCGTTGACCGCGCGCCGAGGATGAGCTATCCAAGGGGCATGATGATGATCCGTTCAGCAATCAGTGGAGCTTACCGTGCCTTGGGCTGTTGCCATCGCAGCAACAGCCGACCGGGGCGCGCCTCCATCACATGACGTCACGAGACGTCTGCTAACGGACATCGAACAAAGCGCGTCGTCGGGTCGAGGATCCGGCGACGCGTTTCGCATCTCTGCCTCGTCGACGGTCCTTCGATCCGGCATCGTCGAACCACGGAGAGAATGCACGATGAACTCAGCAAACGAACTCCGGGACACCGCTTCCGAGCCACCCTCCGAGCCCTTCTCGGAGCCACTCTCGGAGCCATGGATCGACTCCTCCCGCCTCACGGAGGTCCCGCTCATCCTCCCGCTCTCGGTGCGCGCGTGGATCCATGGCTGGTGTCGGCGCGCGTACCCCGCCGGCGCGCGCGGCTTCCTGCTCGGCCAAGTCGTTCCGCACGGCGTCGCGATCGATCGCGCCACCCACGTGGACCCGGTGGACGGCCCCTCCGCCGAGGAGATGGCGGCGCGTCACTCGCTCTCGGTGATCGGAACCTGGACCGCGCGGCCGCGCCGTTCGCCGTGCCCGACGCGGGCCGATCACGCCGCGGCGCGACCGGATGAGTCCCATCTGATCGTGACATCTTCGCGGCGAGGCGCGGAGATTTTCCGATCATGGCGTATGGTGCACGGCACGTATCGCGAGGAAGAGATCCTGGAGGGACCCGATGACCTTTAACGTGGTCCGTATCCCGGCCGCGCTGCGGGAGTGGACGGACGGCAACGCGGTGGTGAACGTGCGGGGAGACAACGTGCGCGAGGCGTTGGCCTGCCTCTACGGCACGTTCGAAGGCGTCGCCGAGAACGTGCTCGACGAACGTGGCGACCTCCGCGGCGTCATCGACGTCCTCGTCGACGGGAAGGACGTGCGGCAGCTCCGCGGGCTCGACACGAAGCTCCGCGACGGCGAGATCATCTCGCTGGTCGCGACCGCGTCACGAGGTGCTCCGGTTTGAGCCTCAAGGACGAGCGACTCGTGCTGCTCCGCCGCGCGATCCCCGAGGTGACTCCAACCGAGGCGCTCCGCCGGCAGACGCAGGATGGCGCGGCGCTGATCGACGTGCGCGAGCCGGACGAGGTCGCGGCGGGTTCTCCGCCCGAGGCGCATCGCATCGTGCGCGGTTTCCTCGAGCTCCGCGTCGAGGAGGCCGTCGCCGATCGCGATCGTCCGCTCCTCGTGATGTGCGCCGGAGGCGTCCGTTCGCTGTTTGCGTCGGAGGACCTCATGCGGCTCGGCTACCGCAACGTCAGCTCCGTCGCCGGCGGGTTCAACCGCTGGAAGGCGGACGGCCTGCCCGTCGAGGTCCCGCGCCTGCTCGACGCGCAGGAGCGCCAGCGGTACAGCCGTCACGTGCTCATCCCCGAGGTCGGCGAAGCCGGTCAGATCACGTTGCTCGAGAGCAAGGTGCTGTTCGTCGGCGCCGGTGGTCTCGGCTCGCCCGCCGCCCTCTACCTCGCGGCGGCGGGCGTTGGAACGCTCGGCGTCATCGACGACGACGTCGTCGACCGCAGCAACCTGCAGCGCCAGATCCTCCACCGTGACGCGTCGGTCGGACGCAAGAAGATCGAGTCGGCGCGCGAGACGCTGAACGGCCTGAACCCATCGATCCGAGTCGAGACCTACGACGAGCGGTTGACGTCGGCGAACGTCGAACGCGTGCTCGGCGACTACGATGTCATCGTCGACGGCTCCGACAACTTCGCCACGCGCTACCTCGTCAACGACGCGACGGTGAAGCTCGAGATCCCGAACGTGCACGGATCGATCTTCCGCTTCGAGGGTCAGGTCTCGGTCTTCTGGCCGAGCTACCCGAAGCGGCGCGGCCCCTGCTACCGTTGCCTGTACCGAGAGCCACCGCCGCCGGAGCTTGCCCCGTCGTGCGCCGAGGCGGGCGTCCTTGGCGTTCTGCCGGGCGTGATCGGTACGCTCGAGGCGGTCGAGACGATCAAGATCCTCCTCGGTATCGGCGACCCGCTGGTCGCGCGGCTCCTGACGTACGACGCCCTCACCCAGCGGTTCGCCGAGTTCCAGATCGAGCCCGACCCCGACTGCGCGTGGTGCGCGGACGGCAAGGAGTTCCCGGGATACGTCGACTACGAACGATTCTGCGCCTCGAGCGCTCGATCGTGATCGTCGCGCGCGCGCTCGTTCTTGCTAGTGGTGTGATTCAGATTGTTGGTGGATTATCCGGAGGTCATCGTCGTCGCTGGCAAGGCGCGACGACGACCGCGTATTCGAGATACGTCGAGGAGGAGCAACGCAGCAAGCGATGACGAGGGCCCCGGAGAAACGT
>CAZYQW010000090.1:0-73126 GCA_964649825.1 uncultured Phycisphaeraceae bacterium | reverse complement strand
GATTATCCGGAGGTCATCGTCGTCGCTGGCAAGGCGCGACGACGACCGCGTATTCGAGATACGTCGAGGAGGAGCAACGCAGCAAGCGATGACGAGGGCCCCGGAGAAACGTCAACAACTCTGAATCACACCACTAGACCGCGTCGCCGCCTCGCGGGCGAGCAGCGCTCGCTTGCGTTCGACGCCCCACCGATAGCCGCCGAGCGCCCCGTCCTTGCGGACGATGCGATGACACGGCACCAGCACCGCGATCGTGTTGCTGGCGCAAGCCGTCGCGACCGCCCGGACGGCTCGCGGCGAGCCGATCGACGCCGCGAGCTCGGCGTAGGAGCGCGTCTCGCCCGGCTCGATCGCCCGCAGCGCGTCCCACACGCGGATCTGGAACGGCGTGCCGCGGTAATCGAGATCGACGGCGAGCGGGATCCGCGTGTCGTTCAAGTGCCGAACGACGGCGTCGACCCAATCACGGCGGACGGTCGCGTCGTCGTCCATCGTCGCCTGCGGAAGCTGCGCGGCCATCTCGGCCGCGAGTTCGCCGTCGTCGTCGCCGAGCAGCACCGAGCAGATTCCGTCGCCGGTGGCCGCGACGAGCGCGCGACCGAGATCGCAATCGACGAAGGTCCGGCGAACGACGACTCCCGCGCCGCCGCGCGCGTATGCGCCGGGCGTCATTCCAATCGCGCGGCGCGCGTGCTCGTACAGTCCGCGGCTCGACCCGAACCCCGCGGCGTACGACGACTCCACGACGCCCTTCCCCTCCTTGACGCCGCGCCGGAACCGCGCCCAGCGGCCGTGCTCGACGTACTGGCGCGGGCTCATGCCGACCAGCCGCGTGAACTCCCGCTGGAGGTGGTGCGGGCTCGCCGCGACCGCGGCCGCGATCCGATCGAGCGTGACGTCCTCGTCGGGATGATCGTCGACGTACGTCATCGCGGCCAGGACCGCGCGCTCGGTCGCGCTGCCGCCGCTCGACTCGGGGCGGCACCGGCGGCAGGGGCGGAACCCCTCGCGCCGCGCCTCGATCGGCGTCGCGAAGAACCGGACGTTCTCGCGCCGCGGTCGCCGCGACGGGCAGGTCGGCTGACAGAAGACGCCCGTCGTCGTGACCGCGTAGACGAAAGCGCCGTCGAAGGCCGCGTCGCGGGAGAGAACCGCGCGCCAGGCTTGTTCCTCGTTCGTGTCCATGCCCCGAAGTCTATGCGCGAGCCGCGGGCCGGCTCCATCCGATACGTGCGGTCGAATTCGGTTCGACCGCCGAGCGCTGCCGTCGCGCGCGCCATCGGACCGACCGCGGCGCCGCCGGGCCGGTCCCTCGCGTCGCGACGTCACCCCGCGCCGGATTCGGCCCCGGTCGCGCCGCCATCGCCCTTGCCGCCGCTCTTCCCACCTCGCGGTCGAAACAGGCTGTACGCCGCGAATCCCACCAGCAGCGCGGCTCCGAGAGCGATCGCCCAGTGGAGCCCCCACGCGAAACAGAGGGCGAGCACGAACCCGAAGCAGAGCACCGCGGCCGAGGCTCGCATCGGCTGAGCCTTGCTCAGGCTCTGCATCATCCGGGTCTGGCGCCGCAGCTCGACGGAGAGCTCGCGGACCTCGGCGTGAAGCTCCTCGATCCGCCGCGCGATCTTCTCGAGCTGCGGTTCGGAGTCGCCGCGGCCGGGCGGGCTGGTCATGACTTCACGATCCTCCCTTGCTAGACTCCCGGGCTCGATTCGGATCCTGGAGGTCTCCATGAACGTCGCCCGGTGGATGCCGACGACCGCACTCGCGGTGCTGACGGCCTGCAGCCCGCTAAACTATGAACGTCCGGCCGCGGACACAATGTCCGACTCGGGCGCCGCGATCGAGGCCAACATCCCCGACTCGGCTCCTCTGCGCGAGCCGTTCACGTCCTACTTCCGAATCCTGCGCGGCGAGGCGCCCGTCGGATACGCGGTGCACTACGACCCGATCCCCGAGCCGGTGAAGGTCGAGCGACGCTTCCCGACCGGAACGCTCTTCGTCGAGGACACGGAGTTCCATCGTGTCGGCTTCTTGACCCAGGACGGGCGCGGCTTCCGGTACGACGGCGCCGACCTCGAGCCGATCGGACAGGGCACGCTCGAGTACCTCCTCCCGGCACTGTTCGGCGGAGAAGGCTTCACGGTCGTCCGCAACGGATAGCAATGCGGTCGAGCCGCCGACCGATGCAGCGCGGCACGGAGCGGTGACCAGCGCGCGATCTCTGCCGGCGCTCGCTCTCGCCGCGCTCCTTGGTGTTTCGGGCAGCGCGTCGTCCGGGGAGCTCGCCGCGGCGCTGCGCTTTCGGGTCATCGACGCGCACGGAGCTCCGGTCGCGGCGCGCGCGCGATGGGACGACCGAGCGAGCCTCCGATCGATCGCGCCGATCGCGCCGATCGCATCGATCGCATCGATTGCGCCGGGCGAGTTCGAGACCGACCCCGTCCCCCTCCCGCCGACCGGCACGATCTGGATCGACGCGGACGGTTACGAGTCGGCGCGGCTCGAGCCGGCGCTCGGGCGCGCGAGCGCCGGTCTGGTCGACCTCGGCGACGTCGTCCTGTTCGCGGGCCGCAGGGTCGAGCTCCGCGTCGAGGATCCGAACGGAGCGCCCGTGCGCGGCGCCGGCGTCCATTCGATCCGCGACGGCGCTCCGTTCCCTCCCCGCCTCCGCGCGGAAGGGCATCGCAAGGTTACACCGCTCGACGCGTCGACTCGAGTCGGCACGAGCGACGACGCCGGTCGGGTCACGCTCGGTCTTCCCGTGCGCTCGACGCCGGTGGTGCTGCGGCACGACGACTTCGCGCCGCGCGAGGTCTGGGTCTCCGCCGGCGTGTCGCGAGCCACCGTCGCGCTCGATCCCGGAGCACGGCTGCCGATCGAGCTGCTCGTCCCGGAGCCGTTCCGGCTCGGCGACGAGCCCATCGCCGGACGGGTCGACGTGGGCGGGCTCGTGCTGAACGTGCCGCTGGCGATCGGCACGACGATGGTTCGGCTCTCCCGAGCCGGGCCGATCTCGCTCTCCGTCGAAGCGCGGACGTACCGTTCCTTCCGCACCCGCGTCGGCCACGGCGTCACCGACTCGGTGCGCGTGGCTCTCGAGCCGGAGCCGCTCGGCTGGGCTCGCATCAGCGTCTCGAACTCGCTCACTCGGCGGAACGCGCGCGTCACCCGCGTCCAAGTCGGACGGGCTCGCGACGACCGCGTGGATCGGATCGACTTCGTGCCGCGCTGGGACTGCCTCGGATTCGTGATGAACGGAGCGGCGTGGGTCGCGGGACCGGATGAGCCGCTCGACGTCCTGATCGCCGCCGAGGGATGCATCGAGGAGCTGAGCCGCCGCCTCTCGTTCCGGGGCACGCACGACGCCCCGGCGGAGATCGAGCTCGCCGCGCGGCCGGCGCCGCCGATCTCCGGGCGCGTGATCGACGGTGCGTCGGGAGCGCCGATCCGGGGCGCCGCGGTCCGCGTCGCGAGGACGAGCCGCGACCTCGACGACCTCCCGCTGCTCTGGAGGATCGCGGGCTCGGTCGGGCACGTCGGCGGCGCGACGACCGACGCGGACGGCCGCTTCGACGTCGCGTCCTCGGCGTGGGAACGGATCCGAGTCGAGGTCGACGCACCCGGATACGCGCGTCTCGTCGCGACGTACGCGCGGACCGCGACGGACGGGCTCGAGCTGGAGGTGGCGACGGGGCACGCGGTGTCCGGCCGCGTGAACGACGCGCGACCGGGTCACTTCGTGTATCTGCAGCACGCGGCCATCCCGGCCGTGCGCGGGACGCCGGTTCGCGTCGACGGATCGTTTCGATTCGAGCACGTCCCCTCCGGCGCTCATCGCGTCTACGTCGACCGCGACGATCGCGACCTCTTCTCGGCCCGGTGGCCCGATCACGCCCACGCGCTGGCCGGCGAGATCCACGGCGCCCGCGACGACGCGCGGGAGATCACGGTCGCGACGGACGTGGACGATCTCGTCCTCGACGCGGTCCGCACGGCCCCCCGTCCGGCACGCCTCACCATCTTTGTCGACGACCCGTCGGATCGGGTCGCCCGCGTCGTCGCGCTTCGGCTCGACGATCGACCGCCGGCCCTCGGGCGCAGCGAGGCCGATGCGGTCGGCCGGCAAACGGTCGGACTGCCCGGCGTCGCGACCGGCGCCTACTCCGTGATCGCGCTCGACGCGTCGCGACGGCCGGTCGGCCGAACCGTGGTCGACGTGTCCACGCTCGAACGCGACGCGACGATCGACGCGCGTCCGGCCGCCATCGTCGTACGCGCCGCGCTCTCCGAGAACGGAACGGCGCGTCTCGTCGCGGACGAGATGGTGCGGCACCGGATGGCGGACGGCGTCGTTTCGCTGGCTCGGATTGGAGCGACGTTCGACGCCGGAGAGATCGTCGCCGGCCCGTGGCGCCTCGAGCTGTGCGACGAGCGCGGCGACGTCGTCGAACGGCGCACGGTCGAGCTTACGCCGGGCGCAACGACCACCGTCGACGTCGCGCCGCGCTGATCGCGGAGCGCCGACGAGGCGTGGGCGGCTCGAACGTCGAGCGGCCCGTCCGCGAGGTGGCTCCCATCGCCGAGGACGCCAGTGCGCCGCCAGGTCCGCGAGAGCGTTGTTTCCAGAATCCGCACGGGCGACGCTCCATCTCGTCGATCTCGTCCATCCCGTCCATAGGGTGGCGATAGGGTGGCGATCGGTTACCTCGCCGCGCTATCGCTGTACGACAGGAGAGGGAGACGGCCGGGCGGCATCGCGAACGACGTCCGGCCTCCTGTGACTGCATCTCATTGCAGGGGCCCACACAGAGGAGTCCGTATGCACCGCGCCATCATTTCGACCTTCGTCGCCGTCTCCCTCGTAGCGAGCATAGGCATGACGCGCGTGGGCGCGGCACCCGGGGATCCGATCCTCACCGTCAACGGCGTGACCGGCGACAATTCGACCGTCGTGTCGCTCACGCGTTTCGCGCCGCTGGAGATCGCCCTTTCGGGCCCACCGAACGCGCCGTTCACCTTGCTCCTGTCGGGCGCGGCCACCGAGTCGCTCGCGCAGGGCTTCTTCCTCACCCCGTGGATCGCGCCGACGATCCGATCCCCGATCCATCCGGTGTTCGACGGCATCGGACACGCGCTCCTCACCGCGAAGCTCGGCCTTCCCGCCGCCGATCTCGTTGCGGGTCCGTTCTCGCCCGTCTTCCGCTTCGATCAGAACGGATCGTTCGTGCTTCACGGCCTGGTGCCGCCGATCGCGGTGTTGATCGATCAGAATGCGGCCGAAGGGCCGGGCATGGAGTTCGGGCCGGGCAAGCCGATCATCCTCGCGCTCGACGGGGTCGGCCTCTACGTGCAGATCGTCGCGCTCGACCCGGCGACGCTCGACCTTCGCGTCGGGAACGGAATGCGTCTCGACTTCGGGCCGCTCGCGCGCCCTGCGTCGCTCGGCGCCGCGATCGGCACGTCCGCGCAGTCGGCTCCGTTCGACCTCGGCCAGAAAACGAACGTCGGCGCGCTCGTCGACGCCGACATGGCCGACGGCAGCCCGGCCGCGTTCCAGAGCGCCCCCGACTTCGCGACGATCGTGAACGCGTTCGACTTCTGGATGATCGGCCTCGCCGGCCCGTCCGAGCTCGTCCACACGAGCGCCCCGCCCGGCGCCGACCCCGACACGCAGCACGTGCAGGTGCAGGGACGTGGGTCGGGGATCGAGCTGTTCACGGGCGCCCGCGTCACGCGGAACAACGAGAACTTCGAGTATCCGCGGATCGTGCTGCCGGGCGGCCGCGAGCTCTTCCACTGGCGCAACGGCGGCGTCTCCCCTCCGCGGTACGGCTTCGGCGTCCGGTTCGAGGACCAGAGCTTCCGCAACCTCGTCCCGGCCTCGTTCGGTACGTTCACCGAGAGCGCGACCCGCTCGCCGTTCGAGGTCGAGGTCGGCGTATCCCCCGACGGAGATCGGGCGGTCGTGATCCTCGACGCGTCCAGCTCGACGCTCGATCGCGCTTTCCTTCTGAATCTCGAGAAGGGCCAGACGTTCGCGAACGGACAGCCGATCGTCGAGATCACGCCGGCCGCGGCCACGCAGTTCCGCCGGGGTTTCGACGAGAGCATCCGGTTCGTGCGCGACGACACGGGCGAGTACCAAGCCTTCATCTTCTCGTCGGCGACCGGCGACACCGCGGCGACCCGGCCTGATCGACTCTGGCGCGTTCGCACGGACGGCGCCGAGCGGTTCACGGCCATCATTCCCACGCCCGGCTTCTCCGATCTCGCGCGGTTCGACTTCATCCCGTTCGTCAACGACGACGAGGACACGCTGGTCTTCATCGCCGGCTCCGATCCGAATCGCGAGAACGTCTACTCGATCTCGCAGGTGTCAGCGGATGGAACGGTGGTGGTTCGCGACTGCACCGGGTTCGCCAACGCGACGCTGATGGAGGCGCTCGACGTCACCGACGGCGCCGCGGATTGGGCGGCGTTGTCGAAGGACGGCTCGATGTTCGCCGGCGCGCACGCGGAGGGTTCGACCGGATCGATCCCGTTCACGGCGCGCACCGACGGCAGCCAGGCGGGAAGCATCTCGAACGTGGTCGCCGACTTGGCGATCGGCGGCCGATTCGACGTCACGGACTTCCCCGGCACGCAGGGGCTCGCCCTCACCGACGACAACCGGTTCCTCCTGTTCCACCAAGGGACGCCGACCCAGTCGGGGCTCATCTCCGGTCGTTCCGATCTCTTCGTGGCGGACCTCGTGAGCGGCATCACCCGCAACCTGACGCGTACGCTCACCGGACCCGGCTACGGCGTCTCGACGACGCTCTCGTACCTCGGCCCGTGGGACGTCCCGAGCATCGCCGAGCTCCCGATCGTCGATCACGGCGGCACGTTCCTGTCGCTCGATCGCAGACACCGCTACTTCATCAAAGACTTCCGCTCGCTCACCGGGGCGAACACCTACAACATCTACGCGGTCGAGGTCGCCCCGCCGGCCGGCGAGAGCGCGCCGACGTTCCGCGTCACGAACGTGACCGGCAACGACCTCGCGCCGACGTTCGGCGAGTCGCCGCCGGAATTCGGCGCGCCGGACGTCGTGTCGGACGCGTCGCTCTCCAAGGCAAGACCCGACTACTATCGGCTGCGAAGGGTCGGTGGAGCCAGCTCCCTCGCGCAGTACTACTACTTCACGGCCCGCCTCGCGAACGCACCGCCCACCGAGAAGCAGATCGAGCAGCTCCTGCTCTTCGACGGCCTGAACCCGGGGCCGGCGCTCCAGCTCACCTCGTTCTCGCCGAGCTCCGTGCCGTTCGGGGTCGAGAACGGAGCGACGATCCGCAACGTCACGCCGAGCCCGGTCGAACCGAAGGTGGCGTTCGTGCTGAACCGAACCGGGTCGCCGACCGTCGCGACCGATGAGCTCCTCGTGCAGGACCTGAACGCGTTCGGGATGCTCCTGCGCGTGCCGAACGACGGCACGCCGCCCGATTTCGATCGCGCCATCACGGCGGGCTCGATCCACTGGCTCGACGCGATTCCCGCCGGCATCGTCTACTCCGCGGGATCGACGCCGCGGCCGGCCTCCGGCGGCGCGCCGAGCACGGACGGCGTCCCGTCCCAGGCCGACGCCCGAAACCCGATCGACGCGACGCCCTACTTCTTCGACTTCCTCTCGCCGGCGACCGAGCACGCGCTGCTTGCGCCGGCGTCGACGGCGAGTCGATCGGTGATGATCCTCGGAGTGAAGTGATCGCTACTCGGGTCGGGTGACGAGGAACTCCCGCAGGGCGATCCCCATCGCGTCGACGTCGCCGGCCGTCGAGCTCGAGAGGATCACCACCGCGACCCGGTGCACCGGATCGATGCCGACGTAGGAGTGGTAGCCCCCCGTCTGGCCGTTGTGCCAGACGGTCCGGCCGTCGCCGTCGACGTGCCACCCGTACGCCACGCCGGACTTCCCGCCCTTGAACGGATGGAGCACCTCGTGCGATCGTCGAATCGCGCCGGCGAGCGGCGTGGAGTCGGGCTCGAGGTTCGCCTTCGCGAACGTGAGCATGTCGTTCAGCGTCGACCGGATGGCGCCGCAGCCGGCGAGCGCGTCGAACTCCCATTCGGTCGAGGGGGCGTTGTTCGGTCCGCTCGGCGCCGCGCGCCGCTCGTCGGGATAGCTGCTCTTGGCGAGCCTCGTGTCGTGAAGGCCGAGCGGTTTCGACACGCGCTCGACGAGCAGCTCCTCGTAGTTCGCGAACCCGGCGTTGCGCGCGATCAGTTGTCCGAGCAGCCCCACCCCCAGGTTGCTGTACGAGTACCTCTCCCCCGGCGTGTCGTCGAGGACGCAGGTCGAGAGGAACTCGTGGAGCAGGTCGTCCCCGTAGCGCTGGTACGGATCGCGCGGGTCCAGGTTGCGCATGTTGCTCGGGATCCGCGGCAAGCCGGACGTGTGCGTCGTGAGGTGGCGCAGGAGGATGACGCCTTCCTCTTCGTCGATCGCGGCCTCGTCCGGAAGGTACTTCGCGATCGGATCCTCGGCGTTCATCTCGCCGCGTTCGATCGCGTCGGCGAGCAAGATCCCGGTGAACGCCTTCGTGACCGAGCCGATCTCGTAGACGGTGTCCGCATCCGGGGGCGCTTCGCCGCCGTGCTTGGCGAGTCCGAAGCTCCGCACGAACCGACGATCGCCGTCGAGCACTCCGACGACCATGCCGAGCGCGAGCTTCTTCTCGATGATCGTCGTCGCCCGGCTCTCGACCTCCGCCGCGAGGCGCTCGTCGTCGACGCGCTCGACGACGGCCTCGCCGGACGCCGCAATCGGGCCGGAGAGCATCAGGACGAATAGGCACGGAACGATCGACATGAAGGACTCCGTTTCAGCTCGCGTCACGCGGAGCGGCGGGGCGGCGGATCTGGAGGGCGAAGACAACGCATCCGGACGCGAGGATCAAGAGCCCTTTCCACGCGTTCTGCCACTGGCCGATCAGGACGCCGACGGTGACCACGGCCGAGAGCGCGGTGAAGACGGCCGGAACCCACGGATAGCCGTACCGGCGGCCCGCGGCGGCCGCGCGGCCGCTCCGGCGGATGATCGCGAACAGCGCGACTCCGTTCAGCGTGAAGAAGAGCCAATCCGCGAAGACGACGTAGTCGGTGAGATCGGCGACGTGCCCGCGAAAGACCCAGAGCAGAAGCACGGCCATCGCCGCCTGCACCGCGATCGCCAGGCTCGGGGTCCGGAACCTCGCGTGCACGGTGCCGAACGCGCGGAACAGGTCGCCGCCTCGCGCCATCGCGAAGTAGATCCGCGGCCCCGCCAGCATGAGGCCGTTCAGAATCCCGAACGCGGAACAGAGGATCAGGACGGCGACGACGCCGCCAGCCTTCGGGCCGATCGCGTTCTCCAGCGCCTCGACGGCGGGAGCAGACGAGCGCGCGAGCTCGTCGGCGGGCAGGAGCCGCAGGTACGCGACGTTGGCGAGAAGGTAGACCACCGCGACGCCGACCGTGCCGATCAGGATCGCGCGCGGCAGATCGCGCGCGGGGTCCTTCATCTCGCCGGCGACGTTCGTCAAGTTCTGCCAGCCGCCGAACGAGAAGAGCACGCCAACCATCGCCGAGACGAACCCGCCAATCACGGTCGCCGCTCCCACTGGCTCGCGGGCCGTTCCCCCGAGCGCGTTCGACCCGAACAGCAGCCCCGCCGCCACCAGTCCCAGCAGCGCGACGACCTTCAACACGGTGAACAGGTTCTGCACCCGGCTCCCCCACCGCACCCCGACCACGTTGATGAACGCGAGCAGGACGATCGTCCCCGTCGCGGCGACGAGCCGCACCGTATCGGTGAGCGGAACGAACGCGGCCAAGTGATCGACGAAGATCAACCCGATCAGCGCGATCGCACCGGACAGGACCGCGAGGAGCAGCATGTACCCGTACAGGAACGCCGGCAGCCGTCCCAACCCCTCGGCGAGGTAGACGTACGGCCCGCCGGTCCGCGGATGGATCGCACCCAGCGCCGCGTACGTGTAGGCGCCGGTCATCGCGATCAACCCCCCGACGACCCACGCCGCGAGCGCGACGGCCGGCGATCCGACCGCGCCGACGACGCGGCTCGGAGTGAAGAAGATGCCGATGCCGATGATCGTGCCCATCACGATCATGGTCCCGTCGAACAGGGTGAGGCTGCGTACCAGCTCGGGGCGCTCGAGCGGGAGGGGCGGCGGCGTTGGAGAGGAGGAGGATTCCATTGGCGGGATCGTAGGCGAGAGATCGGTCAAGGCTTGGGCTCGAACCGCAGGAACCGTCGCGCCGCCGCGGCACGCGCCCAGCGCCCGCGCTCCGCGACGTCGCGCGTGATGCGATGCGGCGGTGAAGTCACGCCTCGGGAAGTTTCTCGCAGAACGCCACGAGGATGAACGTCGCGATCGGACCGAGGAAGATCGATAGAAGCCACCAGTTGAGTCCGCTGCGATTCTTCGATTGCGCAATTCCTGCGTTCAGCAGGGAGAGTGTGAACCAGCCGATCCCTTCCGCGCGATGAACGACGACCGCGGCGATGACGGGTGCAACTTCGACCATGATCCGGCTCCGATTCTTGGTTCCTTGGGTTCCTGGGGTTCCTTGGTTCTCGGTTCCTGGCGGAAACCACGTTTCGAGAATAGCAGCCGCAAACGCCCATCAAACGGTGGTTTTGCGCATTCGCTTCGGCACCAGGCTCGCGATCGATCGTCGACTCCGAAGCGTCGGCGTCGAGCCGGGTATCGAGGTCGTGGAGCGCTCCACGCGGGCGTCCGTCGACCCCGCGACGCGCACGTTCGCGACGGCCCGACTGGGCGATTGGCATTCACAGAATGCGAGAATTCGCCGATTCGCGCTTGCAGGGCCTCTCCCTCGAAGCTACGTTTCCGCGGATTCGAAACCGGAATCGTTTCCATTCCAAGCACTGCTGGAGGGTTCTAATGGCGGCCAAGAAGAAGGCGACGAAGAAGACGGGCGGCGGCGGCGGCGGCAAGCGCGAGATCCTCGTCGTCGGAAGCAAGGTCAAGGAGTACGTCAGGGGCAAGGGTCTCATGGCGTCGGGCGATCTGCTCCAGGCGATCAGCGACGAGGTCCATGACCTGATCGATCGCGCGGCCAACCGCACGCAGGCGAACAAGCGTTCGACCATGCGCCCGCAGGATCTCTAACGACGAGATCGACCCGAGCATCTCGAATGCTCGACGACGAGGGTTCGTCCAGACGGACGGACCCTCGTTGCGTTTGGTGGCGCCTCGCCGTCGCGAAGCGACGATCGTCACCCCGGACGATTCACGCTCCCGCGAGAAACGGAGCGGCGCGGGAGCACAACCCCATACTTGGACCGACAGACCGGTTGCAAGGATTGGAGCGAGCTTCCGTGGCGGAGTGATCGTCGTCGAGATCAAGGAGTAAGGGGTCACGCGCGAGTCGGTCCGAGCTCCGACAGGAAGCGGCTCGGCCGGCGAAAACCGAAGGGCCCCTGCTCGTGGGCCGTCAGCACGAGTCGCTTCCGCGCTCGCGTCAGCGCGACGTAGAAGAGCCGGCGCTCTTCCTCGAGCCGGCCTTCCCGTTCGGCGAGATGGGCCGGAAACTCGCCGTCGCTCAACCCGGCCAGGAACACGGTGTCGAACTCCAGACCCTTCGCCTGATGGACGGTGACGACCGGCACGCGACGATCGTCGGCGTCGAGGTGATCCACGTTGCGCGACAACGCAGCGGTGCGAACGAGATCGTCCAACGCGACCCGCGCCGGGAGCTCCGCTCGATCCTGCGCGTGGAAGAACCGCACCAGATCGTCGACGTGGCCCGAGCGACGCCGGCTCGACGCGTACAGAGCCTTCAACCCCGACTCGACGACGACGCGCTCGAGCAGCGCGGCCGGGCGCGTCGCGTCCGCCGCCGATCGCCATTGCTCGATCTTCTCGGCCAATGCACGAAACGGTGCTCCATGTCGCGCGATGACGCCGGCCCGCGCCGAAGCGCCGTCACGCAGCGCCGGCTCCAGCCGCCGCAGCAGCTCGATGGTCGTTCGTACGTCGTCTTCGGCGCGATGCGTCGGCCGCGCGTCCAACTCGAGCCGCGCCGCGAGCGACGCGAGATCGAAGCGTTCGGCCGCGACCCAGCGTCGCGCGATCTCGAGCGTGTCGTCGAACGGTCGCTCGGCGATCTCGACGCCGATGCGCCGCGAGTGGTAGCGCAGCAGGTCGAGGTCGAAGCGCACGTTGTGCCCCACGAGATGGGCGTCGCCGACGAACGCCGCGAAGCGCGCGAACACGTCCCTCGCGTCCTCTCCGTGCTCGTCGAGAAACGCGTCCGAGAAGCCGTGAATCCGTTCCGACTCGCCGACGCGCCGCGTCGGCCGCACCCAGGCGTGGAACGACTCGCCGCCGCCCGTGCGCGAGACGCACGTCGCCGCGATCTCGATGACCTCGTCCTGGCCCGGGTCGAGCCCCGTCGTCTCGACGTCGAACACGACGACCGCGTCGTCGTCGATCGCGTCGACGAGCGCCGCGAACGGCTCGCCGCGATCGTGCGTCGCGACCCGAAACAAGTCGGCGAGCCGCAGCCCGACCGGAAACCCCTCGCGCGCGAGCGCGTCAAGCGACCGACCCCCGACGCCGGACGGCGGACGGAGCAGCAGCCGGCGCGCCGCGCCCGAGTCGAACGAGTTGAGGATCAGCCTCGCGCGCGCGAGCACGTCCTTCACCTCCTGACGCCGGAAGAACTCGAACTGCTCGACGGTGACGTGATCGACTCCGGCCGCGGCGAGCGCCCGCGAGATCGTCTCGAGTCGCGCGTGCCCGCGAGCGAGGACGCCGACGCGCTCGTCGGGCGACTGCCGCAGCGCGTCGGCGACCGCCGCGGCGATCCACTGCGCCTCGTCGTCATCGGTCTTCAGGACGCGGACGAGCGGCGGAAGCCCTTCGGGAAGCGACGGATGGGGGACGAGGTCCGTCTTGCGATCCGCGAACGTGTCGGCGAACGTGTCGGCCACCCGCAGGAGCTCCTTCGTCGCTCGATAGTTCAACGAGAGGAAGTGCTGCCGGACGGACGTGAAGTCCCGGCGGAAGCCGTCGAGGATCTCGAGCGGGCGCGATCCCCGCCACTCGTAGATCGTCTGATCGACGTCGCCGAACAACGCGATGTTGCCGGTCCGCGCCGCGAGGCGTTTCAGGACCTCGTACTCCGACCAATGCGTGTCCTGCACCTCGTCGACCTGGATCCAATCGAACCGCCCCTCCCAGTATCGTGCGCGCGCATCGAGGAACCGGAGCAGGCCGCGGACGCGATAGACGAGATCCGCGAAGTCGAGCGCGTGCCACTCGACGAGGAATCCGTGGTAGCGGTCGGAGACGACGCGCAGGTCGCTCTCGGTCGGGCGTCGATAGAGCGGCGGGATACGATCGAGCGCCAGCTCGTCGCCGTCCGCGTTCGACTTGCGCCCCGCGATCTCGAAGAACAGCTCGGACGCCCGGCGCGACCGGACCGGCCCATCGATGCCCTTCTGGATGCGGCCGATGAGCTCGATGCAGTCCTCGTCGTCATAGATCACGGAGTCCTGGGGGATGCCGAGATCACGGGAGTCGTGGCGCAGCATCCACGCGCAGAGCCCGTGGAACGTACGAACGTGCACCCGGCGCGCGACGTCGCCGAGCTCGTCCTCGACGCGGCGACGCATCTCCTGTGCGGCGCGATTCGTGAAGGTGACGCAGAGCGTGCGATCCGGATCGATGCCCCCGCGGATCGCCCGCGCGAGCCGGGCCGCCATCACGCGCGTCTTTCCCGACCCGGCCGGAGCGAGCACGAGGCGAGGCCCATGAACGGCGTTCAGGACCGCGCGTTGCTCGTCGTTCGGGAAGCGTCGGTGGCTCGTCATCGAGCCCAATCTATCGTCCCGGCTCACCGGATGGCGGTGGAGGCCGGGAGGTCGGACGGCCGGTGGCTATGCCCCGCTCAAGAACCGATGGCCCACCTCGCGTTCCGTCTCCTCGCGCGCGTCGGCGGAGATCCCGCCGAACGTGGCCTCGTCGAGCACCCGATCGACCGCACGCCGCGGCACCGGCAGCTTCGCCCCGATCCGGCGGCGCACCACGCGCGCGATCGCCTCGGCCGTGTGCATCCCCTCGAGCCGCGCCGCGATCGCGTTGTCCATGACTCGACGCAGCGACCACCACGAGGCGGTAGGAAGGACCGAGTCCGCCCAGCCCCGCGTCGCTTCACGCGCGGCGAGGAACGCGGTTCGATGTCGGATCAGGAGGCGTCCCAGCTCGGTGACGACGGCGTCGCGCGAGAAGCCGGACGCCTGCCGGTCGCGGCGCGCGAAGTCGCGCAGCTCCTCGACCGCCCGGTAGGCGACGCCGAGGTAGGCGGCCGCGAACAGGCACTCGCGCACCGTGCTCAGCAAGAGGCGCGTCCGTCCGGAGTCGGATGGTCGACCGTCGCCGATCGCGTGGGACTCGGGAATCCGGACGTCCTGATAGGCGACGGAGCGCGCGCCGATGCCGCGCAGTGTTCCGAGCCCCGGTCCCGGGAGCCGGCGCACCCGCGGGTTCCGGGCGAACGGCGTCAGCATGATCCGCGTCGTACCATCCTCGGCGTCGCCGATGAAGCCGACGAGGTCCGCGTACGCCGCCCACGGCGCGAACTCGGAGCGGCCGCGCACCACGTATCCATCGGAGATCCGGCGCGCCGGAACCCCACCGCATCGCCGCGCCGGTTCTCCACCTGGCGCCGGTCCCGCTCCGCTCACGAGGAGCCGATCGTCCTCGATCCCGTCGAGAAGCAGGCGCCGCAGCAGGAACGCCGAGTCGGTGGCCTCGACGTGATGACACGCGATCGCGGAGAGGACGGCCGAGTGAGCCGCGAAGCCGACGCCGAACGAGAGGGCGGCGCCGCTCAGCACGTGCGTCACGTCGAAGGTGGCGAGGACCGCGGCGGCGCCGCTCGCGCCGGCGTCGCACGCGATGAACGGCAGGGGCGTCCGACGCAGGGCGCGAACGAATCGCTGCGGCCGATCCGCCGGACGAACCCTCTCGAGCGATTCGACCAGGCCCTCCGCGTCGGAAAGAAGAGTTGCGGCTTCGAATCGGCTCATGGGTCACCGCGGTGTTTCTTGCGCGCGCCGCTCACGGTCCGCTCGTTCGCGTCACCGTCGACGGACGACGCGAATGAGCCTCTCCATGTGATCGAGGTAGGCGGCCAGAACGCGCCGCCCCTTTTCGGTCAGTCGATACTCGGTCTTCGGCTTGCGCCCGACGAACGACTTCGTGCTCTTGATGAGTCCGCCTTCCTCGAGCTTGCGGGCGTGAACGCTGAGGTTGCCGTCGGTGAGCCCGAGGATGTCCCTCAACTCGGAGAACGCGAGGCGATCATTGACCGCGAGCGCGCTGACGAGCGCGAGACGAACGCGTTCGTGGATGAGCCGGTGCGACTCGTCGGCGTCGACGAATCCCTGCAAGCGCTCGAACGACGCCCGCTTCGCTTTTCGCCGGCTCGCTTCATCCACCGTGACACCTCGCGATTCGGGCCCCGAACAGCACGTGCAGCCCGCCGAACCCGACTCCGAGGAGCAGGTTGCCGTACTCGACCGGCGCGAACAGCGTGACGATTCCGAGCAGGAAGAACGACGCACCCATGACGAGCACGGCGCGAATCGAGAACGCGCCGCCCGTCAGGACGGTCACCCCGTACATCAAAAGCCACACGCCGGGCAGGTCGTCCACGCGACCGCCGCGTACGAGCACCCACGTGAACAGGACTCCGGCGAAGAACGGCGGCAGCAGGCTCAACAGGAAACGCGCGCCCGGTCCCTCGAGGAGCGAGACCCGAGCGCGACGCGACTTCAGGAGGAGGGCGGCCAGTCCGATCGTCGCCGCGACCGCGGCCGCGACGAGCCACGTCACGAGCCACCGACCCGCGGCCACCTGATTCCCCGCCACGACCGACGCAACGGCCCCGATCACGCCCATCAGGACCCCGCCGACCCCCGGCACCGCGGTGAACGACGACGCCCGGCTCATCGTGCGCCGGATGAACTGGAGATCGCGACGCGCCCGACTCGGCAGGGTCGGCCGGCGGGTCTCGGTCGCGGTCTCGGCGCGGAGGATGCTCATGCGCGGAGGATAGCACGAAGGACTTTACCGAGTAAAGTCCACAGCCCGGCCCGTTTCCCGTTTCCCCGCCCCCTCGATTCCCTGGTTCCTCGGCGCCGAGGCTTCTTCGGCGCCGAGGACGGGGCCAGCCCCAGGGTCGAGGAGAGAACCGGCCCCTACACCCCGCTGTCGACGATCGTCGCGACGGACGGGGAGCCGAGCACGCCGAGGCCGCCCTGACCGAACATCAGCGTCTGAGCGATGATCGAAATCCCGAGGAAAGGCGGTTTGATGAGGTTCGGGGGCAGCGGGGCCGAGAGAGTGATCTCTCCGCTCGGCGGGATCGCGCCGAGCACGACGAGGCTCGTCGGGACGCCGACGAGGAGCCCTCCCTGCAGACCCGGCGCGTAGACTCCCGTATGGGTCACGGTGAAGAGGATCTTCGCGATCTCGCCGGGCTGGCCGGTCAGGTGGATCGAGATCGACTCGCCCTCACGAGCGAGCGCGCTGAGTTGGAACGAGCGCGCGGCCTCGGCCAGCGTCGCCACGGAACCAGATTGCACGTCGATCGGAGGAGACGCGACGCCGCCCGGACACGACCCGTCGGCGGCGCCGCCCGCGCCACCCCCGACCAGCGAGTCGAGCCGGGTGAAGAGCGGGTCGTTCCCGGTCAATCGCACGCCCGGTGCGCCGTCGCCGGCTCCGAGACAAACGCCATTGTCGCTGCCGTTCTTGCCGCCGTTCCCGCCGCGGAGCGTCGAACCGGACGCGAACAGGTGCCCACCGTCGAGATCGACGGCGGGTGCGCCGTCCTGACCGGCCGCCGCCGGACCGAAAATCGAAGAGGCGAACGCGTACAACCCGTCGCCGCCCTCGACGACGGAGTCGTAGAGGAAGATCTCGGAGTTCGTCGCGTCGATCGCCGGCGTCGGGAAGAAATCGACCGGAAGGCTCGTCACGAACCCGTCCTTCCCCGCCAGCGAGCACCGCGTCAAGAAGAGCGCGGTGCAGGCGTTCGCGACCACCGGGTGGGTCCCGAACTCGGTCGTGAACTGGCAGTCCTCGACGGCGATCGGCCCTGCGTTCTGGGTGGTGAGGAGACCGACCTGCGGGAACTGGAACGGGAACCCATCGATCTGGAACCCCCGAACCACGACGCGGCGGCTCGCCGCGAGGTTCTTCACGCTCACTCCGTAGATCTTGTGCGGGCCGGGGAGCGCGGTTTCCTCGGCGACGATGACGAGACTCTTGTCGTCGATGGTGGTGAACGTGTACTCGCCCTCGCGAACGAGGATGACGTCGCCGTCGGCGGCGGCCACGACGGCGTCCTTGACCTGCTCGAAGTCGCCCGACCCATTTCGGTCGACCGTCCAGACTTGGTTCGCGCCCGCCGTCCCGAACGTCAACCAAAACACCGTGATCAGGCTCGTCGTGACACCGATCCTCATCCTTGCTCGCCTCCGCGTCCATGGTGATCGAATCCATATAGACTAGGCGCGCGAACGGGAGAGTTGGACAAACCGCCGCGGAAACCGTGCCGACGGACGCGCGTCGACGAACCGTTTGGATGGACGAGCCGAGGTCGAACCGGGGACGAACCGGGAGCGATCTGGGGACGAACGGGGACGCGACGCCGGTCAGGATCGAGATGGCCCGAGGTAGCGCTCGACGTAGCTCCTCACCCGCACCTTGCGCGCGGTGTTCTCGGAGCTCATGTATCGAATCGTCCCGAAGATCGGACGCTCCGGGCCCCACGGGCGATCGAACCGTCCCAGGACCCAGAAGATGCCGCTGTACGAGTTGGGGTCGCGGCCGTCGAGCGCGTACTTGTTGTTCAGCTCGATCATGATCTCGAGTGCGCGCCGCGGGCTCTTGGTCCACTCCAGGATCTTCTTGCCCCAGAGCATGCGCAGGTAGTTGTGGATCACGCCGCTTTCGACGAGCTCGCGCTGCGCGGCGTTCCAGAGCGCGTCGTGCGTGCGGGCCGCCTCGAGCTCCGCCCGGTCGTAGACGCGGCTCCGTTCGTCCGGCGCGTGCTTCTCCAAGGTCGTGCGGGCCCAGTCGGGAAGCGACTCGAACTGGTCGTAAGTACGCGGGTGATGGTGGCAGAAGACGTAGCCGAGCTCCCGCCACGTGATCAGCTCGTCGAGAAACGACTCGGCCTCGGCGCTCATCCCCCAGAAGCCCTCGCGGCTGCCGTTCGTCTTCGCCGCCACCCGATCGGGCGTCCACGACTCACGGTCGGCGACCGCGTCGAACGCCATGTGGACCGACACGTGCCCGAAGTGGAGGTACGGCGACAGGCGGCTCGTCGCGTGCGCCTCGGGCTGATTCCGCTCGTCCCCGTAGCGCGCCAGGCGGCTCTTCACGAACCCTCGCAGCTCCGCCTCGCCCTTCACGCTGCCGCCCGTGCCGGGGACGGCCAGCACGTCGTGGTCGATCGGCAGGTCGGCGAGCACCGACGCGATCGAGCCGGGCTCGCGCACGAGGAACGGCGTCCAGCGGTCGAGGATCTCGCGCGGCACGACGGCGCGACGGCGGTCCGTCGCCGCCTCCAAGGGGTCGGAGAGCGGCGCGTCCGCGAGGTGCGGCAGGAGGCTCCTCTGCAGGAATCGACGGAACGCGTAGGCCGTCGGGGACGAAGCACGGGTCGCGCGGAGCGGCAGCAGCCCGTTGCCGTCGACCGTCTCGAGCCGCACCGGGATCCTCCGCGCCGCGGCCGCGACCATCCGCGGGAGGAAGAAGCAGGGAAACTCGTCGGTGACGACCACGCAGGCGCGCCCGGCCAGCGTCTCGAGCAGGCCGCGCCCGTTTCCGTTCGACGGCTCGACGTAGGCGTAGTAGCGCACTCCGGCCTCTTCCAGCCGCGCGGCGTTGTCGAGCATCCCGCGCAGCACGAAGTCGTGCAGCCGGTCGCTCGCCCAGCGGTATCCCGAGCGAAGCGGCTCGAGCACGAGGAGCGGCTTGTCGAGCTGGCGGGCGCGGAAGAGCGCGTGTTGGAGCCCGAAGGTCCAACGCACGCGCCGGGCCGCGATCATCCAGTAGAGGACGAAGTCGCCGTCCGGTCGTTCGGGTCGGGTGTTGGCGCACGCCAGGCGAGACGGAGGGATCGGGGGAATCGTCATCACGAGGCTACGGTATCGCGGGCTCCAGCGACGCGTCTCGATCCGATTCCGCCGGCGGCGGCCACGAGACCTCGGCGAGCGTAACGACCGTCCGCATCTCGGCCCCTTCGATCACCGCGACTCGATCGTGCTCGTCGCGGGACTCGAGCGCGATCGTTCCGCTCCCGTCGTCCCCGACGTCGATGGTGACGAGCCCGAAGCTGTTCCCGTTCATCCCCCACACGCGCGTCGGATTCTCCCGTTCCGCGAGCGGACCGACGCGACGGTCGCGCTGGATCGGCGAGCTCGTGAACTCGAGGATCGCCGGCTTGCCCGCGCGATCGAGGCGCATCAGCTCCGTCGTGTGCCGGTCTCCGGTGAGGAAGACGATCCCGCCGATCCGGTGCTCGTCGACGAAGTCGAGAAACCGGCGGTACTCCCGGCGAGCCTCGCGGTAGTGGCCTTCGCCCGAGCTGCCCTGGAACATGAACTGGGTCCCGTTCACGATCAGCTTCACCGGCGCCCGGCTGGCCTCGAGCGACCGGCGGAGCCAGTCGAACTGTTCGCGGCCCCAGATCGTCCGCTCCGCCTTCTCGGGCGTCTCGACGAACTTGTGGAAGCGGTCGTCCATGAGGAACACCTCGACTGGACCGCGGCGGAACGAGCCGAAGCAACCTTCGACGGCGTCGGTCCCGAACGAAGGGTTCGCCCAGACCTGACGGAACGCGCGCAACGCGCCCCGCTTGTTCGCGAAGGTGCGGTCGGAGTTGTTCGGGCCGTAGTCGTGGTCGTCCCAGACCGCGTAGCACGGCGTCGTGCGGATGAGCTCCTGCAGGTCCGCGTGGCGTCGGGTCTCGAGGTGACGCGCAAGCATCTTCTCGTGCGACTCCCAGTCATCGTCGACGAAGTAGCAGTTGTCGCCGCCGAACACGACGACGTCCGGTTTCGCCGCCGCCATCGCGCGGAACACCGGAACGCCGACCCCGTTCGAGTCCTTGACGCACGAGCCGAACGCGACGGTGACGCGGCCGGTCGGACTCGGCGCCGGGGCGGCACGGAACGAGAGCTCGACGTCGTCGAACTCCCACGCGGCGTCGATCCGCACGTCGACCGGCTCGTCGGGCTCGAGCCCGTCGAAGCGGATCTTCCGACACCCGGCGCCGAGGTCGGCGATCGAGGTCGGGTCGAGTTCGCGGTCGCCGCCCGCGATCGCCCGCGCGCGCAGCTCGACGTCGTCGTCGACCTGGATCCACACGGTCGCGGAGCACGGCGCGACGTGGCCGAGCAACGGCCCGGCGAGCACCCACTCCGGCGGAGCGGACGGGTCGGCGGGCTGGAAAGGGATCGTTCCGCAGGCGGCGACGAAGAGCGTCGGAACGACGCGGAGGACGCGCCCGACTCGCAGGGCTCGCAGGACTCGCAGGTCTCCCAGCATGGCGCGAATCGTATCCGGTAGTCTGCCGGCATGCAGTCCTGGGTCGCCGTCGTCCTCGTCGCGCTGGTCGTGGTTCCGCGGCTCGTCCTGTTCGCGGAGAACCGCTCGCGGAACCCGTTGGCCGACCGGCCGCTCGTCGACGCGGCGCTTCACCACGAGCACGCGCTCCACGTCGCGCACGGCGAGTTGATCGCCGACCGCCCGTTCGAGCGCTCGCCGCTCTACCGCTACGTCATCGGCGGTCTGTACGCCGCGCTCGGGCCGTCGCCGCTGTCGGTTGCGTTCTTCCAGCTCTTCCTCGGCCTCGCGACGCTCGGGCTCGTCTACCGCATCACGAAGCGGTTCACGAGCTCCTCGTTCGCCTGCATCGGCGTGCTGCTCGCCGGATGGTACGGGCCGCTCGCGTTCCTCGAACTGAAGCTGCTTCCCGCCACGCTCGCGTGCTTCCTCGTGACGCTCGGCATCGACCTTCTCTACCGTCACCTCGAAAGCGGGCGCGCGGCCGGAAGCGCGTTCGCCGGGCTCGCCGGCGGGCTCGCGGTCCTCGCGCGGCCGAACCTTCTCCTTCTCCCGGTCCTGCTCGCGGCGTGGCTGTGGCGGCGGCGCCGGGCGAGCGGCCTCGGCTACGCGACCGGGGCCGCGATCGCGCTCGCCGCGGGCTATGCCCACAACGTCGCGGCGGGAGGCGCCGGGGTGTTCCTCACGACCGGAGCGGGAGTGAACTTCTACCTCGGGCAACGCGCGGGCGGCGAGGTCTCGTTCACCGGAGGATTCGAAGGGGCATCCGACGCCGGGCAGCTCCAGGCCGCGTCGCGCGCGGTCTACGAGCGCGAGACGGGCGGTCCGCCCTCGAACCACCGCGAGCTGGAATCGTACTGGTTCCGCCGCGGCGTCGCCGAGATCGCGGGCGATCCGCTGGCTTGGGTCGTGCTCCAAGGTCGAAAGCTCCTCGCGCTCGCGAGCGAGTTCGAGTACGGGGTGAACGCCGTCTACGCGGCGGAGCGATCGGTCCTGCCGGCCCTGTTCGCCTTCTGGGTCCCGTTCGCGATCCTGTTCGGTCTCGGCGTCTCGGGGCTGTTCGTCGCGCGCGACTCCGCTCCGCCGCGCGGCCCCCTCGCCTGCGTCCTGCTCGCGGTCGTGCTGTCGACGCTGCTCTTCTTCACCTACTCGCGCTTCCGAGCTCCCGCCGTCCCCGCGCTCGCGATCCTCGCGACGGTCGCGATCGATCGCGTCTGGCGATCGCTGCGCGGAGGATCGGCGGTGCCGGCAATCAGGGTCGGGCTCGCGTCGCTCGGACTCGCCGCAGCGTCCCTCCTCCCGCCCGCGCCCGAGGCGAGCACGCAGCTCGCCGGCGGCCACGCACTGGTCGGCTTCGCCGCGTTCCAGGACGGCGACTACGGCGCGGCCCAGCTCGCGTACGAACGTGCGCTCGCGGCTGACCCCACGTCCACCAGCACGCTCCAGACGCTCGCGAGCGTCTCGATCGCGGCGGGAAACCCGCGCCGTGCCTGGGACCTCTATCGAGACGCGCTCGCGACCTCGCCCGATTCGGCGGCGATCGCGGCGCAAGCCGCGCTCTTCCTCGTGGCCTCCGCGCCCCCCGACATCGGTGGCGATGCCGGCGGCGGCCGCGCCGAGCAGCTCGCGCGCCGGGCGATCGAGCTCGAGCCCCACCTGGCGCTGCCGTACGCGGTGCTCGGGATGAACGAGACGCGACGGGGCAACGATGCGGCGGCGCTCTCCCACTTCGATCGAGCGCGCGAGCTTTCGGACGGAGCGGCGTGGCTTCGCGACGTCATCATGCGCTTCCTCCGCGCCAACCGGGCCGCCGACCTCCTTCGCGACCTCGAGGGACGCTGGCCGGCCGGCGCGTCGCGCTGACGGGACCCGCCCGAGCGCGGCGCGGCGAGTCCCGCGTGGTCACGGAACGACGAGCGTGGCGCCGTTCGACGCGGAGAGCCCGATCGCCGCCGCCGCGTCCGCGACGAAGAGCTGCAGCGTCACGCTCACCGGCGGCAGCGACGCCGGCAGGAGGGCGGTGAGCGCGAACCCGCCGCCGCCCGGTCCGGCCCCGGGGAGGACCAACAGGATCGGGACCGGGAAGACGGAGGCCACGAGCAGGTCGCAACCGCCGCCGGCCGGGACCTGCCCGGCGCCGCTCCCGAGGAGGAGCGCGGCGGGCGCACCCCCGAGGCCGTCCTCGATCTCCAACGTGACGGACTCGCCGGGCCGCGCGCAGCCGCGGAGGTGGACCTGCGGCACGAACCCGCCGGCCCCCGGGCAGCCCACGCCGTGCGCGCGAAACGACGTCGCGCTCACGGCGCGCCAGATCTCGGTCGGCGCCGGGGTCTGTTGATTGACGTCGTAGAGCAGCACGTACGTCTCCCCTTCGCGCGCGATCGAGCCCGATACGAGCACCGGCACCGCCGCGTCGCCGGAGAACGCGGGCTCCGCGCAGACGCGGTTCCAGGCCACGCCGTCCGCGCTCGTGGCGTAGCCGATGCTCACGAAGCCGGAGCCGCCGTTCCACCCGGTGTAGAACATTTCGAATCCGTGCTCGGTCTCGTGCACGACCGGCAGGAGCGTGAAGTGCGAGTCCCAGCTCCCCGGCGGCCCGACGTCGAGGACCGGGTCGCTCTGCGCGAACGGTGGCGCGCCGGTCGACGCATCGTCGTGCTTCGTCCACGTCACCCCGTCCACCGACGTCGCGAGCCCGATGCGCCGTTGGGCACCGAACAGGTCGTGGAAGCTCCGGCCGCCGCTGTAGTACATCCGCCACTCGCTCCCCGACTTCGAGACGGTGTCCGGCGCGACCCACCCCGCGTCCCATTCGGCGGGGCCACCCGGAGAGAGCACCGGAGCGGCGGACCGGACCCACGGGCCGGTCGCGCTCGGCGCGATGGCGCGGCCGACGGCACATCCGTTCAACGTCCCGAGCGCAGGCGCACCGCCGTAGTAGAGCACCCATTGCTGCGCCGACGCGTCGAAGAGCGGCGCGCAGTAGAAGAGCTGGCCGGCGTCGTACCCCGTCCCATCGGCGGAGAGAATCGGGTTCGCGACGTGCTTCGTGAAGTTCACTCCGTCCGCCGACGTGGCGAGGCCGATCGCGCCGTCCACGTGCAACGACGTGTCGCCGACGTAGAACAGGTGATCGACGCCGGCATGCCGCACGACGCGCGCGACGATCGCGTTTCCCGCGTCGAACGCCCCCGGCGGACCGAGCGGGACGATCGGCTGGGACGGCGCGGGAGCGAACGCGAACTGCGCGGTGAGGGCCGGCGCGGCCAGCGCCGTCGACGCGAACGCGAGAATTCCGATGCGCATGCTCTCTCCGAAACGCGGTTCATCGCCCGAACGGCCGGCCGTCGAAGAGAACGGCCCGCTCCGTCGTCATGGGTCACCCCCAAACGATTCACGTTCGTCCCGCGCCTGGCGGGTGCTCGTCGCCGATCTCTGCGTCGTTCGTCGTCGAGAACCCGACCGGGTCGATCGAGGGGGCGCGCGCGATCCAGGCACGACCGCCGCTGGACCTCCGCGAGCAGGTGCAGCTCGCTCGCCTCGCCGGGCGCGTGGCTCCCCAGCGCAAACCCGCGCCGCGTCAGCAGCCGACAACTACGATTGGATTCGACGTGAGGTCGTGGGTCACGTCGATGACCAGGATGTAGCCTCGAACTCTCCCGGCCGATGGATCGCGTCAGTGCTCTTCTGGGCCAAAAAGACCACCCGAACTCGAATCCAGACGGCGCGCGCGACGCGTAACCCCGCAGTCGCTGCCTCGGAGGATGACATGACTCGACGCTTCAATCGGTTCGTCACGACACTCGGCTTCGCCCTGGCGCTCGTCCCCCTGATCCCCGGCGGGGCCCACGCCAATCACCCCGTACTCGTGGAGGGGGAATTGGACTTCGACGGGGACGGCTTGATCGGTGCGGCCGAGGACGTGGACAACGCCACCGACCGGGTGTTCGGGACGTTGACCGCCGCGCTCGACTCGCTGAACGGGGCCGCGAATCAAAACGGGAGCGTGCTGATCGTCACGTCCGGGCGGTTCCCGGAGCAGGTGGTGATCACGGGCGCGAACGGCAACGTCTCGATCGAGGCCGCGCCCGGAGTGCTCGCGAACATCGACGCCGTACTCGCCGGCAACCCGGACAACGCCACCCGCCAGGGTCTGGCCGGCATCGTGGTGAACGCGCCGAACACCGTGCACGTCACGCTCACCAACCTGTCGGTTCGAAACTGGGCCGAGGGAGTGCAGATCACCGGCTCGTCGCGCGTGACGATCGACAACTGTCGGATCAGCAACACCCGCGACTACGGCATCCACGTGACGGGCAGCGCGTTCGTCGTGATCGATGGAAGCACGGTGGCGGGAGCGGGGTTCCGCTCGGGCGCGCCACCCGTCGACAACACCGCGAACCCGGGGATCGGCATCGCGTTCGAGGAGACATCGATGGGGTCGGTCTCACGCACCACGGTTTCCGGGAGCTTGGCGGCCGGGGTCTCCAACACGACGACCGGCAAGAGCAAGAAGAAGGCCGTGCGGCTGCTGGACGTGAATGTCGCTGGGAACTCTCCCGACTTGGTCGGCGTGAAGTCGAAGTAACCGCCGTCGGCGCGACGGAAGGGCTGCTTCACGATCTCCTTCACGATCTCCTTCACGATCTCGCTCGTTTCCCCACCACGGCACGGCTCGCCGTGGGCGTGACCGCGGCAAACGTGCCGATCCCCCTTGTGCCATCTCCGCCCGGTGCGTCTGCCCCGGTCGAACCCACGAATCCCTCCGTTCGAAAGGACAGACCCATGATCTCGAAGCCCCATTCGTCGCCATCATCGCTGCTTCGACTCGCCTGCTTGCTGCTCGTCGCCTCGACCGGCGCGTGCGGCAAGTACGGCGACTTCCTCATCTCCCAAGACCTCGCCTGGAAGAGCGCGACCCGCAAGGTCGCCGATCCCGGCACGGGAAAGAAGTTCAATGATCGCTACCACCGGATCATCGCGAAGAAACCGTTCGGGTTCGGCGTGGTCGAGCTGCCGAACCCCATCCAGGGGGCCGCGCGCGTCGAGCTGACGGCCGGCTGGTTCGGCGGGAAGACGCCGAAGGAGAGCCAGATCGGGCAGGTCAACCTCGCCCTCGAAGAGCGCGAGGGCGCCGGGATCGCCGCGCTCATCGCCCTCTTCTTTCTCGACGGGGCGACGGTCGAAGCGGTGACCGACCAGGGCAGCGTCGGCAACCAGTTCTTCCCCGGCGTCAAGTCGCTCGACCTCGCCGTCGAGTTCGACGGCGCGATGACCCATTACCTCGCGCGACCGGAAGGAGGAACTTCCTACACATCGGTCGGCACTTCGGGCGCGCTCGACACGAACAAGGTGCATGTGCCGACGGTCGGTGTCGGCGTCATCGAGAAGGGCGTGGCGATCGGTCTCGACGATTTCAACGTCCCCATCAACACCACGGACGGCTCGCTGCTCGCGCCCGATCTCGCCGCCGCGCTCTGCATCTCGAAGGTCGAGTCGCGGGTGGTCGCGGCCACGATCGCGCTCGACGGCGTCTTCGAGAAGGCGTCGTCGCAGGACGACGCGAAACAGGAGGTACTGGCCGCGCTCGATCTGATCGGCGTCGCGCAGACCAAGACCGCGGCGCTGGCCGGCGCCAAGAAGGCGAAGAAAAAGTTGAAGGGGGTCGAGAAGCGACTTCTGGACGCACTCGGAATCGTCAACAAGAAGAAGCTGAAGGGTGGTGACATCGACGACGCGCTCGACAAGCTCGATCAGGCGTGCTGCGACTTGGTGATCGCTTCCGTCGATGTGTTCCCTCTGGTCCCTTGACCCCTCGTCCTCGGGCAGCCCTGACGGTCCGCGGGGCGCGCGGCTTTCGGGTGTTCGTCGCCAATCGCGGGGTCACGAGCAGATCACGATGCCGAGCCCCCGCGTGTGCGAGATTCCTCCGCTCGACGCCGCGTCGCCGACCAGCATCTGGAGGTTCGCGCCGAGCCCGATGAGGGACGCGTCGCTCGGAACGGTGAACGCGAAGTTCAGGGCGCCGGCTCCGGCGACTCCGGTCGCGCCGCCGAGCACGAGGGGCACCTGGAGGAACGGCGGTGAGAGCAGGAACTCGCCCCATGCCGCCGTCGCCTGGCCCTGCGATGGACCGATGAACAGCAACGCCGGCGCCCCTCCCAGCCCACGCTCGATCCCGAGATTGAACGCCTGGCCGACGACCGGCACGGACGACACCGTCCAGCGCGGCGTGAACCCGCCGGCTCCCGGGCTGCCGCTCCCGTAGAACGACGGCGGCGTGAGGCACGTGGTGATCTCGACCGGCAGGCAGAACGAGAGGATCGCGCCGGTCGCGGGCTTGAGCATGATCTGGAACGAGTAGACGCCGGCCGGGACCTGAACGCCGCTCGACGACTTCTGATCCCAATGATCGCTGTACGACTCGCCCGGTCCGAGCGGGACCTGACCGACCAGGCACTGCCGGAACGGAACGACCTCGGTACCCGAGCACGTCGCGCCGTCGAAGACCTTCACGTAGAGGCACGAGCTCGGAATCACGTAGGAGCAGGTGGTGCTCGCGTTCTTCGCGGTGATCTTGATCTTGTCGCCGACCTTCGGCACCGGGGGGACGAGCACCAAGTCGACCTCTTGCCCCACGCATGGCTGCGCATCGATGGATCCGGTCCACCCCGTCGACGCGACGAGAACGGCGAAAACGGCGATTCTGCTTCTCATGACTCCTCCGGGTTCGTGCTCGGATCGAGCGACCTTTCCATTGATTGTCAGGGTCCGCGGACGCGGAACCGATCTACAGATCATCCCCCGGGACGGCCGAAGGAGACGAAGCGGCGTCGGGCCGTCCGAGGCCGTCCGAGGTCATCGATGACCCCACGTCGAGGCGCACTCCAATGGAACGTCCCATCGTCCTGCTGACCGAGTCCTACCTGATCCGGGGCCGTCTCGAGAAGTCGCGGCGGCGGCTGACGACCTACCTGAACAAGGTCCGCCGGACCCACATCGACGTCCTCGAGGCCAGCCTCGTCGAGCTCGACTCGGCGCACCGGCGCGACGTGAACGTCCTGCGAGTCGGGCTTTCGAGCATCGTCCTCGCTCACGAGTTCGTCCCGGTCGAGAGCCACGTCCTGCTGCAGGAGGTCCTCGGCGCCGATCGCCGCCGATGTCCGGTCTCGATCCACCTCGGCTCGACGCGCCCGATCGGCATCCGCGGCGAGGTCGCGGCTCGCGTCCTCGAGGAGTGGAGCGACGACGAGAACCCCTTCGTGGTCGTGAGCGCGCCGCGGTTCGAGCACCTCGAGTCGTTCGGCGAGTCGATCCAGAGCGTGTTCCAAGCGTTCCCGTACGTGATCGTCGGTCGCGCGCGCGTGGAGACTCTCCTCGAGGAACCCGCCGCGGTCTCCTGATCGCCGGGCGAGCGCGCCGCGGTCCGAGCGCCAGCCAGCGCCGCTCACGAGCAGATCGTCAACGTCAGCCCCGGCGTATGCGAGATTCCGCCGGAGGAGAGGGGATCCGCGACCAGAGTCTGGAGGTGCGCGGCGAGCCCGACCAGAGCGGCGTCCGGCGGGATCGAGAACGTCAACGTCACCGTGCCGGCCCCGGCCTGGCCGACAGTGCCTCCCAACGGCACCGGGAGCTGGATCATCGGAGCTCCCACGAGCAGCGTCCCCCACGTCGAGGGAACGTTCGCCTGGCTCGCCCCGACCAGGATCAACGCGGCCGCGCCGCCGAGCGCGTTCTTCACCTGCAGCGTGTAGCCGGGGTCTCCGATCTGGGGTCCACCGTTCACCGCCCACGCCGGGGCCAGTCCGCCGCTGCCGAGGCTCGGCGCGCCGTACTGCGCGGGCGGCGGCGCGCAGCCCCCGATGTCGATCGTCGGACAGAGGGTGACGAGAGTGCCGCCCGTGGAGTCCTTCAGCTCGATGGAGAACGCGTACGTTCCCGCCGGAACGGGGTTCCCGATCGAGTCGTTCTGGTCCCACTTGTCCTCCGCCGACGCGCCGGGCGCGAGGATCTGGCCGACGGCCGTGCACCATCGGAACGGGACGACCGCCTGGCCGGAGCAGTCGACCTGGTGGACGGACCGATAGACGCACGAGTCAGGCAGGGCGTAGATGCAAGCGCTCGTCGTGTTCTTGAGCGAGATCTGGATCGCTTCACCCACCTTCGGATGAGCGGGTGTGAACGTCACGGACAGACCGGCCGCGCCGCAAGGCTGCGCCGCGGAGCTCGCCGCGAATCCGAACATGACTGCGATGGCAAGGATCGTTCGCATGGTGCCTCCTCCGAAGACCGCGCGCATTCTACCTCGCCGTTCCGAAGACCCAGGTCTCGCGGCGACGAGGGTCCGCACGCGGACGGAGATCGCCCCTTTCTCGAGGCGACGGACCCGTTTACCATCGCATCCGAGAACAGACGACAACGCACTCTGGCGGAGAGCTCCGATGGCCACGACGCGGCTTCAGAACTACATAGACGGCGCATGGGTCGATTCGGACGCGACTTCCACCCACCCCGTGCGGAATCCAGCGAACGGCCAGGTCCTGGGCGAGGTCCCGCTCGGGGGCAAGAGCGACGTCGATCGGGCGGCGAGCGCCGCGGCTCGCGCGTTCCGCGGTTGGCGACGGACGCCGGTGGAGGACCGCGTCCAGTATCTCTTCCAGCTCAAGTTCCTGCTCGAGAAGCACGCCGAAGAGCTCGCGGCGACCGTCACGCGCGAGAACGGCAAGACCCTGCCGGAGTCCCGCGGCTCGGTGCGCCGCGGCATCCAGATGATCGAGGTCGCGACCGGCGCGCCGACGCTGTTGATGGGGAACGTGCTCGAGGACGTGGCGAAGGGGATCGACTGCGAGGCGGTTCGCCAACCGATCGGCGTGTTCGCCGCGATCTGCCCGTTCAACTTCCCGGCGATGGTGCCGATGTGGTTCTTCCCGTTCGCGGTCGCGTGCGGGAACACGTTCGTCTGCAAGCCGTCCGAGCAGGTCCCGTTCAGCCAGAAGCTGATCTTCGAGCTGATCCACGAGGCCGGCTTCCCCAAGGGGGTGCTGAACCTCGTCAACGGCGGCCGCGAGTGCGCCGACGCGATCCTCGTGCATCCGGACGTCGCCGGTGTCTCGTTCGTCGGCTCGAGTCCGGTCGCCGAGCACGTCTACAAGACCGCGGCCGCGCACGGAAAGCGGGTCCAGGCGCTCGGCGGGGCGAAGAACTTCATCGTGGTGATGCCGGACGCCGACATGGAGCTCGCACTCGACGCGATCACGGAATCCGCGTTCGGATGCGCGGGCGAACGGTGCCTGGCCGCGAGCATCGTCGTGCCGGTCGGAGGATGCCAGGAGGAGGTGCGCAACGGGCTCATCGAGCGAATGAAGCAGTATCGCGTCGGCGACGGTTCGAGAGCCGAGACCACGATGGGCCCGGTCATCAGCGAGGCGCACAAGATGCGCGTGGAGAGCTACATCGCGAAGGGAGTCGACGAGGGCGCCGATCTGGTCGTCGATGGTCGCGAGATCGACGCCGACCCCAACGGCTACTTCGTCGGTCCGACCCTGTTCGACAAGGTCACGCCCGACATGGCGATCGGCCGGGAGGAGATCTTCGGCCCGGTCCTCTGCATGATGCCCGTCGACTCGCTCGACGACGCGCTCGCGCTGACCAAGAGCCAGCCGCTCGCCAACGCGACCTCGATCTTCACCACGAGCGGTCGCTCCGCGCGTCACTACCGCTACGAGGTCGAGGCGAGCATGACCGGCGTGAACATCGGCGTCGCCGCTCCGATGAGCTTCTTCGGGTTCGGCGGCGCCAAGGGGTCGTTCTTCGGCGACCTGAAGGCGCACGGGCGAGAGGCGTTCGACTTCTACACCGATCGGAAGGTCGTGATCTCGCGCTGGTGAGCCGGGGTTCCTCGCCAACGAACGAGGGCCGCCGGCGCGAGGCGGGCGGCCCTCTCTTCATCGACGTCGGGTCGGTCGGCCCGATCCGGCCCGATCCGGACGGGTCGGCCGGCGTCAGAACTGGAACGGCGTGAAGGTCGCCGCGTCCGAGAACGCGAGCCCGCTTCCCTCGTCCACCATCCATTGCACGTAGAACGTGAGGCCGATCGTGGCCGCGGTCAGCGGGATCGCCGTGAAGTCGGTCGCCATCCCCTGTGCATTGACCTGCACCGAGTTGCCGAACACCCAACCGGCCCCGACCCAGATGACCGGGCCGAATCAGCGAACGACGCGAGATCGACCCTCGTCGCGCGGCCGCCGGCGGGATCGTGCGAGACTGCACGACCGAACGCCGGGTGCGATTCCTACAATCGGACCTCAGACCGACGATCCAGACCGACGAACCGAGGAGGCACTGACGTGGCGCGAATCGTCAAGGGCGGACTGATCCAGTGCGGCAACCCGATCAATGACGAGACCCGGGCGGTGGCCGAGATCCAGGCCGCCGCGCTCGAGAAGCACCTCCCGATGATCGAAGAGGCCGGGAAGCAGGGCGTGCAACTCCTCTGCCTGCAGGAGATCTTCAACGGTCCCTACTTCTGCCCGAGCCAGGACGCGCGCTGGTACGACGCGGCCGAGGCGGTGCCGGGCCCGACGACCGAGGCACTGCGACCGATCGCGAGGAAGCACGAGATGGTCATCGTCGTGCCGGTGTACGAGCGCGAGCAGGCCGGCGTCTACTACAACACTGCTGCGGTGATCGACGCGGACGGCTCCTATCTCGGCAAGTACCGCAAGAACCACATCCCGCACACGTCGGGCTTCTGGGAGAAGTACTTCTTCAAGCCCGGCAATCTCGGCTATCCCGTCTTCGAGACGCGATACGCCCGGGTCGGCGTCTACATCTGCTATGACCGCCACTTCCCGGAGGGCGCGCGCATCCTCGGGTTGAACGGGGCCGAGATCGTGTTCAATCCCTCCGCCACCGTCGCCGGGCTTTCACAGTACCTGTGGAAGCTCGAGCAGCCCGCGCACGCCGTCGCGAACGGCTACTTCATGGGCTGCATCAACCGCGTCGGCACGGAGGCGCCGTGGGGCATCGGCAAGTTCTACGGCAGCAGCTACTTCGTCGATCCGCGCGGAAACGTCCTCGCCGAGGCGTCGGAGGACGAGGACGAGCTGCTGACCGCCGAAATGGACCTCGAGATGATCGAGGAGGTCCGGCGGGTGTGGCAGTTCTATCGCGACCGACGCCCGGAGACGTACGACGAGCTTGTCGATCTGCTGCCGTAGTCCAGCCGATGTCATGGGGCCCTGCCCGGTCGGGGCCCGCCGCGTACGACCTCACCGATCCGGTGCCGCACTCCAGCGCGCGTCACGGAATCGTGAACGAGACCCCGTTCGAGTTGGTGAATCCGCCCGCCGCGCCGGCATCGATGATGAACGCCTGCACGGCGAACGCGCCCGACGGGGACGTCGCGGGCATCGTGGTCGCAACCGTGAGAAGTCCGTTCCCGGCACCGGCTCCCGTCGTGACGAATGGTCCGACGATCGGCGCGAGCGGAGGCGCGACGTTGAGACTGCATCCAAATCCCATCGACAGCTCGGCCGAGCCCTGGCCGACGACGAAAAACGCGCTCGCGCCGCCGAGCGCCTGGTCCAGGGTCACCCTGACCTGGCCCCCGATCGCCGGGCTGCCGGTGACATCGAGGCGCGGCACGAAACCTCCGCTGCCCGCGCACCCACTCCCGAACGATGAGAACGGCCGCTGTCTCCAGACCTCCGTCGTCGCGCACCGCGGCACGACGAGATCCTTCTTCCCGTCGCCGTCGAGGTCGAACACGGCGACGTCGTGCGTCCCGTTCAGCATGTCGATCGGGATGAACTCGACGTCCTCGACGAACGTCACGTCCGGTACGTCGCCGCGGTTGAGATAGAGGTGCATGCGCCGGAAGCAGCCCGGCACGTCGACGTCCATGTCGGTGATCAGCACGTCTCTGAACCCGTCGTCGTCGAGATCCACCGCGTACGAGTTGCCGCCGAAGTCGAAGCCGAGCGCCGGAAACGTCTTCAACTGGAACGTCGCCTGGCCCTGAACGTCGTTCCCCTGGTTCAAGAGGTAGCGGTCGGTGTTGTTGTCGGTGACGATCAGGTCGACGCGCCCGTCGTTGTTCAGGTCTCCCGTCGACACGTAGTAGCCGTTCATCGGGAAGGCGTAGACGACGTTGAAGAGGTTGAACGTGCCGACTTGGCTCGGATCGTTGTAGGCGATGCCGATGTGCACAGGGTTCAGGTTCGACGACTGCTTGACGAGGTCGTTCGCGCCGTCGCCGTTCATGTCCGCGATGGCGCCGGCCGCTCCGTACGCGGAGTTGTACATCGGAAACGTCAAAGCCGTAGTCGTCACGTCGGTGAAGAACGCGTTCCCATCGTTCACGAGCAACCGGTTGTCGTAGTCGGACGCGTCGTTCGACGCTGGAGACTCGGACTTGTCGAAGTCCGTGAACCAGAGGTCGGGAAAGGCGTCTCCCGTCACGTCGCCGGCCGAGACGGACGCGAAGCGCGGTCCGACGTTCGGGTGCATCTGAGGAATACGAGCGTCCTCGTATCGCAAACCCGACCACGCGCCTCCGCTCGCTCCGAGGTTGCGATAGACGCGCGGGTGGGTCAGGTGCTTCGCCTCGTTCAACCCGAATGCCACTGCGGTGACGACGTCCGCGAACCCGTCCTGGTCCAGGTCCGTGATGACGACGTCTCGATCGCGCGTCGGCGTCGAGAACCCTTGATCGGCGGGAACGTCCGACCCGCTCGCCAACGCCTGCGTGCGGTCGATCAGGACGCCATCGATGGCGTGACCGTCGGCCGTGCCCTCGTTCATGAAGAGCACGTTGGGAAGCGCGGCGAGCGTGTACGCGCCTTTGCGAACGACGACGAGGTCGACGTCGCCGTCGTTGTCGAGATCGCCGAACGCAAGACTCCGCTCGGCATTGTCGGCGGTGCTTGTCGCCGGCGGGTTCGCCCCCAGTCGGGCGATCGTCTCGTCGTCGAAAGCAAGGGTCGCGTCACCGGCGAGCGTCGATGCGCTGAACAGGGTGAAGACAAGGAGGATGAGCGGCCGTACGAGCAGGGGAGAGCGTCGCACAAGAACGTTCCTTCAAGAAACAGCGGCGAAGGTGGGGCACGGTCCGGACCTCGCGCAGGTTACCCGACGACCGTCGAACCCGCTCGCCTGGCGACGCGACAATCCCCCGCGGCGCCGGCTCGACTACTCGTCCTCGCGCGGTTCCTCGGCTGCGCCCTCGGCGGGAGCGAGGACCCAGCCGGCCCGTTTCCACGCGTGACGCAGGTCGCGCGGCAGCCCGCGCCGGAACGTGAGCCGTTCGCCGGTCGTCGGATGGTCGAACGAGAACTCCTCGGCATGGAGGGCGAGCCGCTTCAGATAGAGACGGGCGGTGAGGTCATCCGCACCGTGCCCGTAGCGGTCATCCCGAAGTATCGGCGTTCCACACGACGCGAGGTGGATGCGAATCTGATGCATCCGCCCCGTCGACGGGTGGAGAACGACGCTGCCGACGTCGCCGCGCGTCTCGACCGACTCCACCACCGTGTGCGCGTCCTTGCCGTCGATCGGCTGATCGAGCTCCGCCGCCTCGAGCCCCTGCTCCCGCAGGTCGACGAGCGCGACGTACCGCTTGGCGACGGTGCGCTCCCGAAACTGCTCGACGAGCGCGGCATAGCACGATGCCGTGCGTGCGACCACGACCACGCCCGAGGTTTCGCGGTCGAGCCGATGCACGAGACCGAAGTTCCGGTCGCGCCCGAGCCCGGCCAGCTCGGGATACCGCGCGACGAGACCGTTCTGCATCGTGTCGGTTCCGTGGTACGGACCCGGCTGCATCGGCAGCCACGGCGGCTTGTCGATGACGGCGAACTCGTCCTCTTCGTGCAGAACGCGGAGCAGGATGCGGCGATTCGGCGCGGGCGGCGGCTTCGTTCCGGTCGGCCGCGCCACCGTCAGCACGCCCGGCCCGACGAGCCGGTCGCCGAAGCTCAACACCCGCGCGTCACCGTCTCGAGCGAGAGTCACGCGACGCTGGCGAAGCAACTTCCGGACTCGCGGCGGATCGGCGCGAAGCCGTCGCCGCAGGAACCGTTCGATCGGCTCGTTCGGCTCGCCGTCGTCCAGGATGACGGAGAACGGCTGCTCCGGGGTCGGCGTCATGACTCGGGTTCCTTCGCGTCGAAGCGCGGTCGATCGGTTCGGACCTATGGTACGACGCCGTCACGTTGCGGCGACGAGGAACAGCCGCCGGAAGGGGTAGAGCGTCCGGCCGTCTCTCCGCCGCGGATACGCCTCGCGCAGCCGCCGCGAGTAAACGTCGAGGAAGCGCTCGCGCTCGCCCTCGTCGAGGGAGTTCAGGATCGGCCGGAGCCCCGTCGACTCGACCCAAGCGAGCACGGGATCCGTCCCCTCCAAGACGTGGAGGTACTCCGTGGTCCAAACGTCGAGTCGCCGCGTGCAGGCGGAAAGGAGGTCGTAGTACGTCGTCGCCGCCTCCACTCCGTCACGGTCCATCGCCCGCCGCAGCTCCTCGGAGCCCAGCGCACTCCCACCCGCTCCCCCGTTCGCCAAGGTATCGCGCATGAGCCGGTGCGACGGGGCGTCCCAACTGAGCGGCATCTGCACCGCCAGCACTCCGCCCGGACGAAGGCACCCCACGAGCCGGGGAAAGAGATCGCGGTGCCCTTCGACCCAATGCAGCACCGCGTTGGAGTAGATCAGGTGCGCCGGTTCCGCTGGTTCCCACTCCGCCACGTCGGCCTCGATCCACTCGATCGCGCTCGAGTCCGCAGCCGCGCGCTCGAGCATCTCGCGCGAGTGGTCGACGCCGCGGACGATCGCGGATGGCCACCGCTCCACGATGATCCGCGTTACGTTCCCCGTCCCACAGCCGAGGTCATAGATCACCGTCGGAGACTCGAGATCGACCCGCGCAATGAGGTCGAGCGCCGGCCGCAGGCGGTGATCGGAGTATCTGCTGTAACGCCCAGGGTCCCAGCCAGTGCCGGCGAGACGCCCTCGATGCGTCGGGGTGGTCACAGGCAAGTCTCCACGAAGCGCTCCCGACGAAGCAGCATCCTCAGGTCCCCGCGCCGTGCTTGTCGAGCAATGGACGATTGAGCTCCGTTTGCCATTGGGTCGGATCAGCGCTCGACTCGGGGCCGGACACGTATCGCTCCCACAGGTTCGGCGCGGCGGAATGCCCCTCCGCCGCGATCCATGCCTCGAACTCGGCCCACGCCGCGTGAAGCCCTTCGTACGGTCCGCGATACACGGTGCGGACCACGGTGCCGGCGGGAAGCTGGCCGGGCTTCACGCGTCCGGTGGCGGAGAACGTGGTGCCAACGGCCACGCCGACCTCGAAGTCGAACGTCGCGGAGTCCATCCTCATGTGGTGCGTGAAGACGGGGCCTTCCGGAGGGATGCCCTGCGCGGCAATCGCGGACATGACCTCACCGATCGCGGGCCCCATCACTTTCTGGATGTCGGCGCGCGGGATCGTGAGCCGAATGACCGCGGCCGGCTGCGCGTCGATCCGCACGATCTGGGGTTCGTCGAGCACTTCGTCCTCCTCTCAGTCACGACTGCGATCGCCTCGCGGACTCGAACGAATCGAACCCTTTCGCGAGCCCTGAGACCGACAAGAGCCTCGACACCTCGACGCCCTTCGGCAACCCGCGGATTCGGATGAATCCGGTCACCCGGGCAAGTCTACTGAGGGCCCGCGCAAAGAGCACCTTCCCGTTCGCGGCGGACCACCCTGCCGCAAGGATGGAGGGACCGCCGGACAAACACAACCTGCTCGGTCACGCCTCGCTCGGCGCGGAGCAACGGCGGTGGACCAACCCCGCGAACGCTCGCCGTTCGACCCAAAGCAGGAACGCGGCGAGCAAACAGACGAGAACGACCATCGGCGAGAAGAGGTCCGCGCCGTCCGTGATGAAGACGTGGAAGGCGAGGATGTTGAGAATGATGGGGCCGAGGACCAACAGGCCGAGGTTCCGGGTCCGGGGGAACGCGACGAGCACGCCGCCAAGAACCTCGAACACCTTCACGAACGTGATGTAGCCCGAGGAGCCGAAGGCGCCGAAGAACAGCGCGGCCTTCGAACCCTCGGGGGGCGGCGGCGGCGTCGGGCCGAGTTCGAGGATGACCATCAGTCCGACCGTAACGAACAGGAGACCGAGCAACGCGCCCGCGATCGTGGGAAGGTGGCGTTTCATCGCGCGGCCTCCCGCGTCGGTGTCGCCCGGGTCGCCCGGGTCGCGGAGGAGAGCCCGTCCGCGCGCGCTCGGATGGTCGGCCGCAGGGTCGATCTCTTGGTCTGGTTCATGGATGAAGGCACGTCGGCGTTTCTCCGTCTCGAGGATCGGGCCAGAGGAGCGTTCTATCGTCGCGTCCCCCCCGTCGTCCAGGCACGGCGCGGAGAGGGACTCACGAAGAAGTGAGCACGTTCGATGCAGGGTCCATCCTGATCGGACGCGCGCGCCTCGTTCACGTGCGTTGGACACGGGCGCGGACGCGTGTCGGGTCGACCACTGGGAACTCAATGAACCGATCGGTGAATCGCGTAGGTGAATCGCGCCAATGATTCCCACCGATATTGGGAACTGCCGCGGCCGGGAGCGCGAACGGGTGTTGCCTCGGCTCCGAGCCGATGCCGTGGGCCGTGTTGTCCAGTCGCCCGCCGGCGGCTACGATCGCGCTCGACGACGGACGATCGACGCGCTGGTCCGGAGACACCAAGTGAAGACGCTCATCAAGAACGGGACGATCGTGACGGCCACCGAGACGTTCATCGGCGACGTCCTCGTCGATGGCGAGACCGTCGCGGCGCTCGGACTGTCCCTCGAGGCCAGCGGCGCGAAGGTGATCGACGCGGGCGGCCGCCTCGTCATCCCCGGCGGTATCGACGTCCACACGCACCTCGACATGCCGTTCGGGGGCGCGTTCTCGGTCGACGACTTCGAGACGGGGACGATCGCGGCGGCGCACGGTGGGACGACCTGCGTGGTCGACTTCGCGATCCAGGAACCGGGCGGAACGCTGCGCCAGGCGTTCGACACGTGGATGGGCAAAGCCGAGGGGAAGGCCGCGATCGACTACGGCTTCCACATGATCATGCGGCAGTACACCGAGCCGCTCGGCTCAGAGATGGCGGACATGGTCCGCGAGGGGGTGACGTCGTTCAAGCTGTTCATGGCGTATCCCGGCGTGTTCTTCATGGACGACGGCTCCATCTTCCGCGCCATGCAGCGCTCGGGCGAGATTGGTGCGACCATCTGCATGCACGCGGAGAACGGCCTCGTGATCGACGTCCTCGTCGAGCAGGCGCTGAAGAAGGGGAACGTCGCGCCGAAATACCACGCGCTGACGCGCCCGCCGATCGCCGAAGCGGAGGCGACGCACCGCGCCATCCGCCTCGCACAGATCGCCGACGTACCGGTCTACATCGTCCACCTCTCGGCGGCCGAAGCGCTCGACGAGGTCGCGAAGGCCCGCCTCGAGGGGTTGCCGGCCTATGCGGAGACGTGCCCCCAGTACCTGTTCCTGTCGTATGACAACTACGAGGAGCCGAACTTCGAGGGGGCGAAATACGTGATGAGCCCGCCGCTGCGAGCGAAAGAGAAGCAGCACCTGCTCTGGCGCGGCCTCCGCGGCGGCAACCTGCAAGCGATCTCGACCGACCATTGCCCGTTCTGCTTCAACGAGGGAAAGCAGCTCGGCAAGAACGACTTCTCGAAGATCCCGAACGGCGCCCCCGGCATCGAGACCCGCATGAGCTTGACGTACGACGGCGGCGTGGCACAGGGTCGTATCTCCGTGAACCGCTGGGTCGAGCTGACGTCGACGTCGCCCGCGAAGATCTTCGGCCTCTTCCCGAGGAAGGGCACGATCGCCCCCGGCTCCGACGCCGACATCGTGGTCTTCGACCCCAACGCCGAGACGACGATCAGCGCGAAGACGCACCACATGAACGTCGACTACAACCCGTACGAAGGTCGCACGGTGAAGGGGAAGACCGAGACCGTGCTCTCGCGCGGCGAGGTGATCATCGAGCACGGCCAGTTCGTCGGGAAGGCGGGACGAGGGCAGTTCCTGAAGCGGAAGGCGCGGGAGTAGACAGGAGAGCGCCGGGGCGCCCGCCCCATCCGTTCCATCGTCCGGAGGACCTCGACGCCGGCGGACCTTCCGCGCTCACCGCGCGCCGGACTCCACGAGCGCGACGCGTCGCGATCAGCTTCCTCGCCGGCTTCTCGCGGTTCGTGGGAGCGTAGGGCGCGGTGGGATGACGACCTCGGGGCTCGGAGCCGCCGCCGCCTCGACGACCCGCTCGGCGCGGCGCAGCGGGATGCAGAGCAGCGACGACGCGATCACAAGCCCGATCGACGTGGCAAGCGCCGCCGCCAACCCGCCGGTCACCGTACTCGCCGTCTGGAACGCGACGCCGGACAGGAGCGTTCCGACGAAGCGGCCGGCCGCGTTCGCCATGTAGTAGAAGCCGACGTTCAGCGCGACCTTCTCGCGGTCGGAGTACGCGACGACGAGGTAGCTGTGGATCGCGCTGTTCGCGGCGAAGACGACGCCGAACAGGCCGAGGCCGGCGATCAGGGTCCACGCGGGCGGCGCCCCGGCACGAAGCGCGACGAGGATCGCGGCGAGGGGCAGGACCAGCGTCGCCGTCCACGTGCCGAGGAGAGCGGCCGTCGGCGTCGCCCGGCCGCGGCCCTGCACCCATGCCGGCGCGGCGGCCTGCACCGCGCCGTAGCCGATGACCCAGGCGGCGAGGAAGGCGCCGATTCGCTCGAAGCTCCACGCGAGGCCGCTCGCGAGGAAGACCGGCAACGCGAGCGCGAACCAGACGTCGCGCGACCCGAACAGGAACAGCCGCGCCGCCGACAACCAACGCAGCCGGCGATCGCTCGTCACCAGGTCGCGGAGGGGGATGCGCGCCTTCACCCGGCCCGGCGCGCGCGGCAGCACGGCCATCGCGACGATCAGGGCGAGCGCGACCCAGATCGCCAGCGCGAGGCACGCCCCGCCGAACCCGATCGTCGCGAGGAGCAGCCCGCCGAGGAAGAAGCCCACCCCCTTCAGCGCGTTCTTGGACCCGGTCAGCAGGCTCACCCAGCGCATGAGCCCGCGGAGGTCGCCCTCGGGCACGACGAGTTTGACGTAGCTCTTCGAACTCGTCTTCGTCAGGTCCTTCGCCACTCCGGACAGCACCTGCGTCGCCGCGAGCACCGGCCACGCGAGGTCGTGCCGCGCCCCGAACAACGCGGCGAGCGCGCACGTCTGCAGCCCAAGGCCGAGGAAGAGCGTGGCCTTCAGGCCGAAGCGCGCTCCGATCCAGCCGGCCGCGAGATTGGTGACGACGCCGAACAGCTCGTACAGCAGGAAGAGCGCGACGATCTCGAGCGGCGCGTACCCGAGCTCGTTCAGGCGGAGCAGCACGAGCATGCGCAACGCGCCGTCCGTCAACGTGAACGCCCAGTACGCGCCGGTGACGGTCAAGTAGTCGCGCCGGTTCCCCACGGTCAGGTTCCCGGATCCGCCGCGGCGACCATCGCCGCGAGCTCGACGAGCCGATTCGCGTAGCCCCACTCGTTGTCGTACCAGGCGAGCACCTTCACCAGGCGGCGGCCGGTGACGCGCGTCGAGAGCGTGTCGACGATCGCGCTGCGCGGATCGCCGGCGTAGTCGCTGCTCACGAGCGGCCGCGTCTCGCAGCCGAGGATCCCCACGAGCGGTCCGGACGCCGCGGCGCGCTCGAGCGTCGCGTTCACCTCCTCGACCGTGGTGTCACGCGCGACGTGGAAGACGCAATCGGTCAGCGACGCGTTCAGGACCGGCGCCCGCACCGCGATGCTGTCGAGCCGGCCGCGCAGCTCCGGAATGATCAGCCCGACCGCCATCGCGGAGTTCGTCGACGTGGGGATCAGGTTCACCTGCGACGCGCGCGCGCGGCGGGGGTCGTCATGCGCAGCGTCATGGACGGACTGCGTGTTCGTCGGGTCGTGGATCGTCGTGACCAGGCCGCACTCGATCCCGATCGCGTCGTGGATCACGCGCACGATCGGCGCCAGACAGTTCGTCGTGCAGGATGCCGCGGTGACGATGGGCTCGCGCGCGAAGTCGATCCCACGATCGTTCACCCCGATGACGACGTTCGGCGGGCCGTCTTTCACCGGCGCGGAGACAACGACCCGCCGCGCGCCGTTCTCCAAGTGCGGTCGGATCGTCGGCGACGTGCGGAACTTGCCGCTGCACTCGAGCACGAGCTCGACGCCGAGCTCGCGCCACGGGACGTCCGCCGGACTCGCGTATCGCGTGTAGTGAAACGCCGAGTCGCCGACGCGGAGCTCGCTGCCACCGCCGCCGCACGGAGCTTCGAACCGCCCGTGCACGCTGTCGAACTCGAACAGCAACGCCATCGTCTCGGCCGGCGCGTTCGGTTCGTTGATCGCCACGAATTCCGGCTCCGGGGCCAGATCGTTTCGGCCCAACGCCGCGCGCAGCGCCAACCGCCCCATGCGTCCGAACCCATTGATGCCGACGCGCGTCATGACGTCACTCCCACCGGCCTTTGCTCGGAGACTCCCACGACTCATCCACCCGTTCCCGCGCGCCGCGGCGCCCTCGCCTCGCGAAGCTCCCACGGCCGTTCCTCGAGCCACCGTTCGATGCGCGCGGCGATCGCGTCGCGGACCGCGCGGAACGCGTCGATTCCGGCGTGCGCGTCGTCCGGAGCCGCCACTGGATCCGGGAACGGCCAATACAAGGTGTGCAGGGCGAACGGCACCATCTCCGGACAATGCGCGTTCGCCGCCTCGCAGACCACGATCGCGTAGTGGATCGGCACCTTCCCGAGGAAGGCACCGAGATCCTTGGCGACGAGCGGCGCGGGATCGATCTCGATCTCCTTCAACACCTCGCGCGTCAGCGGGTCGACGTCGCACGGCGCGATCCCGGCGCTGGCGGCGAGCAGACGATCGCCGGCGTCGCGCCGCAGGATGGCCTCCGCCATCTGACTGCGCGCCGAATTCCCGGAGCAGACGAACAGGACGCGGGGAGGCTCGGCGGCCGCGACGGAGTCGCGGCGCTGCTGCTCGATCCGCGCGGTGGGCCCCGCGCAGAGCGCGGTCCGACCCTGGCAGCAGTCCTCACCCAGGAACCACAAGAGCTCGTTCAGCGCGTCGGAGCGGAGGGAGTAGAGGAGCGATCGACTCCGGCGCTCGGCCCGGACGAGACCGGCCGCGGCCAAGTGCCGGAGGTGGAACGAGAGCGTCGACGCCGGAATGTCCAGGCCCTCGGCGAGTTCCCCCGCCGGGACTCCGGCCGGACCGGCCCGTGCGAGGGCTCGGAACACGGCCAGGCGAGACTCTTGAGCCAGCGCCGCGAGGGCGCGCACCGCATGCGATATTTCCATAGTTCTAGAACTATCGAAATAAGAGCCGAAGACAAGCCCTGACGTGACGCAAGGACCTCGACTTCATCGCTTCGATGGCCAGCGCCTCGATGACCACCAGACCGCGACCGGCTTCTCGACGGTCGACGGATTCCTGTCCGCCGGGTGCACCGAGACCTCACCGCGTCGGCGAATCCGTCGCGCAGGCGCCGTTGGCCACCACCTTCCAGTTCGGCAAACGGATCGGATCTCCGCCTGCGTTCGCTGGCACGACGACTGCTCGACGAAGCCGCAGTACGTTCCGTTTCCGCTTCCCCGCCTCCGCGAGCTTCGTGCCGCCGTACGGCATGATCCCGCCCGGAAGCACCGTGATCGGGACGACGCCGAACACGGCGTCCACCGGGACCGACGTTCACGCTGCCCGACTGGACGTCGGACGGGAACGACAACCCGTTCACGATCCGACCGAAGAACGACTTGTCGTGAACGACGGCAACTTCGTGACGTTGGGACGCGTCGATCACGTCTGCATCACCGACATCTCGCGCTGCTGCGGGAGGTCGATCGGGGCCGAGCTCCCGGCCGCGGCGAGAGTTCCCGTCCTGTCCGGCGGCCGCGTGCCTATCGGGCCCGAGTCGGTAGAATCGACCGCGTCGAAGCCCCCCCGGGAACCGCGATCATGCCCGAGAGAACCGCCTCCGCCTCCAGCGCCTCGCAGGCCGCCATCGAGAAGCAGCGCAAGTACCTCCTGCCCGCAACCACCACCTACTACAAGGAACCGCTGGTGCTCGAGAGCGGGTCCGGACTCCGGCTCCGGGACGCGGACGGGAAGGAGTACCTCGACTTCTTCGGCGGGATCCTGACCGTCTCGATCGGGCACTGCGACGAGCGCGTCACCGGGCCGCTAAAGGCACAGATCGATCGGCTCGGGCACGTCTCGAGCCTCTACCCGTCGTTGCCCGTGATCGAGCTCGCCGAGACGCTGGCGCGGATCACGCCGGGCAACCTGCAGAAGAGCTACTTCACGGCGTCCGGCACCGAGGCGGACGAGACCGCGGTCGTCTTGGCGCAGGTCTACACCGGAGCGCAGGAGATCATCGCGCTTCGGCACGGGTACTCCGGTCGCTCGATGCTCGCGCAATCGTTGACCGGTCACGCGCCGTGGCGCGCGGTGACGACGCAGGTCGCGGCGATCAAGCACGCGCTCAGCCCGTACTGCTACCGCTGCCCGCTCGGTCTCTCGTACCCGAGCTGCGAGGTGAAGTGCGCGACGGACATCGAGGAGCTCATCCGGACGACGACGACGGGCCGGATCGCGGGTTTCATCGCCGAGCCGATCCAGGGCGTGGGAGGGTTCATCACGCCGCCGCCCGAGTACTTCCCCATCGCGGTCGACATCGTCCGCAAGTACGGCGGGGTCTTCATCTGCGACGAGGTGCAGACCGGCTTCGGCCGCACCGGCGGCAAGATGTTCGGCATCGAGCACTGGGGCGTGAAGCCAGACATCATGACGATGGCGAAAGGGGTCGCGAACGGGATGCCGCTCGGCGTCACGATCGCGACGCCCGAGATCGCGGACGCGTTCAAGGCGCTGACGATCTCCACGTTCGGCGGCAACCCGATGTCGGCCGCGGCCGCGAACGCAACGATCGCCGTCATGGAGAAGGAGAACCTGAAGAAGAACTCGCTCGACATGGGCAAGCTCTTCCGCGAAGGGCTCGACACGCTGCAGCTCCGCTACCCGCGCGTGATCGGGGAAGTGCGCGGCATGGGCTTGATGCAGGGAGTCGAGCTCGTGAAGAACGAGGCGGCGCGCGACCGCACGCCGAACCCAGAGGCGGTGCTGCGCGTCTTCGAGGAGACCAAGAAGCGCGGCCTGCTCATCGGCAAGGGTGGACTCTACGGCAACGTGCTGCGGATCTCTCCGCCGTTGACGGTCGGGAAGGCGGAAGTCGACGAGGCACTCGAGATCTTGAACGCGGCGTTCGACGCGGCGGAGAGGGGAGACGGTTGATGGTCGATCTCGGCATCGAAGCGTGTGGGTTGCGGTACAAGAACCCTTTCGTCCTCGCCTCGGGCCCGCCCGGCACGAACGGACGCGTGATCAAGCGGTCGTTCGCCCTCGGCTGGGGTGGCATCGTCTGCAAGACGATCAGCCTCGACAACGAGAAGGTCACGAACACGGTGCCGAGGTACGGCAAGTTGAAGGCGCGCGGCGCGCCGGACGAGGTGATCGGCTTCCAGAACATCGAGCTGATCTCGGATCGAGCGTTCGCCCTCTGGCTCGACGAGCTCGCCGACTGCAAGCGGGAGTATCCTGACCACGTCCTGATCGCGTCGATCATGGAGGAGTACGCGAAGGACCGCTGGATCGAGATCGTCGAGCGGACGCAGGAGACCGGCATCGATGCGTTCGAACTGAACTTCTCCTGCCCGCACGGGCTGCCCGAGCGCAAGATGGGCGCCGCGATGGGTGAGAACCCGGAGATCGTCGAGGAGGTCGTCGGCTGGGTGAAGTCGGTCTCCAAGGTCCCAGTCTACGCGAAGATGACGCCGAACATCACCGACCCGACCGCGCCGGCGAAGGCGGCGGTCCGAGGCGGCTCCGACGGCATCAGCGCGATCAACACCATCCTTTGCATCATCGGCATCAACCTCGAGACGCTCCGGCCGATGCCGACCGTCGAGGGCTACTCCGAGCCGGGCGGCTACTCCGGTCAATCGGTCCGCCCGATCGCGCTCCGCCACGTGATGTCGATCGCGCGCGCCTGTCCGACCGTCGCGATCTCCGGAATGGGCGGCGTCGAGACCGGCGAGGACGCGGTGCAGTTCCTGCTCCTCGGCGCGACCACGGTGCAGGTCTGCACCGGAGCGATGCTGCACGGCTACGAGATCATCGCTCCGCTCTGCGAGGGCCTGGCCGCGTTCATGGAGACGCACGGGTTCTCGACCGTGAACGAGTTCGTCGGCAAGAGCCTGCCGTACTTCTCGACCCACGCCGGCCTCGTGGAACGTCAGAAGGAAGCCAAGCGGGACCGCGCGGGCGAGGCGAACCGGGACAACATGTGGAGAGGCGACATCGCGAAGGAGGCGAGCTCGCTCACCGGGGAGTGAGCCCGCGGCCGGGGCCGCGCCCTCGCCGAAACGGGTGCATTGCCGTTCAGCCGCGGTCCTCCTCGCCGATCACGATCACCGTCGTCGCGCTCTCCGTCGCGCGGACGATTACGCTCCGAGGAGCGGGCGGGTCGCCGGCCGAGCCGAACGCCATCACCGTCACTCGCCACGGGCCCGGCTCGAGCGAAGGGAACGTCGCACGATCGGACGCACCCGTGAACCGCTCGTGCCGCTCCCCCGTTCCCGTCCCCTCCCGCTCGAGCGTGACGTGGCCGTGACGCCCCGGCGCGCCCGACGGACGCGTCAGCACGACGACGAGCTCGCCCGCCTCGTTCAACGTGACGTCGTGCTGAAGCACCTCGCCGTCGCGAAGCCGCACCGTTCGTCGATTCGGGGCGAAGAAGCGGCCGCGCACGTCGACCCGTAGGCTGACGCCGGCCGGGAGCCCGTCGAGCTCGAACCGCCCCTCGACATCGCTCGTCGCCGACGCACCTTCGGGGTCGCCGAGGTCCATCGAGAGCTCACCGTCGGGGCTCGCGGTCAGGATCCGTGGCCGTGACAACGTCATCCCGCCGTCCGCCACCGGATGCACGAACACGCGCGCGTCCGCCACGGGCGAGCCGTCCGCCGCGTGCACGACGCCGCGGATGCCGGTGCGCGGAAGGCGCGCGACGAACTCGTTCTCGACCCGCGCCAGCTCGAGCGCGAAGACCGCCGGGAGCGCCAACGACGCGTGTCGAACGACGAGCGTCGCTTTCCCCTCGCGCACGCCGTCGAATCGGAACCGACCGAAGCCGTCGGTGGTGGTCTCGACGCCGCCCGTCACCCCGAAGGTGGTGAAGACGGAGACGTCGACCGCTCCCGGTACCAACAGAAGGGTGGCGCCGGGGACGGCGCTCCCGCCGGCGACGACCGCGCCGCCCAGGGAGACGCGCCGCGGGACGTGGAGGGTCACCTCGGTCGCCCCGCCCGCCTCCACGCGCGTCTCGACGGCCGGAGCCGCCTCGCCCGCGGCGACGCCGTCGGTGGAGATCGTGACCAGCGCCGCGACGCCGCCGAGCAGCGTCCGACGCGCGAGCGCGTTCTCCTCGCGGCCGGACACACGGAACGGCCCGGGCGGCACGTTCGAGAACACGACCTTGCCCTCGTGATCCGACGTCGCGGAGAGAGGCGACCATGACGCGTCCTCGAGCGCTTCGACGACGACGCGCACGCCCACGACGAGGGCGTCGGCGTCATCGCGCGTCCGCACGATGAGCATTCCGGCGGGGACGAGCGCGATCGTCCTCTCGATCGAATCGCCCGCGTCGACGAGGATCGCCCGGTGCGCGTAGCCGGGATGTGCGACCGTCACCTCGGCCTGCGCCGCGCCCGGGAGCATCACCGTCGCGCGGCCGCTCGCGTCGGTTCGCGTTCGCCGCGCCGCCGGCCGCAAGACCGGATCTTCGCTCGGCGCAACGATCCGGTCGCCGGCGACGGCGGCCGCCGAGATCCCCGCGTCCGCCACCGCGCTTCCGTCGCGCGCGTCGACGACGAGGAGATCGAGCCGTCGTCCCATCGAAAGCCGCACGTCGGCAAGATCGCGCTCCGTTCCGCCGTCGAGCTCGATCGGACCGAGCCCGGCCTCCGCGAAGCCGCTTGCGAGGAGCCGCAGCCGATACCGCCCCGGCTCGTCGATCCGGAACCGGCGCGATCCGTCTGGTCGCACTTCGACCAAGGCGAGCTCGGCCTCATCGCCGGAGTCGACGTCGAGCGCTCGCAAGACGTAGTCGTCGACGACCCTCCCGTGCTCGTCGAACGCTCGCACGGAAACGCTCGCCGTCGCGACGTAGTGGATCGTGACGCGCGATGCATCCTCGGCCACGGCCGTCACCACCGCGCAGTCCCGTCCGGTTCCGCCGGGGGCCCGCTCCTCGAGCTGGAGGCGAAACCGCTCGCCCGAGGGGATTCCGCCGAACGAGACGACGCGCGAGGCTCCGATCGGGGCCACGCGACGTCGGTGCAGCAACCAGTCGAACTCGTCGGCGGCGAGCCTCGACCCGGAGGACGGATCGATCGCGAGCGCGAGCTCCGCGCCGCCGGGCGCCCCCCGAATCTCGGCCGTGAAGCTCCAACCACTCTCGAGCTCGACACGCATCGGTTCTTCGCCGCCCCCGTCACGGGCGGGGCCGGCGTCGCCGACGCGACGCTCGACCCTCTGCGGAACGAAGCCGTCCGCGACGACGCCGAGCGTCGAATGACCCAATGCGAGCTCGTCGGCGACGAACGACCCATCGCTCGCCGAAACCGCGACCTCGCGGAGGAACGCGTGCTCGACGATGCCGCCCGGTCGTTCGCCGACCACGATCCGCGCACCGGCGACGCCGACTCCGCGGTCGTCGACGACGACGCCGCGCAGGATCGCTCCGCTCGCCATCACGAGGTCGTTCAACCGATACGACTCGACGGGTGGGACGTGGAGCGGCGCCGACAGGATCGGCGCGAACCCGGCCCGCGTCACCGAGACACGGGCCGCGCCGGGAGGCGCGCCCGGCACGACGAAGCGTCCCGCCGCGTCCGTTGCCACGCGCAACGATGTCCGCTCCCCGGCGGAGGTGGACGGAGCCCCCGTGGCGCGCACGAGCTCGACGACCGCTCCGTCGAGCGGATCGCCTACCGCGTCGAGCACCCGTCCCTCGAGCCGTACGCGGACGTCGTTGCGCGGCGCCGCGGACGACTCATCGGACGGCGCCGCGCTCGGCGTCACCGCCACGCGCTCATCGGGCGCCGCCGCCGCGCGCCGCGAGTCGACCGGCCGGCCCTCGACTTCGGTCGATCCAGCGGGAGCTCGCGCCTCGTCCACGCGGCTCGGCTCGTCGCCGACGCCGCGCAAGAGGATCCATCCGATCGCGGCGAGAATCGCCACGACTGCCGCCACCGAGATCTTCGAAGCCAAGACCGTGCCTCCGAACGTTGCATTGGGCAGTGCATTGGGCAGTGCGCCCGGCGTCCCGGCGCTCGAATCGAACAGGACGACACTCGCCAAACCATCCGGTCGCTCCGCCCGCAGCCGGTGGCGAACTCGATCGACTCCGCGTTGGATGCGGCTTTTCACCGTCGCGACCGGCACGCCGAGCCGTGCCGCGATCTCCCGCGGCGGGAGATCGTCGTAGTACCGCAGCAGGATCGCGTCCCGGTACGGTTCGGGGAGCGCCGCGACCGCGGCGGCAACCGAGAGCACGACCTCGTGCCGCGTCACCCGCTCCACGGTCGACGGCAGCGGTTCGGTCGCCGCCGCCGCGCGCTCGCGCGCCCGACGTCGCGCCTCGTCGCGCAGGAAGTTCCGCCCGACGTTGCGCGCCACCGTCGCCAGCCAGAGCCGCGCCCTCGACCGTTCCGCGGGCTCCCGCAATCCCCTGATCCACGTCTCCTGGACCGCGTCGTCCGCCGCGGATTCGTCGGAGAGGATCGCCCGCACGACCGCGCGCACGAACGTGCCGTGCTCGGAGATCGTCTGCTCGAGGCGTTCACTCACGGCGTCGCTCCAACGCGTCCCGCTGGCCAGGGGTCACGATCGGAACCCCGCCGAGGCCGGTTCGAACGCGACGAATCCGCGCGCGTCGCGAGAAACGTGACCGCCTCGCCGTCGAAGCCGCGCCGGGGCAGCGCGCGGGCCGCCGGACATCCTCGGTTCTCGATCGGATTCGTGCAATGGTCCGTACACGCCGCCGACCCTATGCTCCACGAATGGGCCGCACCTCGCCGAAGTCGCTCCTCGTCGCGTTGCTGCTGGCGGCGCCGTTGCTGCCGCTCGCCGCGTGCGACCGTTCACGCGCCGCGCCGCACGGTTGGCTCCACGTCATCGGCGGGCCGGGACGCGGACCGGGCCGGTTCGTCGCCCCGCGCGGCATCTCGGTCCACGGCGAGACGCTCTTCGTCGTCGACAAGACGGGTCGCCTGCAATCGCTCGAGCGGACGGGCGGATTCCTCCACGAGGCGACGATCCTGGACTCGCGCGCCGGTTTCCCGGTCGGCGTCTTGGCCGAGGCGGACGGGGGAGCCGTGGTCGTCGACACGCACAACCATCGCCTGCGCTGGTTCGATGCATCGCTGAACGAGACGAACGCGTCCGTCTCGTTCGCGCGCGACGCGATCCCGTTCTCGCTTCCTCAACGCGCGACGCGGAGCGCCCGGGGCTTCCTGTACGTGACCGAGTTCGGCGAAGGCGAACGAAACCGTGTGCAGGGGTTCGACCGGGACGGCGCGGCCGCCGTCGTGTTCGGCGGCTACGGCTTCGACCCGGGCCGGTTCACGCGGCCGATCGGGATCGCGGCGATCGGAGACGAGCTGTTCGTCGTCGACGTCTCGGACCGCGTCATCGTGTACGCCGAGGACGGCACGTTTCGCCGCGAGTTCGGTCGAAGCGGGGCCGGCGTGGGCGAGCTCAAGTACGCGTACGGGGTCTGCGCGATCGGAGAGGAGCTGTTCGTCGCCGAGTACGGCAACCACCGCGTCCAACGGTTCCATCGCGATGGGCGAAGCCTCGGGACGTACGGGCGCGCGGGACACGGCGACGGCGAGTTCAGCGGTCCGTGGGACGTCGCGTGCGGCGCGGACGGGCTGCTCTACGTCTGCGACACGGGCAACCATCGCGTCTGCGTCATCGACCCGAACGCGGTCGCGTGGGACACGACGCCTTGACGCGGCGCGACGCCCTCGCCCGAATCGCGCTCGCCTCCGCCGTCGCGCTCATGACCGCGTGCACACGAGAGCACGGCGAAACACTGACGATCTACGCCGCCGTCGATCGCGACACCGCCGCGCCGATCCTCGCCGCGTTCGCGGAGCAGACGGGAGCCGACCTGAACGTCGTCTACGACTCCGAGGCGGCGAAGACGGTCGGGCTCGCGAAGCGCGTCGAGCTCGAGCGCGACGAACCGCGAGCCGACGTCTGGTGGAGCGGCGAGGCGCTCTACACGGCGCTGCTCGATCAACGCGGCTGCCTCGCTCCGCTCGACGAGGGGCTCCTGCGCGACGTCGCGCGGGATCCCGATCCGCGCGGCGCGGGATGGATCGGGTTCGGCCTGCGCCTGCGCGTGCTCGTGTATCGGGAGGACCTCTGGCCGCGACCGAACGCGCCGCCCGCGCGCGTCGCCGACCTCGCCGACCCGCTCCTCCGCGGACGGGTCGCCCTCGCGCGCCCCGTCGTCGGCACGTCCGCCACGCACGCGGCATGGCTCGCGTCGTCGCCCGAAGGGACGGAGCTCCTGCGCGCGATCGCGGCGAACGAGCCGTTGATCGTCGCCGGCAACGCGGTGGTCGTTCGCACGGTGGCGCGAGGTCAAGCGCTCCTCGGCCTTACCGACTCGGACGACGTACTGATCGGACGCGAGGACGACTCGCGGCTTCGCTTCGTCATCCCCGACCAGGACGGCGGCGGCGCGATCTGGACGCCGTCCACGGCCGGGGTGATCGCGGGCGCGCCGAACGCGGCGCTCGCGCGTCGGTTCGTCCTGTTCCTTGCGGGGGCTGGAGGCGAGGACCGACTCTCCACGTCGCGCACGCGGAACCTGCCGGTGACGCGCGGGGTGCCGCCTCCCCCCGAGCTGCCTTCGCTCGCGACGCTCCACCTCGCGTCGATCGACGTCACGGCCCTCGCGACCGGTTGGCCGGCCACGGTCGCTCGGCTCGAGTCTCTGTTCGGTCCATGAAGAGCCGCGTCGACGTGGCCGCGCGGCTGCTCGTCGTCCTCGGGATCGCGCCGCTCGCGATGCTCGTGCTCGTCGTCGTGCGGGCGCTGGCCGGCGGCGACCGCGAAGTCGTCGTGCGCGCGGTCGAACGTCTCGGGTCGAGCGTCGCGGTCTCGAGCGCGATCGCGGCGGCGATCGCCGGGCTCCTGTCGGCGACGCTCGGCCTCGGCGCCGGCTGGTTCCTCGCGTCCAGGTCGCGCCCGCGGGTCGCCCTCGCGTTGCTCTACCCCGCGCTCTGCGTGCCCGCCGTCTTCCTCGGCGGCGTGCTTTCCGACGTCACCGGCCTCGGCCCCGCTCCCGGCCCACCCGGCGGACCCGCGTGGCTCCGGCACGGCGCGCTGATCGTCGCGTGGTCGTTCGCGTACGCTCCGCTCGCCGGTCTCGCCGGGTTCGCGGCTCTCGGCACGATCCCTCGGGCCGAATGGAACGCGGCCCGCCTCTCGCTCGGCTTGCGCGCGCGCGTCCGCATCCTGCTGGCGCCGCGCCTCTCGCCGCCGTTCGCGCTCATCGCCGCCGCGGTCGCGGCGCTCGCGTTCCACGACGTGGCGACGCCGGCGCACTTCGGGGTCGAGACCCTTGCGAGCCTCATCGCGTTCGACTTCCAGGCGACGCTCGACGTGGCCGGCTCCGCCGCCGCGGCGCTGCCGAGCTGGATGATCGCGAGCCTCGTCCTCGCCCGGCTCGTCCTCCAGGCCCCTTCCGTCCGCACGACGACGCCGCCGCGCTACGAGCCGCGCCTCCTCGCGGCCGCGTCGTACGCGGCCGTCGTCGTCATCGCGGCCATGCTCCCCGCGGCATGGGCGGTGCATCGGGCCGGGACGCGGATCATCGCCGAAGCGACGCGTCTCGCGCCCGAGCTCCTCCACTCGGCGCGGCTCGCCGCGATCGTGGCGGTCGTCGCGGCTCTCGTCGTGGCGGGAGCGATCGGCGCCCGCGTCCTCGCGCCGACCGCCCGGGGGCGGGAAGATGCACCGTCGCTCGTCGTGCGCGCCCTCGCGGTCCTGCCGTTCGCCGCGCCCGGAATCGTCGTCGGCCTGTTCGGCGTCGGACTCGATCAGACCCTCGGGATCGGCTCGAGCGTCGCGTGGTGGTTCGCGTTCCTCGCGCGCGTCGTTCCGTGGGCGTGGATCGGATGGATCCTCGTCCACTCGACGAGCGCCGACCGGGCCGCCCAGGCGGTCGGGACGCCCGCCCCGGCGAGGCTCCTTCATGCGTGGATCGGCCCGCGAGGAACGCCGATCCTGATCGGCGCGCTCGCCGCCTCCGCCGCGGCGCTGCGCGAGATCGAACTGTTCGCGGTATTCTCGCTCCCCGGCGAGGAGACGCTCGCCGCGCGGGCGGCGCAGGGCCTTCACTATGGGCTCGGTCCGGACGTGGCCACGGCGATGCTCCTGCAGATCGGCGCCGCCGCCTTGGTCGCGGCGACCGGGGTCGCGGTCCTCTCACGCCGCCCACGCCCCCCGCTCGAGAACACGAAGGCGAGACCCGGCCCCGCCGAACCCCTATCGTTCGGCGTGGTTCAGCGTTCGAGAGGGCCCGTGGTGCGCGCTTCCCGCCTCACCCTGTGCGACGTGACGAAGACGATCGACGCGTTCCGGCTCGGTCCGATCGACCTGCAGCTCCCGCCGGCCGCGACGACGGCGCTGCTCGGGCCGTCCGGTTCCGGAAAGTCGACCCTCCTCGACCTGATCGCCGGGCTCGAACGTCCGGACGCCGGCACGATCGACTCGCCTCGCGCCTCCTACTTGATGCAGGACCTCGGCCTCTGGGATCACCGGTCGGCTCGCGAGAACGTCGCGTCGGTGGCGGGATCGAACGAGCGGGCGAACGCGCTCCTGGCTGGCGTCCGGTTCCGCGGCGATCGCGAGGCGCCGGCCGGGTTGCTGTCGGGCGGCGAGCGCCAGCGCGTCGCCATGGCTCGGGCGCTCGCCCTGGACGTACCTCTCCTGCTCCTTGATGAACCGGGCGCTCACCTCGACCGCGCGGGTCGAGACGACCTCGCGAGCTTTCTTGCATCCTTATGCATGCAGCAGGACGGGACGGCGGCATCGGCCGTCCGGCGCACCGTCGTCGTCGCGACCCACGAGCTCGACGAGGCGCTCCGCTTCGCGCCCGAGCATCTCGTGCTCCTCGAAGGTGGTCGCGTCCTCGCCGCGGGCCCGACGAGCGAGCTCTGCCGTCGTCCCCGGACCCGAGCCGTGGCCGAGCGGGTCGGATTCGTGTCGTTCCTCCCGGTCGTCTCGTTCGATGGAGGTTGGACGTGCGCCTTCGGGAGGATGACCGCGCCGGGCGAAGGCGACCTCGCCGCGTGGCGCCCCGGCGGAATCCGCGCGGTCGAGCCCGACGCTCCCGTCGCGGGCGACGTGGTCGAGGAGCTCTGGACCCCGCTCGGACACGCGCTTCGCGTCCGGATCGACCCGATGACGACGCTCGTCGTCCCTGCCCGGAAGCCGCGCGCGATCGGGGCGCGGGTTGGCTTGGAATGGGACGATCCGGTCGTCGTTTGGGACCGTCCGGCGCCGGCACGAACGGAGATGACCATCGAGACGTGAGCCAGATCGGCGCCTGCCTTCGACGTTCGTTCGGGGGCGGCGCGATCTTCGCCGCGGCGCGGCTTTGCTTCGGGCCGAGATCGGATCGGCCGCGTCGTCATCGAGGATGAGCCGTCCTCGATCACAAGCACGAGCACGACCGAGAATCGGACGACGCGCGCGGGTTCGCGCCTCCGCTCGGCGAGGCGACGTCGAGCCACTCGAACGCCCGATCGGCCTGGGCCGCGCGGAGGATCGCTCTTCTACGACCTGCTCGCTCGGGGCTCGTTGATCCGAATCTCGGACTCGGTTAGAGTCGTGTCTCTTCGACGTGGGAGATGCAACGATGAAGTCCGAAGTGCTCGGCGGAATCATTGGGACTGCCCTTGTGATCGGCGGAGTCGGAGCCGCGGAGGTGCTCGCGCGCGGGGTCGAGTCCGTCTACGACCTCGGGGTCCTGAACGGTGAGTTCGGGTTCGTTGCCGACTCCGCCTCCCACGTGACCATCATCGGCGACGTGAACGCAGACGGCTACGGGGACTTCATCCTCGACACGGTCCTGATCTACGGCGGACCGTCGATCGCTCCGACCGGCACCTTCGACTCTGCCTTGATCGACGGCGTCGACGGCGTCCGGTTCATCGAGGAGAAGGACGGCGATCAGCTCGGAACGAGCCACACCGCGGCCGACATCAACCATGACGGCTTCGTCGACCTGTTCATCGGCGCCCGCGGCGCGGACCCGCTCGGAAAGACGAACGCCGGTCAGGCCTACGTGCTCTACGGCGGGACGGGTTTCGGCGCCGCGCAAGCGCAGGCGATGAACTCTGTGTTCTTCCTGTCGAACCTGGACGGGGTCGTCGGGTTCGACCTGCTCGGCGGGACGAAGTCGGATCAGTTCGGGTTCAGCATGTCCGGCGGCGACGACGTCAATGCGGACGGCGCCGACGACGTCGTCATCGGCGCGCCGTTCGCCAAGCCCGACGGTCAGACGGCGACCGGGCGCGTCCACGTGGTCTTCGGCGGCGCCGGTGTGGGTGCGAGCGGTTCGATCACGCCCGCGGAACTCCCCGCGTCGCAGAGCTTCACGATCCACGGAGTCGACGAGTTCGGTGCGGCCGGCCGCAGTGTCGCGCTCGTCGGCGACGTGAACGGTGACGCCGCCGCGGATATCCTGATCGGCGCGCCGGACGCGACCGGTGGTGACACCTCTCCGCGCGGCGAGGCGTACCTCGTCTTCGGAGGACCGGGCGTCGGGGCGGGCGGCCCCGTTGAGCTGGCGCAACTGAACGGCGCCGACGGCTTCCGCGTCAGCGGGGCGCAGACGAACGACGAGTTCGGCCACGCGGTCTGCGCGGCCGGCGACTTCGACGGCGACGGCTACGACGACGTGGCGATCGCGGCGAGGGGATCCGACGTGAGCGGCGACAACGCGGGTCGCGTGGTCCTTCTCTTCGGATCCGCGACGGTCGGAGCAACGGGGGTGGTCTTCATCCAGCAACTGACTGGCTCGAACGGGTTCTCCGTGGTCGGCAGCGCGGCCGAGGACCAGCTCGGCGGGCGGCTCGCGTTCGCGGGCGACGTCAACCTCGATGGTCTGGGTGACATCTGGTTCAGCGCGAGCTCGGCGGACCCGGACGGCCTCGTCAACGCCGGTCAGACGTACGTCTTGTACGGCGGGACCGTGCCCGGCGGCGCCGTCTTCGCCGTCGACGCGCTCGACGGCCAGAACGGCAAGCGCATCCCCGGTCTCGAGCCGCAGGAGTTCGTCGGATCCGCGCTCGCGGCCGGAGGCGACGTGAACGGGGATCTGCGACCGGACCTGTTCCTCGATTCGGCCAAGGCGCTCTACGTGATCTTCGATATCACCCGCCCATCGCCGCTTGCGGTCGAGCCCCGGGACATCTCCGTCTCGACGGGCGGCGTGCAGACGGTCTGCATCGAGCCGGGACCCGCTCACGCGGGACGGTCGTACATCTTCTTCGGCAGCACGTTCGGCACGTTTCCCACGACCCAGATCCAAGGATTCACGCTGAACCTGACATGGGACGCGTACTTCAGCTTCCTCTTCACTCTGCCCAACCCCCCTCACTTCCCGAAGAGCCTCGGCGTCCTCGACGCGAACGGGAGCGCGTCCGCGCAGGTCTTCATCCCGCCCGCCGTCGCGACTCCGTTCGTCGGGCTCGAGCTGTTCCACGCGTACGTCGTGTTCGACCCAGGAACGGGAATCGTCCACCTGGCGAGCAACACGACGAAACTCGTCCTGACGCCCTGAACTCGATCGGAGCCGACCGGATGAATCGGATATCAGCCCGCGTTCCCGTCCTCGCGTCGCGCACCGTCGCGGTCCTCCTCGTGCTCGGCGCGGGCTCCGGCGCGTCGGCGCAGTTCGTCGAGGAGATCGAGCTCGCCACGCTCGCGCCCCCGCACGGCACGCCGTTGAACGCCGCCGGGGTCGCGGACTACGGCGGAGAGGACGTCGCCACCGTCGGTGACGTGAACGGAGACGGTCACGGCGACCTGCTGATCGGGGCACACTTCGGAAACGGCTCCGGCATCGGCAAGGCCTACGTCGTCTTCGGTGGGCCGGCGCTCCGCGTGCAGCCGCCGGTCGACCTCGGTCAGTTGGATGGAACGAACGGCTTCGTGATTGTCGGTCCCTCGCAGGCCAAGTTCTTCGCGAAGAGGGTCGCGGCGGCCGGAGACGTGAACGGTGACGGATACGCGGACATCCTCTTCACGGGCGCCGGCGTTGTCCCCGGCCTCGGCGGCCCGGCCGTGGCGTTCATCGTCTATGGCGGCGCGGCGATCGGCGCGGGCGGGACGCTCCTCGTCGACTCGCTCGATCCGTCGACGGGAGTCGCGCTGGTTTCGCCCTCGGACGCGACGTCGTTCGACGCGCGCGTCGCGGGCATCGGCGACGTCAACGGCGACGGCTTCGACGATGTCCTCGTCGGCAACGAGGACCACGACGACCCGACGCTCCAGCTCGACGTTCCCCTCGACCTGACGCGCGTGGCGGCCGCGGACCTCTCCGGGAATGGAGCTCCGGACCTGGTCGCGACGAGCCACGGCCCCAACCGATATACCGAGTTCTTCAACTCGGGCGCCGGCGCGTTCGACCTGGTGCTGACCTTCCCGCTGCTCTCGGATCCCTCCGAGGTCCTGTTCGACGACACCGACCTGGATGGCAACCTCGACATGGTCGTCGCGACGGCCTACTTCGACGCCGGGCTGAACGAAGTCCGCGGCAGGGTCACCACGAAGGCGAACCTCGGGAACGGGCTGTTCGGATTCGAGTCGGCCGAGTTCAGCGGCGAAGAGACGATCCACTTCGACACCGGCGACGTCGACGGGGACGGGGACGCAGACGTCGTGGCGGTGCACCACGACCCCGCGGGCGGGACGGCGGGAAGCCACGAGCTGGTGATCGTGCGCAGCAGTCCGGGCCCCCCGACGACGCCGCAGGTGCTCCCGACCGGGCTCGACCCGGTCGCGGTGGTCCTCGGGGACTGGGATCAGGACGGCGACCTCGACGCTGCGGTCGCGACCGCCGTCTCGGACACGCTGGAGTTCTTCACGAACGACGGCACCGGGGCGTACACGCCTGGAACCGTGAAGCACCTGCCCGACGACCTGCTCGTGCTGACCGCGGCGGATCTCGACAACGACGGCGACATCGACCTCATCGGTGGCCGATCGACGGTCTGCGTGTTCTTCCGTAACAACGGCGCCAGCTTCACGAACGGCCTCTCGGTGCCGGCCGGAACCGAAGTTCGAGCGATCGAGACCGCGGACTTCGACGGCGACGGTCGCACGGACGTCGCGTGCGCCGGGAGCGCCACCACCGCGCAGCTCTCCGTGCTCCTGAACCAAGGCGGGTTCCAGTTCACCTTGACGACGGTCGGCGTCGGCGAACCGCAGGATTCGCTCTCACTCGCCGACTTCGACGGCGACGGAGCCTGGGACGCCGCTACAGCGGGGTTGAACGAGAACACGGTCACGATCTCGAGAGGTCTCGGTGGCGGCCAGTTCGAGGGACTCCAATCGGGCCGGGCCTACGTCGTGTTCGGCGGTTCGACCGCGATGTCCGCTGGACTGGTGGACGTCGACGCATTGAACGGTGCCGACGGCTTCGTGATCGGTGGAGCCGCCGGCGGGACGCGGCTCGGCGCCGCGGTCAGCGGCGTCGGGGACGTGAACGGGGACGGCTTCGACGACTTCGCGGTAGGGATGCCGGGCGTCGACACCGGCGGGATCGACGCCGGCGCGTTCTCGATCTATTTCGGAACGCCCCAGATCGGCGCTACCGGTCTTCTCGCGGCGGATGCCGCGGACGTCGTCGTCCAGGGCGACGAACCCGCGTCCCTCGTCGGGTGGTCCTTGGCCGGCGCCGGCGACGTGAACGGGGACGGCTTCGACGACGTCATCGCCGGCGCGCCGTTCGTCGACGTCGGCGCGGACAACGAGGTCGGTGTCGCCGTCGTGTTGCTCGGCAGCGCCGGGCTCCCCACGTCCCTCGGAGTCTCCGACCTCGACGGTACGAGTGGATACGTCATCCAGGGGGTCGCCGACGGAGACAGCACGGCGCGTCGCGTCGCGGGCGCCGGCGACGTCAATGACGACGGGCGGGACGACATCATCATCGGTGGGCTCTTCGCGGACCCGAATGGGTCCGCCTCGGGCGCGGCGTACGTCATCTACGGAAGCAGCGACCCCGTCCCGAACGGCCTGATCCGACTGGCCGACTTGAACGGCCTCGACGGAGCGACCCTGAACGGCGCGGCGAGCGGCGACCGCGCGGGCGAGGGAGTCGCGATCGGCGATGTCGACGACGACGGCGTGGCGGACGCGATCGTGGGCGCGCCACGGGCCGACCCCGGCGGATTGAGCTCGGCGGGGTCGACGTACATCGTGTTCGGCATCCGGCGGAGCCTCGCCGCCGACGTGGCCAAGGTGTCCCTCGCTGACGGAGGCACGCAGAGTCTGTCGCTCGACGCGACGCCGGCGTACGGCGGCCAGTCGTACCTCGTCCTGGGCTCTGGCAGCGGGGCGTTGCCGGGCATTCCGAACGGCGACGTGCTCATCCCGTTGAATCTCGACCCGTACCTTCTCTACACGATCTCCCACCCGAACGCACCGCCGCTGACGAGTTCGCTGGGTACGCTCGACGCGAACGGCCGCGCGACCGCCGCGTTCACGCTGCCCCCCGGACTGTCCCCATCGCTGGTCGGCCTGACGGTCCGTCATGCATTCGTCGTCCTCTCCCCAGGCGGCAGCGTGCTGTTCGCGAGCAACCAAGTCCCGGTAACGCTGGAGAGCTGACATGGGTTCGACGACGCGGCTCGTCACCTGGATCGTCGTCTGCGGCACGGCCGGGAGCACCGTGGCCCAGGACGCGCCGGCTCTTTACGTCCTCGGCGGCCAGGTGGACCAGGACGAGTTCGGTCGTTCGGTCAGCGCGGCCGGCGACATCGACGGCGACGGGTTCGACGATTTCCTCGCCGCCGCGATCCGGAGCGACGTGGGCGGAACCGACACGGGGAGCGTGTTCGTCTTCTCCGGCGCGACGAGCGCGGTCCTGCTGCAGATCGACGGCGCGCAAGCCGACGACAAGCTTGGCACCGCGCTGGCTCCGGTCGGCGACGTCGACATGGACGGATTCGCCGACTTCGTCATCGGCACGGCATTCGTTAACGGGAATGGCCTCGACCCAGGGGAGGCGCGCCTCGTCTCGGGTGCCTCCGGTGCGCTCCTCGCGATGTTCGCGGGCGACTCCGACGGCGATCATCTCGGCGCCGCGGTCGCCGGCGCCGGCGACGTGGACGCGGACGGCGTGCCGGACCTCATCATCGGCATTCCCCGCGACGACCCCGGCGCCAGCGACGCGGGGACCGCGTGGATCGTCTCCGGTTCTTCCGGAACGCTCCGGTTCCAGGTCCACGGCTCGGCCAGCCAGACGTACCTAGGCGACGCCGTCTCGGCTGCCGGCGACGTAAACGCGGACGGTTACGACGACGTGATTCTCGGTGTCCCGGGCGGGGGCGGCTCGAGCACGCTCGCGGGAAGCGCGCTCGTCGTCTCCGGCCAGGACGGCTCGACCCTGTTCGGCTTGTCCGGCGCGGCGCCGCAGGATCGTTTCGGAGGTGAGGTAAGCGGGGGCGCCGACGTGAATGCGGACGGCCGCGACGACTTCGTGGTGGCCGCGCGATATGGGGACGCCGGTGGTCTCGACAACCCGGGTGTGGTGACCGTCTACTCGGGCGCCGACGCTTCGGTGCTCTGGACGTTCGTTGGGCCCCACCCGAACGACGAGCTGGGCATCGCCATCGACCTGGCCGGGGACGTGGACGGCGACGGGTACGCGGACGTCGTCGCGGGCGCGTGGCGAGACGACACGAACGCGACGAACGCGGGCGCCGCGTACGTGTACTCGGGCAAGACGGGCCTTGCGATCTGGGCCGGCTTCGGCGTGGCGGAGAATGATCAGTTCGGCGTCGCCGTCGCCGGGGCCGGCGACGTCAACGCGGATGGGTACATCGACGTCGTGGTGGGGGTCCCGGAGTCAGGCGTCGGGGGGCCAGGACGGGGGCAGGTCGCGATCCACTCGGTCCGGTGCGGATCGATCGCGACCTATGGCAACGGATGTCCGGGTTGGCTCGGCTTCCAACCGCAGCTCCTCGTGGCCGGGTGCATCGCCCCGCTCGGGACCTTCACGTTCGAGATCGAGCACGGGCTGGGCGGCGCGGTGGCGCTGCTCGTGTTCGGCGCCGCGCCGGCCGCGATCCCGATCGCGAACGGTTGCACACTGAACGTCCAACCACTCCTCCCGTTGGCGTTCCCGATCCCGCTCGGCGGCGTGGGCCCCGGCAACGGCGGGATCTCCGTCACCACGACGCTTCCGGCTCCCCTCGCGGCGGGGACCTTCACCACCCAGCTCTTCGTCCCCGACGCGAAGGCTCCCCAGGGCTACTCGAATACCGCGGGCGTCCAGGTCACGCTCGACTAACCGTCCAGATCATTCGATCGTGACGGTCACCCCGTTCGTCGCGGTGGACCCCCACTCGACACCGATGTCCTGCGTGAACGCCTGTATGTGCACGATGCCGAGCGGGGCATGGTGGGAGAGCATCGCAGACAGGGAGATGTTCCCGTTGCCGGCACCGCGACCGATCAGAGGCATCGGCGGAGCGACGAGCAGCGCCGGCTGCACCTGAAGCAGGCAACCTCCCGCGACGGGGAGAGCCGCGGTTTGCGTGCCCGCGAACAGGAGCGCGATCGAGAGCGGGTTCCCCGTCGACTCGAGCCCAAGGCCGCCCGCGATCGTGACCGTGACCGTCCCCGCGCGCGTGAAGCAACCCGATAGCGAGAGCGTCGGGACGAACCCACCGGTTCCCGGACAGCCCGCGCCGTAGGCGACGGCGGATCCGCATCGTGACGATTGGAGCTCGACGTATCCCGGGTCGCCGCTGGTCTCGGGGGCGCCGATGAGCACGTCTCCGTAACCGTCCTGATTGACGTCGCCGCCGGCGTCGATCGCGCGGCCGAAGTGGTCGTCGTCCCCCTGGCCACGCCACTCGCGGAGGATCGTACCGGTCGCTCCCGAGACGAGCCGGACCTGGCCCGCCGTCGCTGCCATCGCGTCGCTCGCGTGCGCACCGACTACCACGTCGTCACGACCATCCCCGTCCGTGTCGCCTATGCCCGCGACCGCGTCTCCAAAGTTGTTGTTGGCCGCCTCGCCGAAGACCGTGAGCAAGACGGTGCCGCTCGTCCCCGAGTACACGCGGGCGGCGCCCGACTGCGTTCCGTTCGTGTCGTCTTGGTCCGCCCCGATGATCAGGTCGACCACGCCGTCGCCGTCGATGTCCCCCGCGCCGTCCACGGCGATCCCGAACACGTCGAACGAGCTGTGACCCTCGAACTCGAACAACACCGCCCCGCTGGCACCCGAGTAGAGCCGCGCCTTGCCGGCGCGCGCGAACGTCGCGGTGTCGGCGCCCGGAAGGCCGGCGAGCACGTCGGCCCATCCGTCGAGGTCGACGTCGCCCGGCCCCGCGAGCGACCAGCCGAGCCACTGGTCCGGCTCGGACCCCGAAAACTGGTGGAGGATCGCGCCCGTCGCACCCGCGTACACGCGAACCCACCCTGCCTCTTCCTGGCCTCCGATCGCGGCGGAGCGCGCCCCCGCCGCGATGTCCGGGAACCCGTCGTTGTCGACGTCGCCGACGCCAGCCACCGACCACCCGAGCTCGTCGTCCGGCTGGTCTCCGAACACAAGTCGGATCACGCCGCCGGTCGCGCCGGACACCACCGCCGCGTAGCCGCCGGCGTCCGGCCCCAAGTTCGATTGCGGCGCGCCAACCAGGAGGTCCGCGCGGCCGTCTCCGTCCACGTCACCCGCGCCATCGATCGCGAAGCCGAACCGGTCGTGGAACCCGTTCCCCTCCACCGCGAACAACGAAGAGAAGTCGATGCCCGATCGGATCTCGACGCGGCCGGCGTCCGATCCCGCGGTGCCGTTGACCAGGTGAGCGCCGATCGCGAGGTCGAGGATTCCGTCGCCGTCGACATCTCCGCAGATCGACACGTCCTGCCCGTACGCCCCGCCTTCCTCGGTGCCCGACGAGGTGAAAATCGCCTGAGGTGCGGCATGGGGCGAGACGAAGAGCGCGAGCGTGATTACGGTCAGCGCGCCGGGGACGTGTGCCATCGTGATCCTCCGCTCAATCGAGGGTGACTTGCACCCCACCTGTGGTCGTGTACCCGTGGGCGACGCCCGAATCCGCAATGATCGCCTGCACCACGAACGTCGCGCCGGATGGCGCGATGGCAGAGAACGAGCCGGTGACGGTCAAGGTGCCGGCGCCCGGCCCCGCGCCGGACAATGCGACCGGCAGCGAGATCGTCGCGGGGACGAGGAGAAGACAACCGCTCGGCCCCGTTACCGAGATCGGACTGGCACCGAGCAGGAGGAGCGCGAAGGCGCCGCCCGGACCGTCCTCGACACGAAGCGTTAGGGCTCCTTTCGCGGCGGCGCACCCCGACAGGGTGAGGGTCGGCGAGACCCCCCCCGAGCCCGGACACGCGGAGCCGTAGGGCGATATCATCCCGCACGGGGCCTTGAAGAGCACGGCGGACCCGGACTGGTCGCCGTGATCGTCCGCGCTCGGCGCCCCGACCATCCAGTCCGCGTGCCCGTCTCCGTCCGCGTCCGCGACGAACGCCACCGCGGACCCGAACCGATCCCCGGCGTCTCCGCCGTCGATCACCGCCGTGATGCTCGATGTTCCCGACGTCGAGATGATGTAGACACGCCCCGCGGTCGTCACGAGACCGGGAGCGCCCACGACGATGTCGATGACGCCGTCGCCGTCCACGTCCCCGTCGCCGCCCGCCGCGGCGCCGAACCCGTCGCCCGCGACGCCGTGCGAGGCGACGATTGGGGTCCCGACGATCCCGGAGTAGACGTGAATCGACCCTGCATCGAGCCCGCCCGTGTCTTCCTTCGGAGCGCCGACGAGGACATCGCGGAAGCCGTCGTCGTTCAGGTCGCCCGCGCCTTCCACCGATTCGCCGAACCGATCGGCCCCCGAGGCCCCTATGAACGCATGGAGCAGCGCGCCGTCTTGGCCCGACCGAAGAGTCGCTCGCCCGTGTTCCGGCGCGCCCACGACGACGTCCGGAAAGCCGTCCGCGATCGCGTCGCCCACGCCGGCGACCGACCATCCGAACCCGGAGTTGGAGAGGCCGCTGAACTCGTGGATCAGGGCTCCGGTTGCGCTGCTGAATATACGCGCCTTCCACACGTCGGGGGAACCGATCATCACGTCGTCGAAACCGTCCTGATCGATGTCGCCGACGCCGGCGACGTCGAACCCCACGACGTCGCCCCCCACCGCGCCGACGTAGGTCTGCACAGAAGTCCCGTCCTGTCCCGAAAGGATACGGGCGTACCCGCGTTCCATCGAGCCGAACGGCGCCCCGACCACGACGTCCGCGAATCCGTCGGCGTCGGCGTCGCCTGCCCCGGCAACCGACCATCCGAACTGATCGTTCTTCGCGTCGCCCACGAAATGACGCAGCGTCGATCCGTCGAGCCCGGAGACGACGCGCGCGCTCCCCGAGTTGAGTCCCGCGTCATCGTCCCAGATCGCCCCGACGACGACATCGTTCGTCCCGTCGCCGTTCACGTCTCCCGCGGCTGCGACCGAGAAGCCGAATCGGTCCTCTTGCGCGTCACCGGGGAGCGTGAACAGGACCTCCTGGGACCTGGACGAGCGGGTCGCCAAGAGAGCCACCAGGAACACCGTCGTCATCCGCATGGAAGCCTCCGGGGCCGAGCGCGATCGCGGCGCGTTTCGATCGGGTTCGCTGATTGTACCGACGGAGTGCGCCGCTGCGGAGTCCGAATCTGAGCAGGGACACGTCGCATTATGATCCGGCTTGCCCCTCAGCGAGGCCACGGCCCGACGCGGCGACGGGCAAGCGGGAATCACGCGGAGAAGCGTCCCTATGAGATCTCCACCGTCCGCTCCTCGCTCCACGCATAGATGCCGGTTCCCGCCCAAGCGCGACGCCCCATCATCGCGCGCAGCGCGCAATCAAGGAGCTCGTCGACGGTGTTCCGTCGGTCGCGGGGAGCGCGGCGATGCCGACGCTCGCGCGGATCAGACCCGTTTGTCGGTGACGTTCCCGAGCTGCCGGACGCGTTCGTGATGGTCCTGTCGAAATCGCGCGGACCGGTGATCGCGTGACGTCCGGTCCGCGCCTGAAGCGAATGGGCGACGGCCGCCGACAACTCAGTCACCAGCGCAGGACTCCTCGCAACCGGCTTTGGGTCCGCAATCTGCCGGCGCGCACTCGGACTCGCAGTCGTCTTGCCCCGGAGGACACGCGGAACCCGCGCAGTCGCAGTCGACTTCCTTCTGACAACAGATGTTGCCCGCGTCGTCGTAGCAAGTGATCACGCACGTTCCCTCCGGCGTGCACTCGACCTTCGGGTGACACTCGGCGGCGAGCGCGCTGCCCCCCACATCGGATGCGTTGGAGGCCGGACGCGCCGACCTCATGCCGAGCCAACCGGCGCCGCTGGCGAGCGCGAGCACGGAGAGGATCAAGAGCTTCATGGGGGATTTCCTTTGGGTCGAGAAAAAGCGGTGTTGCCTTCATTGGACCGGTGACCTCGCGCCCGCATTCCGTTCAACGACAACCGGAATGCTCGCACTGCGACAGCATGGTCTGGACCTGCTCGGAACTGAGGACGGTGCGCACTTCGAGAATGCCGTCCACGCAGCTCGTGAGCGCGCGCTCGCGCAACTCGGCGATCTCGCGCACCATCTGCCGTACGGCCTCGGCGTCGACGGCCGTCCGGGAGAGGTTTCTGAGCAGCTCGCGCTGCAGATCACGCGCGCGGCTCTCGAGCCGATCGCCCTCACGGCAGTAGCGCGCGCACAGATCGGCGACGGCGCGGCTCTGCGCCTCGTCGAGGCCGAGGAGAGCGGGGTCGATCCCGCCCGCACAGGAGGACGCGCCCGCGCAGCTCTCCGGCGGCGAGCCCCATTCGCAGCGCACGAAGTTCCAGGACAAGCTGGCTGCGAGCGCGCCGCCGAACAACCACACGAGCAAGGTCTTGGTCATCGGGGTTCCTCCACGTCAGGCGAGAAGCGTCGCAAGAGCTGGTACTCGGGAACGGCGCCAAAGAACGCGGAATCGTGCGTGTTCGTAGCGACCGACAGGCGCTCGAAGAAGTGGCGCTCCGGAGCAGATGTCGGAAAGCCGCGCTCGAGCAGGAGCATCGCTCCGCCAAGCCCGAGGAAGCCAATGAAGCCGGCCGCCACGCGGGCGGTCCAGCGAGACACTCCGCGGCGCGATCGCGCGCGGCGTTCGATGCGCGCCAAGAGGTCGTGCGGCGGCTCCCCGCGGCGGAGCCCGTCGAACTCGGTCGCGAGACCCGCGAGAACGTCCTCGTAGGCGCGACACTTCGCGCATGAGGCGAGGTGAACCGTCAGAGCGCGACCACGATCGAGGGGGTTCAGCTCTCCGTCCAGGCGGAGCGAGAGCGCGTCGCGCGCGGAGGGGCAATCGAGGCCCGAAGGGTGTTCTTCGTCGGTTCTCATCGGATGGTCCTCGGGGCTACGACTCGCGCAACCGGGGCTTGATCGGGCGTCGCGGACGCCGGCGGGCCCGCGACGCGGGCGAGTTGCTCGCGGGCGCGGGAGAGCCGCGACATGACGGTTCCCACCGGCACCTCCAGCGCGCTCGCGATCTCGGCATACGAGAGTTGTTCGATCTCGCGCAGCACGAGCACGGCGCGATGCTCGGGTGAGAGCTTCTCGAGCAACACCGCGAGCGTCTCGCGCGCTTCGGTCCGGGTGGCCCGCTCGAGCACCGAGCCCGCGGGGTCGCTGGGCTGGTCGTGCTCGTCTGGCGGAAGCACCGCCATGCGGCGTCGCTGCTCGCGGTCGAGCAGATGGAGACAGCGGTTGATGGTCAAACGATACAACCAAGTCGAAAAGCGCGCCCGGCCGTCGAAGGTCCCGACCCGCTCGAGGACCTTGAGGAAGACGTCCTGGGTGGCGTCCTCGGCGTCCGCCTGGTTCCCGAGCATCCGCAGGCAGAGTCGATAGACGCGCGCCCCGTGCGCCCGGAAGCAGAGCTCCAGGGCGTCGCTCTCACCGGCGCGAAGGCGCAGCACGAGGAGCCGATCGGGATCCATCAACCTTCGGCCCACACGGGTCCGGTTGGACGTGCACTTCGAAGGATGCCAGATTAGACCGTCGACGCGGTCCGGACATTCCGTGTGGCGTCGTTCGACTCGACGTTTTCACCGGCGGGCGGGTGCGGGGGGCGCGCGGCTCGCGAGGAGGGATGCGGGACGGGGCGCTCCGTTGATCGGGGTGATCGGGGTCGGGCGGGCGGAGCGGGTCGATCGGGCCGCGTTCGCTCGGACAGTCCTCGCTCGGGGTGTGGGCGAAGGGGTTGCGATGGGGAGCTTTGGTGGGGGGATGCGTGGGCGGCTCGCTGCGGAACTCGCTCGGCGCGGCCCGATCGACCCGCTCCGCCCGCCTGGACGCCACGATGCGTTCGCGGACTCGGGGGGTCGAGAAGAAAGAGAGAGAGAAGGTGGCGCTGCGCGCTCTCATGAATGGTCGGTGCGGGCCGCGCGAGTTTTGGGCAGGGCATGTCGGGAGTGTTCTGGATTGTCGCCGAACCTGGAGACGACTCGATGGATCGAAGGGGCATGAGCGAGCGAAAGCACCAGAGGACGTTTCGACCAAGGAGGAGTACGGCCCGAGCCTGTCGGGGTCCCGGCCGCGGCTCGGCACCGACGTCCAACTCTGGCGCACGCGGTACGATCTGGCGGAATCGCTCGTCCGCGAGACGAGCGATTCCCAGGCCCTCCTGGGAAGATGTGCTCGAGCTGGACTCGCGCGCCGAGAAAACCTGATCCGCCGCCGTTCCGAACAGGAGGTTCCCATGTCCAGCATCCGTGGCATCGTCCCATGCCTGTGGTTCGACGATCAGGCGGAGGAGGCAGCGACCTTCTACACCTCGATCTTCGACGATTCGCGGATCGTCCGGATCTCTCGCTACGGTGAGGCCGGCCGGCGGGCTCGGTGATGACGGTCGAGTTCGAGCTCGGCGGGCGGCGGTTCACCGCGCTGAACGGAGGGCCGGTCTTCCGCTTCAACGAGGCGATCTCGTTCCAGGTCGTGTGCGAGTCCCAGGAGGAGGTCGACCATTACTGGGAGGCGCTCTCCGAGGGCGGGGACGAGGCCGCGCGCCAGTGCGGCTGGCTGAAGGACCGGTACGGCGTGTCGTGGCAGGTCTTCCCGTCGATCCTCCCCGACATGCTCGCGGACGGGGAGCTGGAGAGGTCCCAACGCGTGTTCGAGGCGGTGATGGGGATGAAGAAGATCGACATCGCCGCGCTGCGCGCCGCGTACGGCGAGTAGCTCCATCGTGAAGGACCCCGCTTCGCTCATCCTGGAAGGCCGCCATGTCCGGTCGAGGACCGCCGTCCTGCGCCTCGGCGCCCGGAATGAGGGGATCCTGTGCCAGCGCATGTCTCTGCCCGGAGGCGGGCGCGTCGACTGGGTCGACGCCAGCATCCTCGCGGACGAGTGGCCGGCGGCGGGCCGCGCCCGCGCGACGACCGAGGAGATCCGCGCGCGGATCGCCGCGATCGTGGAGCGCCTCCAGGAGGCGCGTGCGACGCGGCAGGGGCTGCACGCGAGCCTCGAGGTCCGGAAGAAACGGTTCGCGTGGTTCCTCGTCGATCACCACGGCGACGACCGTGTCGCCTTGCACTGCAAGGCGCCGGACGAACTGCGAGCGGAGATCGCGGCACGCCAGCCGGCACACGCGCACGACCCGTCGTACGTCGCCCGTCACGGTTGGATCGGTCTCTGGCTCGACGTCCCCGGCGTCGATTGGTCGCTCGTCCGGAAGGCGCTGACCGAGGCGTACCGCGTGACGGCGCCGAAGTCGCTGGCGGCTCGGCTCCGGCCCTGACCGGACGAGCGCCGTGGTCGGTGGCTCTACTCGCGCGCGCGGGGAGGCCCTCGAGCCGCGCCTTCGCCACCTCGTCGAACGCCTCGGCCGCCGGCGATCCTTGCGATGCATCCGGACATCTCGACCCGTCGAGCGACGCAAACACCGACTTGGGTCCCAGGTCGCTCCACGAGCCGTCGCGCAGGTCCGCGACGAGCGCGTGCTCCGGCCCGCTGCGGATACGCTCGTCGTTCGCGGTGACGAACGCGAAGCAGCCGCCGGTGCCGACGCGCGCGTGGTGGATCGTAGACCCGGGCGATCGACCTGGAGAATGGAGGATGGAGGATAGGAACTCCAAACTACATCTGCACCAGTCGGTGTCGAGTTGACGGACCACACGCGCCGTCGAAAGACCTCGTCGACGGCGCAGGAGGCGCTCGTTCGCCGGCTTCACGCGTGATCGAACCGCACGAAGTGCGAGCCCTGGCGATCCGTCGGAAGCGGACGAGACGGCGTGCTCACCCGGGACGCTGCGAGAGGCCTCGGTTGGGGAAGTCGGGTGAGGGCTGCAAGCACGGGCCGACCGCTCAGCTCGCGAAGAGCTCTTGGGGCGGCGCTCTGGCCTCGGCGCGGACGGGAGGCTCGGGGTCCAACCCGAGGCAGACGAGAATCGCACGCACGACGGGGGGATCGGTGATGACGGCGAGCACGCGCTTCTCTCCTCCGCAGTGATCGCAGCGGCGAAAAAAGAAGCCGTAGGCCTGGAGCAAGAGATCTTGGTGAGAGAGCCTGCGCTTGCCGGCCTCAGGGATCTCCTGGAAGAACGGCCCCGGACGGGGTCTCTTCGAGGTGCTGTTCGCGGGGCAGGAGGGGCGGGAGCGCTACGACGGCGCGACCGGTCACTTCAACCCGAACCTCGGGACGACCACGATCACCGGCAGCGGCAAGGTCGTGTCGGAGAGCACGCAGTACCTCCTGTCGGCGAACTACGTGTTGACCTCGACGTACCTCGACTTCCTCCGCGTCAAGGGGAAGTCGCGGGTGCTCGCCGAGGCGGACGTGTTCGCCTTCAACAACCAGATCGGGACGTGGTCGGCCGTCGACCAGTCCTCTCGTTCGAGACCACCCCGAGCGACCCCGACGCGTTCGGGATCGATCCGCAGCGGCTCGACATGGGGTCGGACTTCGCGGCGCACAACCGCTTCCTGAACCACTCGATCGGCTCGAAGAACACGCTCGGCCTGACGCTGAACGTCGCGCCGGTGATCGGACTCGAGTCGTCGGAGGTCGAGGTCGAGTTCGAGTCGGACGAGCTCGCCGGGACGACGCCGCAGGGGACGCCGATCATCTCGCGGCGGCGCATCGTCACCAAGCTCCGGCTGGTCGACGGGCAGCCGTTCGTCCTCGGCGGCCTGAGCCGCCACGAGGACATCGAGGCGAGCAACAAGGCGCCGTGGCTCGGCGACATCCCGGTGCTCGGCTACCTGTTCGGCCAGGAGAACGCGACGAAGCGCTCGAAGGAGCTGGTCATCACCGTCGTCCCGCACTTCTACCACGGCGCCCCGAAGGAGGTCGTCGACGAGGTGTCGCTGGACACGATGGCGATGGCGACCGGCGAGAAGGAGGTCGCCGTCCCGCAATACAGCTTCGGCTTCGACAAGTGGATGCTCGACGACGTCGAGCACTGAGCTCGGATCGCAGCGCCCGGGAGCCGGTTCACGGGTGCGGCGGGACCCAGTACGTGTACGCGAACTTCGCGATCGGCAGCGTGACGATCCGGGTCTCGACGGAACCGTCCGGCTTCTTCACGGCGATCCCTGCCGTCACCGTGACGTCGACCACCGGATAGGGCGTGTTCGGGGGAGCGACGACGTCGGTCGTCCACGCCTTCCCGTCGGCGGACTTGGCGAACGGCGCGCCGGCCGCCGCCACGCCGCCGAACCGGATCTCGCCGATCGAGGCAATCACCCCGTCCCTCGCCATCTCCGGCACGACGACGTGGACCAGGGTCCCCGCGGTGCCGCTCGCGGGGTCGAGCGGCGGCGTCGCCTTCGGCTTGGTCGTGTACGGGCCGTCGTAGGCGGGTAGGTCCGCGGCAGCCTCCGCGCCTCCCTCGCGGACGCGGACGTACAGCGCGAGCGGCTTCCCCGGCTCCGGCGCCTCCGGCGGCGGCACCAGTCGGAAGACGGCCCTCGAGTCGCCGAGGCGCAGTTCGAGCTTCAGCTTCGACGAGGACGTCGCGAACGGCGGGCCGCCCCTGGACTCGTAGAGGGTGGACTCCGCCGCATGGAGCCGGTGGCCGGGCCAGTCGAGCTGGTACCACGACTCTCCGGCCGGACCGCCGCCAAAGGGGACCGCGGTGAGCGCCGGCGGCGTCGGTCCGGTCAACCCGAGATCGAGATCGACCCGGAACACGCGCACGTCGCGCTCGGTGTCGCCGGTCGGCCGGACTGTCGAGAGCGGCTCGGGATACGCAGCGCGGCCGTCGAACGGGAGGAGGAACGGCTTGTGGGGATCCTCGAGTTCGTGATACGTGGCATAGGTCACGATAGGAAGGTCGACGCGACCGGCCTTGCCGCCGACGAGCAGACGCTTCGCCATCTCGTCGATCGCCTTCCGGTGACCGGCCTTCGGGGATGAACCGACGCTCGCCAGCCCCGCGATCTTCTGCTCCAGGACGCGCTCGTAGGCCAGGGCGTCCTCGTCCGGCACGCTGCGCTCGTAGCCGACGATCCCGAACAGGTATTCGGGCCGGAGCTTGTTCACACGGACGGCGTGCAGTCGGGCGACCTCCTTGCGGTCATTCAGATCCTTCGCGCTGAAGTCACGCAGATCTTCGGCGTTCCGCACGACGAGCGTCGCCTGCAGCGTGTGCGTCTGCGCCTCCAGCCGGCGCTCGACCTTCGTCCGCGACGTGAAGAGGCTCGCGAACCAGCCTCGCTCGACGATGCGCCGCCGCGGCGAGATCGTGAAGCGGAACTCGGTGGGAGAGACCACGTGGCCGCGCACCTGCGGGTGGCGGCGGATCTCGGCGAACTGCTGCTCCGATTCGCGCAGCAGGTCGAGCTGGGCGGCGGTGCCGGGGAGGCCGTACGCCAGGCTGGCGGCTCCGGTGAAGCGGTTCGCCAGGCCATCGAGCGACGATACCGCCTCGAAGGCCGGCTGGACTGAGACGACTTCAAGCAATCCTCGTCCTCGCGGTCCAGCGGCGTCCGGGATCGGCGGGAGCACGAACGCGATCTCCACGTCGTGGTCCTTCATGTAGTTCCGGAACCCGTGGCTCAGGTCGAGCCAGCGCCAGAGGTAGCTCCAGTAGTCCTGACGGTCCGGCTCGACGTACACGTCGATGCTCAGGAGGTAGAGGCGCGATTGGACGCCGTTCGTCATCGCGTCCCCGGCGTATCGCAGGCGCACGTCCTCCACCCGCGCCGCCTGGTCCTGCAAGTCGCGGAGCTGCTCGCCGAACAACGCCTTGTACTCCCCCAGCGCGGGCGCTGTGACGGGTGCCGCGGGCAGCGCGGACGAGAGGCCGGAGGACGGCAGGTCGGGGATGTCCTCGGCGGTTCCCCCGTCGGTCGGATCGGGGAGGTCCTGGATCGCGAGCGCGAGCCGAGCCTGGGCCGCGTCCCGCGCCGACGAGAACTGTTGGATGCCGGCCGCCGAGAGCGCGTCGGCGGCCTTCAGCACCCGCTTCCCCTGCGTGCCGAGGCTCGCGCGCGCGACCTCGTCCCCCTGCACGCGGGGCGGTGCCATGCTGACGTGGCCGCGTCTGGTCGCGCAGGCGAACACCCCGGAGAGCAGCGCTCCCAGGACGACGAACCGAGCGACATCACCGGCTCCGGAGCACGCGCCGGATCGCGATTCCGTTTCGATCATCGGGATTCCCCCAATCGGATCACCTCCCCGGACCGGCGGGACTCGCGCGGTCTCGCACGGGGCTGCAGTCCCGGAGAACGCCGCGCCGCGGTCGAGCCGCCATGATTTTCGACTCGGCATTCGAAGGTTACAGGGAGGCTTCGGATCTACGATGGGTCATCGGCGCCGCGAGCCCCCACCGAGACCCCGCAAGAGAGGAGGAAGCGATGTCCAGTAGAGCGCTTGTACTCCTGCTCTGTGTGATCGGGGTTGCGGGAGCCACCTTCATGTTGTGGTCCCCTCACGAGTACGATCGTGAGGACATGGCAAGCGCCGGCGATGCCGCTCCGCCACGGGACGGCGCTCCAGAGGTGTCTCAGGCGGAGTCGGGGGTCCCGGAAGGGGGAGATGAGCATCTCTTGCGAAGGGATGACCGTCGCACCGCGGAGGGAATGCCGGAAGTGGGGAATAGCACTGTCATGGAGGTGCCCTCGGTTGCTTCGGAAACGGAGTTGCTCGCGAGCCTCAGTACTGACACGCGCGAGCGAGTTAGAGACATGCGTCTCGACGAGCGGTTTCTTCTAGCAGCGGGATTCTGGGAGTGGAAGGTGCCCGATCCAGAGGTTTGCGAGAGAATCGCCTCTGCGTTGACGAGCAGTTTTGAAGGATGCACGAAGTGATGCATGCGCTGGGTGCTCCGACGGAAACACCGTAACCGCGGGAGGATAGGAACTCCAAACTACCTCTGCCCCGGTCGGTGTCGAGTTGACGGACCACACGCGCCGTCGAAAGACCTCGTCGACGGCGGCTGATGCGCGACCGAGGCTTTCCGATCCCGGAGGGGACCGGGCGCTGAGGGCGAGGGCAAGGACCCGGTTGGTTCACGGCGGAAACTGAGCGGCGATGATGGCGCGCCACTGGGCGGATCTGGCGCGCCAACGCCGCCGGCGAGTACCAGGCGTCGAGCGCCTTTGCCTGCACGGAATCGGGGATCACGCCGCGGTAGGTGAAGGCCCACGTCCGCCGGGCGATCTGCTCGATCGCCTCGACGTCACCGGCCTCGGCCGGACGGACTCGCACAGACTCGCGCACAAGGACGCTCCATGGGCTGCCACGCCGCTGTAAAGCGTTGTGCAACGCGCGCGCTCGAGCGAGACCGGCAACTACTGCCGGCGCATCACCTCGAGCGCGAGCGTCATTTCGCGTGAGGTATGACCGAAAGTTGTGGATCGAAGAGGTGAGAAAGGCGGCGTACCCTGGTGCGAGTTACAAAACAACACCAACCCTCAACGAGAGGAAGGTACGCCACGATGATCGAAGCTACGGACATGCGGGCCGAAGATCCAG
>CAZYQW010000089.1:0-96400 GCA_964649825.1 uncultured Phycisphaeraceae bacterium | reverse complement strand
CGTTTCTCCGGGGCCCTCGTCATCGCTTGCTGCGTTGCTCCTCCTCGACGTATCTCGAATACGCGGTCGTCGTCGCGCCTTGCCAGCGACGACGATGACCTCCGGATAATCCACCAACAATCTGAATCACACCACTAGTGGGCCCGCCACCCGTAGTGCCAATACAGCGCGGGGGCGACCCGCTCGTCCGGGCCGCGGCCGGCGAGCCGGAGCACGGCGCCGATCGGCGACGGCTCGAGGTCATCGCCGCGCGCGTTGAACTGCGATCCGCCGAAGCGCGTTCCGATCGCCACGAGCTCGAACGCGCGGAACTGCGACGCGGCCGCGACCCAGACCGCGTGGCCGCGAACCACCGTCTCGACGCCGCGGCGCTGGGCCGCCGCGGACTCGCCATCCGCGAACCCGCGCACGGGCCACCTCCCGTTCTCGGCGGCTCGCGTGCGTCCGTCGAACGAGAGGAACACGACCCCGTCCTCGACGCGATCGACCCGCGTCGACAGGTTCGCGACCTCGACGCTCTCCCGCGCGAAGGCAGGGACCTGCCCGCGCACGTTGTCGACGAGATGGAGGCGGACGATGCGCGCGACGAGGGGGAAGGGGACGTCGTGGGTCGCGCCGGCCTCGATCGTGGCGGGTACGAAACCGCGCGCCTCCTCCGCCGTGAACCAGGCGAAATCCTGGTTCCACGCGAAGCGGCGCCAATCGGACGAGGGCGCATCGCCGTCGCCGTCTCGATCGCGCGGGAGGTCGCGCGTGAAGACCTTCAACACGAGCCCGTCCTCGGGGTAGACGTCTTCGAAGCGGTTCACGCCTTCGAGCGGCGGCGCGGCGCCTTCCTCCCTTGGCGCGAGCGCTTCCCAGCTCGCGAGGGCCCGCCGCAGCATCCTCGCCACGTGCCGCGGGTCGCGCGTGTTGATCGAGGCGAGGCACCGTCCGTCCGCCGTCGTCGCGTAGATACCCTGGCGGGTATCGCTCGGGACCGTCCGGCCCGCGTAGTGCCCCTGCTCGGCGAGCGCCTGGAACAGGCGGCACTCGGCGTCCTCTCCGCGCTGCAGCCGACCGACTTCGTCCGCGGCGGGCACGAAGCGTGCCGCGAGCGCCTTGACCTCGGGATCGGACCAGACCGACCGTCTGGCCGCGATGCCGTTGTTTCACGTGCAGCCGAGCGGGTGTCCGTTCATCGCCCAGAGCAGGATCGGCCGATCGGTCTCGGCCGCCTCCCGCACGGCCGCCGCGAAGGTCGGCCGCCACGGGATCTCGCGCCACGCGAGCTCGTCCGCCGAGGGGACGATGAAATCGCGCAGGCGCTCGTAGCTCTCGGCCGCCAACTCTTCGTGCGCCGTGATCCGAGACGGCGTCGCGGCAAAGGCTCCCGACAGGAGCGCGGTCCAGAGAAACGCCTTGCTTCGCATTCTCATCTCCTCCGCTACGACCCGACTCGTCACGCGATGACCTCGGCGATCGGGTCGGCGCCCTCGACGCCGACGAGCCTCTGATCGAGACCACCATAACGATATGTGAGGCGGTTCGGATCGAGACCGAGCAGGGCGAGGATCGTCGCGTGGAGGTGCTTCACGTGGAAGCGATCGACGACCGCGGCGCTGCCGAGCTCGTCGGTCTCGCCCACGCTGATGCCGCCCTTGACGCCGCCGCCCGCGAGCCAGAGCGTAAACCCGTACGAGTTGTGATCGCGGCCCGTGCCCTCGGCGTACTCGGCCGTCGGCTGCCGTCCGAACTCGCCGGTCCAGACGACCAACGTCTCGTCCAACATGCCGCTCCGCTTCAGGTCGGTCAGGAGCCCGGCGATCGGCTGGTCGGTGTTCCCGGCGTGCCGCTCGTGGTTCAGCTCGAGGTCGCCGTGGGCGTCCCAGTTGTTGTCGTCGTGGTTGCCGCCGGAGTACACCTGGACGAATCGCACGCCGCGTTGGACGAGACGACGCGCGAGCAGCAGCTTGCGACCGAAGTCGCGCGTGCGGTCGCGATCGAGGCCGTAGAGCCGCTTCGTCTCCTCCGGTTCGTCATCGATCGCGAGCGCCTCCGGCGCGTGGTGCATCATCTTGTACGCGAGCTCGTAGCTCGAGATACGGGACGCGAGCTCGCTGTCGCCGTCGTGACGGTCGAGATGATCCTCGTTCATGCGGCGGAGCTGGTCGAGCAGGCGCCGCAGCTCCCGATCCGTCGTCCCGGCCGGAAGCCCAAGGTCCATGATCGGGGTCCCCGTCGCACGGACCACCGTCCCCTGGAACGACGCGGGCATGTAGCCGCTGCTCCAGTTCTTTGCGCCGGAGATCGGTCCGCCGGTGTCGTCGAGCATGACGACGAACCCGGGCAGGTTCTCGTTCTCGGAACCGAGCCCGTAGTTCACCCAGGAGCCGAGGCACGGCTTTCCGCTGAAGAGGTGGCCGGAGTTCATCATGAACATCGCGGACCCGTGGATCGGCGAGTCAGCGTACATCGAGTGGATGAACGCGATGTCGTCCACGCGGGCGCCGACGTGAGGGAACAGGGTGGAGACCCACTTGCCGCATTCGCCGCGCTGATGGAAGTCCCACTTCGGTCCGACGATCCGCCCCTCGTTCCGTGTGCCCCCGCGTCCGCGCGTCTTGACGTTCATCGTCTTGCCGTCGAGGCGGTAGAGCGTCGGCTTGTAGTCGAACGTGTCGACCTGGCTCGGGCCCCCGTACATGAAGAGGAAGATCACTTGCTTCGCCTTCGCGGCGAAGTGGGGCGGTTTGGGCGCGAGCGGGTTGGCCGGGCCGGGCGCCGGCGGCGCGCCCGAGGCGAGGTCGCCGCCGAACGCGAAGCGCGAGAGCGGATACGCGGCGAGCGCTCCGCCCATCGCGCGCAGCACCTCGCGCCGAGTCGGCCGCTCGTGGTCGCCTTCTGGTCCGTCGACGCGCATGACGCTCCGTCCTCGCTCGTTCGCGATGCTCAATCGAGATAGACGAACTCGTTCAAGTTCAACATCATCAAACAGAACGCCGTGAGGCCCTCGCCGGCGGCGCCGCTGTGGTGATCCCACTCCGCGATGAAGCGTTCGTTGCTCTCGACTTCGGTCGCGCTCGGCGGCCGCGAGAGCGCGAGCGCGTAGGCGCGGTGGATCCGGTGCGCGACGTCGCTTCCTCCGTCCCGGCCGAGGCGCACCGCGAACAGCGACGCCATCTCGTTGGCGAACTCACCGTTCAGGAGCGTCAGCGCTTGCGTCGGCTGGGTCGTCTTGAACCGCACCGGGCAGCTCGCGTCGGTGTCCGCCGCGTCGAAGCGAGCGAGGATCGGAGTGACCAGCGAGCGCTTCACCTTGATGTACACGCTCCGGCGGAACGTCTCCTCCTCGGGCGAGCGGCCCCAGACGTCGCCGGGACGGGACGACGTGGCGAGTGCCTCGTGCGGCATGCGGGAGAAGAAGCTCGGGCCCCCGCGCTTCTCGTTCTGTCGTCCCGTCATCGCGATCATCGAGTCCCGGATCTCCTCGGCCGACAGCCGGCGCATGTCGAACCGCCAGAAGAGATCGTTCTCGGGATCGACCTCGCTCGCGACGGGGTCGGAGCGCGACGACATCCGGTACGCGTTCGACGACAGGACCAGACGGTGCATCGCCTTCATGCTGAAGCCGCGCGCGACGAACTCCGCGGCGAGCCAGTCGAGGAGTTCGGGGTGCGTGGAACCCTCGCCGAGCGCGCCGAAGTCGCTCGGCGACTTCGCGATGCCGCGCCCGAAGTGGAACTGCCAGATCCGATTCGCCATCACCCGCGCGGTCATCGGGTTGTCGGGGGCCGCGATCCACTCGGCGAGCGCGCGCCGGCGGCCGGAGGACGACGCATCGAGCCCCGGAGGAGGGACGACGGGGACGTCGTCCTTGCCGAGGATCGCCGGAAACGCGGGTTCGACCTCCTCGCCGAGCGCGTGGGCGTTGCCGCGGACGTGGACGTGGAGGCCCGCGACGGTCGGGCCGCGCTCGCGCACCGCGAACGCGCGCGGGAGCGGGACCTCGCGCTGGGCGACGCGACGGATCGACTCGCGGAGCTCGCGATAGCGCGTGACCTTCTCGGCCGGCCAGACGCCGGTCACGTCCCCCTCGATCGCGGCGAGCACGTCGAGCACGCCGACGCGCGTCGCGTCGACGGAGAGGGGGTACCGTCCGAACGCGAGGTCGGCGGCGGCGACCCAGTCGAGCTCGTCTCGCCGCACCGGTTCGACGTGGACGTACTGTCCGCCGAAGTCCTGCGAGCCGCGGACGGCGATGAGGTTGGCACCCTGGACCGCGGCGTCCACCGCGCCGCCGTCCGGCGCCAGCTCGTCGTAGCGGACGACGTATCCGTCTCGCTGGAGCACGCGCGTGCCGTTGACGAACACGGCGACGTCGTCATCGTGGTGGCCCGCGAACGTGAGGCGCGCCGCGCCGGCCCGGTTCCAGACGAACGTCCGCCGCATCCAGACGTCGCGTGTCGACCACTCGGTGCCGACCTCGGCGCCCGGCGTGGCGCGCGTGCCGAAGCCCGGCGAGCCCTCGAGCCACGCGGAGTCGTCGAACTCCGGGTTCGCCCAGTCCGGGCCGGGGTCGTCGAAGGTGTAGCGCCACGCCGCCGGCTCGCGCGACCACCAGACGCGGAGCGCGCCCGCGCCGTCGCGGTTGAAGTAGTCGAGCCGCACGGGCACGTCGCCGCGCGCGAGCGCGATCCCTCCCTCGCGCCGATCGCCGAGCCGGTGGACGCCGTCGTGATCGACGACGACCGTCCCCGCCACCGAGAGCCGGGCGCCGTCGTTCGAATCGACGAAGAAACGGTACTCCCCGTCGGCCGGGATCGAGAGCGTCCCCTCGAAGACGAACCCGATCGACTCGGCCCGCGTCGCCGGCGACAGGTCGAACATCCCGGACTCGAGCGTTCCCGTCGACTCGGGACGGAGCGCGTCGAAGTCGGGCAACTCGTCCCACGTGTCGCGATAGAAGCGGTAGCGCAGGTCGCGCATCGCCGGCGGCGCGAGGCCGATCCCGTCGCGCGCGAGCAACTGCACTTTGAAGTCGGCCTCGAGCGCGAGCCGCTGCACCTCCAGCGCCCCGAGCTCGGCCCGTTTCTCTGCGACGGCCCGGTCGTGGACGGCCCGCTCTTCGGGCGTCGCGATCTCGGTCAGCGGTCCGTCGACGCGCATGTCGTCGATGCCGTGGAAGAACGACAGGAAGCGGTAGTAGTCGGCCTGCGGGATCGGATCCTTCTTGTGGTCGTGGCAGCGCGCGCAGCCGATCGTCACGCCGAGGAACACTTGGCTGGTGGTCGAGACGACGTCATCGAGGACGTCGTAGCGCGCCTGGAGCGCACCCTGCCCCGGCTCGTCGTCCCACTGCATCAGACGGAGGTACCCGGTGGCGATGAGCGACTCGCGCGTCACGTCGTCGAGCTCGTCTCCGGCCAGTTGCTCGAGGATGAATCGGTCGTACGGCTTGTCCTCGTTGAACGCGTCGATGACGTAGTCGCGGTAGCGCCAGATGAACGGTTTGTCGGTGTCGCGCTCGTAGCCGTTCGTCTCGGCGTAGCGGACGAGGTCGAGCCAGTGGCGGCCCCAGTGCTCGCCGTAGCGAGGGGACGCGAGGAGCCGCTCGACGAGCTTCGTGTACGCCTCCTCCGACTCGTCGGCGAGGAACTCGGCCGCTTCGTCCGGCGATGGGGGGAGCCCGGTCAGGTCGAACGTCACCCGACGCAGGAGGGAGATCCGATCGGCGCGCGGCGCCGGTCGCAGGTCGTTCGCCTCGAGCTTGGCGAGGATGAAGGCGTCGATCGGGTTCGCGCTCCACGCGGCGTCGTTCACGAGCGGCACGGCGGGCCGCGCGAGCCGGCCGTACCGCCATGGCTCGATCGGCGGCTCGCGGAGCGACGACGAGGGCTCGTCCGCCTCGGCGTCCCGCCCGGGCATCGGCGCGCCGTCCGCGTCGGTCCACGGCGCGCCCGCGTGCACCCACCGCGCCAGCGCGTCGATCGATGCCGCCTCGAGCTTCCCCTTCGGCGGCATCTGGTGATCGTCGTCCTCGTACCGGATCATCCGGAGCAGCAGGCTTCGGTCCGGCGTGACGAGGTCGATCGCGGGGCCGCTGTCGCCCCCTTCGAGGAGAGCGGCCCGGCTCGTCAGGCGCAGGCCACCCTTGATCCGGTCGCGCCCGCCGTGGCAGCGGAAGCAGTTCTCCTCGAGAAGGGGGAGGATCTCGTCGAGCGGCGACGGCTCGGCCCCGGCGGCGACCCCGACGGGGAGGCCGAGCGACGTACCGAACAGAAGGACGATGAGGAGTCGGCGCGAGTTCATCGATGGATCCGAGGCCGTCGCCAGGATAGGGGAAGGACGGCCTTCGTTCGTTCCGAAACCACGGGCGGAGCGGTCATCCGCCGGCCCTGAGTCGGCCCCGATTCGCCCTCCGAGTCTCCTCCGAGTCGGGGGAAGCTACTCTTGCGCGGGCCTCGAGTCTTAGGATGTGGTCCTCCCGATCCGACGGTGGACGACCTCATGCTCTCGACCCGACTCCCGGCCGTCCGGCTCGCCCCGTTGGCGGCCGCCTTCGCCCTCGTCGTCTTCCCCGCGTGCCGTGACTCGGACGCCGGCGGCCGGCCGCGCCTCGCCTACGTGACGAACGGAGTCGATCCGTTCTGGACGATCGCCGCGGCGGGGGTGAAGGCCGGCGCCAAGGAGTTCGACGTCCGGTGCGACGTGAAGATGCCGGCGAACGGCATCGTCGATCAGAAACGGATCGTCGAGGAACTGCTCGCGATCGGGGTCGACGGCATCGCGATCAGTCCCATCGACGGCGTGAACCAGGCCGAGCTCGTGAACGAGGCGTGCGGCCGGACCCGCGTCATCACCCACGACTCGGACGCGCCGGGCACGGAGCGGCTCTGTTTCGTCGGCATGGACAACTACCTCGCCGGGCGCGAGTGCGGCAAGCTCGTGAAGGAGGCGCGCCCGGAAGGCGGCTCGGTGATGCTGTTCGTCGGCCGGCTCGAGCAGGACAACGCGAGGAAGCGCCGCCAGGGCATCATCGACGAGCTGTTGGATCGTTCGGTCGATGCCGGCCGCTACGACGGGCCCGGGCCGCCGCTCGCGGGAGAACGGTTCACGATCCTCGACACGCGGACCGACCAGTTCGACTACGCGAGAGCCAAGTCGAACGCGGAGGACGCTCTCTCGCTTCACCCCGATCTCGGCGTGATGGTGGGGTTGTTCGCGTACAACGCGCCCGCCTGCGTCGAGGCGTTGCGGGGGGCGGGCCGGCTCGGGCAGGTGAAGATCGTCGCGTTCGATGAGGCCGACGCGACGTTGCAGGGGATCCTCGACGGCCACGTCTACGGCACCGTCACGCAGCAGCCGTACCAGTACGGTTACGAGTCGGTGCGCATCCTTGCGGGCCTCGCCCGCGGACAGGACGTGCTGCCTCCGGACGGCGTCGTCGACGTTCCGGTGCGCGTCGTTCGCGCCGAGAACTGCCGCACGTTCTGGGACGAGCTGAAGTCGCTCGTCGAGAGCGGTTCATGACGGACGCGGCGGCTCGCGCCGGCGATCGACCGATCCTCGAGGCGCGTGGGATCACGAAGCGGTTTCCCGGCGTGATCGCGCTCGACGGGGCGAGCCTGACCCTGCGCCGCGGCGAGATCGTGGCGGTGGTCGGGGAGAACGGGGCGGGCAAGAGCACGTTCATGAAGGTCCTCGCCGGCATCGAATCGCCGGACGAGGGAACGCTGGCGATCGACGGGGCGCCGGTCACGATCGGATCGTCGCGCCGCGCCATCGATCTCGGGATCGTGCTGATCCACCAGGAGCTGTGCCTGGCGACGAACCTCTCGGTCGGTGCCAACATCTTCCTGGGCCGCGAGCCGCGGCGGTTCGGGGTGATCGACGAGGCGGCCGTGCGCGAGCAGTCGTCGGCCGCGCTCGAACGGATCGGTGCCAGAGTCTCGCCGGACGAGATCGTCGGTTCACTCGCGATCGGCGAGCAGCAGAGCGTCGAGATCGTCAAGGCGCTGGCGCAGGACGCCCGCGTCCTCATCCTCGACGAGCCGACCTCGTCTCTTTCGCTCGCCGAGTCCGACCACCTGTTTCGCGTGCTCCGGTCGCTTCGGGAGCGCGGCGTGTCGATCGTCTACATCTCTCACCGTCTCGGCGAGGTGAAAGCGATCGCCGACCGGGTCGTCGTGCTTCGCGACGGCAGGAACGCCGGCGAACTCGCGCGCGAAGAGATCGATCGCGACGCGATGGTGCGGTTGATGGTCGGCCGCGACGTCCGCATCGATCGCTCGGTTCGCGGTCGGGTCGGCGGAACGGTCGTGCTCGCGGTAGACGGGCTTCGCACGACGGCGTACCCCGGGGAGCGCGTCGACTTCGCGGTGCGGCGGGGCGAACTGGTCGGGATCGCCGGCCTCGTCGGCGCGGGACGGACCGAGCTGCTGCGCGCGTTGTTCTGCATCGATCGCCGCGAGGCCGGGCGCATCTCGATCGAAGGCGTGCCGGCGACGATCCGACGCCCGAAGGACGCGGTGCGGGCCGGGATCGGTTTCGTTCCCGAGGACCGGAAGCAGCACGGGCTGTTCCTGGAGATGGCGCTCGTCGAGAACATCGGCGTCGTCGCGCGCTCCCGCCCGGCCGCGCGCGGAATCATCGACCGTTCCCGCGAGGAGGCGCTCGCGCACGAGATGATCGATGCCCTGTCGATCCGGGCGGCGGGGATCGAGCAGGTCGCCGGCGTGCTCTCCGGCGGAAACCAGCAGAAGGTGGTACTCGCGAAATGGCTCGCGATCCGTCCGCGTCTCCTCCTGCTCGACGAGCCGACGCGCGGCATCGACGTCGGCGCGCGCCAGGAGATCTACGCCCTGATCCGCCGACTGGTGGACGGCGGGGTCGCCGTGCTGTTTGCGTCGAGCGAGATGGAGGAGATCCTCACCCTCTCCGATCGGGCCCTCGTCATGCACGCGGGCCGGATTGCCGGCGAGCTCTCGCGGGACGCGCTGACCGAGGAGGCGGTCATGCGCCTGGCCACCGGATCGATCCCGGCGAACGCGGCGACGTGAAGAAGGTCCTCGGCATCCTCGGGCTTCTCGTCGCGGTCGCCGCGGTCACCGCCGGGCTGAACCCCGACTTCGTCGAACCGTACAATCTGCAGAACATCGTGCGCTGGAGCGCCTTGTTCGGCGTGCTCTCGATCGGTGTCGCCTTCGTCATCATCACCGGCGGCATCGACCTCTCGATCGGCTCGGTCGTTGGGTTGGTCGGCTGCCTCCTGCCGTGGTTCCTCGTCCGCAACGGCCTCGGCGTCGGCGCGTCGCTCGGGCTGGTGCTCGCCGTCTCCGCCGCGATCGGCCTCGTCCACGGGCTCATGATCACGAAGCTGCGCCTGCAGCCGTTCGTCGTCACGCTCTGCGGCCTCCTCTTCTACCGGGGCTTCGCTCGCTACCTCACCGACGATCAGACGCTCGGCTTCGGCTCCGCCTACCCGGGGCTGCGCGCACTCGCGACGGGACTGCCGTGCTCGATGGCGACCGTCGCCGTCGCGGTCGGGGGGATCGCGATCGCCTGCTTTGGCGTTCCGGCGCTCGCCTGGCGCGGGCGGAGCCGCGCCCCTCTGGTCGCGTCCGCCGTCATCCTCGCGCTCGGGTTGGCGGCGACGTTCGTCGAGATCCCGGTGGTGTCGGAGCTGAGGGCGCCGGCGCCGTTCCTGTTCCTGCTCGGTCTCGCGTTCCTCTCGAGCCTCCTCCTGCAGCGGACCGTGTGGGGGAGGTACCTCTTCGCCGTCGGCAACAGCGAACCGGCCGCGCGCTACAGCGGCATCGATACGGACCGCGTCGTCATCCTCGCGTACGTCGTCTGTTCGCTGCTGGCCGGAGTCGGCGGTGTGCTGTTCGCGCTCGACGTCAACTCGATCCAACCCGCGTCGCAGGGAAACTTCTACGAGCTGTACGCGATCGCGGCCGCGGTGCTCGGCGGATGCAGCCTGCGCGGCGGCGAGGCGTCGATCGTCGGGGTCGTGATCGGGGCGGCGGTGATGCGCGTCCTGTACAACTCGATCAACTTGCTCGGGATTCCCACCCAGCTCGAGTTCGCCATCATCGGGGCGGTGATCCTGCTCGGCGTGATCACCGATGAGCTCGTCAAGCGCTACGTGGCGCGCCGCCGCCGCGAGATCGACGGTGCGATCGCGGCGTCCGAGAGGTCGACGCGGACTCGGGGATGAAACCACGGGCGAGGAGTCGGACGCGGCTGTGCGACTTGGTAGGTTGACCTCCGAACCCGGGCGACGCGCGTCCTCGTTCGAGGAAGGTCGATGATCCGATGACCGCAATCGCAGGCATCCTTCGTGCCGCGGCGTGGGCCGCGGCGATCCCGTTCGCCTTCACGTCTTGTGGCAGCCTCGAGACCATGTCGGAACGAAAACCCGCCGACGCGCCGGTCCGGACCGCGCCGTTCGGAACCACGAAAGCCGGAGCACCGGCTACGCTCTTTACTCTGGAGAACTCGCGGGGTCTCGTGGCGCGCGTCACCGACTTCGGCGCGACGCTCGTGGAGATGCACGTGCCGGATCGTGCCGGAGCCATGGTCGACGTCGTGCTCGGCTTCGACCAGGTCGCGGGCTACGAGTCGGACGCGAACCAATACTTCGGCTGCACGACGGGCCGCGTCGCGAACCGTATCGCGAAGGGTCGGTTCTCGCTCGACGGCAAGGAATACACCCTCGCCGTGAACAACGGGCCGAACCACCTCCACGGCGGAGAGCGCGGATTCGGCCAGCGAATGTTCTCCGCCGAGTCGCTGGACGGCGCGGCGGTCCGGTTCCGCTACGACAGCCCGGCCGGCGAGGAGGGGTATCCCGGCGCCGTGCGGGTCGAGGTGACCTACACGCTCACCGACGCGGACGAGCTTCGCATCGACTACACCGCGACGTCGGACGCGCGGACGCCGCTGAATCTCACGAACCACGCGTACTGGAACCTCGCCGGGGCGGGGAACGGCACGATCCTCGAGCACGTGCTCGAGCTCGACGCCACGCGCTACACGCCGGCGGACGATACGTTGATTCCGACCGGCGAGGTCGTCGCCGTCGAGGGCACGCCGCTCGACTTCACGACGCCGCGTCGGATCGGCGATCGGATCGCGGCGCTCGAGGGGACGGCGGCGCTCGGCTACGACCATAACTTCGTCGTCGAGTCCGGCGCCGGGACGGTGCGACGCGCGGCGCGGCTCGCTGATCCGGTGTCCGGCCGCGTGCTCGAGATCTTCACGACCGAGCCGGGGATCCAGTTCTACTCGGGCAACTTCCTGAACGGAGCGACGGGCAAGGGCGGCCGCGCCTACGCCCATCGCGGCGCGCTCTGCCTCGAGACGCAGCACTTCCCCGACTCGGTCCACCACGCCGCGTTTCCCTCGACGATCCTGGAACCGGGCGCCACGTACCGCCAGACGACCGTGCACCACTTCTCCGTGACGGACCAGATGGACCAGACGGATCAGAGACCATGACTCAGACGTTCAACGGCCGCGTCGCGCTCGTGACCGGCTCCTCGACCGGACTCGGCAAGGCGATGGCGATCGAACTCGGCCGCGCCGGTGCGCGGGTGGCGCTGAACTACGCGAACGACCGCGAGCGGGCCGAGCGCGCGTTGGCCGAGCTCGAGGCCGCGGGCGGCGAGGGGATCCTCGTGCGGGCCGACGTCACGGATGCCGCGGAGGTCGAGCGGCTCGTGCGCGAGGTGACGCACGACCTCGGTCCGGTCGACGTCCTGATCCCGAACGCGACGTGTGAGCAGCCGCAGATGCCGATCGAGGAGTACGACTGGCCGTTCTATCAGCGCATGGTCGACTTCTTCATCAAGAGCCCGTTCCTGCTCGCGCGGGCCTGCCTGCCGCACATGAAGGAGCAGCGGTTCGGACGCATCATCAACATCGGCTCCGAGGTGTATGACCGTGGCGTCGGCAACTTCAGCGCCTACGTCGCGGCGAAGGGCGGACAACGGGGCTGGACGCGCAGCATGGCGAACGAGCTCGCCCCGTTCGGCATCACCGTGAACATGATCTCGCCCGGTTGGATTCCCGTGGAGCGGCACGAGAACGACCCGCAGGAGACGAAGGACGCGTACCTCGCCGGCATCCCGCTCGGCCGCTGGGGCGTGCCGGCCGACGTCGCTCACGCCGTGGTCTACCTGGCGAGCGAGGAGGCCGGGTTCGTGACCGGTCAGACGCTGGTGGTGAACGGCGGCGTCACGGTGAACTGACGCCACCGCCCCGCGTGCGGCGGCGGGGAAGCGGGTGGAAGTTTGTCCGGGAAAAGGCGATTGGAAGGGACCGCCGGCGTGGCTAAGATCCCGGACGCGTATGGGTCGGTAGCTCAGCTGGGAGAGCGCTACGTTCGCAACGTAGAGGTCGCCGGTTCGACTCCGGTCCGATCCACCACCAGTCGAGACAGCGCGGCGCGTCGGCGAGGGCCGGGGCGCCGCGCGTCGTGTACTGGGCGCGGTCGGGGCCCGCGCGACGACCCGTTCCGGTCCTTGGGCGAGGCATCTTCGTTTCTCGCGAGGCGCGACGAAGGCCCCTACCCCTCGGCGACGGTCACGCGATCGCGCACGGCGACTCGGTAGGCGACGGGGATCACCACCAGGGTCAACAGCGTCGAGAGCGTGAGCCCGCCGATCACGGTGATCGCGAGCGGCGCCTGAAGCTCGGAGCCGTGCCAGAATCCGCCGGGAAGCTGCTCCACGCCGGGGATCCACGCGAACACGCCGGCGAGGGGGAGGAGCGCGAGCACGGTCGAGAACGTCGTCATCAGGATCGGTCGCAGGCGCGCTCGTCCCGCTTCGACCAGCGCCTCGACCACGGACTGGCCGCGGCGCCGGAGCTGGTTCGTGTAGTCGAGCAGCACGATCGCGTTGTTCACGACGATCCCCGCCAGGACGATCCCACCGATGAAGACCACGACCGAGAGCCGCGTGCCGGTCCAGTCGAGTGCGATCATCGCGCCGACCAGGGCGAGCGGAATCGTGGTCAGGATGATGAGCGGCTGAACGATCGACTCGAACTGAGAAGCCATCACCAGATAGACGAGGAAGACGGCGAGCAGGAGCGCCATGCCCATGCCCGACAGCGCCTCGTCCATTTCCGCTCCCTGCCCGCCGACCGTGCAGATCAGGTCGGGGTACTGCTGCTCGATCGGTGCAAGCATCGACTCGAGCGAGCCGACCGCACGGCCCACATCGAAGCCGGCCGTGTTCGCCGTCACCACCGCCGCGCGCTGGCCTTGGATGCGCCGGATCTCCGACGGGCCGCGCACGACCGCCACTTCGGCCACCTGACGCAGCGGGATCGCAGCGTCGTCTCCGAGCTCGATCGTCGTTCCGGGCGCGAGGAGCTGGTCGCGAATCCGCGTCGTTCCCGTTCCGGAGCTCCCGCCGCCTCCCTCGGTGCCGCGATCGAGCGTGTCGGTCAGCCCCACCGCGCGCCCGCGGTTGACGGTCAGGTCGAGCAGGTCGGGGAGGGTGTCGACGTCGGCGAGCACGCGGACGTCGATCCGCCGTTCCTCCTCGGCGAAGCGCGTCGACACCACGCCCTGGACCTGCGCGCGGATTCGGTTGGCGATCGCCTCGAGGTCGAGGCCGAAACGACGGAGGCGCTCGCGATCGAACGTGAGCTGCACCTCGGGGTTTCCGCGGGTCACCGTCGAGCGCACGTCGGTGACGAGCGGAGACCGCTTCATCCGGGCGGTGATCTCCTGCGCCGCTTCGCGCAGGGTCTCGAGGTCGTTTCCCTTCGCCTGCACCTCGAGGGGCGAACGGATCGAGAACAACGTGGGGCGCGAGAAGCGGAAGCCGGTGAGCTCGGGGTCCCGCGAGAGGACGGCGCGAACTCCGGCCAGGACGCGCTCCTCCGCCGCCGCGAGGTCGGGGGTGTCCGCGAGTCGTACGAGCAGCTTCGCCGAGTGGCCGCCTTCGTCCGAGTCCGCCACCTCGTCGCGCGCGATGCCGACGGCGGATGCGACCTGAGTGACGTCGGGAATCTCGAGGATCTCCCGCTCGATCGGCAGGAGGATCTCGGCCGTGCGCTCGACCGGCGTCCCGACCGGCGTGTAGACATGGATGATGAGCTCGCCCTGGTGGACGGTCGGCAGCATCTCGGTGCCGATGTCGCCGAACGAGCGCCACGCGAACCCGGCCCCGGCCGTCGCGAGGACGAGCACGAGCGCGATCAACGCCGGGTGAACGAGCACGGTGCGGAGCAGCCGCGGGTAGCCGGCCTGCACCATCCCGAACCCGCGATCGAACAGCCACTGGATCGGCGCCGCGACGATGCGGATCACGCGCGCGATCCCGAATGCGACGAGGCCGATCGACAGGACCACCAGGGTCAGCGCGGACAGGATGACGCGGCCGGCCGTCTCGATGACGAGCTGCAGCACCATCGTCGGGACGAGCACGATCGACGTCGCGACGCGCGAGAAGCCGCGACGCCCGGCGACGATCTCGCGGAGTCCGCGCCACGCAAGGCTCCGGTTCCAGAGCACGACGGGCAGCGCCAGCGCGGCCAGGAATCCCAGCGGCCGCGTGCGCGGATCGACGGCGCCGTCCTCGCGGTTGGCGCGCGCCCGGCCGCGCGCGGCGAGCATCGGGATGAAGAACAGCGCGACGATCAGGGACGAGAGCAGCGCGAACACGACGGTGAGCGCCTGATCCTGGAAGAGCTGACCGGCGACGCCGGACACGAACACGATCGGGAAGAAGACCGCGACGGTGGTCAGCGTCGATGCGAACACGGCGACGCCGACCTCCGCCGTCCCCCGCACCGCGGAGGGGCCAACGTCGTCACCCTCCTCGCGGCAACGGAAGATCGACTCGAGCACGACGATCGAGTTGTCGACGAGCATGCCGATGCCCAGCGCGAGACCACCCAGCGACATGATGTTCAGCGTGGTGCCGCCGAGGAACATCGGTGCGAAGGTGGCGATCACCGACACCGGGATCGCCACCGCGATGATCGCGGTCGCCACCGCGTTCTTGAGGAAGAGCAGCAGGACGAGCACCGCGAGGAGTCCGCCGAACATCGCGGCGCCCTGGACCTCCTGGATCGCGTCCTCGATGAAGACCGATTGGTCCGACAGCGTGCGGACGCTGAGGCCGGCCGGCAGGTCGTTCGCCAGGTAGTCCAGCGCGCGCCGCTTCCTCTTCACCTCTTCGCGGAGCGTGCGCACCTCGTCGCTCTCGTCTTGCTCGGGCCCGCCCGGTCCGTGCGCTCCGTCCGGCTCGGGCGGCGGCGCCGGTTGCGTGCCCTTCTCGTCCTGCTCGGCTTCCGCCGCCAGGAGGGCCGCCTTCAGCCGGGCCTCGGGGTCCTCGCGCTTCCCGCTCTGGATCTCCGCGAGGAACGCGCGATCCGGCTCGGTGCCGTACAGACGGTCCTTCAGCTCGCTCGCGAGGCGCACGATGTTCGCGTTTGCCTCGCGATGGATCAACAGCTCGACGCTCTCCTTGCCGTCGACGCGCGTGATGACGTCGCGCTTCTTGTGCGTCCGCTCGACCGTGGCGATGTCCTGGATGCGGATCGGCTGGCCGCCGCGATCGGTGATCGCGAGCTCGAGGATCTCGTCCAGCGTGGCGAACTGGTTCAGCGTCCGGACGAGGTACTCGGTGTCGCCCTCGACCATCGTCCCCGACGCGAGGTTCACGTTCTCGATCTTCAGCCGCCGGTCGACCTCGGAGATGTCGAGGCCGAGGCTCGTGACCTTGTCGCCGTTCAGGCGCACCCGGATCTCGGTCTCGAGCCCGCCGCGCACCTTCACCGCGGCGACCCCGGGGGTCGACGCGAGCCCGCGCCCGATGATCTCGTCGGCTGCCTTGCGAACCTCGGCGAGCGGCCGGTCGCCGAAGACCGAGAGGCGGACGACCGGGTCGAGCGACGGGTCGTACCGCAGGATGAGCGGAGGCTCGATCTCGGCCGGGAGCCGCGTGCGGTCGAGCCGCTCGCGGATCTCCTGCGTGGCGAACGAGAGGTTCGTCCCCCAGCGGAACTCGAGGACCACGTCCGACACGCCCGCCCGCGAGATCGACGAGTGGCCCTCGAGACCGGGGAGGATCGCGAGAGTCTCCTCGATCGGCTTCGTGACCCGCTCCTCGATGTCTTCCGGACCGGCGCCGGCGTACTCGGTCCGGACGGTGATGGTCGGGTAGGAGATCTCGGGAAGCAGCTCGACCGGGATCTTCCCCAGGGAGATGAAGCCGAACGTGGCAACCGCGAGCACGGCCATCGTCGTGGCCACCGGCCGTCGCGTCGTGAACGCGAAGAGCCCGGTCGGCGGATTCACCCCGATCATCGGATGGTCCGGTCGATCACGAGGGCCCTCCGATCACGGTGATCGGGTCGCCGTCTCGAAGACGGTCCTGACCGACCATGATGACGTCGAGCTCCATCGCCGCCTCGACCGGTGGCGTCTCGTCGATCTCGAGCACCTCGACGTCCGTCTCGGTGCTCGCTCCAGCCACGAACGCATGGCGCCGGGCGACGCCGTCCTGCGCGGTGAAGAAGTGCGCGCGGCCGTCGTCGTAGACGACGGCCCGCTTGTTCAGGAGGAACGCGTTCTCCCGGCTGTCGATGATGATCCGCGCGCGCGCGAACATGCCGGGCCGGATCGAGCTCGCCGCTTCGTCGTCGAGGCGCACGCGGATCTTGATCAGGCCGGAGGCCGGATCGACCGAGGGGTTGATCGCCTCGACCCGACCCACGAACTTCATCGTGGGCAGAGCGTCGAGGCGGAACTCGACCGGGAGGCCGAGGCGCGAGACCCGGCTCAGATCCTCCTGCGGGACCCGCAAGTTCGCGACCAGCCGAAGCGGATCGACGATCGTGAAGAGTTGCGTCTGCGGGCTGACCAACAGACCGGCGTCGACGGAGCGGTCCTCGATCACGCCGTCGATCGGTGCGCGAATCACCGTCTGCGCGAGGTCGTTGCGCGCCGCTTCGAGCTCGATCCGCGTCGCCTCGGTCGTCACCGAGGAAAGCTCGAGCTCGGAGCGAAGGAGTTCCGCCGCGAGGGTCGATGCCTCGAGCTCGGCCTCGGCCTGCTCGAAGGAGGAACTCGCGTCGGTGATCTCCTTCACGGAGAGCACGTCGATGCCGCCCTGCATCGCGTTCTGGGCGCGCTCGAAGTCGGACTTGGCGCGCTCGTGCATCGCGCGCTGCGCCCGCTCGCGCGCGACCGCCTCGGCGAGCCGCACCGCGGCCTGCTTCTCGCCGAGCTGGGCCTGGAGCAGCTCGCTCTCGCGGCGCCGCTCGGCGATGCGGAAGTCGATGTCGTCGAGGCGCGCGAGGACGTCGCCCTTCTTCACGTCGCTCCCTTCCTTGACCAAGATCTCGGTCAGGTACGTGTTGCCGACCTTGGGGAAGACGCTGACGCGCACCTCGGCCTCGATGTCGGTCGAGACCTCGAGCGACGTACGGATCTCTCCGCGCGTGAGGCGACCGACCCGGACGAGCGTGGCGGCCTTGTCGTTCGCGTCCGCGGGGGCCGCCGGACGGGTCGCGAGCTCGTTCGCGTTGGAGCTGTCCGGGTCCCGCGGGGCGCAAGCCACGATCGAGAATGCGAGGATCGAGAAGGCGAGCGCGAAGCAGGCGGAGCGGCGGATGATCTCGGTCAAGGGGAGTCCTTCGTTCGGTTGGGGGCGCCCACTCCGAGAACGGTCCTCGAAATGATATCCGGCGCGGGCCGGCCAGCACAACCGCGCCTTGAATCTACGTGGCAACCACGGCGGCGTTTGCACGCGTCCTGGTCTGTTTCTCCCCGGCGGACGCTATGGTTGCCGGCGACGCGTTTCCCGAAGATTCGGCCGCCGACGGGGCCGACCCAAGACGATGCTGTCGATCGAGCAAGCGCAGGACGAGATCTTGTCGCGCATTCGCGTCCCAGGTCCGGGCGCGATCGAGCGGGTTTCGCTGCTGGACGCCGTGGGGCGCGTGCTGGCCCGCGACGTGGCCTCGGACGTCGACCTGCCGCCGTTCTCGCGATCGACGATGGACGGGTACGCCGTCCGCGCGGTGGATGCGGCGGGCGGCGCGTCCCGCCTGCGGATCGTCGGCGAGTCCGCGGCGGGCCGGCCCGCCGCGATCGGGGTCGGCGCCGGGGAGACGGTCAAGATCTTCACCGGGGCGATGCTGCCGGCCGGCGCCGACGCGGTGGTGATGGTCGAGAAGACGGTCGCGGACGGCGATCACGTCCGGATCGAAGATCGTCCGCGAGAGGGGCAGAACATTGCGCGTCGCGGCGAGGACCTGAGCGCGGGCGCGGTCGCGCTCGCGGCCGGCCATCGCGTGTCGACCGGATCCGTCGGCCTGCTCGCGTCGGTCGGGGCGACGGACGTCGACGTGGTGAGGCGGCCGGTCGTCTCGATCCTCGCCACGGGCACCGAGCTCGTTCGTCCGAGCGAGGTCCCCGGTCCGGGCCAGATCCGCGAGTCGAACGGGACCGTGCTCGCCGCTCTCGTTCGCAGCGCGGGGGGCGCGCCGCGCCTGCTCGCGTCGGTGCCCGACCGCGAGGACGAGATCGTGCGCCGGACCGAAGAGGCGCTCGAGGCGGATGTCGTCCTTCTGTCCGGCGGCTCGTCGGTCGGGGACTACGACTTCACGCCGGCCGTGTTGAGGCGCCTGGGGGTCGAGATCCACTTCGATCGCGTGTCGTTGAAGCCCGGCAAGCCGACCTTGTTCGGCACGCGCGGCGAGACCGCCGTCTTCGGGCTGCCGGGCAACCCGATCTCGGCGTTCGTCGTCTATCACCTTCTGGTCCGTGCCGCTCTGCTGCGGCGGCTCGGCGTCGATGCCGCGGCGTTTCCGCGCGTGGTGGCGCGGCTGGAGGAGCCGATTCGGCGGCTCCGCGCGCGCGACCAGTTCCTGCCGGCGCGCGTGCGGCTCGACGGCGGCCGCCCGAGCGTGGCCTTCGTGGGATGGAACGGCTCCGGCGACGTGACGTGCTTGAATCGGGCGAACGCCCTGGTCTTCGTTCCGCACGGCGAGGGCTCCGTCGCCGCGGGGGAGGAGACCTGGGTGACGCCGCTCGACGCGGGCCGAGCGGGCGACGTCAGCGTGGGCGTGGCGTGAGGCAGGTGTTCCTGGCCGTGATCGGCGCGGCGCTCCTCGTCGCGGCACAGGCACCGTTCGGGCTGTGGCCCCTCGGGCTGGTCGGCATCGTTCCGCTGGCGATCCTCGCGGAGGCCGACGTCACCCCGCGGCGCCGGTACCTCGCGGCGTACGTGGGCGGCGTGGTCTTCTTCGGCGTCGGCTGCGTCTGGCTCGCGGTGCCGTCGGTCGTCAACCTCATGCTGATGACGTTCCCGGAGGCGCTCGCGTTCCCGCTCTTCGTGGCGACCTACCGGCAGGTTCGCCGGCGCGTCCCGAGGCCGATCGCCCTCGCGGTCACGTGGGTCGCGATCGAGGTGGTCCGTGCGCGTCTCCCGTGGGGCGGGTTTCCGTGGCTCCTCGTCGGCTATTCGCTCGACCGGCCGCTCGAGCTGGCGCAGGCCGCGGACGTCGGGGGAGTATCGTTGTTGTCGTTCGTGGTGGCCGTGGCGAACGGGAGCTTCCTGCAGGCGTGGATGCGGCGCCGCGATCCGCGACGCTCCGTGTGGCTCGGCGTCCCCCCGGCCCTGCTCCTTTTTCTGTATGGCTACGGCGCCCTCCGCATCGCGTCGGTCGCCGGCGACGAGGGGCCGGGCCCGCGGCTCCTTTTGGTCCAGGCGAACCTGCCGCAGGGCCTGAAGCAGCGACATGACTTCGAGACGATCGCGCGTTACCAGCTCGCCGCCACCGAGCACGGCTTGAGGCGGAGCGAAGGTCGGCCGTTCGACCTGTTGTGCTGGGCGGAAAGCATGTTTCCCGGCGTGCTGCCGCATCGATCGGGCGCCGCGGCCGACGACGCCGATCGAGCGGTGGCAGAAGGGTTCATCGAGCCGTTCCTCGGCGAGTTCGGCGCGTGGTTCCTGACCGGGGCGATCACGCGCGACGGCGCGGCCGAGGCCCGACGCGACTGGAACAGCGTGCTCCTCTACGACCCGGCGGGGCGACGGCAGCAGCTCTACTCGAAGACCATCCTCGTCCCGGGCGGTGAATTCATCCCGTTCCGCGAAGCGCTGCCCGACGCGTTCATTCGCATGATCGAGGGGTTTGCGGGGTTCCTTCCCGATCTCGCGCGCGGCGAGGGCCCCGTCGTCTTCGAGCTCGAGACCGCAAGCGGTCAAGAGTTCCGGTTCTCCACGACGATCTGCTACGAGAACGTCTACCCGTCGTACTGCGTCGCGGTCGCCCGCCAGGGAATCGACTTCGTCGTCAACCTCTCGAACGAGGGCTGGTTCGGCCAGAGCTGGGAGTTCGATCAGATGGAGGTCGCGAGCCGGTTCCGTGCCATCGAGATGCGCCGAAGTCTCGTTCGCGTCACGAATTCTGGGGTCTCGGCCGTCTACGACGCGTGCGGGCGCACGCGGGCGCGCATCGAGGAAGGCATCGGCCGGGATCGCGACGTCGCGGGCAGCCGGCTGGTCGACGTCCCGATCCATCGCGGCGGCTCGGTCTTCGTTCGGAGCGGCGATGTCGTCGGTTTCTTCGCGACCTTGTCGACCGCGCTCTTCCTCGCGCCCGGTCTCCTTCGTAGAGTCCGTCGTTACCTTGCGCGTAGAAAAAAGTAAGGCTTGTCGATGTTCGCGTTCCCTACGTCTTTGTTTTTGTTTGACCACCGGAGTGCGGGGCATAGAATCCGTCGCGATCCTCGCCCCTCCCGCATCTGAGCGTGGCGTGACAGCTCGGGCGGCGACCGAGTCGCGATTGGCCCATCGAACGAGGAAATGGCATGAGCCCGATCGGAAAACTGTTTGTCGTCCTCAACCTCGTCTTCTCCCTCGTCATCTTGGGAGTCCTCGCGGGCATCCTGGCGAAGAGCGAGGAGTACCGGACCATGTTCGACGAGGAGGTCAAGGTCCACACGGCCGACAACGAGAAGGCCGACCAGGACCGGAGCAACCTCAATGCCGAAATCGCCGGCCTCAAGACCGACAAGATCCAGATGCAGGAGCAGATCGAAGCCCTGCGCCTGACGAACAACACGATGAAGAGCGAGAACGACTCGCTCAAGCAGGACAACCAGCAGCTCCGGAACGACGTGACCAAGCTGCAGGCCGACTATCAGAAGTTCACGTCCGCCCTGGTCGAGGTCCAGAACCACAACAAGCAGTTGATCGCGCGCAACGAGCAGCTCACCCAGGAGCGCAACGACGCGGCGGACGAGCGCCGGGCCGCGGTCGACGAGCGGACTCGCCTCGAGCAGCAGGTCGACACGTTGACCAAGCAGGTCAACGCGATGGCGGACGACATCAAGGGCCTCGAGGGTCGCAATGGTGATCTGACCGCGCAGATCGAGGCGGCGATCCAGAGCGGGTTCGACATCTCGAAGGTCCGCGCGCAGCCGCAGATCGACGCGGTCGTCCAGAGCGTGAACAGCGAGTACGGCCTGGTCGTGCTCTCGGTCGGCGCCGACGACGGCGTGACGCGGGGCACGGCGTTCGAGATCTTCTCGCCAGGCGCGGGGTACAAGGGCAAGGTGATCATCGACGACGTCTACCCGGACAACTGCGCGGGACGCGTGGTGCTCGGGAGCGGCATCGCGGTGATGGACAAGGCGACGACGCGCCTTTAAGAGGTTAAGAGGCCTCGGATCCGACGCTGAAAGGACGCTGACACATGGCCAAGCGTGACATCGACGAAATCGAAGAGGTCGACGAAGAAGAGGTGTCCGGGGGTGGGCTCGAGACGGGACTCATCGTCGCGACGTTCGTCGCGCTCGTCATCGGGATCGTCATCGGATTCAAGGAGCTCGGTGCCCATTACGGAGTCGGTCCCTTCGCCGGTTGACGGAGCCTCGAAACGCGTGTTGCGCGCCCCGCACCCCGAGGTCAGGGCGCGTTGCAATTGCAGCGCGGCCAGCGCATCGCGTGCGTGGGGAATCGGGTCCGGAACGTCCGGGTCCATCCTGTTCGGGGAATTTCCTCCAACTCCTTGGTGCCGAATCCCGTGAACGGACGATTCCTTCGCCCCCTGGAGTGGTTGATCGGTCGATTCTCGATCGACATGGGGATCGATCTGGGGACCGCGAACACGCTCGTCTGCGTGCAGAACGAGGGGATCATCCTCTCGGAACCGTCGGTCGTCGCCGTCAAGAAGGGGACGAACGAGGTGCTGCTCGACGGCAACGCGGTCGGGATCCAGGCGAAGGAGATGCTCGGGAAGACCCCCGGCAACATCGTCGCCATCCGGCCGCTGAAGAACGGCGTCATCGCGGACTTCGAGATCACCGAGAAGATGCTCCGGTACTTCATCCGGAAGGTCCACAACCGGTCGTTCCTGGTGCGGCCGCGGATCGTCATCTCGATTCCGTCGGGCATCACCGCGGTCGAGAAGCGTGCGGTGATCAACTCGGCCGAGCGAGCCGGGGCGCGGACCGTCTACCTCGTGCTCGAACCGATCGCGGCTGGGATCGGGGCCGGCATGCCGATCGCTGAACCGACCGCCAGCATGATCGTGGACATCGGCGGCGGGACGACCGAGGTCGCGGTGATCTCGTTGTTCGGGATCGTGACCGCGCAGTCGGTGCGGGTCGCCGGCGACGAGATGGACGAGGCGATCATCGCCTACCTCCGGAAGAACTACAACCTGCTGATCGGCGAGCAGACCGCCGAGGCGATCAAGATGACGATCGGCTCCGCCTACCCCCTCCGCGAGGAGAAGAAGATGGAGATCGCGGGCCGCGACATGCAGAAGAACCTGCCGCGCCGCGCGATCATTACGTCGGAGGAGATCCGCGAAGCGCTCGCGCAGCCGGTGCGCGAGATCATCGACGCGATCCGGCATTGCCTCGAGCACACTCCGCCGGAGCTCTCCGCCGACCTCGTCCACAATGGCATTACCCTGGCCGGCGGCGGCGCATTGCTCCGCGGGCTCGCGCGCGCGATCGAGGAAGAGATCGAGCTGCCGGTCCGGGTGGCCGAAGACCCGCTCACCTGCGTGGCCCGCGGCACCGGCGAGTTCCTGAACCAGATCGAGCTCTACTCGAAGGTCCTGGAGACCAGCGACGAGGTCTGAGTGCGTGTCCGCGGACGCGCGAGAAGAAAAAAACGGCCGCGTTCTGCCCATCCACCCGGTCGGTTCGGCCCGTATCCTCGGCATGAGTGCGTTTCTACGTTCCTCGGTCTCACGGTCGGATCCCATGGCGCTTCGTTCCGGTTCGGATCCGCTGGCCGAGCTGGTCCAGCGCGTGGCGGAACGAGACGATCGGGCGCTCGGCGAGCTCTACGATCGCACGGCGTCCGCTGTCTTCGGGTTCATCTCCCGGGTGCTTCGCGACGATTGCGCGGCCGAGGAGGCGACGGGAGACGTCTTTTTGCACCTCTGGCGACGGGCGTGCACCTTCGACCCGCGGCGCGGCTCGACGATGACGTGGATCTTGACGATCGCGCGCAGCCGCGCCTTGGACGCCTTGCGTGCGAAGAGCGGCCCGGTGGTCATCGAGCGTCCCCTCGGCGGGTCCGACTTCGAGATCGCGGATGACGACGCCGAGGTCGATACCATGATCGCGGCCGAACGCCGGCGCGTCGTGCGCGATGCCCTCGCCCGGATCTCGAACGAGGAGCGCGAGGTGATGCAGTGGGCATACTTCGGAGGCGCGAGCCACCGCGTGATCGCGAGCGCGCTCCAGCAGCCGCTCGGAACGGTGAAGACGCGGATTCGCTCCGGCATGATGAAGCTGCGCCGCATCCTGGCCCCGCTCGACGTCGAGACCGAACCGTAGGAAAGAGCCATGGATCAAGCACCTCCTGCCCACGACTCCGAGGACTCCGAGGACCGCGCCCTCGCCTACGTGCTTCACACGATGAACGACGCCGAACGCCGCACCTTCGAGACCTGGCTCGACTCCGCGGACGAGGAGCACCGGCGCGAGGTCTGGCGGCTCCAGGCGCTCGTCGCCGATCTCGCGTTGTCGGTCTCGCCCCGGATTCCTCCGGCCCGGGTGAAAGAATCGCTGATGCGGTCGATCCGAGCGGACCGAGAGGGGAAGGCAGCCGATTCCGCGGCCGCGACCCAGGTGTGGAAGCGGTGGGTCGGGACGTCGTCCTCCGGGCGCCTGCTCGTGCGCGGCTCGGAGGGCGAGTGGGAGGCGACCGACGTTCCGGGCGTCGCGGTGCGGCGGTTGGCGGTCGACTCGGACCGCGACGTCGTCACGATGATGATCCGCATGGAGCCGGGGTCGCGCTACCCGTCCCATCGACACGGCGGCGTCGAGGAGTGCTACGTCCTCGACGGGGACCTCAGGCACGGCGACTCGGTCATGCTCGCCGGGGACTTCGAGCGTCTCGAGTCGCGGACGCTCCACGGCGAGCAGTGGACCGAGAACGGTTGCCTCCTCTTGATCCACTCGTCGCAGCACGACGAGCTGACCACTTAGGGCGTCACGGGTACGACGAGCGCATTCGGCGCGATCATTCGGCGTGAGGTAGGGGAGGCCACGCAAGGAACGCTCCCCGTGGCCAGGAACGGAGATGCCTCGCTCGAAACGGGAACGGATTGTTGAATTCGTCCCGCGCCGACGGTGTCCTCTGAGCAGCTTCGCCTCGTTCGGATGGAATCGCGTGCGCTGTCGTTCGATCGGATCCCGCTCGTACCACGCCACGATCGGTCGTGCCCTGACGTGGACGTGCCGCGCGAGGCCGACGCGATGAAACCGCACGGCGAGCTCGTCGTGCTCGGCCTCGCGCTCGTGGCCATCACTCCAGCCGCGCCGCGGTTCCTGCGGAAACCGGACATCGCCGCGATTCACCTCTTCCGGCCGCTCGACGCGGCGGCGAGCGCGCTCTACCGTCGCGTCGCCGAGCCGCCGGTGGAGGACGCGACGGCCAGGCGGCTGGAGCGGTTGGAGGAGGGGCTTGGTCGCTGGAACGACGTCCTCCGGGCGGGAGCGGATCGGTTCGCACCGGACCGCGCGGCGATCGTGGCGCGCATCATCGCGATCGACGGGACGCGGCGGCGGCTCCTCGTCGACCTCGGGAGGGACGTCGCGGCCGCGCCCGGCGACCCGGTGATCGCGGGGAACGTCGCGGTCGGCGTCGTCGAACGGTGCGAGGCCGGTTGCGCCGTGGTGGTGACGCCCTGGACGCCCGAGGCGCGCTTCGCCGCCGCGTGCCTCCTCGAGGCCGAGGAGCGCGAGGTTCGGTTCGTGCTCGTGGGCCTCGATCGGCGCGCGTGGACCGCGTCGGTCGTGCACCCGGAGCGACAGACGGGGCTGGCGGCGGGCGTCCCGGTGATCGTGCCCGCCGTCGACGACCTGCTGCCGTCGTCGGTGCCGCGCCTGCCGCCCGGGCTCCGCGTCGGGGAGCTCCGTGTCGACGAGATGCTGGCCGCGACGGGGACCGACACGTTCCGAGCCGTCCCCGTGCTCGACGTGCGGTCGCTGGACGCGGTCGTCGTCCTGCCGACTCCGTCGGCGACGCCGGTGACGAGGACGGGATTCCTGCGGCGCGAAGTCGTGCGACTTTCGTGCGGCTCCGCGTCCGCGGCACGGGACGCGGCGTTTCTCGCGGGGAGCGGTCTTCCCGACGGCGCGGCGGTGACGTGCGACGGCTGGTTCGCGGGAGTGATCGAGGGAAGCGTCGCCGGCGCGGCTCGCGTACGCGGCGTGTTCGATCCGGGGCAGGAGACGACGTTCCTCGTGCTCGGGGAGGGGCGCACGTGGCCGATCGCGGTCCAGACGACGCGCGTCTTGTCGCGGGGAGGACGGATGCGGGTCCTCGAGGATGGCGTCGCGCCGGCGGCCGGCGATCTCATCGTCACCGCCGGTCGTGGCGTGCACGTCCCGCGAGGACTGATCGTCGGGCAGGTCTCCACGGTCGACGGCGTCGAGTTCGAGCTGACGTGCGAGGGGCGCAACGCCGGGGCTCGGGTGGAGGCGCTTCAACGCAAGGGACTTCCGGCCGATCCATGGGGAGGTGCCTGACGCGTGCTGTCGTACGTTCCGTTCGCGCTCGCCTCCGCGTTGCTCCTGTTCGCGCAGGCGTTCATCGGGCGGGCGTCGATCCTCGTGCCGGACCTGGGTCCGGTGTTGATCGTCTACCTCGGCCTCTTCGCGCGGCGCGAGCGCCTCGCCTACGCGGTCGGGCTCCTCGCGCTGCTGCGGTCCGCGCTCGACCTCGCGCCGTTCGGTGGACTGCTCCTGCTCTACCTCGCGCCCGCGTACGTCGTGCTCCTCCTCCGTCGCATGCTCTTTCGCGATCGCATCGTGACGGTCTGGGTCGTCGCGTTCCTCGTCGGCGTGATCTACGTGCTCCTCCGATCGTTGCTCGGCCTGCTCATCCCGTTCGGCGGCGAGGCCGGAGCGATCGGGATGTTTCGACTCTCGGTCGGGACGCTCTCCGCCACCCTGCTCGCGCCCGCGATCGTTGGGCTGCTCCGACGGCTCCGCATCGGTCCCTGACGCGGTTTCGTCCTTCGCGGAACGTCTCGTGCCCGGTAGAACGAGCCGTGCGATGGATGCCCGAAGATGACGCTCCGGCGGCTGCGCGTACTGCTGCTGATTTTCGCGGCCCTGTTCCTCCTCGTCGAGGCCCGGCTCGTCCACTTGCAGTTCGCGACGCGCGGGTTCTGGGAGGCGGAGGCGCGCGCGAGCCGCCTGGGAGGACGGCCGGTACCTTTCTCGCGGGGCGGAATCTACGACCGCTACGGTCGGCCGCTTGCCGAGGGGGAGACGGTCCACCGGCTGTCGTTCGTGTTCAACACGTTCCGGAGGGAGACGCCGGTCGGCCTCGTGCTCGGGGCCGATCGCCTCCTTCACGAGGACTTGGGGCGAGACCGAGCGGGAGGGGCCACCATCCGGCGGATCCTCACGGATCCCGCGCCGTTCGTCCGCGCCGCGCTCGAGATCTCCCCGAGCCAGCTCGAGGGCGTCACCGCTCGGCTGCGCGGCGACGTCGAGTTCTACGCGCGCGGCCTCCTCGGTCTCGACCCTCGAGGGTTTCGCGAGACGCGGCTGTCGCGCGACGAGGACGCGCCGTTCCACTCCTACGTCGACGGCGCCGTGAAGCGAGCCGTCGAGCGGATCGCGGTTCAACGCCAGTCGCTGTTCGACCTGGCCGGCGCGATCGAGATGGAGCCGGACGCGTTCATCGACCTGCTCGACCAGGAGGTGCTCGATCTCGACGCCGCCGTCGTCCGGGCGGTCGAGTCGAACCCGACGCCGCTGTCGGCGCGACAGGTCCGCGCCGTTCGTCGTGACCTCGAACGGCGCGACCGCTGGATCGAGCGCTCCGTTCCGTATCGTGCGGTCTTCCTCGTGAACCTCGTGCCGGAGCGGTTCGGCGGTTTCGAGATCCGGGACGTGCACCGCCGCAGCTACCCGGAGGAATCCCAAGACGTCGCGACCACGCTGCTCGGCTGGGTCGGATACCCGTCCGAGAGCGGGTTGGAACGAGCCGAGGAGGACGCGCTCCTCTATCAGGAGCTGAAGAGCCGCCCGCCGGAGCAGATCGACGTCGAGACGGCGGAGCGGATCGCGTCGCTCGAGGCGCGCATCCGCTACGGCAACTACCACTCGGACGAAGAGCAGGGGCGCGTCGGGCTCGAGGCGCTGCTCGAGCCGGTGGTGCGCGGCCGGCGCGGCTGGCGCCTCGTCGAGCGCGACAGCGCGAAGAACGCGACGCGACTCCTGGAGCTGACGCCGCCGGTCGACGGGAAGGACGTCGTGCTGTCGCTCGACGTCGAGCTCCAGCGGGCATGCGAGCGCGTGCTCGACGCTCGGGTCGAGAAGGGCGCCATCGTGATGCTGGACGTGCGCGACGGCGCGATCCGCGTGATGGCCACCGCGCCCGAGCCGACCCGCAACGAGATACGCCGCGACTACGGAGGCCTCCTTCGGGATGAGCGCCGGCCGCTCTACCCGCGCGCCTATCGACCGCCGGGAAATCCGCCGCCGCCGGGCTCGGTGTTCAAGATCGTCTCGGCCGCGGCCGGCCTCGAGTCGGGGGCGATCGACGCGCAGACGACTTACACCTGCGAGAGGTACCTGCAGGTCGGTCGCACCCGGCTCAAGTGCCTCGGCCACCACGGTGCGATCGGCGTGGCCGAGGCGCTCGAGAAGTCGTGCAACATCTTCTTCGACAAGATGAGCCGCGACGTCGACCTGGACGCGATCCTGACGATGGCGGACAAGTTCGGTTTCGGTCGCGCCACCGGCTTCGGGTCGCCCGAGACGATCGGGCTGCCGTTCGGCGGGGCATCGGTCGGCGAGCTTCCGTGCCCGTTCCAGCGGAACGGTCGCGGCGTCACGTTCACGATGCGTACGGCGATCGGGCACGCCGCGGTCGACGACGTGACGCCGCTGCAGGTCGCGGCGTCGATGGCCGTCATCGCGAACGGGGGGTTCCGGGTGACGCCGTGGCTCGTCGATCGGATCGGGGGGGTCGACGTCGAGAAGGCCCGTCCGGTCGAGATCGGCCTCCGGCCCGAGACCCTGCGCCTCATCAAGTCGGGGATGATCGCGGCGGCCGAGACCGGGACGGCGCGGCCGCGGGACGAGTTCGATCTGCGCCCGTTCGCCGTGGCCGCGAAGACCGGCACGCCGCAGGCCGCCGGCGAGGAGGACCACGCCTGGATCGCTGGGTTTCTCCCGCATCACTCCCCGCGGCTCGCGTTCGCGGTCTTCCTCGAGAACGTCGGCGTCGGCGGCGGCGCGGCCGGTACCCCGATCGTCGCCGAGATCCTCGAGCAGCCGGAGTTCCAGGCGTTCTTCGACGGGGGGCTCCGGTGAAACGACGTCGCACCGCGAACGCATTCGATGAGTTCGACTGGCACGTTCTCGCCGTCGCGCTCGTGCTGACCCTCATCGGGCTCGTCTTCGTCTGGTCGACGACGCACGATCCCGAGGTCGGGTCGGGGCTCGTGTCGCGCCAGCTCCTCTACGTCGGCGTCGTCCTCCCCGTCGTCGCGGTGATCGTACGCTTCCCGTATCCGTTCCTCGCGCGCGCGGCGCCGATCGCGTACCTCGGAGCGATCGCGCTCCTCCTCTACCAGCTCCTGAGCGGCGACGAGGTGCGGAGCACGCAGAGCTGGATCCGTTTGCCGTTCGGGTTCACGCTGCAGCCGTCCGAGTTCGCGAAGCTCGCCGTCGTGCTGACCCTCGCGACGTGGCTTCGCTATCGGCCGCGGCCGACGCGGCCGCGCGACCTCATCGGTCCTTTCGCGCTGACCCTTTTTCCGGCGCTCCTGATCGCGAAGCAGCCCGACCTCGGATCGGCGACGATCCTGTTCCCGGTACTCTTCGCGATGCTGTTCTGCTTCGGCGCGCGCCTGCTGCTCCTCGCCTCGATCGCGGGCGGAGGGGCGGTGCTCGGCGTGATCCTCTTCTTCTCGCCGCTGATGCACGACTACCAGCGCGCGCGGATCACGAGCTTCTTCGAGTCGATCCCGGAGCAGACCGTGAAGGCGAAGGAGCTGCGCGCGGCGGGGCTCCACGAGGAGGCGCGCGGGGTCGAGCGCGGTCTCCGGACGATGAAGCAGGGGACGAACTTCCAGGTCTATCACGCCATGATCTCGATCGGATCCGGCGGGATCTTCGGCACGGGGATCGGACAGGGACCGCACAACCGGCTCGACTACCTGCCGGAGCGGCACAACGACTTCATCTTCGCGGTGATCGGCGAGGAATGGGGGTTCGTCGGGGCGACGATCATCCTCCTGCTCGATTTCCTGCTCGTGGCCTTGATCCTTGGCGTCGCGCGGCGCACGCGGGACGCGTTCGGTCGCCTGATCTGCGTCGGCGTCGCCACGCAGTTCGGATTCCAGGTATTCCTGAACACCGGCGTCGCGACCGGGCTCCTCCCCGTCACCGGCGTCACCCTGCCGTTTTTGTCGTCGGGCGGCTCGTCGATGATCGCGACGTACCTCGCGCTCGCCTGCGTGCTGAGCGTCGGCGCGCATCGAGTCACCGTGCTGGACGGCGAGACGTTCCAGCGCAAGGCGTGGGGGGAGATGGGGTGATCCCGACCGCTCCGGTCCGGCGGGGCGGACCCGTGATCAGTCGCGCGACCGGCCGAGCACCCGTCGTCGGATCTGCTCGGCGGCCTTCGCGATCGACTCCCGCACCCAGCTTTCCTCGATGAACGGCAAGGGGCCGTCGAGCAGCTTCAACTCCGGCTCGCCGCCGATCTCGCCGAGCGCCTCGGCCACGTGGCCGGGAAACTCCGGGAACGCGCGAACGAGCACCGGGAGCGCGTGGGCACGCGGCGCATGCCTTGCCACCGCGAGGGCGAGCTCTTCTCGGGCGCGCCCCGCTTCGGGGCTCGACATCGTGGCGAGGATCCAGTCGACGATCTGCTCGGGTTTCGTGCGAGCGAGCACGTAGCCGATCGCCCACCTCAGGCCGTCGCTCGTCGAGCGATCGAAGCGTTCGGCGAGGCCGCGTGCGTCGAACGGCTCCTGGCACGCCTCGAGCAGCCGCACCAGGCCTTCCGCCACGCGGTCGTTCGTCGTACGTTCGAGCTCGGTGACGATCGCCTCGGCGTCGGCCCGCGACAACCTCGAAGGTCGTCCGCTCCACAGGCTGCCGCCCACCGCGACGCCCCGGCGACGCAGCGCCGCCAACGCGGGTCGCTCCGCGGCGAGATACTCGGCCTCGCGACGCGCACGCTCCCGCTCCTTGTCCGATCGGTCGAACCAGGAACGGTAGCGCGCCGCCTTCTCCGCGATCCAATGCGTGATCAGGCGCAAGTGGACGAGGCCTCCCTCCGGTTGGCTCGACTCGGCACTCCCGGCATCATCAGTCGTCGCAGTCCGGCTCGGCGGGATCGCGCGTCCCGTTCATGAGATCGCCCGCGCCCGAGAACGCGTTGTCGGCCCAGTTGCGCGACGAGAAGTCGTCGAGGTACTTCAGGTTGATCGAACCGTTGTTGATGGCCTGTTGGATCCGCGGGTCGGTGATGTCGGTCCCCTTGCGAACCCACAAGTCGAAGTCCAGCCCGTTCCGTTGGGCATGGAGCAGGTCGTCGTTGATCTGGTTCCAGTACCGGCGGCCGAGTTCGCGGACGTTCTTCACCTCGGTAATGGTGGTGCCGTTCAGCCCGTCGGGGAACCGGCGCGCCGCCGTGCCGGAGATCGATTGGATCGATGTCTTCGAACTGTTCCAGATCCCCGCCGACGCCTCTCCCGCGCGCCCGAGGACGCGCGTCCGCGTCCCGCGGCTCAGGTAGCGGCTGCCGAGCCGCCAGAGCCCCTTCCCGGCCGCGCCGGCGACGGCGCGAACCGGAATCACGTCGGTGACCGCGAGGAACGAGTTCCACAGGCCCCAACCCCAGCGACCGTTCTGGAAGTCGTCGACGGCCGCGCGGCCCGAGCCCCAGACCGGGATGAAACCTTCCCAGAACCCCGGCTGTCCGACGCCCTTCGACATTCCGAACGGGTCGAGCCAGTTCAGCGGGTTGTTGCCGACGTAGCGGTAGACGTTCGTCTCCGCGAGGAAGCCGATCGGGTCGCGCTGGAGGAAGCGGCCGATCGCGGGCGAGTAGTCGCGCATCCGCAGGTGGACGAGACCGGTGTTCGGGTCCCACTCGCGGCCGCTGAACAGGAACCGGTTCCCGAACGCCGAGTCGGGAAGCGGCGTGCCGTTCGGCGCGTGGATGCCGACGTTTCCGAACGCGTCGTACGCGTACCGCTCGACGATCGTCGCCGCCGCGTCGACGAGCGCGCGCACGGAGCCGAGCGCGTCGGCGAGGTAGTAGTGACGTTGACCCGCGCGATCCATCGTCAACGGCTCGTCGAGGCCGGGGCCGTGGACGTACGTCGCGTCGACCTGGCCCGACGCATCGAGCTCGTGGATCAGATCGGTTGCGTCGTAGAGGAAGTACGTCGCGACGCCATTCTCGGTCGCGCGCACGCGGCGGCCGAGCGGGTCGTACCCGTAGGTGATCGTTCCGAACGAACCGCTCGCGGAGAGGATCCGACCCTCCTCGTCGTACGCGTACGTGGTCGACCCGTCGTTCGTGAGGTTTCCGTCGGCGTCGTAGGAGAACGCGACGCCGCCGACGCTGGAGTACTGGTTCAGGGCGTTCGTGACGTACGTCGCGTTCCCGGCCCCGCCGGTCGTCGCGGTCCGGTTCCCGCGCGTGTCGTAGGTGTAGGTCGAGGAAGCGAAGTCGAACCCGGCGGGGTGCGACGCGTCGACGATCTGTCCCTCCGGGTCGTACGCGAACGCGTGCGAGCCGGCGGGGTCGATGAGCGACGTCCGATTGCCGGTCGGGTCGTAGCCGTAGTGGACCTGATCGAGCACCGCGGTCGGGTCGCGGTGCACCATCCGTTCGACCCGGCCGAGCGCGTCGTAGCGATAGTCCGTGCGGACGTCGTTCTCGAGGACGCGGCTGGTGCGCCGGTCGAGCGCGTCGTAGGTGAACTCGGCGAGAGGACGCTGGATCACCGGGGAGGCGGAGATCGTGAGCGGGCGGTTCAGCGCGTCGTACGTGTACTTCGCGTCGTCGCCATTCGGGTACTTGATTCGCGCCCGATTGCCCGCCGGATCGAACCCGTACTCGACGGTGCGCGACGTCAGACCGGAGATCGTGGTCGTGGCGGCGATGATCCGGTCGAGCGGGTCGTACGCGAACTGCAACGTCGCGTCCGCGTCGCTCGCGGTCAGCAGGCGGCTGCCCGCGTCGTAGGAGAACGTCGTCGTCTCGCTCGCCGTCGCCTTCGACGTGATCCGATTCAACGCGTCGTACTGGTACGCGATCATCTGACCCGCCGTCGTGCGCAGGAGGGTCACGTTCGACGCCTCGTCGTACGTCAGCTCCTCGAACGTCCCGTCCGGATGCGTCGTGCGCGTTCGGCGGTCGTGACCGTCGTACGTGAACGTCGTCGTGTTGGTCGCGGCATCGGTCGAGACCGCGTGGTTCCCGTTCTCGTCGTAGCGATACTCCGTGACCCCCGGCGTCGCGTTCGAGTCGATCGTACGCGCGAGCAGACCGCGCTCCTCGTACTCGAACGCGGTCACGCGGCCGAGCTCGTCCTGGAAGGAAGTCTGACGGCCGAGCGCGTCGTAGTCGTACGTCACGACCTGCCCCCGGTCATCGGTCATCGTCCCGATCTGGTTCAGGATGCTCGCCACGTACCGGGTCGTCTGCCACCCGTCGGTCGGGCTCGAGGCGCCGAACGCGGGGAGTGGACCCGGGTTCGCGGCGGCGAGCTGGCGGTCGACCTGAGCCAGGTTGCCGACCTCGTCGTAGCGGTAGTGCACCTCGTAGGAGAGAGGGGCGGGCGACGTGATCGTCGTGATCTGATCGAGCGCGTTCACCTCGACCTGCGTGGTGTTCCCGTTCGCGTCGGTGTACGCGACCAGGTTGCCGACCGCATCGTGTACGAGCTGGACGGTCGCCGCCTTCGGCGTACCGAACCCGGCGGTGATCGACGTCGGATGCCCGTTGCTCGCGTCGTACGTGCGTCGAACCACGTTGCCGTTCGGGTCGGTCGCCGTCTCGACCTGCCCGAACGCGTTGTACGTCTGCGTCATCTCGACGGGATTCCCGGCGACGGTCGGGAACGCGATCTTGCGGACGAGCCCACGGGCAGGCTCGCTCATCTCGTAGTCGTACGTGTAGACCGTCACCCGCCCCTTCGGGTCGATCACCGACTTCGGCTTGCCGAACAAGGGCTCGTACGAAAAGCCGGTCACGAGATCGCTCGGGTGCGGCGTGAACGCGGCCACGCCGACCGCCTTGCGGCGCACCTCGAGGAGGTCGCCGTCGGTCGTGTACTGGTACTCGACCGCGTTGCCGCGCGGCCAGACCTCGCGGATCAGGCGGTCCTGGGCGCCGTAGACGTACGTCGTCACGTACGACGCCGGCTCTCCGGCCGGAACGCCGTCGGTGAAGACTTCCTTCTTCGTCATCAGGCCGCCGGCATCGAAGGTGTACGTCGTCACGACCCCGGCGGGATCGACGACGGTCGTCGTCGGATTGCCGCCGTCGGTGCCGTACGTGAAGTCGTAGGTCCCGTCGCCGGCGACCTGGACGTCGACGCGATCGGACGAGTCGTAGGTGTTGGTCAGGATGGTCTGGCCGCGCGCGTCGGTGACCGACGTGAGGTTGTGCGTGCCGTCGTAGCCGTACGTCGTCGTCGTGCCGGCCGGGTACTCGGCGGTGGCGGGAGCGCGCACGGAGACGAGGTCGCCCGCCGGCGAGTACGTGTAGCGCACCTGGCGGCCGGCGTACGAGATCGACTCGAGGCGGTTCTGCCCGTCGTAGGCGAAGTCGATCTGCCGGCCCACCGTGTCGGTGATCTGGAGCAGGAGGTACTCCATCGAGATCACGCCCGTCGGCTGGTCGACGAAGTAGGGCGACGGACCGAGGATCGGGAGCTTCTGAGCGGTGTACGTGAAGTCGACGCCGTTGCCGCTCGTGTCCTCCATGCGCGCGAGGTTGCCGTTCACGTCGAACGTCTGTGTGAATCCAGAGCGGGCGCGCAGCGTGAACGTTCCGTTCGCGTTGGCGGTCAACGAGCCGCTGAACCCCTCCGGATTGTCGAAGCCGGAGCCGTTGAACGTGAACGTCTCGACGCGGTTCGTGCCGGTCTGGATCGCCACGTCCCCGTTGGCGAGCTGGTTCAGCCGCCGATGGATGACCAGCTCCCAGCCGTACCCGAACGGGCCGTTGTACGCGCTGCGTGACCGGTACCGGAACGCGAGATCGACATCGATTCCTCGCCCCGGGATCCGGGCGTCGGTGCGATCCAGGAGGAGGTCGCCGCTGAACAGAGTGACCGGGTCGGCGCCCTCGCCCCCGCACGGGTCGTCTTGATCGTTGGGATCGTCGGGTCCGTCCGGCGAGTCGCCGTTTCCGGTGAAGAAGTCGTGGCCGGCCGCCGTCGGCGCGACCAGCGCGCTCAGCGAGAGAACGATGACGAGGAGGAGGTTCTTCTCACCCGTGATCATGCGGAACCCTTCCGAATGGAGCGAATGGAGCGAATGGAGCGAATAGGGTCGAATCGACTCATCCGTCACCTTCTGGTGGATCGTGCCCTTCGGCCGCGAGCCGTTCGATGATCTCCGCGATCGACGGAGCCTTCGCGACCGACTTCTTGAACTCTTCGAAGTCGAGTCGTGACGACCATCCGTCGAGCGCCTTCAGCACGCGGGCGCGGGCGTCCTCGAGTCCCACGCTGCGCGCGTCGCCGTCGGTCTCGAGCGCGACCCGGATCCGGCGGATCGGGAAGATGCCGTGCTCGAACGACCAGCCCGCGCCGCCGACCTTGCGGGCGCCCTTCACGCGGACGCCGCGGCCGTTTCGATCGATGAGGAACAAGCCGCGATAGAAGCCGTTCCTCAGGGCGGTCGGCGTGCACTTCGTCAGTCGATCCGCGTCGGCGATGACGTCGAGGATGCCGCCGCCGAAGCAGAGGACCGGGAACTCAATTGCATCCAGCGGATCCATCGCCGTCGTTCGCCAAGTTGTTGCCGACCTTGCCGGTGTAGGACGCCGCGACCGCCTTGGCCCAGGTGGGGGAGCCGTGCCAGAGGCGGCCGAACAGCCCGTACGCGTCGATGCCCTTGCCTTCGATCGCGTCGTGGAACCGCTTCGCGGCCTGGGGGTTCTTGCCGGGGATCGGCATTAGGTTCCACGGCTGGTTCTTGAGCCAGTTCGGGACGTTCTTCCCCCATTGGTTCTGGGGGATGAGCCAGTGGTGGACGGGCTGGCCTTTGAACGCGGTGTACCCGTTCTTTCGCAACCACGACTTCGTGGCTCCCCACGTGTGGCTCCCCGTCTTCCACAGCAACCCTTTCGACGCCGCCCCCCACACCGCCTTGGCCGGAACCAGGTCGGTGACGGCCAGCACGGTGTTGAAGATGCCGCCGAGGATGTTCCCTTTGCGGAAGTCGGCGATCGCCGACCGCGCGGAGCCCCAGACCGGGATCATGCTCTCGAAGAAGCCCGGCTCCTTGTCCCAGAAGCTCGGCTCCTTCGCGAGCCCGAACGGGTCGACGTATCCGAGCGGGTTGTTCGAGACGTAGCGGTACAGATTGAGGCCGGGGACGAACCCGAGCGGGTCCCGCTGCATGAAGCGGCCGAGCGATGGGTGATAGTCGCGGTTGCGGAGGTGGTAGTTGCCGGTTTCCGCGTCGAACTCGCGTCCGGTGAAGAGGAAGCGGTTCCCGAACGCGGACTGCGCGATCGGCGTCCCTTGGCCGTCGAACACGGCGGGGGACCCGAAGACGTCGTAGGCGTATCGTTCCACGACCTGGCCCGACGCGTCGGCGAGCGCGAGCGTCGAGCCGAGCGCGTCGGAGAGATAGTCGTAGCGCTGCCCGCCGCGGTCGAGCGCCAACGGCTCGTCGACGCCGAGCGCCGTGATGTAGCGGTTCTGGAAGACGCCGGCGCCGTTCGCCTCGAGGATGACGTCGACGCCGTCGTAGAGGAAGATCGTCGCGACGCCGTTCACGATCTTCGCCAAGCGTCGATCGAGCGCGTCGTACAGGTACGTGGCGGTCCCGAACGGGCCCGCCGCCCCGACCAGCCGGTTCAACGCGTCGTAGGAGTAGCTCCGCGTCCCGTCCGACGTGAGGTTGCCGGCGCCGTCGTACGTCGGGTTGGTCGCCCCGACCGACTGGTACTGGTTCAGGACGTTCGGCACGTAGGCAGTCGTCCCGTTCGTGCTCAGCGTCTGAAGCCGGTTCCCCATCGCGTCGTACGTGAAGGTCGTGTCCGGGAACGGGAACGTCGCGGGATGATCCGCGCTCAGCAGCTCGTCGATCGGCCCGTAGGTGAACGCGTGGTGCCCGTAGTCGTCGTCGACCGCGACGCGGTTGGCCCGGCCGTCGTACGTGTAGGCGCTCTTTGCAACCTCGACGGGACCGAGGGCGTGGCGCATATCGATCAGCCGGCTCGCGCGGTCGTGACGGTATCGAGTGACGAGCCCGTTGCGCCGGGTGAGCCGCTCGCGCTGGCTGAGCGGATCGTAGGCGAAGTCGTAGGACGCCTTCGGTCCCGCGCCCGGCGCCGGGGCAACGATCGACCGCAGGCGGTTCAGGCCGTCGTAGGCGTAGTCGAGGCCGAAGCCGTCCGGGTACTCGACGCGGGTCCGGTTGCCGAGCGCGTCGTAGCGGTATCCGGTATGGAACGGCGGGAGACCGGGAAGGGTGGTCGTGGCGGCCACGATGCGGTCCTGGTGGTCGTACGTGAAGGCGGCCGCCGCGATGGAGTTCGTCGCCGAGACGAGCCGGCTGCCGGCGTCGTAGCCGAACGAGTCGGTCGACGACGGCGTCACGCGGGTCCGCAGGCGGTTCAGCGCGTCGTAGGAGTACGACACCGGGACCCCGGCGCCCGTCGTCCAGGCGGTCAGGTTTCCGTTGGCGTCGAACACGTAGTTCTCGAAGCTGCCGTCGGCGTAGGTCAGCTTGACGGGCCGGTCGTAGCCGTCGATCATCCACGTGGACAGGTTGCCGTTGCCGTCCCGCATCGACGTGGTGTTCCCGTTGCCGTCGTACGTGAACTCCGTCGCCGCGCCGGGGGCACCGGGTTCGGTGATGCGAATCAGGCGGTTCGACTCGCCGTACTCGAACGTGGTGACGTTTCCGCCGGCGTCGGCCGCAGACGCCTGGTTGCCGGCCGCGTCGTACGTGTACGTGGCCGCGTGGCCGAGGTCGTCGATCACGGCGACGAGGCGATCGAGGACGCCGTACGTGTAGACCGACGACTGCCAATCGTCCCCCGCGCTCGTCGTCCCCAGCGGCGGCAGGCCGCCCGGACTGCCGCCGGTCGCCTGCCGGTCGACCTGTCGGACGTTCCCGTTCGCATCGTAGCGGTAGTGGATCGCGTGGCCGAGAGGGTCGACGACGCGGTCGAGCCGGTCCTGCGCGTCGTACTGGAACGAGGTGGTCATCCGGTTCGGCTCCACGAGCGTCGCCAGGTTCCCCACCGCGTCGTACGAGTACTGGAAGACCGCCTCGTCCGGGGTGCCGAACGCGGAACGGAGCTCGGCGAGCTGGCCGTGGCCGGAGTCGTACGTCCGCCGCAGCACGTTGCCGTTCGGGTCGGTCACCGTCTCGACCTGGCCGAAAGCGTTGTAGGTGATCTCGGTCTCGACGGCTTGACCGGAGATCATCGGGAACGTCACCTTCCGCAGCCGCCCCTTCGCGGCTTCGCCGAGCTCGTAGTCGTAGGCGTAGGTCACGGTGTTCCCGCTCGGGTCGGTCACCGTCTTCGTCAGGTCGAACAGCGGCTCGTACACGATCGTCGTGACCAGGTCGGACGGATCGGGGACGAACGGGGGCAGGCCCGGCTTCTTGCGGCGCAGCTCGGTCAAGAGGCCCTTGCTCGAGTACGAGTACTCGACGGCGTTGCCGTTCGGGAACCGGTGCCGGATCAGCTCGCCGTTCGCGTCGTACTCGTAGCTCGTGACGTACGAGGTCGGCTCGCCGGCGGGGACGCCGTCATTGAACTGCTCCTCCTGGATCAGGTGTCCGTCTGCGTCGAACGTGTAGCGCGTGAGGAAGCCGAGCGGGTCGGTCATGTCGGTGAAGTCGTTCGAGCCGTCGTTCCCGTAGGCGAGGCCGTACGCGCCGTTCCCGAAGACCTGGGTCGCGACGCGGTCCTCGGCGTCGTACGTGTTCGTCAAGTACGTCGCGCCGTTCTCGTCGACGATCGACGTCAGGTTATGCGAAGCGTCATACGCGTAGGTCGTCACCGTCCCGGACGGAAACGCGGCGGTCGCGGGGCGAACGACGGACGTCAGGTTCCCGGCGGCGTCGTACTGATAGGAGACCGTGCGGCCGGCGTACGTGATCGACGAGAGGTGGTTCGTGCCGTCGTAGTCGAACGTGATGGAGCGTCCGACGGTGTCGCTGACCTGGAGCAGCAGGTGCTCGTAGGCCACGATCCCCTGGGCCTGGTCGACGAAGTAGTCGGAGGGGCCGACGACCGGCATTTTCATCGCGGAGTGGGCGAACGAGACGGCGTTGCCGGCGCGATCGACGGTCGCGGACAGGTTGCCGTCGATGTCGTACTCCTCCTTGCGCCCGTCGGAGTGCGTCAGCGTGAGGGTCCCGTTCGCGTTGTCGGCGAGGCTGCCGTAGAAGTGCATCGGGTTGACGAACGTCTGCGTCTGCGGCACGTACGTGAACCGCTCGGACCAGACGCCGCCCGTCAGCCGGACGACGTCGCCATTCGCCAAGCGCTTCATCTTCCGGTTGTAGGAGTGATCCCATCCGTAGCCGTACGGGCCGTTGTATCCGCTGCGCGAGCGGTAGCGGAAGCGAAGCTCGAAGTCGTCGAGCCGCCCCGTGAGGCGGACGTCGACGCGATCCTCGCGGAAGTCCCCGTCGAACAGCATGATCGGATCCGCGCCCTCCTCGCCGCACGGACATCCGTCCTGGTTGTCGGGGTCCTCGGGACCGTCCGGCGAACTGCCATTCCCGGTGAAGAAGTCGTGGCCGAGCGCGCGCGGAGCGGCGAGCGAGCCGAACGCCCCGCACGTGAACGCGGCGAGAAGGAGGGCGCGGTGGACGAAGGCGATCATTCCGAACCTCCCACGACGACCGATCGCGTCGCACATCCGATGCGGCCGTCGTAGCTGAAGACGTTCACCGTGAGGAGATGGGGGCCAGGCGTAAGGGAGCGCGTGTCCCAGATCCACGTGAGCGGCGTCGTGGACTCCTCGTCCTCCTGGATGAACGTGAGGTCGACGTAGAACGCGACCTCGAACATCGCGTCGACCATCGCGCTGGAGTCCGCTTCATCGAGGGTGACGCGTACCGGCACCAGGCCGGACACGATCGGCCGGCCGTCGGGGCCCGCGGCGCTCGACTCGGGCAGGTCGACCCGCAGCCGCGGCGCCGTCCGCTCGCGGAGGGGCTTGCGCACCTCGAGCGCGCCCGACGGACCGGCCGCGAGCGGCGGATAGACGAGGTCCGCGCGGACTTCGGCCGCGCAGGCGGGGTCCGACCCGGTCGGGGAGCCGCGCTTCACCAGCACGGTGTTCGGCGGGAGCGCGTAGAGCTCGAGCATCACCCAGAGACGATCGTGCTCGAGCAGCTTCACTTCGCCCGACTCGTCCAACCCATCCCAGGCGATCGACGTCGGACCGGCCTCGAACGCCTCCCAGTCGAGCAGCGTCCGCAACAGCGGGAAGTCCGTGACCGCCACCCGGAGACGGGCGTAGCCGGCCTTGGGCATGCTCCACGCCAGCTCGCCGGTGCGGCGGTCGATCGTGAACGCGGTCGGCTCGAGCCGTTCGCCCCAAGGACCGCGCGAGGGATCGTGGACGTCCTGCGTCCCCGAGTCGTCCTCGGCCACGATCACGTAGCGGTAGACGCCATCCTCGACCGGCCGCTCCTGCTCGTCGCGCCCGTCCCAGTCGACGGCGCTCGGTCCGGCGCCGACGCGTTCGCCGCCGAGGCGCCGGCGGACGCCACCGTCCTCGTCGACGACGTCGACGCGAACCCGCGCCGGCGAGGGCACGCGGAACCGGATCGTGGAACCGGTCGCGTCCGGTCCGATCGTCTTCTTCGACACGCCGACCTCGGCCAGCGCGAACGCGGTCCGCGATGCTTCCGGCGCGCCGCCCGTCTCGTTCGACGTCTGGGCGGACGGGTACGCCGGCGGCTCGACGTGAGCCCGCCAGGCGGGGTCGCGCGCGCCCATCGGCGTCGCGACGAGGGGGCGGGGATCGCTGCCGTCGCTCCGGGCGTACCAGATCGCGACGCGCCCGTCGCGCGCCGACGTGAAGGCCAGCCAGCGGCCGTCCGGCGACCAGCACGGGCGAGTATCGAGCCCGGGTCGATCGGTCAACCGCTGCGGATTGGCGCCGGACGCGTCGACCTTCCAGATCTCGAAGTCTCCGCTCCGATCGGACGCGAACGCGATCGACTGGCCGTCGGGCGAGACGGCGGGGAGGAACTCGTGACGATCGTTGCTCGTGATGCGGCGGCGGTTCGACCCGTCCGCGTCGATTGCCCAGATCTCGTACGTCCCGACGCCGTGCCCGGAGACGTACGCGAGCCAGCTCCCGTCGGGCGCGTAGCTCGGGTTGTACTGGATGCCCGGCTCGCGCGTCAGCCAGAGCGGGTCGGCGCCGTCCAGGGTCGACGTGCAGAGGTTCGCCGCATCGATCAGGTCGGTGCGGATCCGCGAGAACGCGACTTGTCGATCGTGCGGAGCGAACGTGACGTCGCGGACCGGCCACAGGTCCGACAGCAGGGGTCGGTCCGACTGGTTCTCGCGCAGGACGAAGCACTCCTGGGTCACCGTGTGGTAGTAGACGTCGCCGTCCGGGGTGAAGCCCGGGTAACGCTTGTCGCCGCTCGAAAACGTGAGCTGGGTGTCCCGTCCCGACGTGAGATCGCGTCTCCAGACCTGCCAAGTCTCGTTCGTGAGGCGGCAGTAGACGAACTCGCCCGACGGCTGCGCCGGCGGCACGGGGGGCGGCGTGGCGACCGAAGCGGCGATCGCGAGCGTGAAGAGGATCGACGCGGCGGCGCTCACAGGTACACCGTCACGACCCCGGTCCGCTGGTAGGTCTGTCCGCTCACCAAGTCGAAACCGACCAGCAGCACGTCGTACTGGCCCGGAACGGAGACCAGCATGCCGGCGTCGTCGGTGCCGTCCCATGCGTCGGAGTACGTTCCCGGGGTGCGGAACATCCCAGGGACGATGGTCCGCACGTGGCTTCCGTTCGGGTCGCGGATCGTCAGCGTCACGCTCGCGGACTTGTTGAGCTCGTAGTTGAACGACGTGATCTCGCCGAAGACGGGATGGATCAGGTACGCCTCGGCCCGGAAGCCGTCGAAGCGGATGGGTACGTCGTCCAGGTAGATCGGGTTGTCGGGCAGCGCGTTCGGGACGCCGAAGTAGAAGGAGAACGCGCCGGCGTGGAACTGCCCAAGCTCGTTGCGCCCGTCCCAGAAGTCGAGGTGCGGCCCGGGGAGGAACGTCCCCGCCCCGTTCAGCGGAACGCTCAGGTTGGTTCCGGTCACCGTGATCTGCGACGAGAGCCAGCCGTTGACGCCGTACTCGACGCGGATCTCGTCGTTCTTGAACGGATCGAACCCGGCCGTCACGACGTTCGTCGCGCCCCACGAAGCGGCGGGGCCGAGCACCGGCGACGTCGCGCTGTTGAACGACCCGGAACGGCCGAAGAGATCGACCGCGTCGATCGTCACGTAGTGGGCGTGATAGAGCGACGTCACCTGGTTCGCGTCGTCTCGTCCGTTCCAGGCGACCACGTTGGCGCCGGCCGGCAGCGCGTTCGCCGCGATCGTGCGGATGAGCGACTTCGCCGGCCACGAGTAGAAGCGGATCGTCGCGTCGGCCGGGTGGGTGAGCGTGAAGAAGAGCTGCGACTGGCCGCCCGCGAACGGCTCGATCACGGCCGGGAAGGCGTCGACGTCGGTGATCCCGAGGTAGTCGAACTGCACCGCGCGATCGATCGAAGCCGAGTTCCCCGCGGTGTCGAGCGCGGTGAGCCGCAACGTGTAGACGGTCTGCGGGAACGTCGCGACGTTCAGCGAGGAGAGCAGGACGTCGCTCGGCGGGACGCCCGTCTTCTTCGTCGTCGACGTGATCAGGCTGGTGAAGCTGGTCGGCGCCAGGCCGGCGCCGATCGACAGGTTGTAGTTCATGAAGTGCACGTCATCGGCGGTGCCGGTCACCGCGATCGGCGAGCTCGAGAGCACGACCTCGTTCTGGATCGGGGAGGCGATCAGCGTCGTCGGCGCGACGGTATCGATCGCCGCGGTGCCCACGCTCGGCGCGACCACCGGCGACTGCGTGGTCGGATTGGTGACGGTGACGACGACGGAGTAGTCGCCGTCGGGAAGCGAGCCGGCGCCACCATTCCACGTCGCACCGATCAGCAGCCCGGCGCCCGCGAAGCTCGCGACGGTGGCGTTCGATCCGTTCTTCACGTCGACCGTCCACGCCAGCGGCCACGTGAGCTGCCCGCCCAGCAGAGTGGTCTCCTGGACCTGGTCGCCGTTCGGCGAGAAGACGGGCGGCGTCGCCGTGACGCCGGCCACCGCGACGTTGGCGACGGGAACCCGGTCCTCCGCGTTCCCCACGCCGCCGGCCCCCGTCACGAGGAGGCGCAGGGTGTAGATCGGGTCCGGGAGCGACGTCGCGACGAACGTCCCGAGCGTTCCGTCGGTGACCGGCGACGCCCCGGACGAGATCGTCGTCCAGGTGACCGGCGTCGGGCCCAGCCCGTACTGAAGCGTGTAGCTCGCGAACTGCGGCCCCGACGCGGTCCCGACGACGGCGATGGAACCGTCGACGAAGGCGTCCGCGGTCGGGGTGTCGATCTTCGCCACCAGAAGGCCGTTGTCGAGCGTGACCTGGCCGCGCGCGGGGGACGCGAGCGCGCCGGGTTGCCCGACCTTCGAGGCCTCGATGCGATACGAGTACGTGCCGTTCGGGAGCATGGCGGCGACCGCGTCGTCGCCGAGCCAGTCGACGTCTACCAACGAGCCGGTTCCACTGAACGTCCGTACGACGGTCGGCGTGGAGTCCTCGATGGTCAACGTCCAATTGCCCGGCATGCTCAATGACGCCTGGAACGTCGTCTTGCCGCCCGCCGATCCGAACGGGTCGGGAGACTGGGCGCCCATGGTCCACTCGAACGCCGCGTCGAACGGAGCGCCGAGCCACGGCTCGAAGATCGCGTTGGCGGTGACCGAGTCGCCGATGCCCGGTCCGACGCCGCTCGGACCGGATGGATCGCCCCAATAGTTGAGCGGCGCGCTCACGCCGGTCGTCAGCGTGCAGACCAGTCCACCGGACGGGTTGCCGAAGATGTCGTTGCGGTGGATGATCGTCGCGGGAGTCCCACCCGTCACCGTGACCCCTGCCGCGTGCCCGGAGATCTCGTTGTGGAAGACCAGCGGCGCGCCCGCGGCCACGCGCACTCCCGTCTGCAAACCGTTGCGCACGATGCTGTCGACGAGTACCGGCCGGTTCGACCCGAAGTGCACGCTCGCCTGGTTCGAGCCCGCGCCCGCGTACTCGACGACGCAATGCGAGAGGATCGATGCCGCGGTGGTGTTGAAGAAGTTGATGCCGAGCCACTGCCCGGGGGCCGGAGTCGACGACGTCGTCGTGAACGTGATCGGCAACGCCGTCGTCCCGAGCGCCCTCAGGACTCCGGGCTGCGACGTGAGGCCGACGTTGAGCCCGGCACTGACCGCGAAACGCAACGTGGTCCCGGCCGGCACGGTGAGCGTCGCGCCGGCGACCGCGCCGATCGTCAAGTTCGTGAGCACGTCGTAGATGGCTCCCGACGCCGGCCACGTGGCCGACTGGATCAGCGTCTCGCCGACGACCTCGAACCGGGTGACGCCCGGGTTGATCCCCTGGATCGTATTGTCCGCGAACAGCGGCGGAACGGTGCGCGCGCCGATCCGCATCGGCAGCGCGTCGTCGTTCACGATCGTGTTCCCGGAGAACGACATCGTTCCGACCGCGGTGAAGTGCAGCCCCTTCTGGATGGTGCTCGCGGTCACGGCGCCGCCGACGCCCGCCGTGGTCGTGAACAGTCCGTACGATCCTGGATTGGTGATCGTCACGTTCGTGAGGGTCGGCGAGGCGGCGCCGGTGAACTGGATCCCGTATCGGACCGTGTCCTCGACCGTCACGTTCTCCAGCGTCGGCGTGGAGCCGGCGATCCAGATCCCGTCGAAGTTGCTCCTCCGCACCGTGGCGTCTCGCAGGGTCGGACGCGCGGCGGGGTCGAGCACCACGATCGCGCTCGTCGTCGCTCCTCCGTATTCGAGCACGCACCGCTCGAGGATGGAGGATGGCAAGGACGAATCGTCGAAGAAGACGCGGTTCCAGTCGCCGGGCGCCGGGGTCGTCTTGTTCGAGGTGAACCGGATCGGCTTCGCGATCGTGCCGATCGCGATCAGCCCGCCGGGCGCGGCGGCACTGTTCGCGCCGACCGTGAGCTGGCCGCTGGCCGGGAAACGGAGCTCCGTCCCCGGCGCGAGCGTCAGGACGGGACCGGTCGCGTCCGTGATCGCGATGTTGCCCAGGAACTCGTACCAGAGCCCGATGTCCGGCCACGTCTGGCTCGTCCGCACGGTCTCCGCGATGACATCGACGCGCGAGCTTCCCGCGACGACGCCCTGGAAGACGTTCCCGCTCAGGAACGGCCCGCACGAGTTCGCGCCGATGCGCGGCGGGAACGCGTCGACGTTCATGAACGTGTTCCCGCTGACCGTCATGGTCGTGGCGGCGTTGAAGAAGATGCAGTTCGCGATCGATCCGCCGGTCATCTGGCCGCCGGCCGACGACGTTCCGACCCAGACGCCGTACGAGCCGGGCGCGGTGACGGTGAGCCCCGAGATGACGGGGGCGGAGTTGCCGTCGCTGAGCAGGCCGTATCGACCGCAGTTCTCGGCCGTGACCGTGTCGATCGTCGGCAGTCCGCCCGATAGGACGCGGATCCCGTCGCGGCTGGCCGGCGTCTCTCGAACGGTCACGTTGCGCACGATGGGAGCCGAGCCGGTGATCCGGATCGCGGCGTCGAGCGATGCCCCGTACTCGACGACGCAGTGCTCGAGGGTGCTGCTCGGCAACGTGGTGGACTCGAAACGGATTCCGATCCAATCGCCGGGCAACGGAGTCGGCTTGCTCGACGTGAAGAGGATCGGCTGGCTCGCCGTCCCCTGCGCGACCAGCATCGCCGGCTGTCCGTTGCCGACCGTCAACGCGAAGTTGCCGGTGAAGCGAAGCTCGGACCCCGATCCGATCGTCAGCGTCGGCCGGGACGAGGCGCCGATCGTCACGCCGCCGAGGAGCGAGTACGCGATGTCATGGTCCGGCCAGACGGCGCTCCCGCTGATGGTGTCGGCGAGGACCTCGAGCACGCTCTGCCCGGGAATGACCCCTTCGAACGTGTTGTTGGCGACCAGCGCACCGACCGAGTTCGCCTCGAGGCGGGCGGGGAACGAGTGGTAGTTCCGGAACACGTTGCCGGCGAGCGTCATCGTCGCCACGCCCGCGAACGAGATGCTGTTGTCGACCACGCTGTTGGTGAGGCTGCCGCCCGCGTTGGCGACGCCGACGAAGACGCCGAAATCGACCGGTGCGACGATGCTGAGGGCGTCAAGGGTGGGCGTCGCCGCGCCGGCCAGCCGAATCCCGTTGCGCCCGCTCGACTCCAACCCGCAGTTGCTCACGAAGGGTGAGCCGGTCACGACATGGACCGCGTCGAACTGGCTGTTGCGAACCTGGACGTTCGTGATGGTCGGTGAGCCGCCGTTCACGAAAATGATGCCGGTCGACGACGTCGAGCCGCCGTACTCGAGGATGCAGTGCTCGAGTCGCGACTGGGGCGTGGTGAACGGATCGAAGCGAACCCGTCCCCAACCACCGGGAGCAGGGGTCGCCTGGTTCGACGTGAAGCGCACGGGGCGCGTCGGGCTTCCGACCGCGACCAGCCCCCCCGGCGACGAGACCCCGACGTCCAGGTCGACGCCGACCTCGCACCTGAGGCGGCAGCCCTGCCCGATCGTGAGGACCGGCGACGCGGCGCCGGCGATGGAGACGTCACCGAGGATCACGTAGGCGAGCTTGGATTCCGCCCACGTGGCGGAGACGGTGATCGCCTGACCGAGAACCTCGAGAATGCTGCTGTTCGACACGATCCCGACGAGCGTGTTCGACGCGAGGAACCCGCCGACGCTGTTGGCGCCGATCCGGGTGGGATAGGCGTCATAGTCCTTGAACGTGTTGCCGGAGAGGGTCATCGACGTCGTGGTCGTGAAGTAGATCCCGTGATCGATGACGCTGCCGGCGAGGCTGCCGGTCGTGCTCGCCGACTCGACGCGCACTCCATAGTCCACCGGATTCGTCACGGTGAGCGACTGGATGGAAGCGGCGGAGGTTCCGGCGATCCGCAGGCCGTAGCGGCCGGCATTGGCGATCGTGACGGTGTCGATGACCGGGTCTCCGCCAGCGATCTCGATACCGTCGAACGAACAATCACGAACGACGACGTCTCGTATGGTCGGTTCCGACGTCGTGATATCGATTCCGGCGTTCGAGGATTGTCCCGCGTACTCGACGATGCAATGCTCGACGAGGCTCGTGCCGAGGGCGAGGTCGAAGAACCGAAGGCCAAGCCACGTCCCTGGCAGCGCGGTCGCGGCGTTCGACGTCAGCCGAATCGGCTCGGCCGGCGTCCCTTGCGCGATCAGTCGCCCCAGGAACGAGTTGCCGACGTCGAGCGCGGCGCTCGTTCCGAAGCGGATCTCGACACCGGGCGAGATGGTCAACGTCGGCGCCAAGGGACCGCGGACGTTCCACGTGCTGGTCGCCGCATACGGGAGCGGGAGCTTGGGGATCGTCAACGACTCGACCAGCGCGCCGCCCGCGACCTCGATCGCCGGTATCGCGTTCGACTGGAACACGTTGCCCGTCAGGACGGTGGGCCAGTTGGCGATCTCCAGCCGCAACGGGTAGCCGAGGTTCCCCTGGAGGAGGTTCGAATCGAGCGTGGGACGCGCACCCGTCACCGTGATGCCGTAGTTCGAGCTGCGAGAGATCCCGCAGAAGCGGACGGTGGGAGTCGAGGACCCGACGCGCACGGCGTAGCCCGAGCTCCCTCCGCCGGCGTCCTCGACCAGGCAGAACTCGAGGATGGTGGCCGGGGTCGTGACCGCGAGGTTGATGCCGTTCCAGAATCCAGGCGCGGGAGAGGTATCCGCGCGGCACCAGATCGGCTGGGCGAGCGTCCCCTGGGCCTTGAGGATTCCGAGCGTGCCCGAGCCGATCGTGAGGGAGGTGCCGCTCTTGAACAGCACGAGCACGCCGGGCTCGATGGTCAGGGTCGCACCGTTGTGCACGGTGACGCTCGTGGCCACCGTGTATGGGCTGGCGGCCTTCGTCCAGGTCGTATCCGTCGTGATCGCGCCCCCGACGGTGGCCGCCCGAGCGGACGTCATTGCGAGCAGGAGAATCGAGGCAGTGACGAAAGAGATTCTCAGCATGGCGACCACCTCTTCTTGGGTCGAGCTTGTTCTTGAGTCGAGCTTGGGCCGAGCTTGGACCGGCCAGGTTCGGTTCCGGTTTCATCGCTTGCGACGACGACGTTCGCGCAGACGAATCCGCAGTCGACGGGTGGCCGGCGGCGGGATCTCGTCGAATGACGAACTGCAATCGGAGCGGGCGAGGTTCCAAGTGTGGCGTGCGCTTTGCCACATCTTCTCCGGAACATAACGCTCCGTTTCATTGCCGGCGCCGAGGCGAGCGCGAGCGCTCGCGGCGCGGGGCGACCAGTTCCTCGAGCAGTGGGCGTATCCGTATCGAAATCCCGCAATGCCGTCAAGCTCGTGGGATGGTTCGCTTCGCGACGGAGGACGGCAGCCGATGCAACACACGGAACGGGGGCAACCGGGGCGGTAGTCCAAGAACGCGACGCGGACTTCTCACCGGCGGTTCCGGATGCTATCCCTGCGTCGGCCGTGAACCGACCCACCCGCGAGGAACTGGATGACGCCAATGCGAGAGAGCCCTCGACTTCCCGACGACGCGCCGGCGACGGGCCGCGGACGTGCGGCCGGCTCGGCGCCGCTGCAGGGGATCGTGATCGTCGACCTCTCCCGGATCCTGGCCGGACCGTTCGCCGCTCAGCTTCTTGCCGACCTCGGGGCCGAGGTCTCGAAGGTCGAGTCTCCCGCCGGCGATCCGACGCGTCGCTGGGGACCGCCGTTCGCCGGTGACGACCCGACGGCGGGGGACAGCGCGTACTTCCGTTGCGCGAACCGCGGCAAACGCACGGTCGAGATCGACCTCGATCAGACCGGTGGTCGGGCGCGGTTGGACGCGCTGCTCGACGATGCCGACGTCCTGGTGGAGAACTTCAGGCCGGCGTCGGCGAAGCGGTTGGGCCTGCGGCCCGACGAACTGCGCGCGCGTTTCCCGCGGCTCGTCGTCGCTTCGATCCGGAGCTTCGCGAGCGACACCGAGGCCCGGGATCGACCCGGCTACGACTTTCTCGCCCAGGCCGAGGCCGGGTGGATGTCGGTGACCGGAGAGCCGGACGGCCGGCCGGCCAAGGTGGGCATCGCATTGGTCGACGTCCTTGCGGGACTCTATCTGGCGAACGGGATCCAGGCGGCGCTCGCGCACCGCGCCCGCACCGGCGTCGCCCTTCACGTCGAGGTCCCGTTGATGGAGGCCGCGCTCGCCGGGCTGGTCAACGTCGGGTCCGGCGTCCTCATGACCGGTCGATCGCCGCGGCGGTTCGGGAACGGGCACCCGAACATCGTGCCGTACCAGACGTTTCGCGTCGCCGACGGCGAGGTCGCGATCGCCGTCGGCAATGATCGTCAGTTCGCGGACCTGATGCGGGCCCTCGACCTCGATGCGACCTTCGCGGCCGAACCAGGATGGTGCACGAATCCGGGGCGCGTGGTCGATCGGGAGCGCGTCGTGCAGGCGATCGAGGCCGCGACGATGGCTCGAACCCGCTCCGAGATCCTGAGGATCTGCGAGACCGCGCAGGTCGCCGCCGGTCCGGTCCGAACCGTGGATGAGGCTCTGCTCGGCCCCGAGGGGCAGCTCCATCGTGCCGTCGTCGTCCACGACCCGAACGAGCTCGGCGAGACCATCCGCACGATCGGGACGCCGATCCTTCTCGACGGCCGTCGGGCGCAGGCCCAGGCGCCACCGCCCGGTCCGCCGCGGCCGCCCCGACTGGCGGATGCAGCGGAGGCGAAGGAGGGATGACGGGCGTACATCATCCGCCTATCGTCATCGTTGCTTGCGCAGGGGAAACGGCTAGACTCGCGGCCGTTCTTGGATTCGCCCGAACATCACGTCCGACGTTCCGCCCGATCGACTCCCCGCCGCCGGCGAGGAGCTGGCGGCGCGAGGGGGCCCGCGGCGCCCGCGCCGAATCGGGCTTCGCCCGTCGCTTTTGCCCGTCGCCTTGGGAGCAGGTAGGTCACCGAATGAACGAAACTGCGCTCGGAATGGTCGAGACACGCGGTCTCGTCGGCGCCGTCGAAGCGGCGGACGCGATGGTCAAGGCCGCGCGCGTCGTGCTCACCGCGAAGGAGAAGGTCGGGGGCGGGCTCACCACGGTGATGGTGCGTGGCGAGGTCGGCGCGGTGAAGGCGGCCACCGAAGCCGGCGCTGCCGCCGCGCGGAAGGTCGGCGAGCTCGTGTCGGTGCACGTGATCCCGAAGCCGCATCCCGACGTCGAGTCGATCCTCCCCGCGTTCGAGAACGCGGAGATGGCGGCCGGCAACAACGACTAGCATCGCGCTCCGCCGGGAACTCGCTCATGTCCGTTGAAGACTCCGACCTGGTCTCGATCCAAGAGGGCCGCGAGCGGCTGCGCCAGGCGAAGGACGCGTGGCGCCGCTACCGGACCTTCTCGCAAGCACAGGTCGACCGGATCACGCTGTCGATGGTCGAGGCCGGCGCGCACGCGGCCGAGAGCCTGGCCCGTATCGCCGTCGACGAGACCGGCATGGGCGTCGTGCAGTCGAAGAAGGAGAAGAACCTCTTCTCGACGCTCGATCTCTGGGAGGACATCAAGAACCTGCAGACCGTCGGCGTCGTTCACCGCGACGAGGAGAAGCGCTTCTACCAGACGGTCGAGCCGTACGGCGTCATCCTCGCGATCGTGCCGACGACGAATCCGACGTCGACCGCGCTGTTCAAGGCGATCATCGCCGCGAAGTCGCGCAACGCGATCGTCACCTCGCCGCACCCGCGCTCCGTCCGCTGCATCGCGGAATCGATCCGCGTCGTGCGGGAGGCGGCGGAACGGAACGGCGCCCCGCCCGGCCTCATCTCGTGCATCATGAACCCGACGCTGGAAGGCACGCAGGCCGCGATGCGCGACAAGAACACCGACCTGATCCTCGCCACCGGTGGACCGGGGCTGGTGAAGGAGGCGTACTCGGCCGGCAAGCCCGCGTACGGCGTCGGACCGGGCAACGTGCCGGTCTACATCGATCGCTCCGCGGACGCGGAGCTCGCGGCGCGCGGCGTCATCGCGTCGCAGACGTTCGACAACGGCACGATCTGCGCGTCGGAGCAGTCGCTCGTGATCGATGCTCCGATCAAGGCGAAGGTGATCCAGGCGTTCCTGAAGCACGGCGCGCACCTCTGCTCGCCCGAGGAGTGCGCGAAGCTCGCGAAGATCGTGGCGCGCGGGCGCGGCATGAACCCCGACATCGTCGGTCAGTACCCGGTCCGGATCGCCGCGCTCGCCGGCTTCGCCGTCCCGGAGCGCACGACGGTCCTGCTCTGCGAAGAGACCGCCGTCGGCTGGGACCACCCGCTCTCGATCGAGAAGCTCTGCCCGCTCCTCACCGTCTACACCGAGGATGGTTGGCAGAAGGGCTGCGAGCGCTGCTTCGAGGTGCTCGAGTTCGGCGGGCTCGGTCACACGCTCGGGATCTACGCGACCGACGAGAAGGTGATCTGGCAGTTCGCGAACGAGAAGCCGTCGCACCGCATCATCGTCAACGGCCCGACGTCGCAGGGAGCGGTCGGGTACTCGACGCATCTCCAGCCGTCCATGACCCTGGGATGCGGCGCGGCCGGGATGAACATCACGTCGGACAACGTCTCGGCCCACAACCTGATCCTCAGGAAGCACATCGGATACACGAAGCCCGGTTTCGTCGAGAAGTACCAGGTGCCCCCGCGGCCCGCCAAGGTCGGCCCGTACTCGTCGCCGGGGTTCCCTCAATGAACAGGAACGGAGAGCTTGAATGAGCCAGATCGCGCTCGGCCTGATCGAAACGAAGGGCCTCGTCGGAGCCATCGAGGCGGCCGACGCCATGGTGAAAGCCGCGAAGGTCCGCCTGATCGGTAAAGAGAAGGTGGGAGGCGGCTACGTCACCGTCATGGTGCGCGGCGAGGTCGGCGCGGTGAAAGCGGCGACTGACGCCGGGGCGACGGCGGCACGACGCGTCGGCGAGCTCGTCTCGGTGCACGTGATCCCGCGACCGCACGGCGAAGTCGAGCAGATCCTGCCGGTGGCGCCGCCCGAGCCGGCGAGTTGACGGACGATGGTCGACCTTCGCACGTACGTCTTCCTCGACTCGATGCAGCCGCAGTTCGCGTCCTACGTGGCGTCGACCGCGCGCGGCTATCTGCCGGTGTCGGGGCAGGCGTCGCTCTACATCGAGATCGCCCCGGGCATCGCGATCAACCGCGTCACCGACATCGCGCTCAAAGCGAACGACGTACGCCCGGCGCTGCAGGTGGTCGAGCGTGCGTTCGGCGTCCTCGAGATCCACTCCACGTCCCAGGCCGAAGTGTTGGCGGCGGGCCAGGCGATGCTCGACTTCCTCGAGCTCGATGAGTCCGATCGGCTCGTGCCACGCGTGATGTCGTCGGAGATCATCACCGGCGTCGACGACTACCAGACGATGCTGATCAACCGGATGCGACAGGGGAACATGCTGCTCGGCGGCGAGACCCTCTACATCCTCGAGACGCACCCGGCCGCGTACGCGGTGCTCGCCGCCAACGAGGCCGAGAAGGCGGCGTCGATCAAGCTCCTCGACGTGCGTCCGATCGGCGCGTACGGGCGCCTCTACCTCGGCGGCGCCGAGGCGGACATCCGCGAGGCGGCGGCCGCGGCCGAGAAGGCGCTCCAATCGATCCAGGGCCGCGCCAACGACGCCAAAGGGTGATCGATCATGCTCGTCGGGCGCGTCGTCGGTGAGGTCTGGTCGACCAAGAAGCACGAGACCCTGGTGGGGCTCCGGCTCCTTATGATCGATCCGATCGAGGGCGAGTCGACGGCGAAGTCCGGGCGTCCGATGGGGCTCATCGTCGCCGCCGACCCGGTCGGGGCGGGCGTCGGCGAAGAGGTGGTCGTGGCGTACGGCCGCGCCGGTCGCGTCGCGATCGGTCGCGGGCACGACATCGCGGTCGAGGCCGCGGTGGTGGGGATCGTCGACGGGCGGACCGGGGGAGCGCGCTGAAGTGCAGATCGGGAAGGTGGTCGGAAACGTCTGGTCGACGAAGAAGGACCCGTCGCTGGAGGGGCTGCGCTTCCTTCTGGTCAATCCGTTCTCCCTCGGCGAGCCGAGCCGCGAGGTGATCGTCGCCGCCGATCCGATCGGCGCCGGCATCGGCGAGACGGTGATCGTCGCGCACGGCCGCGCCGCGCGGCACGTGATCGGTCGCGGCCAGGACGTCGGGTTTCAAGTCGCGGTCGTCGGCATCGTCGATCGGATCGCGCTCGAGGACGGCGAGCCGTTCGCGCTCTGATGGTCCGCTACAAACACGAGCCGACGATCGGACTGATCGAGCTCTCTTCGATCGCGCGCGGGATCGATGTGACCGACCGCGTCCTGAAGGAGGCGGCGGTGAGCGTCCTCGTGGCTCGACCGGTGAGCCCGGGCAAGTACGTCATCCTGTTCACGGGCGGCGTCGAGGACGTGCAGTCGTCGATGCGCGCCGGCACCGAGGCCGCGGCGTCGAGCCTCGTCGATCGGCTCCTCCTCCCCGCGGTGCACGATGGCGTCCTGACCGCGCTCGACCGTCCGGTGCGGGTCCCGGAGCTCGACGCGGTCGGCGTGATCGAGACGTTCACGGTCGCGTCGACGCTCCTCGCGGCCGACGTCGCGGCGAAGAAGGCGGCCGTGACGCTGATCGAGGTCCACCTCGCGTGCGGCATCGGCGGCAAGTCGTACGTGACATTGACGGGGCCGATCGGCGACGTCGACGCGTCGGTCTCGGCTGGCGCCGGCGCCGCCGCCGAGAACGACCTCCTGCTCGCGCGCGTCGTCATCCCGCGGCCGCACGAGTCGATGCGCGACCGGCTCGGACGGCACGGCGAGGAGATCTGATCGATGTCGCGCCTCATTACCGACGCGGACGTTCGCGAGGGTCGCGTCGAGAACCCGCTCGTCATCGACGAGCGGACGACGATCACGCCGGCCGCGCTCGATCGCGCGTGTCACCTCGGCATCCGCGTGGTCTACGCCCGCGGGGGCGAGGCCGCGCCGGCGGCCGCCGCTGAAAGCGCGGACGTGCCGGTCCTTCATCTCCCCGATGGCCATTACCATGTGGTGGTCGACCGCGGCCGGGCCCGCGTCTACCGACTGACACGAAACGGCCCGATCCCGTTGGAGTGAGCGATGATCGTGACACGCGAAGATGTGCTCGGCCATCCCGCCGGGGAGCCGTTCGTGGTCTCGCCCGGGACGCTGTTGACGTCGTCGGCGCGGGAGTACCTCGCCGCGCGCCGCTCGGAGGTCTTGGAGCGCGGGCCGGCGGCCGCCGCGGCGGAGAACTGCGAGTGTGGCGGGACGACGTCGTGCGATGCGGCTCCAACCGGCGCCGGCGCGGCGACCGGCGGAGCGGAACGTTGGGTCTCGCCGCTCGCGCGCCGCGGGGTCGATCCGGAGTTATGGCGGCCGCTGGTCGATCCCGCCGCGGCGCGGGCGCGGCCGACCTTGCCGTCGAAGCCGGTGGACGACCGGGCGCGAACCCTCGGCCCGCGCGAGACCCACCTCGACGGGTGCTATCTCGGCGGCGGGCCGTGCGACCAGGGCGAGATCGTCGTGGTCACCGCGGTGGGGCGCAACCGGCCGCACGTCCTCGCCGAACTCGCGACCGGGATCGCCGACGTCGGCGGAGACATCCAGGAGATCTCGCAGCGCGTCGTCGACGGGTTCTTCCACACCATCTTGACCGTCGACATGACGCGTGCCCCCGGCCGTTTCGCCGAGGCGAAGCAAGCGCTCGAAGGGCTGTCGCGCGAGGGCGACTACCGCGTGCGCGTGCAGCATGAGAAGGTCTTCCAATACATGCATCGGATCTGACCGTGCCATTCGCCGACCGAGAGATCCTCGAGACCATTCGGATGGTCGAGCTGGAGACGCTCGACATCCGGACCACCACGCTCGGCGTCTCGCTGCGCGACTGCGTGCGCGGCACGGTCGCCGCGACCGCCGACGCCGTCTATGGCCGGATCTGCCGGGCCGGCGCGCGCCTCGTCGCCGTCGCGGAGGAGGTGCAATCGATCTATGGGATCCCGATCGTGAACCGTCGCGTCGCGGTCACGCCAGTGGCCCTCCTCTGCGACGTGTTCGACGAGGACGACGTGGTTCCGATCGCGCTCGCGTTGGATCGCGCCGGCGCGGAGATCGGCGTCGACTTCGTCGGCGGGTTCTCCGCGCTCGTCCACTACGGGTCGACGCGCGGCGACCGGCGGCTGATGAAGTCGATCCCCGCCGCCCTCGCGTCGACCGAGCGCGTCTGCGCGTCGGTGAACGTGGGGAACACGCGATCCGGAATCAACTTCGACGCGTGCATCCAGATGGCTCAGGTGATCGTCGATACCGCGGAGCTCACGCGCGACCGCGGCGGCATCGGATGCGCGAAGCTGGTCGTCTTCACGAACGCCGTCGAGGACAACCCGTTCGTGGCCGGCGCGATGCACGGCATCGGCGGTCCCGATGAAGTGATCAACTGCGGCGTGTCGGGGCCGGGCGTCGTCCGGTCGGTGCTCGAGGCGGTCGGTCCGGACGCTGACCTCGAGGCGGTGGCCGAGGCGATCAAGAAGACCGCGTTCAAGGTGACGCGCATGGGAGAGCTCGTCGGTCGCGAGACGGCGCGGCGGCTCGGCGTCCCGTTCGGCTCCGTCGACCTCTCGCTCGCGCCGACGCCGGCCGCCGGCGACTCGATCGCCGAGATCCTCGAGTTGTTCGGTCTCGAGCGCGTCGGCGCGCCGGGGACGATCCTCGCGCTGGCGATCCTGAACGACGCGGTGAAGAAGGGCGGCGCGATGGCCGCGTCCCACGTCGGCGGGCTCTCCGGCGCGTTCATCCCGGTCAGCGAAGACATGGGGATGGTCCGTGCCGCGGCCGAGGGCGCGCTGACCTACGAAAAGCTCGAGGGCATGACGTCGGTCTGCTCGGTGGGAATCGACATGGTGGCGGTCCCGGGCGACACGCCGGTCGCGACCATCGCGGCGATGATCGGCGACGAGATGGCGATCGGCATGATCAACCACAAGACGACCGCCGTTCGTCTGCTGCCGATTCCGGGCGCGACGGAGGGCGACATGGTCGACTTCGGCGGGCTGCTCGGGAAGGCGTACGTGATGGGCGTGAACCGCTTCCGCGCCGACGGCCTCGTGCGTCGCGGCGGGCGCGTGCCGCCGCCGCTCTCGGCGCTGACGAACTGAGCCGGGAGCCTCCGCGATGATCGAGCCGGCGAACCCGCGCGCCACGCGAAGGACGGTCGCGAGGATCCTGCTCCTTGCCGTCTCGTCGCTCGTGGCGATCAAGGTCGTCGATCTGTTGCTCGGTGTCTTCGACCCGGTGGGCGCCGGCATCTACCAGACGCTGAAACAGTTCAACGAGACGTGCGTGGCGGTCACCCCGCCGCACGACGGTCTCCCCCGCATGCACCGTTTGATCCCCGGTACGGAGGTGGCGGGGTCGGCGGTCTATCGGATCAACCACCTCGGCTATCGGGGTCCGGTCGTCGAACCGAGGAAGCCGGCGGGGACGTTCCGGATCGTCCTGTTCGGCGACTCGGTGACGTTCGGGTGGGGGGTGCCGGAGGAGGTGACGTTCGCTCGGCGCGTCGAGCGACGGCTCAACGAGCGCTACGGCGGCGAGCCGCGCGTCGAGGTCGTCAATCTCGCGGTGCCGGGGTACGAGACGGTGCATGAGACCATCGCCTTCGAGGAGCGCGCGTTCGCGTTCGAACCGGACCTCGTCCTGATCGTGTTCGACGTCAACGACGTCCAACTCGTTCCCGACGAAGTCATCCAGCTCTCGGTCAAGATCCGCGAGCACCGCGACGGTGCGGGGCGGGTCGACGTGGCCCTGAACGACCTTCTGAACGAGGGGAAGAGCCGGCGGTTGCTCGACGCGACGCTGCCCAACCTGCGGCGGATGCTCTCGCTGTCGTTCGTGCAGCGGGTGCAGCCCGAGGACGAACGACAGATGATGGAGATGTTCCGCAGCATGGACAAGGGGATCGCCCTCTCCGTCGATCTGTTGGCGAAGTGCGCGGCGACCGCGAAGGCCGAGAGCGTGGCGTTCGCGGTCCTCGACCTGCACGACTTCGAGCCGGTGGCCAAGGGGTTGCGCGAGCGTGCGGTCCCGTACGCGTTCATCGGGTACCACGACTTCATGACCGACATGAGCCTGCGGGTCAGCGCAGCGGACGTTCATCCGAACGCGGCGGGGCACGCGCGGCTGGCCGAAGGCGCGGAACGGGCGCTCGACGAGTTCGGTCTGCTTCCCCCGCGCCGCTGACGCCGTCCTGCGGCCCTGCTCCCGCACCCCTCGCTCTCCGACGGGCTCGGACGGGCTCGGACGGGCGGCCGCGGGCGAATCGGGGCGTCGAATCGCGCCGGCCCGCGGTACCGTATCGGTTCCGTGATCGGTTCCAGCGAGGTTCACATGTCGACCCTGCGGCCCGCGCTGCTCTGGATCGTGGCGCTCAGTGGATGTGGATCGCCTCACATGAACGGTTCCGAGGCGTTCGCGCCGTCCGCGGCACGAGGCGCGGGTCTCATCGCCACCGACGCCGGCTCGGTTTCCGCGGCCGCGCCCGCGCCGTCCGAGTCGCTCCGATCGACCGGATCGCCCCTATCCGACAGTTCGAACGAAGGAAACGACGCGCCGATTCGGACCGATGTCGTCGGCGCGAACCGCTTGCGGATCTACACCGGCCGTCTCGAGATCCTGGTCGCGAACGTCGATGACGCCGTCGGGCGGTTCGTGCGCCTTGCGAGCGAGATGGGGGGATACCTCGAGAATCGCGACGACGGCGTCGTGACCTGCCGCATCCCCGCGATTCGATTCGACGACGCGCTCGCCCGTGCCCGTGATCTTGGTCAGGTCCTCGGCGAGTCGGTGAAGGCGGAGGACGTGACGCGACGCCACGTCGACCTTCGCGTGCGGATCGAGAACGCGGAGCGCGCGCGGGAGCGGCTCCTCGACCTGCTCGGACGAGCGAGCGAGACGACGGCGATCCTCGAGATCGAGAAAGAGCTGCGTCGCCTGACCGAGGAGGTCGAGCGGATGAAGGCGGAGATGAATTGGTTGAACGACCAGATCGCGTCATCGACCTTGACCGTCGCGTTCCGAACGGACGCTCCGCCGCCGCCGCCTCGGCGCACCCGGAGCCGGTTCTGGTGGCTCGAGCGGGTCGGGCTCGAGCCGCTCCTGGAGGAGTTCTGATGCGACGCCGCCGCGGCTGGGCGAACCTCCTGAGGATCGGGGGCATCGCGGGCCTCGCGACGACCATGATCGGGTGCGCCGCTCCCAGTCCCGACGGGTTCGCGGTGATCGAACGCTCCGGCCCGGAGGTCAAGGCGGTCGCGCCGGACGAGTCACTGTTCTGGTCGCGTGAATTCGCGAACGCGGAAGGAGGCGACCTCGAGTTCTGGGTCGAGGCGGTGCGTCACGAGTTCGTGGCGGATCGCGGCTACGTCCTGATCGCCGAGCGTCGCGTCGCGCGGGGTGGCTCCCCGGCCCACGAGATGACGTTCGAAGCGACGGTCCAGGGGAAGCCGCGGCGTTACCTGTTCGTGCTGGACGTTCCGTCGAGCTGGTTCGGGTCGGTCATCCGCGTCGCCGAGTACGCGGCCGAGAAGAGCCGGTTCGATGATCACGTGGACGCCGTGCGTCGCGCGTTGGCGAGCGACTGAAGCGCCCGACTCGGGACGCCGGGTTGCGGCTTCCCTCCTCGTGCTCGAGCGATCGAATCCGAGGTGCAAACGACTCTTCGACTTGAGCCGTCGTCGGGGCTAGTCTTGGGTGAGCGCCCAACCCGCCGAATTCAGCGAAAGGACCGAACATGGGATCCGGTCATCCATCCGATCCCGAGAAGGGGTTTCTGAGCGTCGGGCTCGGGAAACCGGGGTCCATGGGGATCTTGAACGCCGATCCGGCGTTGCCGGCCACGCACGCGGCGCGGATCCAGGAGGCGATCGATGTCGTGGCCGCCCGCGGCGACGGCGGCCGGATCGAGCTCCTGCCGGGGACGTTTCGCCTGCAGACGACCCTCAGCGTCACCTCGGCAGAGATCGAGATCTTCCTTTCGCCCGGCTGCCGCATCGAGGTCGAGAACAGCGAGACGACGGGGTTCGTGCACGCGACGAGCGCCGCGACGAGTTTCGCCGTCACCGGGCGCGGTCGCATCGTCGTCAAGACGGCGGTGCCGAATCAGACGATCCTGCGCGTCAGCGGCGCGTTCCAGCCGCGCATCGGCGACGGTCTGACGTGGGAGGTCGCGACGCTGGACGGCTCGCCGTCGACGCCGATCGTGCTGATCCGTCTCGAGGCGACGCAGAACGCGCAGGTCGTGGTGAACCAGTTCCTCCCCAGCGTCGGAGTCACGTGCGTCCGCGACGAAGGCGGCCTCGGCAGCGAGGTCACGCACAACCGCATCACGAACGAGGACGTCAAGTCGTATCCGATCCCGTACGCGCCGCGCTTCATGTACCGCGGGTTCGACCTCGAAGGGACGGGATGGGCGAAGGTCTCGATGAATCGATGCTGGGGCCTGGGTGACCCGTTCAACGCGGTCGGCGCCGGGATCCAGGTGAGCGATTGCGTGATCCGCCACCGGAAGACCTTCGGTACCGAGAACGGGCACTTGCAGATCCTGGGGAACCAGATCGAGGGCGTCGCGGCCCGCGCCGTCGTGCGGCTGATGGGGACGCAGTCGTTCCAGTTCGTCGGCAACTTGCTCGGCGCGGTCAACGACGGCGCGGAGCAGGATGGCGATGGACAGCTCGTGATCGAGGGGAGCGAGGGCGGTTCGCTGGGCGAGTTCTCGGCGGGCGGAATCATCGCGTCCAACGACCTCCACAACCCGGGCAAGTACGCGAGCGAGGCGGTGAGCATCGACGTCCGGAATTGTCGTGACCTGAACATCGTCGCCAACACGTTCTCGGTCATCTACACCAAGTACGCGATCAAGATCCTCCCGGTCGACGTCTCGAACATCGTGGTCGAAGGGAACTCGTTCTCCGGCGGGGAAGACTCGGAGGCGCCGATCTTCCTGAAGGCCGGCGACGCACAGGGGATCGCGTTTGGACGGAACGTGTTCCGGCGGTTCCAGTCGGCGAAGCTCTGGACCGGGAGCAAACCGTCGAAGGGGCGGTTCCTCCCGGAGGGCCTCATCGACCGGAAGACGGACGACGCGCCGACCGGATCCACGAAGGTCCAGAGGTTGTCGACGAACCTGAGAATGGACTGAGGGACCGAGATGCGCCGCCGAGAGCTGTTGACCTTCCTTGCCTCGATGCCGTTCTTCGGTCTCATCGAGCGCGTTGCGTCGGGCGCGGACCGCGGCTCGCTCGCCGCGGGGCGGTCGCCCGAGCCGCGCCGGTGCACCATTGATTGGACCCGGCTGGCCGGAGTCGAACCCTCGCCGAACGGCAGATTCCGACTTCGGACGCTCCCCGATCCCGGCCGAAACGAGTGAGGATTGCCGGAACCGCGGCGGAGCGGTCCGGTCTCTTCCCGCGGACGAAACCGTGACGAGCGACACGAATCCCGCAGACGACGTCTTGGTGGGTCGGGCGCGGTCGGGTGACCGTGACGCCTTCTCGCTGCTCGTCCGTCGCTATCAGGATGCGGTGTTTCGGATCGTGCGGCGGACCAGCCAGATCGAGCGGGAGCTGGCCGAGGATCTCGCGCAGGAGACGTTCCTGCGGGCCTACGGAGCCTTGGCGCGGTTCCGCGGCGAATGCAGCTTCGCGCACTGGTTGTTCCGCATCGCGACGAACCTGACCTTGAATCGCGTGACGACGGTGGCCGCGAAGACGGAGCGGCGGTCGGTGTCGCTGAACCAGCCGTCGCGAGCGACGGACGATGAGGATCGGATGGAACTCGAAGACGAGCGCCAGGCGGCACCGACGGCCCGGATGGAGCAGCGCGAGCTCCGCGACGTGCTGGAACGGGCGCTCGCCCGGTTGCCGGACGAGTTCCGGGCAGCGGTCGTCCTGCGCGACGTCGAAGGGCTCGACTACGACGCCATCGCCGAGATTCTGGAGGTTCCGGTCGGCACCGTCCGGTCCCGGATCCACCGTGGACGCGAGGGTCTCCGGGAGATCATCATCCGCGTGTATGACGTTCCGGTCCTCGAGACCGGAGCAGATGGGGCGTTGGCATGAGATCGTTCGACGAGATCGTTCCCAAGCTGAACGACCTGATCGACGGGCGCCTCGGTCCCGTCGAGGAGCGCGAGGTGCGCGACCTGATCGCGCGCGACGAGAGCGTCGCGCGGCGCTATCGGGAGCTCCGGCTCGTCGTCGGCGGTCTCGGCGACCTGAAGGGGGAACGGGCGCCGCCCGACTTCACCGATCGGGTGATGGCCACGATCGAGGGCGCCGCGCCCAGGATCGGCGGACCGCGGCTCCACGGGCTGGCGCGCTACGGCGCGGTGGCCGCGGGGTTGCTCGCGGTGCTCGTCCTCGGCCTCCTCTGTTTCCGCGACTCGCTCGTGATCGGGGGACGCGTCGCGACCGAATCCGCGCATGCACCGGAAGCGGCCGCGCCGAGCCCGGGCGTCGTCCTTGGGCAGCAAGGGCACGATCGAGCCGCGGCCGACCAGTGGGACGATCGAGCGGACGACGAGGACGTATTGTCCGACCTCGGCCGCGGGGCTCTGGTACGGCGGGACGGCGCGCCGCCCGAGCCTTCCGGCCGAGTCACGGCGGAGGAGAAGCTCGCGCGGCTCGACTCCGAGGGTCACGACGACGACGGCGAGCGGCGGCCGGCGCCGAGGTCCAAGGTCGACAAGTCGGCGCGGCGGGACGAGAAGTTCGGGCGCGACGACCTCGCGAAGAGCGTGACCAAGGAATCGACGACCGAGGACGTCGAGAACGCGGGCGGCGCCGTGGTCGAGCCGAGCGGGCGGTTCTCCGCCTTGCGCTTGGACCACGATCGCGCCGTCCTCCTCATGCGGACGTTCGTCGGCGCGCTCGACTCGAGCCGAACCGACGGCCCCGAGTCGAAGTCGGTGGGGAGGAGCGCTCCGGAGGAGTTCCGCAAGCGTGAGGCCCCCGCCCGGTCGAGCGCGGACGACGCCGCGAGCGCGCCCGCGCAGGGCGGGGTCGCGGTCGCGTGCGGGCTGTTTCGTCCGGCGTCGACGGAGGGGGCCGCGATCGGGCCGAGCTGGACCGCCATCCTCGACGGCGCCGGGGCGGTCGAGCTGACCGATGCGGCGTTCGCCGACCTGATCCCCGAGGAGAGCCGTCCCGCCGCCCAGGCCCTGGTCGGCGACGGCCGCCGGGTCCGGTGGCTGGTGACCGACGCGAACGGCCTCGCTCGGATCGCGGAGAACGCACGGTCGCTCGGTCTCGAGGCCGACGCGATCGACCCGCGACGCGTCGATGGCGAAGTAGCCGCGACGGACCGTACGGCGAAGAAGGCCCGGGAATCGGACGCGGCCTTGCCGGCGGCGGTGCCGGATGGTGGAGCCGCGACGATCGGGCCGTGGCGGATCGTCCCCGCCGGCGCGCCGCGGGCGCCGATGGATGAACCGTCGGGCGGTCTCGTTTCCCCACGCGCCGAGCGTGTGCGGTCGGGTGCCCTTCCCGGGGCCGCCGCGACGCGGTCGGCGGCCGCCACGCCGCAGTACGTCGTCGTGATCGTCGTCGCGGATGGACCGTGACCACGATCTCGCTCGGGCGCGCTCGCTGGTCGCGGCGTCGTCCCGTCCTCTCGCGCTGACGGGGGCCGGCGTGTCCGCCGAGAGCGGCGTCCCCACGTTTCGCGGCGCGGACGGTCTGTGGAGGAACCACCGTCCCGAGGAACTCGCCCACGTCGACGCGTTCCGGCGCGACCCGGCGCTTGTCTGGGAGTTCTATCGGTGGCGCCGCGATCGCGTCCGCCGCTGCGTCCCGAACGCCGCGCATCACGCACTTGCCGCGTACGGCCGCGCGCGTCCGGGGCTCGTCCTGGTGACGCAGAACGTCGACGGTTTCCATCGCGCGGCCGGATCGCCGAACGTGATCGAGCTGCACGGCCGGCTGATGATCGATCGCTGTCTCGACTGCGACTTCGAGCGCGACGAGGACCCCCACGAGTCGGGGATTCCGCGGTGTTCGGCCTGCGGCGCCTTCCTCCGTCCGGGGGTCGTCTGGTTCGGCGAGCCGGTGACGCGGATCGGCGACGCGTTCCACGCGGCGGCATGGGCCGACCTCGTCCTCGTCGTCGGCACTTCCGGCGTCGTCGAGCCCGCCGCGTCCATCGCCCGCGTCGCGAGTCGGCGCGGAGCCGCCGTCATCGAGGTGAACGTCGAGCCGTCGGCGCTGTCGTCGATCGCGGACGTCACCGTGCTGGGGCGGGCGGCCGAGGTGCTGCCGGCGCTGTTGCCGAACCCCGCCTGAGCGGGAGCGTCGCCGGGCTCGCGGGGCGCGTGCCTCGAACTTATGGACCCTGCGACTTCCCCGCCGCCTCGTCCTCCACGACCACCGCCGTGCCGTAGACCAGGATCTCCGCCGCGTAGCTTGCGATCTCCGCGGACGAGAAGCGGACGCTGACCACCGCGTTCGCGCCGAGCGAGCGGGCCTGCTCCCTCATGCGGTCGAGGGACTGCTCGCGTGCTTCGGCGATGGTCTTGGTGAACTCCTGGAGCTCGCCGCCGAGCAGGTTCTTGATCATGGCGATCACGCCGCGCACGAACCCCGGCGAACGCGTGACGGTTCCCGTCGCCAGGCCGAGGGTCTTCACGATGCGTTTGCCGTGGATCGTCTCCGTCGTCGAGATCAGCATCAGCGACAGACTCCCTGGTAGCGGTCGAGGCGGCGCAGGCGAACCCAGACGCGGACCACGGATGACACCAGCAGGCTCGCCCCGAGCAGCGCGATGCCAAAGCCGATCTTGTACGGCATCCGCATCGACGAGAAGAAGATCTCGACGAGCGACCAGACGCCGATGATCAGCGTCCCCACGCCGAGGAAGACGAGTCCGAGGTGCCGCTCGACGCGCGCGGCAACGCGCGAGAAGATCCGTTCGTACTCGTAGTCCTCGGGTTCGCGCAGCCGCATCGAGTTGGTGATCTCGACGAGCCGTCGATACTGGGCCAGCTCCGCCGCGAGCTCGGCATCCGCGTAGCAACGCTCGAGGAACTCGCGGCGCTCTCGGTCTCCGAGCTCGTCGTCGAGGAAGCCCATCATCTGAACTCGGAAATTCTCGCGGTCGTCCATCGGCTACCCCAGGTGAGGCTCCAGGCGTTCCCGCAGCTTTCGGCGCGCGTGGAAGAGCCGCGACATGACGGTTCCAATCGGGATCACGAGGGTATCGGCGATCTCCTGGTACGACATCTCCTGGAAGTGACGCAGCGCCAGGATCTCCTTGTCCCGGAACGAGAGGCGGTTGTAGGCCTCCCAGAACTCGTCGCGCAGTTCGCCCGACACGATGACGGCGTGCGGCTGGACGGCGCGCGGATCGACCAGCTCGTAGTCGGGCTCGTCGTCGGTCCAGCCGCTGCTGATCGAGAAGCGCCGAACCAAACCGCGGCGCTTGAGGAACGTCAGGCAGGTGTTCTTCAGGATCCGATAGAACCACGGAAAGAAGCGTTGGTCGGTGTCGAACCTCCCGATCGCGTTGAACGACTTGAGAAACGCGTCTTGAGAAAGGTCGAGTGCGTCCTCGCTGTTGTGGACGAACTGAAGGGCGATTCCGTGGGCGCGTCGCATGTACTTCCGAACCAAGGACTCGAACGCCTCGCGGTGCCCGGCTTGGACCTCGCGAATGATGCGGATGTCGCTCGCGTCGGCGGTGCTGTTCACGGCGTCATCTGCGCCAGAGTCCGTCGTTTTATTCACGCGAATTCCAGTTCGGGAAGACCCGCCCAAGTCATTCTCCGACATGGAAGTATGGCGACAACCGGGCTCGGTGGCAATCGCGCCCACGAGCGCCCGCGACCCCGCCGACATCGGACGGGCCGCGACGTCGGCGCGATCGCACGCCCTTAGCCGACGGTGAGCGCCGGCTGCCGCGGCAGATCGACCGTGAACACGCAGCCGGTGCGGCCCACGTTGTGTGCGCGCAACGTTCCCGCCATCGACTCGACCGCTCGTCGGCTGATCATGAGACCGAGCCCGAGACCGGATTTGTCGCGGCCCACGAGATGGAACGTCCGGAACAGCTCGCCGGTCACCTCGGGGAGCAGACCGCCGCATTCGTCCTCGACTTCGATGAGCACCCGATCGTCGCTAGCGCTGCTGCGCAGCGACACGTGTCCGTTCGGGCGCGTGAACTTGAACGCGTTTTGAAGCAGGTTCGAGACCGCCGATCCGAGCAGCTGTCGATCCGATTCGACCTCGACCCCCGCCTCGCCGAGATCGACCGACAAGGACATGCCTCCAGCCTCGGCTGCGATGGCGCCGGCCAACTCGATCTCCTGCAAGAACGCGGGCACGTCGATCCGCTCGGGGTTGCAAACCCCCGCGTCGAGCCGGACTTCGGCGAGCGTGCGGTCCACGAGGTTCTGCAACCCGGAGAGGCTGCGCCCCAACACCGCACCCGTGCTGCCGCCGATCCCGACCGTCCCCCGCTTGAGAATGTCATATGCGAGGACGGCTGTGTTCAGGTGGTTCCGCAGCTCGTGCGCGAGAATGCCGAGGCGCTCGACCTCGTCATGGGAGATCGAGACCTCGCGCCGACGCGCGTACTCGGTCACCGCATTCGCGATGGCATTGTCGAGGCATCGGTTGAGAGTCCGGAACTCCTCCGTCGTGATGGAAGCGTCCAGTTCCATCGCGAGTTCCGTCACGACTTGGCAGACGTCGCCATAGTCATGCACGACCTGGGCGAGGGTGAAACCCATGTGCAAACGGTTCCGACCGTGGAGCGTTGCGCTTTCGTCCATCGCACCGCTGCCGGATTGATGGTCGCGCAGCATGCCGACGAGCTGATCGAGAAAGGCCGGGATACCCGTTTCCAGCTCCTCGAACGTCGGCGCAGGCGCTGCCCGGCTGGCAACCTGTGTGCGCGTGCGGGCCAAGATCGCTTGACGGTTGGTGGTGATGAACTCATGCAGCAAGAAAAGTCCTCCGCCACCGAGAACGGCCATCGCTGGCCAGCTCGACAGCCTACCTGTTTCCGGCACTGATCGCGACCCCTCCCGGGTCACTTAGCATTTCAGTGTCCGAATGTGCGCGCGACGCGGTGGGGCGAACTGGGTAACCATGCCCACACGTGACGGCCCGAGACGGATGTCCAAGAAGCGGCGCCCGACCCCACGCCCCGCTCGCTCCCTCCGTTCGACTTTTTCTACGACGACTGGACGGGGTCCTGATACGGCGCGCCGGCTGCACGGCTGCTTCCGGTTCGACCCGGCGCGTCGAGCGCGGCGAGGATCGCGTCCGCGGCTCGGGCGCTCGCTCCTTTCCGGAACGCGGGTTTCAGCCCCCGCGTCAGCGCGTCGACGGATCGGCGGCGCGTCTCGGTGTCGCCGATCCGCTCGAGGCAGGCCGCGGCGATCTCGTCGACCGGCTCGCCGTCGGTGACGAACTCGGGAACGAGCAGCCGGCCCGCGATGAGGTTGACTTGGGAGATCCACGGCACGGTGAGGAGCTGGCGGCCGAGCCGTCGCTGCGTGCGGGTGACGCGGTAGATCACGACCATCGGTACGCCGTGGAAGGCGACCTCGAACGTGGCGGTTCCGGACGCGACCAGCGCGAACCGAGCGTTTCGCAGGACGGGCGTCACTGCTCGTACGAGCCGCACGTCCAGGTCGGGCGCGGCGGCGAGCGGTGCCCGGCATGCCTCGGCCGCGTCGTCCCGAACCTGCGGGAGGTAGAACGTGGCGGTCGGATGCTCGGCGCGAATCCGCCGGCTCGCCTGCAGCATCAGCGCCAGGTTCGCGTCGACTTCCTGCGGTCGCGAGCCCGGCAGGAGCGCGATCGCGGGCCCGGCGCCGGCGACCTCGCCCGCGAGCCGCTCGTCCGCGGCCGTCGCGACGCGGGCGTCGAGTTCGTCGGCCGCCGGGTGTCCGACGTACCGCGCATCGATGCCGCGGCGGCGGAAGTACTCCTCCTCGAACGGGAGGATCGTCAGCGCGTGATCGACGGTCGCCGCGAACCGCCGTGCCCGCCACGGCGCCCATGCCCAGAGCTGGGGGCAGATGTAGTAGATGACCGGGATCCCCCGGCGCTTCGCGAGGATCGCGAACCGGAGGTGCAGACCGGGATAATCGAGCAGGACGACGCCGTCCGGTCGCTCACGCTCGAGGTATCGGTCGTACTCCTTCAGCACGCCGATGAACCGGCCCAGGTTCTCGAACACCTTGGCGAAGCCGAGGACGGCGAGATCGGTCAACGGATAGAGCAGGCGCGCGCCGGCCGCCTCGAGGTTGCGGCCGCCGAAGGCGTCGAACGTGATCGAGGGGTCGCGCGCCGCGAGCTCGCGGAGCAGACGAACCGCGTGGTGTTCGCCGGACACTTCGCCGGTCGAGAGCAGGAGCCTCACGAGTCCCGGTCCTCGCCGACCGCGCTCAACCCGGCGTCTTCCGAGATGAGGGCGACGCGGTCATCCGGCCCAAGCGGAAGGAGACGCGGATCAGCCGAGGCACGGCTCGGCGGCGGCTCCCCGACCCGCGGGCGCACGACCACGAACGCGCGGGGAAGAGCGGCGGCGAGCCGTGCGCCGACTTCCGGTGCGACGACGCCGGCCAGATCGACGTCCTCCGCGCCCGCGTTGGCCCGCATCCACGCCTCGGCCTCGTCGATCGCGGGGGCGACGAGCAGACGATTCCCGCCGTGACGGACCTCCACCGCGATAGCCCCGGTGGCCCCATCCGCCGCCGTCCCGATTCGCTGGACCTTCATCGTGACGTCGGCCAGGGTGACGCGGTGGTCGTCGACGACCACGTCGAGGGCCGGCGCGCGAGGGTCGGCGGCCACGATCGGCTCGCCCGCGCCGGCCGGACCGACGACGGCGCGCCAGGCAAAACCGGCGGGGAGAGCGATCGATTCGCGCGGCCGCACCAGGAAGACGAGCGCGTCGACGGTGTCGAGCCCGCGCCGATCGAGAAAGCGGGTGAGCGGGCGGAGGTCGGTCGAGTCGGTCAGCGACAGGGCCGCGACCGCGTCGCCGTCCGTCCGGATGATGCAGAACGTTCCGCCCCCGTCCGGCGCGAGGAACTGCACCGTCGTGTGCCGATCGATCGAGCTCGGCCAGAGCGTGACGCAGCCGGCGAGCGCCATGCTCGCGACCAACGTGGCGCGAGCGACTCCGCCGATCCGACGGAACCGATCCGTCATGCGCCTCCATCCGCGTCGGCGAATCGAACGAGCACCTGGCCCGACGCCGCCTTCGGCGAGAAGTACGTCGACTTCGTCGGCATGAAGAGCCTCTCGTCGGACACCTCGATCACCGATTGGATGGTCGGCGCGGACAGGAAGAACGCCAGCGGCACGTCCTCGATCTCGGCGCGACCGATCGGGTCGACCTCGCCGCGGACGTACTTGGTCTCGACCCGATGCCCGAGCCGTTGCGGCTCGAGCAGGTATCGGTGCAGCACGGTGACGTCGAGACGGCGGAGCGGTTCCGCGATCAACGAGAGTGCGCGCCAGACCTCCCCCGTCGGTGTCGCCAGGAAGCTGACGTTCCGCCTTCGATCCCAGACGCCGAAGGCCGCCGGCGCCGTCCGCCGTTGGATCGCGTCGAGGATCCCCTCGGGGGCGACGGGTTCCAGTTGGAACCCGAAGTCGAGCCGCGAACGGATCGCGGCCGCGGCGGCGGGAGGGAGGTCGTGGACGAAGCGGTGGGTGGGGAGGATGACGACGCCCTCGTCCTCGGCGCGCACCAGGACGGCCAGGCGAAACCGCGCGCCGGGGAGGTCGTGGCCGCGTTCGTTCGCGAAGCGGTGCGCGACCGTGAAGCGGTGATGCCCGTCGGCGATGTACAGGACGGCCTCCGCGAGCTGCTCGCGCACGGCCGCCGTCGCGGAGGGACCGGCGCGACGCAGCTCGAATCTCGCTCCCTCGACGTTTGCCGTCGTCAGCGGCGGCTGGTCGCGCGTCGTCTGGAGGAGACGATCGACCTGGCCGCCGGGATCGGAATAGATGAAGTAGACCGGTTCGAGGTTGGCCTCGGTGGCGGCAAGCAGGCGGTAGCGGTCCTCGATCGGCTTGGCTTGGACCTCCTCGTGGCCGCGGATCGACCCCTCCCCGATCGCCTCGATCTCGACGCGGGCCACGAGCCCGTTGCGCACCAGCGGCCGGCCGTCGGGACCGTCGAACGTGACGTCCTGCGTGTAGAACGACGGCTCCGGGTCGCGGCGGAGCCGCCCGTCGGCGATCATCTCCGCGAGGAGCTTCGCCGCGCTCGCGTATGGATCGTGGCCGTTCCGCTCGACCGGCAGGGTCAGGTGAACGACGTTGGCGGTCGAGCGGGCGGCGAACAGGGCGCGTTCCTCGTCGTCGAGCACGTCGTACGGTGGAGCCGCGCAACGGTCGGAGTCACCCGTCTCGGGATCGAAGAACCGGTAGCCGCAGAACGGTTCGATACGCGCCATGTCGCCATTCCCAGGGATCGGACCCGGTCTAAGGGAGCCGCCCGTCCCGCGCCGCGCCGACGAGGATCGCGTGGGCACGCTCGGCGAGGTCGAAACGGACGAAGAGATGGTCCTGATCGTAGGCCGCGATCGCGCCGAGGGGAATCTCGTGCTCGGCCAGCAGCGTCGTGACGCGGGCGAGGAACCCGACGAGAGTCCAGGGCAGCGCCGGCGTGAAGGTCAGCACGCGGTACGGGACGAGTTCGGCGACGCGGGTCCGTGCCAGGTCGCCGACCTCGAGAAGGTCCGCGTCGGCGAGCAGGAACGTCGTCTTGTCCAGCTCTCGTACGACCATCTGGAACGGCGATGGCAGCGCGGACAGGCGTCGCAGGATCGCCGGCGCGTGGTCGTTCGTGACCTTGAACAGGACGAACGACTCGTCACGGAGCACGATCTCGTCGGGCTCGATCCGGACGCTCGGTCGGCTCACGCGGTCTCTTTCGCCGGCACGGTCGCGAGCCATTCGGGGTGGCTCGGGTCGGCGCCGGTCACGATCGCGCGGTACGCGTCGATCATCGTTCGCGTGACCGGACCGGGCCGCCCCGCTCCGACCACGCGCCCGTCGACCTCGCGCACCGGTGTCACCTCGGCGGCGGTCCCGGTCAGGAATACTTCGTCCGCCGCGTAGAGCGCCTCGCGCGGAAACGACTCCTCGCGGGTTGGAACGCCGCGCTCGCGCGCGAGCTGGAGGATCGTCGCGCGGGTGATTCCCGGAAGGATCGGCGCGGACAGCGGCGGCGTGTAGAGCACGCCGTCCATCATCGCGAAGATGTTCTCGCCGGGGCCTTCGGCCACGTTGCCGTCGTCGTCGAGGAGGATCGCCTCGTCGTAGCCGGCGAGATGTGCATCGCGATTGGCGAGGATCGAGTTGACGTACTGGCCCGAGATCTTTGCTCGCGCCAGGTGGCGCCGGCCGGAGATGCGAGCGAGCGGCGAGATGCAGCATCGGATGCCGGTGTGGACCGCTTCGTCGCCGAGGTACGCGCCCCAAGGAAATGCTCCGATCCCGACGTGGATCGGGTTCGTGGTCGAGCCGAGGCCCATCGGACCTTCACCCATCCAGACCAACGGACGGACGTAGCACGCGTCGAGCTCGTTCTCCGCCACGACTCGGAGGCACGCGCGGTGGATCACGTCGGCTTCGATCGGGACCTGGATGAGGCACATCTTCGCGGACGCGAGGAGGCGCCGGACGTGCTCGGAGAGGCGGAAGATCGCGGAGCCGCCCCCGGCCTGGGCGTACGCGCGGATCCCTTCGAAGACGCCGAATCCGTAGTGGAGCGAGTGCGTGAAAAAGGGGACCCTCACGTCGGCGAGAGGTTGGAGGCGGCCGTCCAGCCAGACCGTCTTCGAGTACTGCATGGTCGTTCCGGTTCGAAGCTCGGAGGGACGTCAGGTTAGCCGTGCACACCGAGTGCGTAAAGTTCGCCCTACGGGCGGCAGGGGTTCGCCCGACGACTCGCGCGACGTCGAGTCGGAGGCTGCCGCGGCGCGGCGCGCTCCGTACGATGTCGAGATGAGCCGCTGCCCGTGCCCGCCGCCACCCCGTCGCAAGCCGTGCGTCGCCGTCGTTCGAACAGGTTCCACGGCGCGGTTCGGCTCGGCCGGCGCGAAGGTCCCTCGTCATGGCCCGTAGGCGCGACTCGGCGGCCCTGGTGCGGCTCGATCGTGCGCGCCTCCTCGGCGCGGTCGCGATCGGCGTGCTCGGTCAGTTCACCGTCGACTACCCGGGCGGGTACTTCGGGGCCACGGCTTCGGTGACCGGCTTCGGGGTTGGGTACTCGATCTTGGTGGCGCTGCTTGCCGCCGCCGCGGCGGTGCTCCGCCGGCGCAATCGACCGGCGAGCGCGATCCTCGCGTCGATCGTCTACTCGGTCAACGCCGGCGTGTTCGTCGCGGCGCTCTCCGGCGATCCGGTCGTCGCGGGCGGCGTGATCCTGTGGCACGTGATCCTCCTCGGGCAAGCGATCTTCCGCGCGCCCCGGGCCGCGCCGTGGAACGCGCCGACCGGCCCGGTCGACGATTGGATGATCGTGGAGGGCGCCGCCGCCCGCCACCTGCTCGGGGTCTCGTTGCTCGCGACGATCGTCGTGATCGGGTACCAGCTCGGCGGCCGCGTGCCCGGGCAGGTCATGTGCCTCGCCCTGAACGGGGCGGCCCTCTGGTGGATCCGGGGTCTGGCCCTCCGGCTCGTTCAGGCGCGGCATCCGGCGATCCTCCCCGCCGGTCTGGCCGTGGTCGGGGCGGTTCTGCTGGCCTCGCGTCCGGACGCGGCCATCGGCATGCTCGGCGTCGCCCAGGCGGTCCTGCTCGGCTTGATCGTGATCCAGCGGCCGACGTTCCAGGACTTCGTTCGCCACTTCTACCGCAACCCCGCGGCCCTCATGCTCGGCGCGTTCGTGGCGCTGATCGCGGTCGGCGCGGTGCTGCTCAGCTTCCCCGCGTCGAGTGCGACGGGGACGCCGATCACCGCCGTCGACGCGGTCTTCACGGCGACGAGCGCGGCGTGCGTGACCGGGCTCGTCGTGCTCGACACGCCGCACGACTTCTCGCGCTTCGGCCAGGCGGTGATCCTGCTGCTGATCCAGGTCGGCGGCTGGAACATCATGGTGCTCTCTGCGTTTGCGGCACTCGCGGTCGGGCGGGGCTTCGGCCTGCGCGGGCGCCGCGCGATCAGCGAGTTGCTGGACGTCGACTCCACGCGTTCGAGCATTCCGCTGATCCGCTTCATCATCCTCTCGACGCTCCTCATCGAGGCGGCCGGCGCGGCGGTGCTCGGGACCGCGCTCTGGACGAGCGGCGTTCCCTCCGGCGAGGCGGCGTGGCACGCGGTGTTCCACGCTGTCTCCGCGTTCTGCAACGCCGGCTTCTCCCTCCATTCCGACTCGATGATCCGCTTCCGCCACGATCCGACGATCCTGCTCACGGTCGCGGCGCTCATCTCCCTCGGCGGCGTCGGGTTCGGAGTGTTGTCCGCGCTGTGGTTCGCCGTCCGACGCCGCGCGCGATCTGGCGTGGGGACCCACGTACGCGTCGTGCTCGTGGCGTCGGCGGTGCTGACGTTCGGCGGCGCGCTCTGGTTCGCGGCCGCCGAATGGCATCATTCGCTCGCCGGCCTGAGCGCCTTCGACAAGGCGATCAACGCGCTGTTCCAGAGCGTTACGCTGCGGACCGCCGGGTTCAACTCGATCGAACTGGAGCGGCTCGCGCCCGGCACGTCCGTGGCGATGATGGCGTTGATGCTGATCGGCGCGTCGCCGGGCGGAGCGGGCGGCGGCATCAAGACGACGACCGCGGTGGTGCTGCTGTCGGCGATCCCTGCGCTCGCGACCGGCAAGGCCCGCGTCACGGTTCTCGGACGTGCGGTCCCGGTCGAAACGATCTTCCGCAGCACGGCGATCGGCGTGCTCGCGGTGCTGCTGACGTTCCTCGGCACGTTCGCTCTCCTCACCACGCAGGAGGTTTCGCTCGAGGCGGCGCTGTTCGAGGCGGTCAGCGCGTTCGGCACGGTCGGGCTCTCGCTCGGCGCCACGGCCGGCCTCGACGGGTTCGGCAAGGCGATCATCGTGGTGCTGATGCTGCTCGGCCGGATCGGCCCGCTCAGCGCGGCGCTCCTGATCGCGAGGCGATCGGGCGGCCGCGCCGTCCACCCCGAGGCCCGCCTGATGGTCGGATGACGGGTCCGCACGGACCACAACACAAGGAGGATGCGCGCATGTCCACGGAGTTCGCGGTGATCGGCCTCGGCCTGTTCGGTCGGACGGTGGCGCTGTCGCTCGCGCACGCCGGGCACCCGGTGCTGGCGATCGACCGTAGCGAGGTCGAGGTCCAGCACGTTGCCGAGGAGATCGACCACGCGCTGGTCCTCGACACCACGGACGAGTCCGCGCTGCGCGAGCTCGGCCTCGAGCGGTTGAGCTGCGTGGTGGTCGCGATCGGCACCGGCGCCATCGAGGCATCGATCCTGACTACGGCGCTCTTGCGCCAGATCGGCGTCGTGCGCATCGTGGCCCGCGCCGTCAGCGAACTGCACGGGCGCGTGCTGCAGGCGGTCGGGGCCCACGAGGTGGTGAACCCCGAGGCCGAAATGGGCAAGCGCGTGGCGCTTCGGGTGGCGCAGCCGAGCGTCCTCGAGCGGTTCCGGATCGGCGGCGGGATCGAGGCGGCGGAGATCGAATGCCCGGAGGCGCTCACCGGCCAGACGGTGGTCGATGCCGACGTGCGGCGGCGATTCGGGGTCACGGTCGCCGCGATCCGCCGCGACAAGCAGATCGACGCGACGATCGACGGCCGCGAACGGCTGGTGAGCGGCGACGTGCTGCTCGTGATCGGACCCGCCGACGCGATCCGCCGCCTCGCGGCGCTGGCCTGATGAAATGAACATCCAGACGCGCATCCTTTTCGGATACGGCTACCTGATCACGCTGCTGTTGATCGCCGCCGGCGGCGCCGCGGTCGGATTCCACGACCTGGGGCGTACCGTCGGCACCGTGCTCGCCGAGAACTTCCTGAGCGTGCGGCACGCGATGGAGATGCTGAAGTCCGTCGGCGAGTTCGAGGGGAGCATCGCCGCGTCGCTGCTCGATGAGACCGAGGCCGACGTCGACCTGGCTGCGTCGGAGGATGCGTTTCTCGCCGCGCTCGGCGACGCGAAGCGGAACGTGACGTTGCCCGGCGAGCGCGAGCTCCTCGACGCGCTCTTCGCCGGGTTCGAGCGGTACCGCGAGGCTCGAGGCCGATTGATGACGGAGCGCCCGGACCGGCCGATGCAGACGTATGCACGCGAAGTCCGACCTCTTCTCGACGCGCTCGCGGTGGACCTCTTGCGCCTTCTCCAGATGAACCATCGTGCCATGCTCGAGGCCGATCAGACGCTGCGCGAGCGAGCGTCCGACCGCGCCACGCTGCTCGGCCTTCTCGTCACCCTCGCGCTGCTCTCCCTGGCGTTCATCTCCCGGGAGCTCCAGCGCGTGTTGCTTCGCCGGCTACAGGACCTCCGATCGGTCGCGCAGGCGATCGCGGCCGGCGACCGGACGCGCCGCGCCGCGACCATGCCGGCGGACGAGCTCGGGGTCGTGGCCGCGCAGTTGAACCAGGCGCTCGACGCGGAGCAGCAGGCCGAGCGGGAGATGCGCGGGCGTCTCTCGCAGCAGCGCCGCATCCTTCTCGCGTTGCTCGCGGCGCGCGACCGTCCCGCGGCCGTCATCGGTCTGACCGGCGAGCTGGTCGCGAGCACGCTCGATCGGAAGCAGACGCGAATCGCCGAACGGGCGGCGGCCGACCTCCGCCGCCGGGACGGTCCGACGCTCGACGAGCCGGTCCGATCGCTCGAAGGGTGGGAGATCCGGTTCGACGAGCTGTTCGCGGGGGGCGACACGAGCTGCGGCTTCCTGGTGACGGTGACGCCCTCGGCCGCTGCGGGCGAGTGAGCCCGCCGGAGAAGGGGCGAGAACCGAGGCTCGCGCGGTTGCCCGAGGCTCGGGAGGTGCAGCGTCGCGGCCGCGTCTTCGTTTTCGGCGTTCTCCTGGGTTGAGTCGATCCGGCGGTTCGCCGAGAATCGCACGGATGGCCAAGATGACCGCGACCCCGCTCGAGGAGCTGCCGCCGTTCGTGGCGACCGACTTCCTCGCGTTCGAGCGCCACAAATGGAGCGACCCAGACGCCAACGGCGAGCGCCTGCGGGTGAAGCGCAAGCTCCATCGAATCGGCGAGTCGCTGCGCCACGCCGTGAAGCAAGCGGGCGAGGACCTGGTCCTCCGCACCTCGATCCACAACCCCTACGTCTACAACGGCAACCGCGTCGACTCGCTCTGGCTCTACCTCTCACCGTCCGACAAGGCGAAGAAGACGCTGCGCGACCTCCTCGGGGTCGAGTTCGCGTCCGACACCGACGCGTCCTACGTCCACGTGAACCTGCGTCTGGCGATCGACTTCGACGGGATCGAGCTCGGGCTGCGCGTCCACGAGCGGGCGTGGTGGGACACGCAGAACGCGAAGGGGAAGGCGTCGACGCGGGAGGGGGCGGAGGAGTTCGCGCGCGTCCTCAACGAGGTGAAGGGCGGGTACGCGTTGATGCTGCACGATTGGAAGAAGCGCTACCCGTGCGGCAGCCTGAAGTGGGACGATCTGTTCGAGTTCTTCCGCTACTTCGAGGCCGGTCGACACCGGATCCACGTGACGCGGTCGATCGCGAAGGACGATCCGGTCCTCCGCGATCCGTCGTTCTTGGCGACCGTCGCGGCAGAGTTCCAGTCGATGGTGCCGCTCTACCGGTTCCTGCTTTGGAGCCCCGAGAACAACCACCTTGGCATGAGGTCGAAATGAAACGACGAGGATCGCGAGCTCCCTGGCTCGTGGCCGCGTGCGCCTTGTTCGCGTGCGCCGACCGGAAAGAAGCGCATCCGGAGCGTCCGGTCGTGCTGATCGGGGTCGACGGGCTCGAGTGGCGCGTGCTGAAGCCGTTGATCCGCGAGGGGAAGATGCCGAACCTGCGGAAGCTCGTCGAGCGCGGCGCGGCCGGGTACCTGTTCACGCTCGAGCCGGCCCTGTCGCCGGCGATCTGGACGACCATCGCGACGGGGAAGCTGCCCAAGCACCACCGCGTGGTCGACTTCCTCGATCCGCAGACCGGCCGCCCGTTCACTTCGAACTCGCGACGCGGGCGCGCCCTCTGGAACGTGGCGAGCGAATACGGGCTCGAGACGCTCTGCGTCGGCTGGTGGGTCACCTATCCGGCGGAGGAGATCCACGGCTACATGGTCGCGCCGTACTCGGCCGCGGGACAGAACACGAAGCTCTGGAAGGGGAACTTGATGCGCGACCTCGAGGACCAGACCTGGCCGCGGGACCTGATCGACGAGATCTACCCCGTCGTGGAGCGAACGGTCTCCGCGCCCGCGATGGAGGATCTGCGCAAGCGCTACTTCGGCGCGCTCGACCTCGAGCGGCTCGAGGCCCTCGATCGCGAGCTCGTGGGTCATGCCGCGTGGTCGATCCAGGCCGACGAAGCGTTCACCGCGGTGGCGACGCACGTGCTCGCGAAGGAGGGCTTTCGACCCGACTTGACGATGGTCTACCTCGGCGGGCCCGACGTCTCGAGCCATCGGTTCTGGCGCTACAAGTACCCGGAGGAGTACTTCTACGAGGTCCCTGCCGAGCCGACCGACCTGCTGAAGGGCGTGATCGACGGGTTCTACGTCCAGGCGGATCGCATGATCGGCGAGGTGCTCGCGGCGGCGCCGGCCGACGCGAACGTGATCATCTGCTCGGACCACGGGTTCCACGCGGTCGCCACCCGCCAGCCGGATCCGACCGGCCTGTCCGGGCACCACAAGGACGGTCCCGCCGGCGTCGTGATCCTGGCGGGACCTGACGTCCGGCCGGTGGGAAGCGAGGCGATCCTGGACGAGAAGAGCGGCGCGGAGATGGCGTTGCTGGGCCGCGTCGCCGAGGTGGCTCCGGTCGTTCATCACCTGCTCGGCATCCCGCTCGCGCGCCACATGGAGATCGCGACCGGTGGCAGCCTGATGCGGAACGCGTTGAAGCCGGAGCTGTTCGCGCGCCGGCCGGCGGAAACCACGATCGAATCCCACGACGAAGGGTTCCGCGAGCCGAGCACGCCGGCCGCGATCTCGGAGGAGGCGGTCGAGAACTTCATGGATTGGCTGGAAGAGCTCGGCTATGTGGGGGCAGGAGGGGGCGAGTTTCGACAGAAGGGGCCGTCCGACGGGCCCGCCGGTCCCGGCGAATCGGGCGGCGCCTCCCGGCCGCCCGCGGCCCAACGGCCCGCTGAGGTCCAGGAGACGGATGGCCGATAAGGGTCGAGACCGCTTGCTTGAGCGGCGTCCGTGCCTAAAACGGGGTTCCGGACGGTGGTTGGATATTCGAGGAGCGGAGGCTCTCATGGTTCAGGACGATCGCGCCTTGCGCATGAACGAAGACGACGAGGAGTGCGCTCCGGCCGCAGCCGGTCAGCGCGGCGACTTCATCGCAAAGAAGCTCATCGAGGCCCGGACGATCCTGATCGCCCAGGCCGTCGACAAGGGGCTGATGGAGAAGGTCTCGGCGCGGCTGCTGGTGATGTCGCACGAGGATCCCTCGAGGCCGATCGACGTCTACGTGAACTCGCCCGGGGGCGACGCGGACTCGGGGTTCGCGATCTACGACATGATGAAGTTCGTGAAGGCGCCGGTGCGGACGATCTGCGCCGGCCTGTCCGCGTCGGCCGCGGTCATCATCTACCTCGGCGGCGACAAGGGACACCGGTTCTGCCTGCCGAACTCGCGGTTCTTGATCCACCAGCCGTCGACCTACGCGCAGGGGCAGGCGTCGGACCTCGAGATCACCGCCAAGGAGATCATCAAGATGCGGAATCGCTACAACGCGATCGTGTCCGCCGAGACCGGCACTCCCGCCGAGAAGATCGTCAAGGATGCGAGCCGCGACTTCTGGCTGTCGGCCGAGGAGGCCGTCACCTACGGCCTGGTCGACAAGATCGTCGACGCGCAGGGGGCGATGAGCTGAATCGGCGGCCGCGGCATGGCGGTGGGCTCTTGCCCCGGGAACGGGGAGGCGAAATAATCGCCCGGTTCGACGTCTGAGATGAAATCGAGGGTCGCGCCATGGATTATCCCCTGCGCAGCATCGCTTACCTGGCCGAGTTGATCCACCCGCCGAAGCAGCACCAGCCGGCTGATCTCCAGCGCGTGCACTCGCTCGCGTTCGGCGACGACCGCTGCCAGTACCAGAATTTCACGCTGATTCCGGGTGGGGCCGCGCTGTCGAACCCACAAACGCAGGTGAACATGGTCTCGAGCGCCACGTTCCTGCCCGACCGGCTCCAGGTGCGCGAGGAGATCTCCGGCATCAGCCGCGAGGACTTCCAGGACCGCGTGGCGCGGCTCTGCGGGCTTTCGTTCCAGATCCTGAACGTCGGGCAGTTCTTGATCCAGAACTTCATCGTCCGGTCGCTCGTCAACGCGAGGAACTTCTACGACTCCCGCGAGTTCATCTCGCGATCGCTGCTGAACATGGAGGAGGAGGACTTCGCCTGCCTGCAGCGCTTGCCGCAGATCATGGGCGTGCGGATGGTCTTTCCGCAGACGGACGAGAACCGCGGCATGTTCAACATCCGCGTCGAGTCGTACGCGGCCGAGCCGAGGTCGATCTTCATCGAGAACGTCGGCATCTTCAAGTCGGTCATCAACCAGAACAACCTGTCCGACCTGACGTCGAACTTCTTCGCGACGTACGACTACATCGACGGCAACGTCGTCGACTTCATTTCGCAGTTCGACGGTCGCGAGGATCCGCCGCCGCCTGGCTGATCGGTTGGCCCGGCACACTCGCCGGCGCACCTGCCGGTGCACCCGGCGCACCTGCCGGTGCACCCGGAGGAGTAGCCGTGGGCGGCGGCACCGGCTTCGTCGCCTTCGAGCGGACGTGGCCGAGGAACGGGTCGATCAGGCAGGAGCCGAACACCGAGCCGTCGTCGGCCGGCGACGCGTAGTAGACCGTGACCCACCATATGTGCATTCGGATGCGCTCGTCCTTCACGAGCCGGGCCTCGGCGCGGAGTGCGTCCCGGTGGAAGAACTCGGTGGCGACCCGCTTCGCCTCGCTCTCGGTGATCAGGCCCATCCCGTCGCGTTCGAAAACGACGAACGATGCATCGACGGTGATCGGCACGCCCGGGGACGTGACGGTGGCGGCGGCGAGCTCGAGGGACGGATCGGGCTCGGTCCGATAGACCGCGTGGATCACGTACTCGCCGGCCTCCTTCGTCGCGAGGTTCAACGCGAACTTGCGCTGATCCGACGTGCCGGGCTCGAGGGAGACGAACTCCGGCTCCTCGAGCGCCCACGCGACCTTCTGCGTGTGGCGCGGATCGGTCGCCGAGACCGGACGGAGGTAGAAGTCGATCGTGTCGCGCCCGGGCCGCGGAACCGAGACCGTCTTGTCCCCGGTGTTCGTCACCGTCACCTCGGCCACGATCGGGGCGCCCATCCCGTAGGAGCTGCGATCCAGCACGAGCGCCACGTCCATCGTCGGCACGCCCAGCTCGAGGTCGGCGCCCGACTTGCCGATTCCCATGAAACAGCCGGACGAGAACGGGAGGACGGCGAGGGCCAGGACAGAGATGGAGGTCGGTGAACGGTGCATGGTCTCGCTCCGGCGGCTCTGACGGGTTTCGAACCGCGCAGATTGTCGGCATTGGCGGCGAGATGTCCATCCCCTGGTGCGGGACAGGCGCTTCCTCGCGGCGCTCCGTACCCCGTCGGCGCCGGTGCGCGGGCGACCACGCGACGTTTCGTCGTTGGTCCGCGCCGCGCCGACTCCTACCGTCTCCACCCATGCGCATCCTCCTCACGAACGACGACGGGATCCGGGCCCCCGGCATCATCGCCATGCATGACGCGTTGAAGGGGCTCGGCGACCCGCCCCTGGAGCCGTTCTGCGAGGACGTCTTCGCGGTTGCGCCGGAGACCGTCCAGTCGGCGGCGAGCCACGGGGTGACGTTCTGGAAGCCCCTCATGGCCGGCTCGGTCGAGATGAAGCCGCACTTCATCGGAGTCGCGGTCGACGGGCGCCCGGCCGACTGCGTGAAGGTCGCGCTGGCGTCGCTCTGGCCGGAGCGCTACGGCGCGCGGACGCGGCCCGACGTCGTCGTGTCCGGGATGAACGTGGGCGCGAACGTCGGCGTCAACGTGATCTACTCCGGCACCGTCGCCGCGGCGATCGAAGCCGCGTTCCTCGGCATCCCGGCGGTCGCGATCAGCCTGCACATCGGAGCCGGCACGCCCGACTTCGACCGCGCGGCCCGGCTCGGCCGCTCCGCGCTCGAACGTGTGATCGCGAGCGGCCTGCTCACCCGGCACTCGTGCGTGAACATCAACGTCCCGCGCGTCGAGAAAGGACGTCCGATCGACGATCCCGAGATCGTCGTCTGCCCGATGAACCTCCACGGGCTGAACGACCTCTACGAGCGGCGCGAGAGTCCGCGCGGCGACGTCTACTACTGGGCCGCCGGGACCGGCTTCGACTTCGCAGTGACCGACCCGGACTCCGACGTGCGGTACCTCCTCGACGGCAAGATCACCTTGACCCCGCTCGCGTACGACCTCACCGACCGCGTCGCCCTCGATGGCTGGCGGTCCAAGTTCCAAGGCTGACCTCCAGCGCGGCGCCGCCAAGCATCCCTTATTCCCGAACCGTTGCGTACGCCCAGTCGAGCCACGGGAGGAGCGCCTCGACGTTCGCGGTCTCCACGGTGCCGCCGCCCCAGATGCGCAGGCCGGCGGGAGCGTCGCGGTAGCTGCCGACGTCGTACGCGGCGTTCTCGGTCTCGAGGAGCTTCACCATGCGTTTGACCATCGCCGCGCGGTCGTCCGTGGCGAGGGACTGGAACCACGGATCGACGATCACCAGACCGATCGAGGTCGACGAACGGGTCCTGGGGTCGCGAGCGAGGAAGTCGACCCACGCGGTTCGCTCGACCCAATCGGAGACGGCGTTCAGGTTCGCCTCGGAGCGTGCGATGAGCGCGTCGAGCCCGCCGATCGATTCGGCCCAGCGGAGCCCATCCAGCGCGTCCTCGGTCGCGAGCATCGACGGCGTGTTGATCGTCTCGCCCGCGAAGATCTCCTCGATCAGCTTGCCGCCCTTCGTCAGGCGGAAGATCTTCGGCAGCGGCCGCGGGGGGACGAACGACTCGAGGCGCTGCACGGCGCGGGGGGACAGCGCGAGCATCCCGTGCGCCGCCTCGCCGCCGAGGACCTTCTGCCACGACCAGGTGCAGACGTCGAGGCGGTCCCACGCGAGGTCCATGGCGAACGCGGCCGAGGTGGCGTCGCAGATCGCGAGGCCGGCGCGGCCGATGCCGACCCAATCCGCGTCCGGCACGCGCACGCCTGACGTCGTTCCGTTCCACGTGAACACGACGTCCCGGTCCGCGTCGACCGCCGCGAGGTCGGGCAACGCACCGTAGTCGGCCGCGAGATGGCGGACGTCGCCGAGCTTCAACTGCTTCTGCGCGTCAGTCGCCCAACCGAGGCCGAAGCTCTCCCAGGACAGCATGTCGACGCCGCGCGGCCCGAGCATCGACCACATCGTGCACTCGACGGCGCCGGTGTCGGACGCCGGCACGATCCCGAGCCGCCAATCGTCCGGCATGCGGAGCAGGGCCTTCGAACGGTCGATCACCTCCTTCAGCTTCGCTTTGCCGCCGCCGGCTCGGTGCGAGCGGCCGACCCAGGCGCCCTCGAGCGCGGCGGGCGACCAGCCGGGCCGTTTGGCGCAGGGGCCGGAGGAGAAGCAGGGGTTCGACGGCTTGACGGTGGGGCGGGTGGGCACGGCGTTTCCTTATGGTCGAGACAGTCGTGACAGTCGAGTTGGTCGGGGATCGTAAGCGGCGGCGCGAGGGTGGCAGGTGGGGTCGTCATGATCCGCTTCGGCGCGCCGAGAGTCCAGAGGCACGGCCTTCGTCCCTACGGAAGGAACTTCCGCGGGTCCCTCAGCGTCTCCGGCAGGTAGCGCGTCATCACCGCGTCGAGTCCGTACTTCGCGAACGCCTGCTGCTCGGCGCGGCGGCCGATCTCGAGGAGCAGCTCGACCGCGGCCTTCCACTCCTTGGGCCGGCGAAGAACGGATCGTTCTTGAGCGCGTCCTTCGCGCGCTTGACGTCGTAGGGGTGCGGCCCGGTGGTCGAAGAAGAATCCGGCTGCCGCGGGGACGCGTTCCCCACGGCAGCCGGCCCTCTGGATGAGGCTACATCTTGAGCGGCGGGAAGAAGTCGAGGCGCTGCAGGGCGTCCGCTCCGCCGGTGCCGAAGTCGTTGCCGGCGAAGCTGTCGACCCCGCCCGCGCCGTGGCCCTTGCCCGCGATGTCCGGGCCGACGCCGAGCGCGTTCTTGCGGCAGAGGTTGCCCTCGATCAACGTGAGCTGTCCGGAGTTGTCGATGCCCTCGTGGCCGTTGGCGACGGAAGAGTTGAAACGCAGCTTGTTGCGGATTCCCTTCACGATCGCGATCCCGGCGCCCCAGTTCTTCGACACGTCGTTGTCACGGATCACGTTGTCGTCGCCGCAGGCGCGAATGCCGTCGAACGCGTTCTTCTTGACGACGTTGCCCGCGATGGTCACGGCGTTGGCGGCCACGCTGATGCCCTCTTCACCGCTCAGCCGGACCCGGTTGCCGGCGATCGTGTGGGGCGTCATGGAGTCGGCGTCGAGGACGATGCCGCGGCTCGCCGCGCGCTCGATCCGGTTGTCGATCATGACCGCGCCGTCGCCGACGTAGTGGATCCCGTCGCCGCTGACGCATTCGATGACGTTGCGCTCGATCCGCACGCTCTTCGTGCCGGTGGCTCCGTTCACTTCGACGCCGTCGCCTCCCGCGCCGCGGAGCTCGTTGTCGAACACGTGGATCTCGCCGCTCGTCGGCGTGAGATCGAGCGCGTCGTTGTCGATCACCTCGAGCCGGTTGCCCTGGATGAGGATGCTCCCGGCCCCGTATGCCTCGCATTCGATGCCGTCGCCGTTGCAGTGCTGGACGTCGTTCTTCGCGACCACCGACGGCAGGGAGGGGTGGTACGTGTCGACCCGAAGCCCGCCCTTGGCGAACGCGATCTTGTTCCCGCGGACCAGCACGCGTCCGACGACCAATTGGATGCCGTGGCACTGGCTGAGGTCGTTTCCGTCCACGATGGTCGTGCCCGTGTTGCTCGACGCTTCGACCGCGATCCCCACGGAGCCGCAGGCCCCGATCGTGTTGTCGATGACCTTGACGCCGTCTGCTTCGACGCGGATGCCCTCGCCGCGCGTCGCGAAGACACGGTTGTCCTCGATCCGCGCGTCGGGGGCGCCGACGCGGATCCCCTCCGTGCCGTTCACGAGCCGCAGTCCGCGGATGGTCACGCGAGCGCCCGTGACGAGGACGCATGGCCCGAGGAACTGGCCGTCGATCAGCGCGCCGTCCCCCAGGAGGGTCACGTCGTCACGTTCCAGCCGCACGTTCTCGAAGTAGGTCCCTTTCTCGACCTCGATCACGTCTCCGCTGCTCGCGGCGTCCGCCGCTTGTTGGATCGTCTCGTACTCGGGGGATGGAACCTCGAGTTTGCCGGCTTCCGCGAGCGGAAGGCAGAACACCGCGCACGCGACGACGATGTGGTTCGGATGGATGAGCGCCATGGGTGGCTCCTTGCTCTTAGTGTCGTTCCGCTTCCTCGCGGCGTGCGAAGCTCCCGCGGAACGATTGCCCCTCCGTGGCGCGAGGTGGCGTGGCGGACTGCCAAGCTTTCCCGTTTTTCTCGCTCTCGTCCTCTCCGGCGGCGACCCCGGATTCCTGCCGTATCACGCTATGGGCCGGCTGGCGCCCGCTCCGCTCGATCGATCGGCTCGACGGCATCGACGGCGCGGCCGGTGCGCCGCAGGAAGTGGGCCAGGTTCCTGCGCGCCAGCGCCGCGTGGGCGTGGTCCGCCCCGAAGACGCGTTCCGACAGCGCGAGCGACCGCCGCAGAAGCGGCTCGATCTCGGCGTCTCGACGCTGTTCCTCCAGCACGCTCGCGAGGTCGTTCAGGAACGCCACCGTCTCGATCGTCTCCTCGCCGACGCTCTGCTCGGAGCCCCTGAGCGCGTCTCGAAACAACGCCTCCGCCGCGGGGAGATCGCCCGTGGCCTGACGGGCGCGGCCGAGGGACGCCATCAGCCGGAGCGTGTGGACCTGCTGGTCGCCGTGGGTGCGCCGCGCCGCCGCGAGCGTGGGCTCGAGCAGACGCTCGGCGTCCCGCGGGCGTCCGGACTGCACCCACAGGTCGCCGAGGTTGCACGCGGTGACCAGCGTGTTCGGGTGGTCGTCGCCGAGCACCTGACGTTGCGCCGCGTGCACCTCCTCGAGGAGGGCGACGGCTTCGTCATCGCGATCGCGTGCGCGCAGGAGCGCGGCGAGGTTCGTGAGCGAGGACAGCAGGTCGGGGTCGGCCGGCGCCAGGAAGCGCCGCTCCACCGCGAGCGCCTTGCGGAACAGGGCCTCGGCCTCGTCGTAGCGGCCGCAACGCGCCAACACGATCCCGAGGTTCTGCCGGATGCCCTGGGTGCGCGGGTCCTCGCCGTCTTGCAGGCGCGCGAGCACCTCGCCGGCGAGGGCGAGCGCCTCGTCGTTGCGCCCGAGGGTGACGAGCAGCAGGGCCAGCCCCTGCTGAGAGGTGAGCGTGCCGTAGTCGTTGGCGCCGAGCGTGCGCAGGCGGCGGCCCACGACGTCGCGCTGCAGCGTCTCGGCCTCGACGTAGCGCCCGAGGGCGCGCAACGCCGACGCCCGGTCCTGCGCCACCTCCAGGGTGTCCTCGTGATCTGGCCCGAGCGCGGCCCGCAGCAGGTCGTGGACGCGCGTCAAGTGCTGCTCCGCGTGTGGCACCTCGCCGAGCAGGAAGTAGGTGTCGCCGATCGCGCGGCGCACCGCGGCCTCGACCCGAGGGGCGCCGGCGAACTCGCCGCCGGGACGGCTCGCCGTCTCGATCTTGCGCGCCGCGGTGTCGAGGACCTCCCTCATCGTGACGTCCCGGCCTCGTCCCGGCTGGCTGGATGGTGCCACGGACGGCAGCACGTCGCGGTTGAAGAAGTCGGTCACCGCGCGCGCGATCGCGGCCTGATGCCGCGCCTCCACGAAGCCAGCCGTCGCCGCGATCACGCTGGCGATCACGCCCGCCGCGGCGATCAGCAGCGTCACCGCGGCCACGCGGTGGCGACCGGCCAGCTTGCGCACGCGGTACCACGTCGACGGCGGCGCCGCCTCGACCGGGTGCCGCCTGATCAGTCGCTCGACGTCGCGGGCCAGCGCGAGCGCGGTGGGGTACCGGCGATCGGGCTCCTTCTCCAGGCAGCGCAGCACGATCCAGTCCAGGTCGATCGGCACGCGTTCGGAGACGGCCCGCCCGTTGAAGAGGCGCGCGGCCACGCTCGGGCGCGACGGAATCTCGTCGCGCACCCGCGTCCGGAACGCGTGGAGCCCCGACTCCGAGAGCGGGAGCGGCACGCGGCCGGTGATCAGCTCGAACAACAGCACGCCGAGCGCATACACGTCGGCGCGGGTGTCGATGCCGGGCGCCCCGTCGAGCTGTTCGGGGCTCATGTACGGGGGCGTGCCGAGCGCCTGACCCTCTCCGGTGAGGTCGGGATTGTCGGCGAGCTGGCCGGCGATCGCCTTGGCCACGCCGAAGTCGATCACCTTCGGAACGGGCCGTCCGTCGATCTCCGTGACGAGCACGTTGCTGGGTTTCAAGTCGCGATGGATGATCCCCTTCTGGTGGGCGTGCTGCACCGCCATGCAGACCGCGATGACGAGGCGGAGGCGAGCCTCGAGGTCGAGCGCGCCGGCGCTGCAGTACGCGGTGAGCGACGATCCGACCACGCGCTCCATGACGAAGAACGGTCGGCCGGTCTCGGTCGAACCTGCATCGAGCACGCGCGCGATGTTCGGGTGGTCCATGAGCGCGAGCGCCTGCAGCTCCTGCGTGAAGCGTGCCACCACGCTCGGCGCGTCCATTCCGACCTTCAGGACCTTGAGGGCGACTTGACGGGGCACGGGTTCGTGCTGTTCGGCGAGGAAGACCACGCCGAACCCGCCGGCGCCGATCCGCTCGAGCAGGGCGTACTCCGCGACCCGGTCGCCGGGGGCCAGCTCGGGCGCGGCCGCCGGTCGCACGGCGGCGGCGGTCGTGGAGAAGACGTCGGCGGCGCGGTCATACGCCCGCAGCATCGCTTCCACGCGCCGGAGCATTGCGGAGTCGCCGGCGCACCGCTCGGCCAGGAACGACTCCCGCCGCTCCGCCGGTTGATCGAGGACGTCGAGGAAGAGCGCCTTGGCGCGCGGCGTGACGTTCACCTCTCGTCTCCGACGATGATCTCCGTGAGGCGAGCCCGGGCGAACGCCCACTCGCGCGCCGCCGTGCGCGGCGATACGTCGAGGCAGGACGCGGCCTCGTCGGGAGACAGGCCGCAGAAGATCCGCAGACGTGCGACGTCGGCGGCGCGCGCGTCCTCGGCCTCGAGCCGGGACAGGGCATCATGGAGAGCGAGCAGGCGATCGGGCTCGTGCAGCTCCGGGTACTCGCCGAGCGTCACGTCCAGGCGCCGTCCGCCGCCTCCGCGGCGCGCGCTTCTCGCCTTGCGCGCCGAGTCGATCAGCACGCGCCGCATCGCTTCCGCGGCCGCCCCGAAGAAGCGCCGCCGGCCCTCCATGCCGAGCCGCCGGTCGGCGCCGAGCCGCATCCACGCCTCGTGGACCAACGCGGTCGCCTGGAGGGTGTGCCCCGGCCGCTCGCGCGCGAGCTGGTCTCGTGCCATCGCACGCAGCTCGTCGTACACGAGCGGCACGAGGTCGGCGAGCTTCGTCCCGTCGCCGGATTTCACCAGCAGACGTGAACCTTCGTTCGGATCGAGAAACACCGCGAGAGACCTCCTTGCCGCGTCGATGCGACCGTCGGCCACGCCCGCGCGAGCGGCGCGGCGGCGCGTCGGCCTCATGCTGCCTCGGGGATGAACGGTCGCCTCGGAGACACGCCCCCCGAGGCGCTCGCGCAGGACCGTCGATTCGGATCGGACTACGTCACCGCGTGACGCCCTGGATCGCGTTCGAGAGCGCGACGCCGGTCGGGGCGGACGGATCGACCAGCGCGTACTGGACGTAGAGGTCGAAGCCCGACGGGACGCCCTGCGGCCAGACCGACGGCCCGGCGGGATGAGCGGTGATCGACGAGCTGCACTCGAAGAAGATGCTCCCGGGTGCGCATCCACGTCTGCGTCTGCGCGGCAGCGGTCGACGTCACCATGGTGCCGAGCAGGACGGGGAAGAGGGTGGCGGCGGCGCGGTTCATTCCAATTCTCCTTGGGTTCCAGGCTTCAAGTTCTTCGCGTGCCGCGAAGAACTTGAAGCACGTCCACCCGACACGTGACCGCGTTGGGTTTGGGCGGCCGCCCCTCGGTCGTCGCGACGTACGACGCCTTCCGGCGGACGACCCTTGGGGCCGGACCTGGGGAGAAACGAGCGCGAGGCGCGGACCGTACGGTCGAGGAAAAGGAAAGGAGCGGTTCGCCCGGCATCGCCGGACGAGCCGCTCCTCGCCCATCCTCTCCGGAGGTCGTCGTCGGCGGGGCGCCTACGGCGAGTAGTGAAGACCGTCCACGTCCTCGGCGGTGCTGATGCCGAGCGCGGAGAGGTCAAGGACCCGCGCCGCCGTCCCCGACGTCGCCGAGCCGAACGTCCCGGAGAAGCGGCTTACGTCTTCGTCGCTGCCCGAGCCGCCGGCCGCGGAGTAGCTGCCCGTGGTCGAGAAGATCAGGTCGATGCCGTTGTCGAACGTGAGCGCGTTCACGTCCTCCGACGAGCTGTTCGAGAAGCCGACGTCGCTGCCGTCGAAGTAGAGCGACCACGTCCCGATCGTGGCCGATCCGTACTGGGTGGCGCTGAACAGGAGGACGTCCTCGTCCGCCGCGCTCACCCCCGGCACCGACGGGTTGCCGATCGTGGAGATGGCGAGGCCGCCGCCGGGGAACTCGTACACGCCGTCGATGTCCTCGCTGCTGGTGGCCAGACCGACGTCGCTGCCGTCGAACACGAACTGGAACGAGCCGGACGTGGTGGCCCCCGACGACGTGAACGAGAAGAGCACGAGGTCGCGGTCCTCGACGGTGTTGCCGGAGGGGCCGCCGACGAGGCCCGGCACCGAGAACGTCGTCGAGTCGAACGACAGGACGAGGGCGCCGTCGGAGAGCACGTGCAGCGCGTTCACGTCCGTGCCGCCCAGTCCGACGTCGGAGCCGTCGAAGTACATCGCCCACGTTCCGGTCGCCGGGTCGTACGTCACGACGTCCTCGTCCGCCACCGAGCCGAGGCCCGGCACCGTGGTCGTCGTGTCGAACGACATGTAGTAGAGCGCGCCCCCGGTCGGCGGGTCGTTCACCGTGACGTATCCGTTCTTCGTCTCGGTGTCCATGCCGCCCGGCCCGGTCACGGTGAGCGACACGTTGTACGACCCGGCCGTCGTGTACGTGTGGCTCGGGTTGACCGCGTTCGACGTGCCGCCGTCGCCGAACGTCCACGCCCAGGTGCTGATCGTGCCGGTGGCGAGGCTCGTGAAGTTCACGTTCAGGGGAGTCGTGCCCGACGTCGGCGAGCCGGTGAACTCGGCGACCGGTGCGGAGGGACCGCCGCCGCCGCCCTCGACCACGTCGCCGGTGACGACGAGCGCGTATCCCTGCCCGATGCTGTAGTTCCCGGCGCCAGGGTCGACCGTCGCGCTCCAGGTGCCCGTGGCGGGGGCGTTCAGGATGACGTTCTCGACGTTGTTCAGCGTGTCCGCCGTGCCGCCCGTGGCCGAAAGGCCGGTCGAGCCCGTGATCACGTTGCCGCGGTAGAGCGTGCCGCCTGGTGCCGTCACGCGCAGGTCGAGGTCGTTGATCAGCTTCTTGCCGGTGCCGGCGCTGCCCGGCTCGTCGGTCCAGACGAGGGTGACGCGCAGGCGCTGGGTCGACGAGCCGACGGTGAAGACGTAGTCGTCGTTCGCGTTGCCGGCGCCGGTGAAGCCGGCCCCCGAGGGCACGTCGTAAGCGATCAGGCGGCGCGACCCAGTGCCGAAGTCGAGCACGTCGGAGAGGTTCGGCTCGCCCCAGCCCTGATAGTCGTTCGGGTAGTTGCCGTTGCCGAGGTTCGCGCCGGTGAGGCGGTGGCCCGCATTGACGAGCGCCGCCTTGATGAGCGCGGCCGACGGGTCGAGGATGAGCTGGCTGCCGCCGTAGCGACCCTCTTCGAAGTACTGGTGCACGAGCGCACCCGCGCCGCCGATGATCGGCGCGGAGAAGCTGGTGCCGGACGTCCACTGGTACGCGCACGACGCGGTCGAGCCCCCGTTGGTGTCGTTCAGGATCAGGAGCGACGCGGTCGAGCCGGTGCGCGGCGCGGTGTCGTCCCCGGTCGCCATCACGTCGGGCTTCAGGCGTCCGTCGAAGACCGGACCCGTGCTCGAGAACGTGGCACGGTCCTCCGGGCGCAGCACGTCGTCGCTCGCTCCGACGGTGATCGCGTTCTTCACGACCGCCTGCGACGACAGGCGGTTCGTTCCCGCTCCGGAGTTGCCGGCCGCCATGCATTGCAGCATGGTGGGGTGGTCGAACGCCTCGGTGTCGTGGACGACCGAGACCTGCGTGTACGTGTTGTTCGACTCGGCGAGGCCGAGCGAGTGGACCGAAGTCGCGGCACCCGCGTTCGCCATGTTCGACAGCGTGATCCCCAGGTTCGTCGGGAACTCGCCCGGCGATTCCCACCGGAAGATGTTGGAGCTGTCCATGACGGGCGTGAAGAAGAGCTGCGCCTCGTGCGCGACTCCCGGACCGAGCAGCCCGGAGAAGTTGCTCGGCGCCCAGGACTCCCAGGAGTCGACGTCGTGCTCCCACCACTTGGTGTCGTTGTTGCCGTAGAAGTCGGCGAGGGCGGCGCCGGCGACCGCGCAGCCGTGCTCGTTGCCGGCGATCCCGAGGAGCGTGGCGCCGCCCAGGATGTCCGCGCGCGGCACCTTCAGGCTGACGCCGCCCGACCCGATCGTCGCGAGCAGCACCTTCGCAAGGTTCGGGTTGGCGAATCCGTAGTTCTGGATGCTCGTGTCGGGAAAGCCGAAGTTGCAGCCGCTCGTTCCGACGTTGTTCCAGTCGAGCGACGTGTCGAGGACACCGACGAGCTGGCCCTGACCCTGCAGGTCGTGCGTGACCCACAGGGGGAAGTTGGCGGCGGTGACGATCGGCGAGGCGGACTGGTCGTCGGCGGCGAGGTTGCGGTTCTGCAGCTTGCCGCCGCCGGAGAGATCGTAGATCTTCACGCCGTCGCCGGACTCCAAGATGGTGCGGACGCCTTCGATCATCGCGATCCGAGCGACGAGCTCCGGGCGGGCGTCGACGATCAGGAACCGGACGTCGTAGGTACGCTCCCCGCGAACGTCGACGCGCTCCACGACGTTCACGCCGAGCTCATCGAGCGCGGCGATCACCGGCTCGAACGCGTGCCCCGGGATCAGGTCGACGTCCAGGCGATACGTCAGTCGGCCGATGCGGCCGCCGCTCGTCAACGTCGAGCTGCCGATCGTCGGGTCGAGCTTGTACGCGGGGTGGTAGCGGCCGACGTAATCGATCGGGTCCGCGTTGGCGATGCGGTCGAGCGTGTCCGTGTCGTCGATCCACGCGATGAGCGCATTGTTGGGGATGTACCAGCGCGCCAGCGGGCTGCCGTCGGCGCGGCGGACGGGGGCGGTGAGATCGTCGAGCCACTCCTTGTCCGCGGCTTCGATCGGGCGCGCGAAGTGAACGATGAAGTATCCGGCCGCGAACGCCCCGTCGGCGCGATGGACGCCGGTCAGCTCCCGTGGAATCGCCGGCTCGTCATCGATCGTGAAGACGGCGTTGCCCGCGTGGATGACGTCTTCGAGGTCTTCGCCTTCGACGAGCTCGGAGACGAACGGGGGCTTCGACTCGTGGGGATACCAGGACCAATCCTGCGGGTTGGCCGCGTTGGCCGTCATCGAATCGCGGCGCGTATCGATCTGCGCGTCCGCGGAGGTTCCCCAGGTCATCACGATCAACGTCGCCGCGATCGTGGACGTACGCAATCCGATCATCATTTCCTCCAGAGAAGGAGGGCTCCCGCGGGGCAGTGCGCGAGGCCGCCCTGAACGGCCGGTGATCATACTCCTGCTTCCAGGCGCGGGGCCCGGCTTTGCAATCACGAAGTGCGAGGGTATCGACGCGGGCTTCGGGGTCGGACGGAGCGGGATCGATCCCGGGCGGTTCGCCGGTTCAGTCCGTCAGCGGAGGCGTCACGGTGCGTGCGAGCTCGAGGAAGAGCTCGAGGCCGCGTCGTTCGCGTGGACCCATCGGGTATCGCATGATCGTGCCGAGGTAGCGCTCCGCGACGGCGGCATCGATCCCGAATCGCTGCGGCGCCTCGGCCGCGTACTGTCGCGTGCGGTTCCGTCCGGCGCGGTAGGCGGCGTTCAGGACCGCGCCGGCCCGGTCGGTATCCGCTCCGGGCGGGCAGAGCCACGCGGCCCAGACGAACGGCAGGCCCGTCGCTTCGGTCCACGCCGTCCCGAGGTCGAGTCGACGGCAGGCGGTCGGGTCGACCCGCAGCGCGGCGTCGCCGATCAGGAGGGTCGCGCCGGCGCCGGTGGCCGATGGATCGGGCGCCACGTCGGTACGCACGAACTCGACGTCGTCGCGGCCGAGGAAATCACGGAAGACGATCCGGGTGAGCGTCGCCGCGGTCAGGCTCGCGCCGTCGAGGGCCACGCGTCGCGCGCGTCGCGGATCGTCGCGGCCCAGCAGCAGCACGCTCTCGACCGCGCCCTCGGTGCCGATGCAGAGGTCCGGAACGAACGAGCCCGAGCCGGGGCGGAGCGCCTCGACGGAGGAGACGAGCGCCGCGTCGAGCTCCCCTCGGCGGAGCCGCGTCGCGAGCTGCGCGGGGACCTCCTCCACGTACGAAACGTCGGGCCGTTCGGCGAGTCCCTCCACGAGGGGGCGCGCGTTCAGGTAAGGGACCGATCCGATACGAAGCAGGTCGGGCACGTTCGGTTCGGCGCTCATACGTTCCATGTTCGGGATCGATCGCGCACGTTTCCAGCGTGAGGCGTCCGACCGCGACGAAATGCCCGGGCCGGCCGGAGACCGCGCTCGAGTTGCTATCCTCTGCCGCGCTCGTCTCGTCCGCTGAAAGACGGTCCGCGTGCCGCGAACGATCCTCCGGCGTCTCCTCCTCATCGGCTTCGGCGTCGCCCTCGGTCTCGTCGCGGGCGAGGTCGTGGTTCGGTGTCTCGGGCTCGGGGAGAAGGGGTCGGTCGGGGTGCTCTACGAGCCGGACGCGCGCCTCGGGTGGCGCCATCGAAGCCACGTCGAGTTCGTGCACGGGAGCGCGGAGTACACGATTACGTGGCGGTTGAACGGCGACGGGCTGCGGCGCGACGGAGAGGTCGACCTCGGGGCGGAGCGAGCGCGCTGGCTCGTGCTCGGCGACTCGCACGCGGCGGGTCACGGCGTGGAGGGGCCGGCCACCTTCGCGTCCCGCCTGGAGGCACTGGCGTCGCCCGGCGACGCGCGGCTGGACGTGCTGAACCTCGGCGTGGACGGCTACACGACGTCGCAGGAGTACCTGGCACTCGAGCCCGCGCTCGATCGCTTCGCCCCCGCCGCCGTCGTGCTCGCCGTCTATCCGGCCAACGACGTGCGGGAGAACCTGACGCCTCTCGGCCTGGGCGCCTTTCCCCGTCCGATGCTCGACGCGTCGCTGCGTGTTCTGCCCGCATCCTCGCCGCCGGCGGGTGCGGCGAACGAGGAGCCGCGCGGCGTCGTCCGTCACGTCAAGGACGCGCTCTCGGCCTCCTCGAAGCTGTACGCCTTCATCGGCGACCGGATCCGAGGCAGCCGGCTCCACGAGCTCCTGGCGCGGGTCGGACTGATGCGCCGCCCGCCCGATGACCTGCGCCGTCGCGTCGTCCTGCATTGCCAAGGATGCCACGGCCAGCTCCTGTGGGGGATCGCCGCTTTCGCCGGCCGCTCGACGGAGACGGAAACGGCGGTCGAGCGGACCGCGAACATCATCGATCGCATGCACGCGCTCTGCCGGGAGCGGAAGGTCCAGTTCGTCGCGGTCGTGATCCCCGCGCGACTCGAGGTGGAAGGCGATCCAGGGCGAGTCGACGAAGCCGCCGCGTGGATGGGGATGAACGAGAAACCGCTGGTGACGATGGCGCGCCTTCGCACCACGCTCACCGCGTCGCTCGCGGCGCGGCAGATCCCGGTCCTCGACCTCCTGCCGGCGGCCCGCGCCCGAAAGGTGGCCGACCCCGGGACGGCGCTCTACTTCCCGGAGGATTGGCACCTGAACCCCGCCGGTCACGCATTCGTCGCGGAGGAGCTGCTCGCGTACGTTGCCGAGCAGGGGTGGATCGGGCCGTGAGGACGCGTCGCCCGGCCCTCGCCTTCGCGTCGCGAAGGGCGCAGCAGGCCACGATTCCGAAGGTGAGTGCGATAGGAACGTGACTTCTCTTCTGACGGGGGGAGGAACTTGGCGCGCGAATTCGACGGTGGTGGTGGGTGGAGCCGGTGCCGCGTGGTCGCGGCCACGAGTCTGGGCGTCGATTCCTGTCCGCTGCGTCAGGAACGACGCGCAGTCGCGTGCGCTCGAGCACGCGGCGCGCGCGGCGACCGATTCGCGGGAGTCCGCGGCGCTGGCGTGGTCAGGATCGAGGTCCGTAGGGCCGAGGAACTCCGAGGAACTCCGAGGAAGACCGAGGAAAGGGTGTCAGACACCGACCTCTTCGACCTTCACGACGTTGTAGAGGGTGTCGCGCTCGACGGGCTGGAAGCCCGCGTCGACGATGAGCTGGATGAGGTCGTCGCGGACGAGGGACTGCGGCGTGGTGGCGCCGGCGTCGTGGTAGATCCGCTCCTGCGTGACCGTGCCGTCGATGTCGTCGGCGCCGTAGTTCAGCGCCATCTGCGCGACGGGGATGCCGAGCATGATCCAGTACGCCTTGACGTGGGGGACGTTGTCGAGGTAGAGGCGCGACACCGCGATGTTCCTCAGGTCGTCGTGCGCGGTGGGCGGGGCGATGTCGTCCATCTCGGTGTTGTCGGGATGGAACGAGAGCGGGATGAAGGTCTGGAAGCCGCCGGTCTCGTCTTGGAGCGAACGGAGACGATCGAGGTGGTCGACGCGTTCCTCGAGGGTCTCGATGTGTCCGTAGAGCATCGTGCAGTTCGAGCGCAGTCCGCTGCGATGCGCGGTACGGGCGATCTCGAGCCACCGATCGGCGCCGATCTTCAGCGGGAAGATCGCCTGGTGGACGCGCTCGGCGAAGATCTCGGCGCCGCCGCCGGGCAGCGAGCCGAGCCCAGCCGCTTTCAAGTCGGTGAACACGGCCTCGAGCGGCTTCTTGGCGACCCGCTGGATCTCCTCGATCTCGACCATCGTGAACGCCTTCACGTGGATGCTCGGCCGCGCCTCCTTCACCGCGCGCAGCAGGTCGAGGTAGTACTGGTAGCCGAGCTTCGGGTAGATCCCGGCGACCATATGCACCTCGGTCACCGGCTCGTGCAGGCGTGCGCGGATCTCGTCGGCCGCTTCCTCGGGCGACATGCAGTAGGCGCCCTCCTGGTTCGGCAGCCGCTGGAACGCGCAGAACTTGCACAGCTTGTTGCAGATGTTCGTGTAGTTGATGTGTTGGTTGACGTTGAAGTACGCGCGGGGGCCGTGGCGGCGCCGGCGCACTTGGTCGGCCAGCGCGCCGAGCAGCGCCAGGTCCTCGAGCTCGTAGAGGCGCACGCCGTCCGCGAACGAGAGCCGCTCCTCGGCGTCGACCTTGCGGGCGACGTCACCGATGCCGGCCGCTGCCGCGCGATCGATCAACAGTCTCGAGATCAACGCATCGCCTCCGCCGTCGCCTCGACCCGGCCGCGCGGGTCGATCACTTCGTAGAAGAAGTTGCGCCGTCGCGGCTCGAAGCCGGCGGCGCGGATCTGTCGTTCGATCTCGTCGAGCCGGATCAGCTCGAACGTCCCGGCCGCCGACACGACGTTCTCTTCCATCATGCCGCCGCCGAAGTCGTTCACTCCGAAGCGCAACGACGTCTGCGCCGCCTTGGCGCCCTGCGTCACGTAGCTCGCCTGGATGTTCGGGACGTTGTGCAGGATGATCCGCGCGAGCGCGATCACGCGGAAGTAGACGGCGGGGGTCGTCTTCCTCGCGTCCAGTCGGACGCCCTGCTGGTTCTGGAAGTTCCAGGCCGCGAACGCGGTGAAGCCGCCGGTCTCGCCCTGGAGCTCGCGGATCCGCATCAGGTGCAGGACCCGCTCGGCCGGCGTCTCGACGTGGCCGAACATCATGGTCGCCGTGGTCTTCAGCCCCTGGTGATGCGCTTCGCGCATCACACCGAGCCAGTCGTTGCTGTTCGTCTTCTTCGGCGCGATCACTTCGCGCACGCGGTCCACGAGGATCTCCGCGCCGCCGCCGGGGATCGACTGCAGCCCGGCCGCGCGCAGGCGCCGGATCACCTCGGCCACCGGGATCTTGTCGATGAGCGAGAGGTGATGGATCTCGGGCGGCGAGAGCGCGTGGAGATGGACGCCCGGGTAGCGCCGGCGCAGGTCGGAGAGCAGCTCGCAGTACCACTCCGTCCGCAGGTGCGGGTGGTGTCCCCCCTGCATCAGCACCAGGACGCCGCCGGCCGCGATCAGCTCGTCGACCTTGCGGTAGATCTCCTCGCGCGGCAGCACGTAGACGCCCTCGTCGCCCGGCCGGCGGTAGAACGCGCAGAACGAGCAATCCGTGATGCACGCGTTCGTCGGGTTGATGTTGCGGTCGACGATGTACGTGACCATCCCCGCGGGATGGAGCCGCCGGCGGACCGCATCGGCCAGCAGTCCGAGGGTCGGGAGGTCGGCCTGGTCGTGGAGGACGAGGCCCTCCGCCGCGTCGATCGGCTCGCCGGCGAGGACCTTGTCGGTGATCTCGTCGAGACGGGGCTCGCGCATGGTCTTTTTTCGGGCGCTGGACGGTGACGGCCGGATGATACGTGATTCCGTCGACGGGTCGCCACCGGAAACGACGCGAGCCGATGCGTCAGTTCGCCGCAGGGTCTGCATTCAGGGTTCGGTACGCTAGCCGCCCGTGGTGAAAGTCATTCCGGCTGCGGCGGGCCCTCGCGACCGATCTCTTCGTTGCAGGATCCTCGACGTACAGGCAGTACGCCTGCGGTCCTGCGCCTCGATCTCGGTCGCGATGACCTCGCCTCGCTTC
>CAZYQW010000088.1:0-40636 GCA_964649825.1 uncultured Phycisphaeraceae bacterium | reverse complement strand
AAGCGAGGCGAGGTCATCGCGACCGAGATCGAGGCGCAGGACCGCAGGCGTACTGCCTGTACGTCGAGGATCCTGCAACGAAGAGATCGGTCGCGAGGGCCCGCCGCAGCCGGAATGACTTTCACCACGGGCGGCTAGGGCGCGGACACGTGTCGGGTGGACCCGTGGTCCGATCCTTCGCGTACCGCGAAGGATCGGACCACGGGGAACCCAACGACGGCCGGGTCCCCGTCGTGCAGAAGGGATCGCGAATGCTCGATGCCGGCGCGTCGTCGTTCGCCCATAATTGTCCCTAACCCTGGTGGAGACCCCGCGCATGAGCCGCATCAACCCCCTCGCCCTGGTCGCCGGTCTCGTTCTCGTCCCGTTCGTGAGCTCGCGCGGTGGACCATCGACCGCGGCCACGGAGGGGCTGAAGCCGCGCGTCGACGCGGCCCCACGGTTCATGCGGCTGCTCCGCGACGAGGACGGCGCTGCGGCCAAGCTCCAGACCGCGATCGTCCGCTACGAGGCGCCGGTCGAGACGGAGCGCGACCCGACGGGCGAGGACGACGCCGCCCCTCGTCTCGTCGTCGATCTGATCGCCGCGATCCACGTCGCCGATCGCTCGTACTACAAGGACCTCGAGGAGCAGTTCGAGCAGTACGACGTCCTGCTCTACGAGCTGGTCAAACCGCAAGGAGCGCCGGTGCCGGACGGCCGACCGATCGTCGGCGACGACCTCTTCTCGGCCCTCGCCGACGCGGGCCTACAGCTCCTGGACCTCTCGTCGCAGAAGGACCACATCGACTACACGCGCGCCAACTTCGTGCACGCCGACATGTCCCCCGACGAGATGGTGGAGGCGATGAGGGCGCGCGGGGACGACGTCTTCACGGTCACGCTCGGCGTGCTTGCCGACGCGTTGCGCCAACAGAACCTGATGGAAATGGAGCGCGCGACGACGTTCTCGCGGCCGGCGACCGAGTTCGATCCCCTCGAGCTCCTGCTCGACCCCGATGGCCCGATGGAGATGAAACGACTCTTCGCGGAAGAGCTCGCGAACGCCGGCCCGACGTCGATCGGACCGACGCTCAACACGATCCTGGTCGAGGACCGGAACGCGGCGTGCATGCGCGCTTTTCAGCGCGAGCTCGCGCGCGGCAAGACGCGGATCGGGATCTTCTTCGGCGCCGCGCACATGCCCGATTTCGACCGTCGTCTCCGGGACGAGTTCGGACTCACGCGTGGCGCCGCGACGTGGCGGACCGCCTGGGACATGCGCTGAGCGGTGCTGAATGACGGAAAGCGCCGCGCCTACGGGGTGATGAGCTCGATCCCTGGAGTGCCGGAGAACTGACCCTCCACGCCGACGTCGATGAACGCCTGCATCGTGACCGTTCCCGACGGCGTCCCGGCCGGAATGGCGAAGTCGACCGCGAGCGAACCGAACTGATTCAGCGGAAGCGGGCCGACCGCGATCGGGAAGAGCGGAGTCACGTTCAGGGTGCACGCCGCGCCGAACGGCACCGCCGCGCGGCCGGTACCGAACACGACGAACACGCTGGCGCCCGGAACTCCACGGGTGATCGTGAGGGTGACCTTCGATTCGACCTGCGGACATCCGTTCAGGATCGCATCGGGAACGCGCGACGCCGCGCCGGCGCAGCCGCTGCCGTACGGAAGGATGGAACCGCAGTGGAACGGGGCGATCGCGACGTCGTGGAGGATGAAGTCATCCGTGTCCTGGTCGCCGTTCAGGTCGTCGTCCCCCTGGCTCTTCTCACGCACGCGCACGACGACGTGATCGGCGTCGAGCACGCTCTCGAACGACGCGAGGCCCGGGTTGATGGTCACCCCGGTGGTCCGGTCATACACCATGAGGACGTCGTCGACCGCGTCACCGTCGCCGTTCAAGTCGCGACCCCCGTGCGCGGCTTCCGACACCCGAATCGTGACCCGACCGCCGTGGATCTCACGGGCGAAGCCCGTCACGCCGAGGTTCCGCGTGGTGCCGGTGAGAAGGTCGTGGACGTACACGACGGAATCGAAGAACACGTTTCCGTCGCCGTTCAGGTCGGCGTTCGCCTCGAACCACTCGGGGACGCTCGTCACCACGAGATCGCTCTTGAGCGCGACGGAGGAACCGGCGAGCCCGAGGTTGAGCGTGGCGCTCGCCGCCTGGTCGTAGACGTGGATGACCTCGTCGAACTGATCGCCGTCCCCGTTCAGGTCCGCACCCTGGCCGATCTCCGAGGCGAGGAACGCCGCGCGCCCATGGTCGACCGCCGCGTCGTGGGACGAGAGCGCCAGGTTCGTCACGGTCCCGGCGATGACGTCGACCACGTGGACGACGTCGTCGCCGGTGTCACCGTCGCCGTTGAGATCGGTCGCGCCGTTCGAGTTCTCCGAGGCATGGAAGACGAGCAGGTTCCCGTCGAACTCGAGCTTGGATGCCGCGACCCCCAGGTTCGTGGTGAGTCCGGTCGCCCGGTCGAAGACGTGGGGGACGCGATCGAAGGCGTCTCCATCGCCGTTCAGATCGACGCCGCCGTTCGCGGCCTCGTCGGCGAAGAACGCAACGTGGGTGCCGGCGACGATGGGCCGCGTCCGAGGATCGACGGCGATGCGCGACCCGGCGAGGCCGAGCACCGGCTCGTACGTGTAGAGGATCGCGTCGTAGTTGTCGCCGTCGGAGTTCAGGTCGACCCCGCCCTCGTCCCACTCGGAGACCAGGAACGCCGCGACGTCGGTGCTCATCGAGAGGTTCGCTCCCGCGAACGAGTTCTCGTGCGCCACGCCGAGGTTGATCGTCGATCCCGTCGCGAAGTCGTGGATGTGCACGACGTTGTCGATCGCATCGCCGTCCCCGTTCAGGTCCGTACCCGCCGAATGCGTCTCCGACGCCGCGAAGAGCATGCGCGAGCCCGCGATGACGGGTCCTCCCAGCCAGACCGCCAAGCCGAAGTTGACGTACTGGCCGGACGCGACGTCGTAGACCATCAAGATGTCGTCGTTCTGGTCCCCGTCTTGGTTCACGTCGAGCTTCTGGCTCGACTCGCGCAAAAGGAACGCGAGATGGTCGTTCTCCATCACGAACGGCTCGACGATCGCCGGCTGCAGGTTCTGGAGGGATCCCGAGATCGAGTCATAGAGGTGGAGCACCAGGTCGAGTGCGTCACCGTCGAAGTTGTAGTCGAAGCCTCCCTGCTCGAGTTCCGACACCGCGAACACGACCCGGCCGTGCTCGACCTCGATCAGCGGCGCGACCGAGAACCCGACGTTCTTCACCTGGAACGACGGAGCCGGCTCCTCCGCCATCCCGTCGGTGGAAAGAACGGCCGCCACCAGGGGCGCGGCAAGCACGGTCAGGTATCGGCTCATGTGGAATGACCCTTGCAGGATCCGGGGCTTTCGATGATGAAACGAGGTTCAGTCGCTCTTAGGAGACCCGCTCTGAATCATGCCTCGGATCGACCTCCGGCGCTGGGGCCGCCGACGCGATCGACGAGGAAAGCGTACTCGAACGAGCGCTCCTCCAGGAAGTCATAACGTCCCGACGCCCCGCCGTGTCCGGCCCCGAGGTTCACCTTGAGGAGGATCGTCGGTGAGCCCTGGGTGCGCTCGCGGAGCCTCGCAACCCACTTCGCGGGCTCCCAGAACCCGACTCGAGGATCGTTCAAACCGGTTGTCACCAACATGTTGGGGTAGGTGTGCGAACGTACGTTGTCGTACGGGGAGTACGTCTTCATGCGCTCGTAGACCGTGGGGTCGCTCGGGTTGCCCCACTCTTCGTACTCGATCACCGTCAAGGGGAGAGACTCGTCGAGCATGGTGGTCACGATGTCGACGAACGGCACCTGAGCGAGCACCGCGGCGAACAGATCCGGCCGCTCGTTCACGACGGCACCCATCAAAAGGCCGCCGGCGCTTCCGCCGCCGATCGCGAGCCGCTCCGGGCACGTGTATCCCTCGGCGATCAGGTGCTCGGCGACCGCGATGAAGTCGCCGAACGAGTTCGACTTGTGCTCGAACTTGCCGGAATGGTACCAGCCCCGCCCCATCTCCCCCCCTCCGCGGACGTGGGCGAGCGCGAGGGCGAACCCGCGATCGAGCAGCGAGATCCGCATCGATGCGAAGCGCGGCTCGAAGTTGATCCCGTAGGCGCCGTAGCCCTGCAGGAACATCGGACCGCGCCCGTCGCGCGCGCGATCCTTGCGATGCACCAGCGAGATCGGGATGTGCGTGCCATCCTTCGCGGTCGCGAAGAGCCGCTCGCAGACGTAGTCGCCCGGATCGTAGCCGCCGAGGACGGGCGTCTGCTTGCGCAGCTCGCGGACGCGCGTGTTCATGTCGTAGTCGAAGACCGAGTCGGGCGTGATCAGCGACGAGTAGCGGAACCGAAGCTCCGCGACGTCGAACTCGCGGTTCCCTTCGATCTCCACCGTGTAGGCCCGCTCGGGGAAGGTGACGTGATGCTCCTCGCCGGTCGAGAGGCGCCGGACGCGAAGCTGCGGAAGGCCGCCGACGCGCTCCCGGATCACGAGATGGTCGGCGAACGCGTCGACGCCCGTGAGCATCACGTCCTCGCGGTGCGGGATCAGCTCGCGCCAACCCTCCTTCGGGGCGCCTTCCACGGGAGCCTCCATCAACTTGAAGTTGACGGCGTGCTCGTTCGTGAGCACGAAGAACCGGTCGCCATGATGCTCGATCTCGGCCTCGACGCCCTGCTGCCGGGGTACGACGACGCGCGGTTCGCGGACCGGATCATCGGCCGGAATCACCCGGATCTCCGACGTGATGCGGCTGCCAACGTCGACGACCACGAACGTTCCGCTGCGCGTGCGGCCGACCCCCACGAAGAAGCGCTCGTCCGGCTCTTCCAGGACCAGGACGTCGCGCGAAGGCGCGTCTCCGACCCGGTGACGGTAGAGGCGGTACGGACGCGACGTTGCGTCGAGCACGACGTAGAAGACGGTCCGGCTGTCGCTCGCCCACGCCAGGGACGTCGACGTACCTTCGATCGTCTCGTCGAAGTCGCGGCCGGATGCGAGGTCCCGGAAGCGGAGCGTGTACTTCTCGTCGCCGTCCGTGTCGAACGCGTACGCGAGCCGGCGCTGATCCGGGCTGATCCGATAGACGCCGAGCCGGAAGTAGGCCTGTCCTGCCGCGAGCTCGTTCTCGTCGAGGACGACTTCCTCCTCGGCACCGTCTCGATCCGGCCGGCGACAGCGCCGAACGTACTGCTTCCCCGCTTCGGTCCGGACGAAGTGGAGATAGCCTCCCTCGCGCACGGGGACGGATAGATCGGTCTCCTGGATCCGACCGACCATCTCGTCGTACAGGATCTTCTTGAGCGCGTCGGTGTGACGCATCACCGCGGCGGCGTAGGCGTTCTCCGCCTCCAGGTGCGCGATCACCCCGGCATCCTGCCGATCCCGGAGCCAGTAGTACTCGTCGACCCGACGGTCCCCGTGCTTCTCGATCTCGTACGGCTTGCGCGCGGGGACGGGAGGCGTCGGGGTCATGCTCGTACCTCGGAATCGGGTTTCTCGTCGGGGATCGTACGGAATCACGCGCGACGGCTCGCCGTCGTTCGACGATCAGTAAGCTCGTCGAGATGAAGGCTCGCTGTCCCGACTGCGGTCATCGCGTCGGCGTCCTTTTCCAGTTTCGGTCGTTGTCGGCCCCGATCTTTCTGCGTTGTTCGTCCTGCCGGGTCACGTTGCGCGCCGACCGACCCGGTCCCGTCGCGATCGGCATGGTGCTCGGGGGCACGGCCGCGACGGGAAGCATGCTCGCGGCGGCTTCGCTCGGCGGGCTCCACTCGCTGCCGCGCGTCCTCGTCGCCGCCGTCTTCGCCGCGGTCCTCTGGGCATTCATCGCGAACGCCTGGACCCTGGCCGCCACGACCCTGCTCGTCCGCGAGCCGCAGTTCCTGCGTACGACCGCCGGGTTTCGCCACATGAGCCTGTGCGGAGGCGTCGCCGTCGCGACGCTGGTCGCATTCGGCTTCGCAATGGCCTACGCGGCCATCGACGCGGCCCTGGCGCCACCCGCCTTGCCGACGGCAGAGCGCTCCGGGTCGCTCGATGAGAACACGTGGAGATGGCGCATCTGGACCCCCGAGGGGAGCTCCGCCCGGCTCGCCGATCTGCGCGGCCGGCCGATCTTCCTGAACGTCTTCGCGACCTGGTGCCCGCCGTGCGTCGGCGAGCTGCCGAGCATCCAGTCGCTCTTCGATTCGACCCGTGGCACCGACGCCGCGTTCCTCGTCGTCTCCGAGGAGAGCGCCGACACCGTGCGATCCTTCGTGGCCGCACGAAAGTTCACGTTCCCCGTCTACGTCGCCGATCACCTCCCCGCCGCGTTCCGCACCCACTCGATCCCGGCGACGTTCATCCTCGATCGCCAGGGCCAGGTCGTGCTCCGACGCCTCGGCGCCGCGGACTGGGACGACGACGCAGTCCGCACGCTCCTTCGCTGAACCGCTCGAACGAAGTGCCCCGAGAAAGCAAGAAACGACCGGAACCGAGTTCCGGCCGTTTCCCACGATTCTGCGCCGCGATCCCGCGATCCCGCGATCCTCGGATCGGAGCCAGTTCGTCGTTCGCTCAGTAGGTCCCGACGAGCACCAGGATCTTGCCCATCCCGCCGACGTGCGACTCGAGCGCCTTGCCGATCACGACGCCGCGCGAGGGGCTCGTGCCTGGCTCGTAGCGCATCGCGTGACCCGGCGTGCCCGCCGTCGTGAGCAGGTCACCCGGCGCGATCGGGCCGCCTTCGTCCGTCACCCGGACCGGGACGCGTCCCCGGAGAGCGACCGCGGTGCGCGGCAGCTCGGCGAGGCCGGCCTCGATCTGGGCTCGGATCTGCGTCGCGGCCTCGACGTCGCCCTCGGCGAGCGCGTTCTTCTCCGCCTTGGCGAGCTCGGGGAAGAAGACCTCGTCCGAGAAGCCGCCTCCGAGGATGATCCCCGGGTTCGTCGTGACCACGCCGACGACGGCCGGGTCGACGTTCGTCGTCGAGCGGCGCACGAGTCCCGGGATCGTCGCGTGATCCACCGCCACCACGACTTCGCCCGGCTGGACGTCGGCGTCGATGGGGAAGTACTCGGCGAGGTCGAACGTCATGCTGCCCGCGAAGTTGGTGCCCTTCTGTTCGAGGTCGCCGTTCTCGCGCACCCGGAAGAGACCCTCGTCCGGGTTGTGCCGCACTTCGAAGACCGCGTTGACGCCGCTGTTCGAGTCGTCGTCGTTGCCGTCGATCAGCGCCGCGATCGTGGTGCCGCTCGAGATCGTCGTTCCGACCACCTTCACGTTGCCGAGCACGAGTCCGTTCGGGAAACCGAGCGTGGTCCAGTCGGCGTCCGTCACGTCGAAGTCCGGTTGACGGAGCGTCGCCTGCTCGATCTTGATCGAGTCGATCGTGTCGTCCTGAATGGCCGCTTCGTCGACCGCTCCGCCGCCGAGGTCGTCCGCCTCGACCGAGTCCGTCGCGAGCGAGGAGGCGCCGAGACTGTCGGCCGCGACGTTCGCGTCGGTGACCGTGTCCAGCGCCACCTTCGCCGCCGTCACCGCTTCCGCCTGGATCGCGTCCGTGTCGACCGCGCCGGCGGCCAGGTCGGACGACGTCACCGAGTTCGCGGCCAGCGAACCGGCCGTGATCGCGTCATCCGCGACGTCCAGGTCCGTGATCGAGTCCAAGGCCAGCTTCGTCGCCGTCACGGCCCCGTCGACGATCTTGGCCGACGTGACCGCACCGTTCGCGAAGGCCGCGGTGTCGACCGCCGCGTCCGCGAGCTCCGACGCTCCCACCGAGTTCGCCGCGAGGGCGCGAACCGTGATCGTGTCGGCGGCGACGTCGCCCTCGTCGAACATGGTCGACGCCATCTTCGCGAACGTCACCGCTCCCGCCGCGAACGCGGCCGTGTCGACCGATCCGTCCGCCAGCTCGCTGCTCCCCACCGAGTTCGGAGCGAGCGACGAGGCCGAGAGGCTGTTCTCCGCGAACGCTGCGTCGCCGAAGAGGTCGGCCGCGACGTCGGCCGCCGTCAGCGAACCGTCGCCGACCTTGGCCGAACTGACCGCGTCGTCCTGGATCGCCGCGGTGTCGACCGCGCCGTCCGCCAGCTCCGAGCTCTCCACCGATCCTGGCGCGAGCGAAGCCGCCGTGAGGCCGTTGTCCGTGAACTGTCCATCGCCGAGGGTGTGATTCGCGAACTTCGCGCCCGTTACCGCCCCATTGACGATCGCCGGGGTGTCGACCGCGTCGCTGTCCAGCTCCTCGGACCCGACGGAATTCTCCGCCAGCGACGCCGCCGTGAGACCGTCGTCCGCGAACTGTCCGTCGCCGAGCGTGTCCTCCGCGAAGTCCGATCCGTCCAACGTCCCATCGGGGATCTTGACCGCCGTGACCGCGCCGTCCTGGATCGCCGCCGTGTCGACCGAGCTGTTCGCGAGCTCGGCGGCCGCGACGGAGTCCGCGGCCAGCGACGCGGCGGTCAGCCCGTCGTTCGTGAAGTGCGCGTCGGTCAACGCGTCCGTGAGAGTGGTCTTGACGAGCGTCACCGCGCCGTCCTGGATCGCCGCGGTGTCGACCGACTCGTCCGCGAGCTCGGCGGCCGCGACGGAGTCCGCGGCCAGCGACGCACCGGTCAACCCGTCGTCCGTGAAGTGCGCGTCGGTCAATGCGTCCGTGATCCCAAGGTCCGCCCCCGTGATCGCCTGATCCGCGATCTTGGCCGAGGTTACGGCGTCCGCGGCGATAGCCGCGGTGTCCACCGCAGCGTCCGCGAGCTCCGAGCTCTCGACCGAACTCGCGGCGAGCGAAACGGAGTTCAGGGCGTCGTCCGCGAACTGCCCGTCGCCGAGCGTGTCCGCCGCGACGTCGTTGGCTCCGACCGCGTTGTCGGCGATCTTCGCCGTGGTGATCGCACCGCTCTGGATCGCCGCCGCGTCGACCGCGCCGTCGGCCAGCTCCGAGGAACCCACCGAGTCCGCCGCCAGCGACGACGCCGTGAGGCTGTCGTCCGCGAAGTGCGCGTCCGTCAACCCGTCCACGAGCGACATCTTCGCCGACGTGACGGCACCATCCTGGATTGCCGCCGTGTCGACCGAGCCGTCGGACAGCTCGCTCGCTCCAACCGAGCCCGCCGCCAACGACGACCCCGTCAGGCCGTCGTCCGCGAAGTGCGTGTCGGTCAGCGCGTCCACCAGCGACGTCTTGACGGCGGTCACCGCGCCGTCCTCGATCGCCGCGGTGTCGACCGCGTCGTCCGCCAGCTCCGAGGAGCCCACCGCGTCCGCCGCCAACGACGACGCACCGACGCCGCCGGCCGAGAAGTCGCCGTCGGTCAGCGAGTCCACGACGAATCGGCTCGTCGTCGCCGCGCCGGAGGCGATCTTCGCCGCCGTGACCGCGCCGTCTTGGACCGCCGCGGTGTCGACCGCGTCGTCCGCCAGCTCGGAGCCGCCGACCGCTTCGGCCGCGATGGACGCGCCGGTGATCGAGTCCTCGGCGACGTGCGCCGCGGTGACCGCACCAGCCGCGATCTTGTCCGCCGTCACTGCTTCGTCCTGGAACGCGGCCGTATCGACCGACGCGTCCGCGAGCTCGGAAGCTCCGATCGCGTCGGCATCGATCTGGTCGGCCGTAATCGTGTCGATCGCGAACTTCGCGCCCGCGACACCTCCGCTGATGTCCTCGTTCAGGATCGTCCCGTCGAGGATCTGCTTGCTCGTGACCTTCGCTGCTTCCGCGCTCGGAGCCGCGATCAAGAGGCCGATTCCGGCGAGCAAAGCCGCCTTGTACGCAATGTGCTGCATCATTCAGTCCTCCGTTCGCTGGGTCCGTCAGAAGTTGGAAACGAGCATGAGGACCGTGCCGCTGCCGGAAGCGAGCGACTGAAGCGCCTTGCCGAGGATGACGCCCTCGCCCGAGGTCGCGCCCGGCATGAACTTCATCGCGTGACCCGGAGTGCTCGAGGTGGTCAGAAGGTCACCCACGTGGATCGGGCCGTTCTCGGTCGAGACCTTCACCGGAACGCGCCCCGCGAGGGCGACCGCCGCGCGGGGAAGCGCCGCGACGCCTGCCTCGATCTGCACGCGGATCGCCGCCGCCGCTTCGAGGTCGCCCATCTGATGGGCCAGGCTCTCGGCCTGCACCATCTCGGGGAAGTAGACCTCGTCGGAGTACGCGCCGCCGAGGATGATGCCCGGCTTCGTCGTCACCACGCCGATCGCCGCCGACTGATACGGAGCGAACGAACGCGCGACCGTGCCCGGCGTCGACGGGTCGTCGATGACGATGACGACGTCACCCGGCTCGACGGCCTCCGTGGTCGGGAAGTACTCGGCGAGGTCGAACGTCTGGCTCCCCGACACGGTCGTGCCGAGGTGGTCGATGTCGCCCGTCTCACGCACGCGGAACAAGCCCTCGGTGCCGGTCGACGTCGCGTGACGCACCTCGAACGTCGCCGACGTGCTGTTGTCGACGTCGTCGTTGTCGGAGTCGATCAGCATCTTCACCGACGAGCTGCCCTGGATCGTGTTGCCGCCCGCGGTCAGCGCGCCCATGCGCAGGCCGTTGGTAAAGCCGTTCACGACCCAGCCCGAGTCCGACGCGTCGACGTCGGCCCACGCGATCGAGCCGTCCACCACCTTCGAGGAGGTGACCGCGTTCGCCTGGATCGCCGCGGCGTCCACCGAGTTGTCGGCGAGCTCATCGGCTCCGACCGAGTTCGTGGCGAGCGACGCGGCCGTGAGGCTGTCGTCCACGACGAAGCTGTCGTTGATGAAACCGCTCGCGAGCTTCGCGCCGGTCACCGCGTTGTTCTGGAGGGCGGCGGTATCGACCGCGTTGTCGGCCAGCTCGGAGCTCGTCACCGCCCCAGGGGCGAGCGAGCTCGACGTCAGGCTCTCGTCCGCGATGTGGGCGTCGGTGATCACGTCCGCTGCGACGTCGGCGCCCGCGACCGAGCCGTCGGCGATCTTGGCGGTGGTGACCGCGTCGTCCTGGATCGCCGCGGTGTCGACCGCGTCGTTCGCCAGCTCCGACGCCGCGACCGAGTTCGCCGCGAGAGATGCCGCCGTGATGCCGTCCGCCATGAAGTTCGCGTCGGTCAGCGTGTCGGCCGCGATCTTCGCGCCGGTCACCGCGTTGTCCTGGATCGCCGCGGTGTCGACCGCGTCGTCCGCCAGCTCCGAGGCCCCGACCGAGTTCGCGGCCAGCGAGGCGGCGGTCAGCGCATCGTCCGTGACCTGACCGTCGCCCAGCACGTCGGCGGCGAAGTCGGCGGCGACGAGTGTCCCGTCGACCACCTTCGCGCTCGTGACGGCGCCGTCCTGGAGCGCCGCGGTGTCGACCGCGTCGTCCGCCAGCTCCGAAGCGCCGACCGAGTTCGCGGCCAGCGACGCCGCCGTCAGCGCGTCGTCCGTCACCTGGGCGTCGCCCAGCACGTCGGCCGGGACCTTCGCCGCGGTTACCGCGCCGTCCTGGAGCGCCGCGGTGTCGACCGATCCGTCCGCCAGCTCTGAGGCTCCGACCGAGTTGGTCGCCAGCGACGCCGCGGTCAGCCCGTTGTCGATCACGTGGCCGTCACCGAGGACGTCCGCCGCGACCTTCGCCCCAGTGACCGCGTTGGCCGCGATCTTCGCCGACGTGACCGAGTCGCCGATGATCGCGGCGCTGTCGACCGCGTTGTCCGCCAGCTCCGTCGCGCCGACGGAATCCGCCGCGAGCGACGCCGCCGTCAGGGCGTTGTCGGCCACCTGTCCGTCGCCGAGCGTGTCCGCCGCGATCTTCGGGCCGGTCACCGCGCCGGCCTGGAGCGCCGCGGTGTCGACCGCGTCGTCCGCGAGCTCCGACGCGCCGGCCGAGTTCGCGGCCAGCGACGCTGCCGTCAGCGCGTCGTCCATGACGTGACCGTCGCCGAGGACGTCGGCCGCGAGGTCGCTCGCCTGGATCGTGCCGTCGAGGATCTTCGCGGTGGTGACCGCGTCGTTCTGGATCGCCGCGGTGTCGACCGCGTTGTCCGCCAGCTCCGACGAGCCCACCGAGTTCGCGGCCAGCGAGGCCGCCGTCAGCGCGTCGTCCATCACCTGGCCGTCGGCGAGCGCATCGGCCGCGACCTTCGCCGCGGTCACCGCGTTGTCGGCGATCTTCGCGGTCGTGACCGCGCCATCCTGCATCGAGGCGGTGTCGACCGCGGCGTCGGACAGCTCGCTCGCCCCGACCGAGTCGGGGGCCAGCGAGGCCGCCGTCAGCGCGTTGTCCGTCACCTGCCCGTCGCCGAGCACGTCGGCCGCCATCTTCGCCGCCGTCACCGCGCCGTCCTGCACCGCCGCGGTGTCGACCGCGTCGTCCGCCAGCTCCAACGAACCGACCGAGTTCGCGGCCAGCGAGGCCGCCGTCAACGCGTCGTCCGTCACGTGTCCGTCGCCGAGCACGTCGGCCGCGATCTTCGCCGCCGTCACCGCGCCGTCCTGCATCGCCGCGGTGTCGACCGCGCCGTTCGCGAGCTCGGACGCGCCGACCGAATCCGCGGCCAGCGAGGAGGCCGTGAGGCTGTCGTCGCTGATCTGCGTGTCGGAGATCGATCCGTCGGCGACGTGGCCGCTGCCGACGGAGTTCATCGCCATCTTGGCCGTCGTGACCGCGCCGTCCTGGATCGCCGCCGTGTCGACGGCGTCATCCGCGAGCTCCGACGCGCCGACCGAATCCGCCGCCAGCAACGCGGCGGTCACGGTGTCGGCCGCCATGTGCGCGTCGTTGATCGCACCCGCGCCGATCTTGGCGCCGGTCACCGCGCCGTCCTGGATCGCCGCGGTGTCGACCGCGTTATCGGCAAGCTCCGAATCCGTGATCGCATCGGGCGCGATCTGGTCGCTCCCCAGAGTGTCAGCGGCGAGCTTGTCGCCTTCGATGGTCGCGTCGCTGAGATCGACGTTCTTGATCGTGCCGTTCTTGATGTCGGCGCTCGTCACCTTTGCTGCGTGGGCCGTCGGCGCGACAAGGCACGCCGCGGCAAGGAGCGCGGCTCCACGGATCCACCGGTTCATCGAAATCTTCATTCCCATCCTCTCGTGTTGAAGAAGTCTTCCAACCAAGTGCGCCGCGGACCGAGCGGCTCGCTGGGACGCTGAGATCGTCCTCGACGCTCTTGGTGGCGCGTGTCTGTCGTCGGAGCTGCGTGGATGCGAATCGAGGTGGTCTGCGTGCTCCCGACGGCGGCTTTCGTCTTCTCGCAGAATCGGCCTTGAGAAAAAAAACGGTTCAAGTCCGACAGGGAGCGCCCGGTTTTGCCGATGAAGGCGACGGTGAAGACGCGGGTTCCGAAACGCGCCGCACGTGGCTGCGGTCGGACTTGCTCGCGGTCACGAGGTTGGACGAGATGGACGAGATGCTCGGAGGATGGAGATGAAGACACTGGCTTGGATCGCCTCGACGTGGGCGGCCCTTCTGTTCTCGCATGCGGCGGCGGAGCCGCCTCGCACCTACACGACGGCGGTGTCGATCTTCGGTGCCGAGGCGATCCGGTTCGAAATCGCCGCGCCGCGCATGACGGCCGAAGAGTTCCGGAAGACGACGGAAACCCCGACGATTCGGGCCGCGCTGAACGAGCTCCATCTGAGCCGGGTCGGCCGGCTGGAGGCGATCCGCCCGTTCGCGATCGGCGATCTGTACGTCGAAGCCGGCGGTTACGACGTCGGCCTCGAGATCACCGAGGACACGGTGTTCCTGACGCTCTCCGGTGATGGCCCCGCGATCCGCGTGTCCTTCGAACGCGTCGACGGCAGCTCGCACGTTCCACAGCTCGCCGTCGCGTTCCTGGCGCGGGAGCCGGTCGACGAGTTCGACCTCGAGTTCCGCTTCGGCGACGTCCAGGGCCGAGTTGCTCTCTCGTTCGACGCCGCCGACGTCGTGACCGGCATGAACAACCTCGCGTGGGAGCTCCTCCGCCAGGAGGACGTCGCGATCCCGGACGGCCACCGCGCCCTGCGCCTCGCCGCGCGGGCCAATGAGATGACGGGAAACCGCGTGCCGGGAGTCCTCGACACGCTCGCGCTCGCCCAGTTTCGAACGGGGGACGTCGACGCCGCGATCGTCACGCAGAAGCGAGCGATCGTCGCGATCGGCAACGAGAACCCGCGGCTGCGCGCGGCGCTACTCGCTCAGCTCCGTCAGTTCGAGAGCGGCGCGACGCAGAGATAGAAGACACCTTTTTTTTCCGACGCCTTGCACGCGCCGGCAACCGGCCGTCCGCCGGGACCAAGCGGTCCCCGCCGACGGCCGCTCTCGTTCATGAAGCGTGACGCCTCGTTCAGATCTTGGGGGCCTGGAGCTTCACGCGCAGGACCATCTCCTTCCCGTCGCGGATCACCTTCACGTCGACCTCGTCGCCTGGCTGGTGCTTCTCGAGCTGATCGTGGAGAGCATCGATGGACGTGACCTTGGTTTGGTTCAACTCCACGATGATGTCGCCGAGAACGTCATGGCCGCGCCGATCCAGGGTCATCCCGCGCATTCCGGCCGCGAACGCCCCGGAATCGGGCTCCACCTCGCGGACGTGGAGCCCGTCGATCCCGAGCAGCTCGGTGTCGCGATCGATGACCTTCACCCCGAGCTGAGGCCGCACGACCCGACCGTGTGCGATGAGCTGCGGGACGATTCGGTTGACGGTGTCCACGGGGACCGCGAAGCCGATCCCGGCGCTCGCTCCCGTCGGGCTCGCGATCGCGGTGTTGACGCCGATCAAGCGACCGGAGCTGTCGAGCAGCGGCCCCCCGGAGTTGCCCGGGTTCACCGCCGCGTCGGTCTGGATCACATCCTCGATCTGGGCTCCGCTCACGCTCTCGATCGTCCGGCCGAGCGCGGAAACCACGCCGCGCGTGAGGGTCTGGTCCCAACCGAAGGGATTGCCGATCGCGAGGACGTCCTGTCCGACCTGGAGGTCGTGGCTCGTCCCGACCTTGACCGGACGGAGCTTCGATCGGGGTGCGTCGATCTTCAGCACGGCGAGGTCGTTCTCGGGCGAGGCGCCGATCACGATGCCGTCGTACGTGGTTCGATCGTTCAACGTGACGCGTGCTCCCGACAGCCCGCGAACGCCGATCACGTGGAAGTTGGTGACGATGTGTCCGGCCTCGTCCCATACGAATCCCGACCCCTCCCCGGCCTTGACGTCGGTGGCGTACGACGAGAACAGACCGACTCGTTGACGAACGATCGTCGTGATGAAGACGACGGACGGCGAGGCGTCGCGGAAGAGCTCGATCGTGCGTGCTTCGCCCGCTGCGAGCTCGCCGCGGGGGCTGATCGCACGCGACACGGGGTCGGGCGTCGGATTCATCCACGTTTCGACCTGTGGCACGAAGTAGGCGCCGATCACGGCGCCCAGCAGGACGGCGATCAGGACTTTCGCGACACGATCCACGTCGATCTCCGTTCAGCAAGACACGGTGGCTGCCGGTGACGGGAGCCATCCTACGGACCCGCACCGAGGATAACTCCTGCCTCGAACCGACCTCTCTCCCGAGCGGCCGCGGCGTCTCGAACGAACCGAGAGCGCGAAGTCCTCGATCAGCGGATGGGGCCGGCGTAGACGCCGAGCGCGGCGAGGACCTTCGCGACCTCGCGGTGACCGCGCTCGGTTTGGCGCACGAGCAGGAGACCGTGTCCCACCGTCAGCGACACCCCCTCGTCGTCCCAGTTGCCGAGCCGGACGTTGTTCCGCACGAGATCGGCGAGCTGCTCCGTGTCGAACCCGGAGAGGGTCCGTTGCGAGCTCTCACGCTCGGGTTCCTCGGATTCGTAGCCGCTCGGTCGGAGGCCGATGAGGACCGGCGCCGGAAAATCGGTGAGCGGCGCCACCGCGGCGCGCACGTCGTAGATCCGGAGCGACGTCTCCTCGCGCACGTCTTCCTTCGGCTTGATCATGATGACGCCGTTGCGATAGACGAACGCGAGGTCGGTGACGTCCGCCACGAGACGCATGAGCTGCGTCACTCGCACCTGGGTCAGGTTCATCGTGACGCGCGGCAGGTCGTCCGGACTCGGGGCGACGACGATGCAGTTCACCCCGCTTCCGCCGACCACCGCGATCCACTCCGCGAACTCCTTGGCCGTCATGTCGGTGACGTTGAAGTCGACGCGCACCGCGGAGAGCTGGGTCTCGATTCGATTTCGACCGCGTTGGTCGTGGACTCGCTCGACCAGGATCGCGGGATCGGCGGCGAAGGCGGCCGTGGAAGCGAGGAACAGGCCGAACAAGGAAGAGAGGGGGGTCTTCATGGCGGTGCTCCGAACGGCGACCGGTTCTCTAGACGGAGAGAGGGACGCCGGTAACGATGCTCACGACGGCCCGCGGGAAGCCGGGAGGGAGACGGCAAGAGGGCCGCCGACCTCCGTGAGTCGGCGACCCTCTGCGGCTTCCGCCGTTGCGCGAGGTCACTTCGATGCGCGGATCGCGATGATGTGCTTGCTCAACGCGGTGTAGTGCAGGCCGGCCACGATGTCCGCCGTGCCGGAGATCATCAGGTTCGTGGTCTCGAACGGATCGGTTTCGAGGTCGTAGAACTCGTCGTAGTAGGGCTTCCCGATCGGCGAGAACCGACGAATGAGCTTGTAGCGCGAGTCGCGCACGATCGCCCATCCGAACAGGTTCGGCTTGTCGCCGAAGAACCACTCCGTGAAGATCAGCGAGTGCGGCGACCCGGCCGTGGCCGAATCGAGCACGGGCAGGAAGCTCGCGCCGTCGATCGTCGTGTCCGGCAGCACCGCGTCGACGTCGACGGCCGCCATGTCGAGCACGGTGGAGAAGACGTCGACCGCGCTCACGAGCGCGTCGCTCTCGCGTCCCGGCTGATCGATCCGCGGGCCACGAACCACCAGAGGGACGTTCACGCCGCCCTGGTACGGGGAGCCCTTGGCGTGCTGCGGCAGGAACGGCGGCTTCGACACCTCCGCGGGGGTTCCGTTGTCCCCCATGAAGATCACGTACGTGTCGTCGAGCTGCGATCCCAGCGTGTTCAGGAGCCGCCCGATCTCGGTGTCCATCGCCTCCACGGTCGCCTGGTAGAACGGGAGCGGCTCGTTCCACGGTTGCTTGCCCGTGAGGGGCTGCGTGTGGAGATGATGGGGCGGCGCATGGAACGGCCGGTGCGGCGCGAAGAACGAGAGGTAGCAGACCCACGGGCGCGCACCCTGGCTCTGGATCCACTGGACGGCGTCGTCGACCATCTTCGTCGTCGCGTACACCGGCGAAGCCGCGGTCACGCCGTCGACCGTCCGCGGCCAAATGAAGTAGTTGTACGGGGCCGGGGTCGCGCCGGGGATCAGGCCGGCGAAATGGGACCAGCCGGCCAGGTTCGGCGCACTCTCCGATCCGGTCATGCCGCTCGCGAGATGCCACTTCCCGATGATCGCGTGCGCGTAACCGGAGTGCGCGCCGTCGAGCAGCTCGGGAACCGTCATCTCCGCCGCCGGCAGCGTGCCGCCGGCGCCGGTTTGGATCGCGGTTCCAACTCCCGTGCGGAATGCGTGCCGGCCGGTCTGAACGCAGGCCCGAGTCGGAGAGCACACGGGGTTCGCCCAGGCGTTGCGGAACAGCACTCCCTCGCTCGCGATGCGGTCGATGTTCGGAGTCGGGGGCGCGAACGGGCCGACGCCGTACGCGTTGATGAAGTCGACGCCGAGGTCGTCCGCGAGAATGAACAGCACGTTCGCTCTCGGCTTCTGCCCCGCGTCCCCGGAGGGGGACTTGACGGTAGGTGGACCAGCGCTGGCCTCACCGCCGACGAGGACGAGGGAAAACCCGAGAAGCCACGCTGCTCGGGTCGGTCGAGAAGAAAGGGAATGCATGCTCATATCCACGGTTCAATCCACCAGGTGTGTCGACGCCGCCGGGTCTGACCGTTGATTCTGCGACAGGTTGATCGGAACGGCAAGAGCCGGGCGCAGGATGCCCGCCCGGAGCGACACGCAATATGAGTTGAATCCTCGAAAACCGGCCGGCATCACGACGAATCTACGAACGAAGAACGAAAACGACGCTGGGTCGGTCACGGGCCGGCGCCAACGGACACCAACGATTATCTTCAAATAACTTTGATATAGCTACTTACGTCAAATCGACTCATCCTTGCGACGAACCTCCGCGGGCGAAGATCGCGCGCACCGAGTCGACCGTGTCCGCTTCGGCGGCGGTCTTGTCGGTCCGGTAGCGCTTCACTCGCGCGAAGCGAAGCGCCATCCCCCCCGGGTAGTGGGGGCTTCGTTGGATCTCGTTGAACGCGATCTCCACGACGAGCTCCGGGCGTACGTGGACGACGGCGCCGTCGCGCCCAGTTTCACGCGCGAGCAACTCCGCCGTCTGCCACCGGAGGAGTTCGTCCGTCATCCCCTTGAACGTCTTGCCGAGCATGACGAAGCCGTCGTTCGAGCGCGCTCCCAGGTGCAGGTTCGAAAGGAAGCCCTGGCGCCGGCCGCTCCCCCATTCCGCGGCGAGCACGACGAGATCGAGCGCGTGGGCCGGCTTGATCTTCATCCATGCGGCGCCGCGGCTGCCGGCCTCGTACGCGCCATCGACGGCCTTGGCCATCACTCCCTCGTGCCCGATCTCCAGGGCCCGCTCCAGGAACGACTCGGCTTCGGCCTCGGATGCGGTCACGATGCGCGGCATCCGAAGCGTGTCGGGCAGCCGCTCCTCGAGCACGCTCGTCCTCTCGTGGGCGCCACGATCGATCAGGTCGGCGCCGTCGACGTGCAGGCAGTCGAAGAAGAAGCAGGACAGCGGGATCCTCACGCGCCTCTCGTCGACCTCGTGCTTGCGGCCGAAGCGGCTCATCGTCGTCTGGAAACGATGCGGCGATCCATCGTCCCTCAGTGCAATGACCTCGCCGTCGAGGACGATCGCCTCGACCGGCAGCGTTCGCGTCGCTTCGACGACCTCGGGGACGGCCCCGGTCACGTCGTTGAGGTTCCGGGTGTAGACGCGCACGTCTTGGCCCGAGCGATGGACCTGGATGCGCGCGCCGTCCATCTTGAACTCGAACGCGGCTCCGTCGAGGCGGCCGAGCGCGTCGGCGACGCCTTCGGCCGTCTGCGCCAGCATCGGCTGGATCGGGCGGAAGAGCTCGAACCGGAAGCGGTCGAGCCCGGCGGCACCCTCTCTGAGCGCCGCGGCCGCCACCGGGATCGCGGCACCGGCGAGCATGGTCGCGCGCCGCACGCGAGCCACGTCGATCCCGGTGGCGATCGCGACCGCCTCCGCCATGATTCCCTCGAGCGCTCCTTGCCGGAGCTCTCCGATCGTGAGGTGCGCCAGGAACCGTTGCTCCTCGCTCGTCGCGCGCGCGAGAAGGTCGCGGAAGAGACGCATGCGTTCTCCGGCCGATCCCTTGCCGCTCGCGGCCTGGATGGCCTCGAAGGTCCGCGCCACGTCGGTCAGCCGAATCGACGGCGCGCCGGCCGGCGGGACGTCGAGCCCGTCGCGGACCGCGGCGTACCCGAGCCCGATCCGTCCCCGCGGCAGCTCGCCCGAGAGGAACGCCACGCCGATCTCGACCTCGTCCGGCCGCAGGCGCCGTAGGCCGTCGGCCAGCGCCGCGACCTTCGCCTTGCGCGACCGGGTACCCGCGACCGCCTGGCTGGTCTGGACGAGATCGTGGAGGTTCATGCGTTGGTGGGCGCCCGACCGCCGACGCTCGCTACGCCCCCTTACTCCTGCACCTTCGCCCACGTGTCCCGGAGCGTCGCGGTCCGGTTGAAGACGAGCCGGCCCGGCGTCGAGTCCGGGTCCACGCAAAAGTAGCCCATCCGCTCGAACTGCACCGTACGGCCGGCCGGCGCACCGTTCAGGCTCGGCTCGACGTAGCACGGCGCAAGTACCTCGAGCGATCTCGGGTTCAGGTTCGCCATGAAGTCCTGCGCCTCGTCGTCGACCTCGTTCGGGTTCTCCTTCGTGAAGAGCAGGTCATAGAGGCGCACCTCGGCCTCGACGGCGTGCGCGGCCGAGACCCAGTGGATCGTGCCCTTCACCTTGCGGCCGTCCTTCGCGTGCCCGCCGATCGTGTCCGGATCGTACGAGCAGCGCAGCAGGACGACCTCGCCGCGCTCGTCCTTCACGACTTCGTCGCACCGTACGAAGTACGCGTAGCGCAGGCGAACCTCGCGGCCCGGCGCGAGCCGGAAGAACTTCTTCGGCGGATCCTCCATGAAGTCGTCCTGCTCGATGTAGAGCTCGCGCGAGAACGGCACCTTCCTCGAGCCGGCCGACGGGTCCTCGGGGTTGTTGATCGCGTCGAGCTCCTCGGTCCGTCCCTCGGGGTAGTTGGTGATGACCACCTTGAGCGGGCGCAGCACGCCCATCACCCGCGCGGCGCGCCGGTTCAGATCCTCGCGGATCGCTTCCTCCAACCACGCGATCGGGATCGTGCTGTTGAACTTGGTGACGCCGATCCGCGCGCAGAAGCCCTGAAGCGCCTCGGGCGTGTATCCGCGCCGGCGCACGCCGGCGAGCGTCGGCATGCGCGGGTCGTCCCAGCCTCCGACCTTCTTCTCCTCGACGAGCCGCAGGAGCTTCCGCTTGCTGACGATCGTGTGCGAGAGGATGAGCCGGGCGAACTCGATCTGCTGCGGATGATGCGCTCCGAGCTCGTCCAGGCACCAGTCGTACAGCGGGCGGTGGTTCTCGAACTCGAGGGTGCAGATCGAGTGGGTGATCCCCTCGATCGAGTCGGACTGGCCGTGCGCCCAATCGTAGGTCGGGTAGATGCACCACGCGTCGCCGGTGCGGTGGTGCGTCGCTCGCAGGATGCGGTAGAGGACCGGATCGCGCATCGTCAGGTTCGGCGACGCCATGTCGATCTTCGCGCGCAGCGTCCGCGTGCCGTCCTCGAACTCGCCGTTCTTCATGCGGTCGAACAGGTCGAGGTTCTCCTCGACGGATCGATCGCGGAACGGGCTGTTGCGGCCCGGCGTGGTCAACGTACCACGGTACTCGCGCATCTCGTCGGCGGAGAGATCGCAGACGTACGCGCTCCCCTTCTCGATCAGCGTCACGGCCCAGGCGTAGAGCTGGTCGAAGTAGTCGGACGCGAAGAAGAGCCGATCCTCCCAGTCGAAGCCGAGCCAACGGATGTCCCGCTGGATCGCCTCGACGTACTCCGTGCTCTCCTTCGTCGGGTTCGTGTCGTCGAACCGCAGGTTGCACTTGCCGCCGTATTGAGCGGCAAGTCCGAAGTTGAGGCAGATCGACTTGGCGTGGCCGACGTGGAGGAGACCGTTCGGCTCCGGTGGAAAGCGCGTGTGGACCCGACCCTCGAAGCGGCCGATACGACCGTGCTCCTCGATGATCTCCTGGATGAAATGGCGGGGGCGGCCCTCGTTGACGTCCTCGGCGCGGTCCATGGTCTTTCCTTTTCGGAGGCGTCCGCGAAACCGGACACCCTACCAAACGGCGCGATCTCCACCTCCCATCCCCCCGCGACGCGACGTGTGTTACGATCCAGCGACCTCGGTGTCGCTCGGGCCACAAGGAACCAACACATGCGATTCACGCGTCTCCTCGCCTTGATCGTGGGACTCTCCGCGTCTTCGCTCCATGCCCGCACCGTCATCGACTTCGACAGCATCGTCCCCGGCGGAAACGGCAATGGTGACGTCGGGCCGGCTCTCGACCTCGCCGGTTATCGGTTCTCGAGCACGCACTATCACACTCTGTCGAACTTCGCCGTCCTCAACGGACTCACGCAGAACGGCTCTCCCGTCTACATCGGCAGCGAGGGCGGAGCGAACGGATCGATCGGTTCGACGCTCACGCTGCAGCGGGTCGACGGGAAGCCGTTCGTCCTGCTCAAGTTCGACCTCTCGGAATGCACGATCAATGAGGCGTCGTATCCCACCGCCACGTTCCTCCGCATCAACGTCGACCACGCGGGCGGAAGCGTGAGCTCCCATACGTTCCCCATCGACGGCGTGGCCGACGGCGCCGGCGGCGTGGCCGACTTCGAAACGGTCATCCCATTGATCGCGAACGCCGTTCGCTTGACGTTCGACGGCCTCAGCGCCTCGGGCGGCATCGGCTTCGCGTACGCGCTCGACAACGTCGACGTGGTCGAGAACTGCGGCATCGAGTACGGCGTCGGCTGTCCGGGGTCGGGCGGGTTCGTCCCGAGCGTCGAGATCGTGGGCTGTCCCGGTGAGAACGACGTGGTCGGCCTCACCCTCCAGGACGCGCTCGGCGGTCAGCCGGCGTACCTCGCGTTCGGCCTGCAGCAGGGCGCGGGGCCGCTCGGCTTCGGGTGCTTTCTGAACGTCCAGCCCGTCTTCCCGTTCCTCCTGCCGATCAGCCTCGGGGGAACGGGACCTGGCAACGGCCATGCCATGCTGCTGGGGACGATGCCCCCGGGGACGTCCGGCATCAGCTTCACGATGCAGTGCTTCGCCGCCGACTCCGGCTCGCCGCTCGGGTACTCGGCGTCGCGGGGCTACCAATACCTCGTGCCCTGACCTGCCTCGTTCGCCACGCCGCCGGCCCGACGGCGGTCCACGCGGCTCCGTCGATGAACGGTTCGGTCACCGAGTCGCCGAGTGGCACGCGTCCTGCGCGTTGATCTTGCCGTGCCGAACGAGGGACTCGAGCGAGTCGGCGAGGGAGAGCATGCCGTGCGCCTTGCCGGACTGGATGAGGTTCGTGATCTCGTGCGTCTTCTCCTCGCGGATGAGGCTGCGAACGGCGCCCGTCGCGACCAGGATCTCGACGGCGGGGATCTGCCCGGGTCGATCCGCACGCGGGAGAAGCGTCTGCGAGACGATCCCCGCCAAGGACTGCGAGAGCATGGCGCGCACCTGGTTCTGCTCGTCGGTCGGGAAGATGTCGATGATCCGATTGATCGACTCGACCGCGCCGTTCGTATGAAGCGTCGCGAACACGAGCAGACCGCATTCGGCGGCGCGCAGCGTCAGCTTGATCGCTTCCTGGTCTCTCAGCTCGCCGACCAGGAGGACGTCGACGTCCTCGCGCAGCGCCGCGCGGATCCCGCTCTGGAAGTCGACCACGTCCTCGTGGAGCCCGCGCTGGTGGACGCGCGACTTCTTCCTCCCCTCGTAGAGATACTCGATCGGATCCTCGAGCGTGACGATGTGCCGGTGGTACGTGGCGTTGATCAGATCGATCATCGCGGCGAGCGTCGACGTCTTACCGCTGCCCGTGGAGCCCGTCACGAGGACGAGCCCGCTCTTCAGCTCGGTGAACTCGGTCAGCTCGTCGGGGAGGTTCAGCTCGGCGAACGAAGGCACGCGCGCCGGAATCCGCCGAAACGTGAGGGCCGGACCTCGGTGCTCGATGAAGTACTTGCCGCGGAAGCGCTGTCCGTCGCCGAGGCCGTAGGAGAAGTCGAGCTCGCGCGCGTCCTGCAGGCGCCGGACCTGCTCCTCCTTGAGGATCTCGTGGACCATTCGACCGAGCGAATCGACGTCGACCGGTTCCGACTCCTCGGCGACCTCGACCTGCCCGTTCACGCGATAGCACGGCCTCAAGCCCGCGCGGAGGTGCAGGTCGGACGCGTCGACGTCCGCCATCGTCTCGAGCCAGTGGTCGATGTGGGCCATCTCGCTTGCTCTCCCTCGTCACGCCACGCAGAGGAACTTGTCGCGCTCGATCGCCCTCGCCACGCCCTCCTCGAGGGTGATCGCGCGCTGGCGAACGAGCTCCAGCAGGGAATCGTCCATGAGACGCATGCCCTGCGACTGGTTCATCTGCATGACCATCGGAATCTGCCACGCGCGATCCTCGCGGATGAGGTTCGCGATCGCCTGATTGTTGTGCATCACCTCGGCCGCCAGGCTGACGCCGCGACCATCCGCGTTCGGCACGAGCTGCTGCGACACGACGGCCCGGAGGACGTTCGCGAGGATCGAACGGATCTGCGGCCGGCGCGCGCTCGTGAACTGATCGAGCATGCGGGTGATCGTGCGGGGCGCGTTGGCGGTGTGCATCGTTCCGAGGACGAGGTGCCCCGTCTCGGCCGCGGTGATCGCGGTCGACACGGTCTCGGTGTCGCGCATCTCACCCACCACGATGACGTCCGGATCCTCGCGCAACGCGCCGCGCAGCGCGCGGCCGAAGGAGTCCGAATCCGTCGGAATCTCCACCTGCGTGATCAACGAGCGCTTCATGCCGTGCACGATCTCGATCGGATCCTCGATCGAGATGACGTGGGCCTTGCGCGTGACGTTGATGCGATCGATCATCGCCGAGAGCGTCGTCGACTTGCCCGACCGCGTCGGTCCGGTGACGACGACGAGCCCGTTCTGTAGCGACGTGAGCCTCTTCACGGACGTCGGCAGGCCAAGCTCGTCGAGCGAGAGGATCTCTTGGGGGAGGAGTCGGAATACCCCGGCCAACCCTTCGTGGTGATCGAACGCGTTCAGCCGGACGCGTCCCACGCCGTCGACCTCGAACCCGCAGTCGATCGAGCGCTCTTTCTCGAACCGTTCGATCTGCGCTCGGCTCAGGAAGCTGTAGAGGATCTTCTTGCACTGCTCGCGGGAAAGACCGGGCATTGGCAGGTCGACGAGGTTGCCGTTCATTCGCATCGCGGGCGGCGCGCCCGACGTCAGGTGGAGGTCGGTCGCGTGCACGTCGCGCGCGACGCGCAGGAATTCGATCCCCTCGCGGCTCCGCAGGCGCTCGTGCAGATCCACGTCGCTCATGGTCTCTTGGACCTTGCCGAACTCGAGGTCCCGCTTCTGCACCGACAGCGCGAACTCGAGCGACGTCTCGTCCACGAGTCCCTGCTCGCAGAGAATCTCGCCGAGGAACTTCGGCGGGTGCGTGCCGCGCTGGACTTCGAGGCCGCGCTGAAGCTGCTCCTCGCCGATGATGCCGAGGTCGACGAGCAACTGTCCGAACAGGTTGTGGTTGAGCATCGCGCGACCCCGGGCGAGGAAACTGGACGACGCGTCTCTGATCGTTGCGACCGGGGGACGAACTTGAGTGCAACCGAGGAGGATCGCGGCGCGAGACCGCGGCGGGGGATCTCGCCCACGATCGGCGATCAGGCGTGGCCCCCACGCTCGGCGATCATCCGCATCGCGGCCGCGCTCACGAACACCCGCCGATGGAACCGCTCGCCCCAGGCCAGCGGGGTGACGTCGCGGTACTCGTGCAGCGTGTCCTCTCCGTACCCCGGGTGGAGCTGCTTGCGGACCGAGGCGCGCACGTTCGGATCGGCGCCGTGATCCAGCAACAGCCGCGCGAAGGGGGCCTCGTCCCGTTCCCGCCGGTGGTTCACCCAGAAGGCCGGCTGCGAGACGACCGCCGCGAAAAGCGCCGTGTGACCGCCGAACCCGTCGGCGTCGACGGCAGCCCGCGCGTCGACGTCCATGCCTCGCTCGAGCAGCCAACGCGCGATCTCGAGCTCATCGTAGTCGACGCACATGTGAAGCAGCGTCGCCCCCGCCAACGGCGTCCCGTGGGTGGCGAGCACCTCGTCGTGGCATCCGAGGTCGGACGGGTAGATTTCCTCGTGCGTGAAGGTGCGCCGCAGCAGCCCGGGGTCGCGGCGGAGATGCGCATCGAGCAGATCGATCCGGCCACGGTGCAGCGCCATCGCCGGCGTGTCCGGCAGCTCGAGCCCGTGCTCGACGTACATCTCGAGGATCCGATGCTTGGCGCGCGGGTGGCGGCCGTCGGTTTCGAGCACGACGTCGACCGGCGCGAGCCGCCGGCCGTTCGCGTCGCGGACCCGCGCGCCGAACTCGAACATCAACGCGGTTCCGGACACGCTGAGCGTGTACGCCGGCCCCCCCAGCGCGCCGTCCGGGGCGATCGGTCGACCGAGCATGTCGTGGAGCATGCGCGCGGTATCGACCTTGCTCTGGAGCGTCGCCCGGTCGATGGCGGTCTCGAGGTCGCGAGCTCCCAGCCCGTAAAGCGTCTTGATGATCTGATCCCGTCCGAGGTTCGCGGCGTAGGTCATCGGGGGGCCCCAGTCGCTGGGGCGAATCAGGGCGCTCTCGTGCAGCAGGTGCGGATGCGTCACGACCAGCCGCCGGACCGCGGCCACGTCGTCGCGCCAGATCGCGTCGATCAATCGGCACGCGTGCACCAGACGGGGCCAGCTCGGCGCGCCGTAGCGGCGCGCGAGGACGAGCTGCGCGTCGGAGAGCTTCGCCTTCGGTGGCTCGGCGCAGGAGGGGTGGAGCGTCTGGAGGTCGGCGATGGCGGACGCGTCGCCCGCGCGGATCGCGCGGAGCAGATCCTTGGCCTGGTTTCTGAGCTGATCGAGGTCGGGACGAACCGGAAGTCGGGCGGTGGACATGACGAGCCTCCTCGAGGGGTGCCCGGTGTCCGCTCGTGTCGGGCGTGAAGGAGGTTCGTACGAACCGTGTCGTTCGAATGCGAGACCAGGTGGACTCGGTCCTTTCCGCGGACGGGCGGCGTCCTGAACGCCGGACGCGACCCTACCAATTCACCGCCGTTCCTGAGAAGGGGCCGCGGCGCGTGCGCCCCCCCCCTGCAGCTTGGGTCCACCCGACACGTCACCGCGTTGGGAGCCGCGCTTCTCCGTCCCTGGTATCGTTCCGGCGATCGAGGTGCGTCGAGGCCCGCCCAACCGCAACCCGAACGAAGTCTGTCCTACGTTCCGAGCGAGCGGGCGAAATGATGGAGGCGATGGAATGGTGAAGCCCTGGACGATGCTCCTTCTCGCGTGGCTCGCGGCGACGGCGCACGCCGGCGACTTCGACGACGACTTCACCGGTCGAGTGATGCGACTCGACTTCTTCCACACCGGACACGCGAGCCTCGAGCAGTTCAGCGTGGATCGCGTGCGCGTCGAGGGCCCGTGGCCGGGGAGCCGCACGAAGCTCCTCGACGACACGAACCTCGGCCACTATTTCTTCGAGCTGTACGACGTCGAGTCGGACCGCACGATCTACTCGCGCGGCTTCTCGAGCATCTACGGCGAATGGGCCACGACGGCGGAAGCTCAGGACGGACGCCTGCGCACCTTTCCCGAGGCGCTCCGCTTTCCGGAGCCGAAGCGACCGGTGCTCGTCATCCTCTCGAAGCGGAACGAGCAGCAGGCGTTCCACGAGGTCTGGGACATCGAGATCGATCCCGCCTCGCGGTTCGTGGCGCGGGGTTTCGAAACGCCGGGCACCGCCGTTCCGCTCGGGGCGACCGGGCCGCTCGAGACGCGCGTCGACCTTCTGTTCCTCGGCGACGGCTACATGCTCCAGGAGAAGGAGAAGTTCCTCGCGGACGGACGGCGCCTCTCCGACGGGTTGTTCGCGGTCGAGCCGTTTCGCTCGCGCCGGAACGCATTCAACGTCTGGTCGGTCTTCACGCCGGCCGTCGAATCGGGGATCTCGAACCCTCGCGCGGGAACCTTCCGGGACAGCCCGCTCGGGACGAGCTACAACAGCCTCGATTCCGATCGCTACGTGCTGACGCTCGACGATCGACTTTGGCGCGACGCCGCGGCGTGCGCGCCGTACGACTTCGTCGTGATCCTGGTCAACGCGCGCAAGTACGGTGGCGGAGGGATCCACAACCTCTACTGCACCGCCTCGGCGGACTCCGCGTTCGCGGAGTACCTCGTCGTCCATGAGTTCGGGCACCACTTCGCCGGGCTCGGCGACGAGTACTTCACGTCCGCCGTCGCGTACGAGGCGCTGGCCGTCCCGTCGATCGAACCGTGGGAACCGAACATCACCGCGTTGCTCGATCCGGGTGCGCTCAAGTGGAAGGACCTCGTCCCTTCCGGCACGCCGCTTCCCACGCCGTGGCCGGCCGAGCGCTTCCGAACCACGAGTCTGAAGCTCCAAGAACGCCGGGCGGCGCTGCGCGAGAACCAGGCCCCGGAGGAGGAGCTCGAGGCACTCTTCCGCGAGGAGCAGGAGATGGTCGGCGAGATCCTTCCGTCCCCGGCCATCGTGGGCGCGTTCGAGGGCGCCATGTACCAGGCCAAGGGCCTCTATCGACCCTCGCCCGACTGCATCATGTTCACGCGCGACCCCGTCGGGTTCTGCAAGGTGTGCGCGCGCGCCGTCGAGGCGGTGATCGATCAGCACACGGAGTGAGCGAGCTCAACCGGTCGTTTTTTCAGTGACTTACAGACCAACGTCCCGCGGCCCCGACGCTCTTCTCCGCGCGAGGGATTGGTTTTTTTGGCTCAACGGGGCCCCCCTGGTTGCCGAGTTACTGGCGTCGGTTCGACCGGCGAGCCGCTTCGCCTCTTTGCTTCTCACCTTCGATGGATGGCCGAGGCTCATGACCGGAATCAGCGCCTGCATGATCGTGCGCGACGAAGCAGGGCGTCTCGCCGCCTGCATCGAGTCGATCCGGCCGTGGGTCGACGAGATCTGCATTCTCGACACCGGCTCGAGCGACGAGACGCTCGCGATCGCGCGGCGCTACGGCGCGAGGATCGCGACCTTCGACTGGGACGAGGACTTCGCGGCCGCGCGCAACGCCTCGCTCGACCTGGCCACCCATTCGTGGATCCTCGTGATCGACGCGGACGAACGGCTCTGCCCGGAGTCCGCGGCATCGTTGCGTACGGCAGCCGCGGCGACGAACCGTACGGCGTGGCTCGTCGAATGCGAGAGCGGCGAGAGAGGCGGACTCGATCGGATCGCGTTGCCGCGTCTCTTTCGGAACGGGCTCGGGATCCGATTCGAACGGCGCGTCCATGAATCGATCCAGCCGAGCCTCCGCGCGCTCGGCATCGAGCGGCTGGAGCGCTGCGGCGTTCGACTCGTTCACGACCGCGATCTTCCGGATTCGGAGCGGGCGCGTGGGAAGTGCGCGCGGAACGTCCGTTTGCTCCGACGCGCCATCGCGGAGGACCCGGACGATCTCTTCGCGCTCTACGAGCTCGCGCTCGGCCTCGTCGATCCCGGCGAACGATCGGAGCGACTCATGCTGCTGCGCCGGGCCGAGCTCCTGGCGCGCCGCGCGTCGCCATCGGATCGCCAAACGCATCCGTTCCTCCCGCTCGTCTTCGAATCGCTCGCGGGAACGCTGGGCGGGCTCGGACGGTTCTCCGAGGCGCTCGACGTCGTCGACGACGGGCTGCACCGCTTTCCGAACGTCATCGAACTCCGCTGGCGCCGCGGTTCGCTGCTTCGCCGCGTCGGGCGCGCGAGCGACGCGGAGCACGAGCTCCGCCGCTGCCTCGACTCCTCGTCCGGGACCGGCCGCGGCGGAGCCGCGACCGACGGGGGCGTGGACCTTCGTGCGCTGGCCTGGCTCGAGATCGCACACTTGGCGCGCCTCGACGGCGATTCGGCCCGGGCCCTCCACGCGGTCCGCCGCGCCAGACGCAAGCGGCCCGACGACGTCGCGGCGCAACGACTCGAGATCGACCTCCTGTTGGACGAGGACGAGTTCGGGGAAACGGGGCTGCGCGCGCTCCATGCGTTTCTTGGCGAGCGCCCGCACGCGAGCGAGTCGTGGATGCTCGGCGCGCGGGTCGCGTGGGTACGGGGAGACCGGGAGACTGCGTTCGCACTCTGGGAGAACGCGATCGATGCCGGAGACGACGCTGCGGTCGAGGCTCGACTGAGGCTCGCCGTCGCTCAGCTAGCCGATGGCGATCGGAGCGCGGCGGAAAGAAACGTCGACGCGCTCCGTCCCACCGATGTCTCGACCGCGGCCGGGAAGATCCTCCTCGCCGTCGTCGCCGGACGCCCGCCGGACGTCGACCCTGCATTCGACCCGCGAACGCTCGCGACGGCGCTCGAGTCCTGGCTCCAACCCCTGCTCGACGCGGTGGACGACACGGCCGCCAGGTCGTTCCAGGAGAACGCGTCGTCGATCTCCGACGTGCTTCCCGGCATCACCTTGTACGTTCCGGCGTCCTGACCTCCTCGGGTTCACGGAGTTCGCGGAGTACGCGCCCCGGTCCTTACGCCATCGCCGCCACGACCTGCCGCGCGACGCGGGGAGCACGAGGTCGAGCCTTGTCCTCCTCGGACGAGAGGAGGCGCCCGAGTTCGTTCAGCGCCTCGTTCTGGACCTGTCGCACCCGTTCACGCGTCAGGTTCAGCCGCGCGCCGATCTCCTGCAGCGTCAGCGGATAGTCGGAGTCGAGGCCGAAACGGAGGCGCAAGATCTCGCGCTGCCGGGAATCGATATTCGCGAGCACCTCGCGAAGGCGTCCGAGATCGATCCGCCGCGCCACCAGGGACTCCGGACTCTCGGTGTTCTCGTCGGCCAGGGTCTCGCTGAGACCGCCGTCGTCGCCGTCGTCCGGCGTGAACGTCAAGATCGGCGACGACGACGAATGGCTCGCTCGCTCGACCGCCCGCAGACTGTCCGGGCGGATGTCGAGGGCGTGACAGAGCTCGTGGTCGGTGGCCTGTCGGCCGAGGATGTGCTTCAACTCCTCCTTCACCTTCTTCCACCGGGAGATCCGATCGACGAGATAGCTCGGCAACCGAACGGTAGGAGCGGTGTCGAAGATCGCCCGACGGATCGCCTGTCGAATCCACCACGTCGCATACGTCGAGAACCGACACTCTCTCCCCGGGTCGAACTTGTCCACCGCCCGCAGGAGGCCGATGTTCCCCTCCGCGATCAAGTCGAGAAGCGTGAGCCCTCGTCGTGTGTAGTGCCGCGCGATGCTGACGACGAGGCGCAGATTCGCCCTCGTCATCAGCGATCGCGCGGCTGGATCACCGTCGCGTTGAATCCGGCGGGCGAGAACTTTCTCTTCCTCGGCGTTCAGGAGAGGCACGCGTTGAATCTCGCGGAGATACATCGTGAGTGTCGGTTCTGGATTCATGCTGGGCTCCAGGTGCGAGGGGGAGAGACGGGGGTCGGAGCAACGTCGATCGGTCAGGGACGGTCGGCCGATCGTGGGAGTTGGACCGGTTCCGGCCGGACGTCGGTTCCGAAAGAATCCGATCGAGTACGAGCCGACTCATCCAGACTCCATTTCGCGCGGTGAGCTTGCCGCGCGTCCGTACTGGGGCGATCGTAAGTCAACCTCAGGATAGGGCTCTTCGGACCGCGGCGGAACTCCTAGGCCCTGCCGCGCGGTGTTTCAACCGCGCATCACGTCCGGGAGAGGAAGTGGGAGTTGGAGAGGACGGGGAGGAGGGCCGATCCCAGAACGGCTCGACGGCGGGAGCTGGGGCGGGGGCAGGGGTTGGTTCAGAGGGGAGGTCGACGTGCGGCGCCTCCGCGCCGCAAACCCCCGCGATGCGTGGCCGGTGGACTCGAGGTCGACACCCGAGACCAGCGGCCACCCGGATGCATCCACGGTCGATGCATCCGATTCATGCCTTTCCTGCCGCTCGGCTCGTCTAGGAGTGGGGCGCGGTCGCCGAGCGAGGGTCGCGCCGGCGAAGGAACGGCAGGCGACGTTCGATCGCGGCCGTGAGCTCGTCGAGCCGATCGGTCAGCCAGTAGCCGGCGCGAGTGATCCGCCCCACGAGGGTCGATCGCCCGGTTCCCTTCCGCTCCTCCCCGTCGCTCTTCGCGCCGGCCGCCGCCTCGCACTTCGCTTCCCGTTGGAGCACGTCGTCCCGGTGACGTTGATGCCGCGCGAGGATCTCGCGGCGCGCCGCGTCGAGCTCCGCGCGATGGCGGGCCAGGAGATCGCGGCTCCGGCGCGCGTCGCTCACGTCGGCGCCAGCCGCCTCGCCGAGCTGTTCCTCGATCGCGGCGAGGCTCTCCGCAACCGCTTGCTCCGCGCGGTCGACCTCGGTGAGCTCGGCCAGGGCATGCTTCGTGCGCCACCGTGCGGCTTCGAGCTCGGCGCGTTCGTCCTCACCGCCGGGCACGGCTGCCGCGGCCGATGGGCCGCCGCGCGCCGCCGTCCGGATCGAGGCGAAGCCCGCGCGCATCGCGGGAAGGACCCGCCGGAACCCGACGTCTGCCGTCCAGTCGAGGCCCATGCGTATCGCGCGAGCCATGCTGTCTCGACCACCTGTTCTCGTCGTTTGCGTCATGTTGGACTCCCGAATGAAGGCGCGCGAACGCATCCGGCGTGCCAAGCTCGATCCGGGGTCGCGGCCCTCTCCGCGCAGCGTCACCCTCGTTCTCTCGCGTCGGCGGGACCCGCGCCCCGCTTCCGATCCCCCGGCGACCGTTCGCATCACGAACGACCGTGCGGATCCGGGACGGCTCCGGTCAGTCCTCGTCCTCGGGGAAGAGGACGGTGTCGGCCCGCTCGTTCGACGTGCCGACGATGTAGCCGAGCTGCGCCATCGTCTCGGCGGCGCCGCGATCGAGTTCGCCGACCGGCAGGCCCTCGCGCCGACGGGTCGCGATCGCGTACGCCTTCTTCATCCGCTCCTTGAGCTCGCGCACGAGCGTCTCGTTCGCGTGGTGCACGTCGCGGGTTTCGCCCGGATCGTCGGCGAGTCCGAAGGCCCGGTAGCGGGGCGGATCGTCCTCGAAGGTCCGGGACGGGACGTAGAGGAACGACGCCGAGCGCGTGCGGATGGCGTGATGCGTCTCGTAGTGCGCCTCGGCCTGCGTCGACGGATGCAGACCGACCGACGTCGTCGTGTACGCCTCCCCGCGCGGCGCGCGACCGGTGAACCGCAACGCGCTGGCCGCCTCGTCGGGCGCGAGCGGCACGTTCATCAGCGCAAGGCACGTGGCGTAGAGCGCGCGGTTCTCGAGCGGCCCCTGCACGACGACGCCCTCCGGGACGATCCCCGGCCCCCAAAAGACGAGGGGCACGCGCACGCTCTCCCCGAAGAGCTGCGAGCCGTGTCCGAGCATGCCATGCTCGCCGAACTCCTCGCCGTGGTCGCCGGTGACGACGACGATGACCCGTCCGATCAGGTCCCGCTCGCGCAGGATCTCCTCGAGGCGCGCGAGCTGGCGGTCGAAGTAGCGCACCTCGCCGAGATACATCGTCCGCAACAGCTCGATGTCGTCGTCGTCGGGGGAGACCCGCTCGCCGCGCTTCCCCCGCTCCAGGATCCGGGCGAGCGCAGCGGGCGCGTCGAGGTGGCGAAGTCGATCGGGGACGTAGCGGTACGCGTCGTCGCCCGGCGCGTTCGGCGGGTAGTGGGGCTCGAAGACGTGGAGGTACGCGAAGAACTGGCGTCCCTCGTGCTCCACGAGCCAGTCGCCGAACGTCTCGACGACCTGCCGTGCGTTGGCGAACGACGGCGCGATGAAGTCCTCGAACCCCTGGTCGAAGTTGTGGCTCCGCGAGATCAGCCCGTTCGTGCAGATCGCCAACGTGCGCGCCCCCGCCGCGAGGGCCCGCTCCGCCAGCGTCTCGAAGGCGCCCGGCAGGTAGATCCGTTGCCGCGACAGGACGCCGTGCGTCCACGGGTAGACGCCGGTGAGAAGCGAGGCGACGGACGGTGGCGTCCACGGCGCGACGGTGATGCACTCCTCGACGCGCACGCCCTCGCTCGCGAGGCGGTCCAGGTTCGGCGTCGCGTCCGCGCGGCCGCCGAACGCGCCGACCGCGTCGGTGCGAAACGTCTCGACGTTGATCAGGAGGACGCTCGGCCGCTCGGCGCTCGACGCGCGGTATCCGACCTCGACCTCCTCGATCACGCACGGACGCCCGAACGCGGCGCGAACGCGCTCGATCCGGTGCATTCGCGGCGGCAGGGGACCATGGGGGCCCCACTCGCGAACGGGGACGAGCTCCGCCCCTCGCGTCGTCGTGTCGCCGGAGAACGCGACCTCGACCCGCCGCCCCCTCCACGGGGTCAGGTCGATCTCGACGGGGATCCAGCCGCGGTCGCCCGGTCGCTCCGCCGGGTCGAGCGTTCGTTCGAACGTACGCTGGCCGTCGACGTCGACGCGGAATGCCGCGGCCCCGATCGTCCAGGAGCGATGGTCCAGTCCGACTGCGAACGCGAGCACGCCGCCCGCGTCGGAGACGTCGACGTCGAAGCTCGTGGCCGGCAGCGCCTCGCAGAAGTAGAGCGCGGGACGCGCGCCGCCTCCTCCCGTCGATTGACGCGTCGTCGCGACGAACGACGCGGTAAGTCCGTACGCGTCCATCTCGAGCTGCTCCGGTGCGCCGTCATCGCCCTGACGCTGCGCGAACGTCACGCGTTTCGCATTCGCCATGCCGGCCAGCGCCAGCTCGGCCTCGTCGAGCAGCTCGCGACGGACGAGCCGCGCGGTGCGCCGCGCCGCGCGCGGTACCGGGGAGTCGACGTCGACGACGGGGCTCAGGAAGACGGGGACGAACGCAGACGGGTCGAGCTTCGTCGCCGAGCTCGTCTCGAGCCACAGGTCGAAGGGGCCGCTCTCGACGGCGGGCGGCAACGCGACGCGATCCCACCGCCGATCGGGGGCGCTCGCGACGGGGCCGACCTCGATCGTCCGACGGAACACGACCTCGTCCACGCCCGTCGCGACGACGCGAGCTCGAAACACGACCGCGACGCCCTCCGCCTCCTTCGCCTGGACCGCCTCGACGCCGAAGCCGATCCGCAACGACGATCGCGGCCCACCCTCGACGCCGCGGAAGACGACCTGCCCGGTGTGCGGCATGGCGAACGGGATTCCCGAATCGTCGACGTTGCGATCGGGATCGCCGAGCGGATCGATCTGGCGGATGGCGTCGGAGAACCCGACCATTGGCACGGCGCGGTCGAGCGCCAGGATCAACGGCCGCCGCGTCCTTGCCGGGGCGCTGTCCGGGCCGGCCGCCGGCTCGTTCCGACGACAGGCGACGAGCTGGGCGGCGAGAAGCCCGAGGACGGCGACGAACGGTCGCGCACGGGAGGATCGATCGAACATGGGACTTGTACCGTCGCGGCGAATGCCATCCAGCATGAGTCGTCGGGTTGATGGCTCTCGTCTTGATGGATCTCCAGGAACCCGGGCGAGTCTAAAGGCTCGCGCGCGATTCCGCGATGCGGCCGCGGGGGCCGGTCGAATCAGAGATTCGCGAGCCGCATGGCGGCGCGGCAGGCGCGAAGGATGTCGGTCAACGTCAGGATCCCGACGACGCGGTTGTCCTTGCGGTCGACGGCCACCAGCGCGTGCTCGCCCCGCGCCTGCATCGTCGCCATTGCCTGGATGAGGAGCCCCTCGGGATGGACCCGCAGCGGAGCCGGCGGACGCAGGATCGCGTTCACGCTGAACCGCAGGATCTCGTGCTTCGACGAGATCGCGAACAGCGTGCGACGTCGCAGATGCCCCGGCTTCTCGACCGCTCCGTTCGACCGCGGCGCGGGACCTGGGAAGAGCTCCTCGTCGGGCGCCGGCAGCAGCGCGAGGATGTCGCGATCGGTGACGAGACCGGCGAACGTCCCCTGGTCGAAGACCACGGGGAGTTGTCTGACCTGGTGCTCGATCATCGCCTCGATCGCGGCCTGGACCGTGTCGGTCTTCTTCAACGTCGGCACCTGGACCGACATGACGTCGCGGACGGTCTTCGCGCCGCGGTCGAAGTAGTCATCCGCCAAGAGGCCGCGGTCCATGTCGACCAGACGCAGCCGGACCCGGTCCTTCGAGTTGACGCAGACCCGCCCGAACATGATCAGGAGATCGAGGAACTCGTTTCGCGTCACGTATCCGCTGGGGTGGGCCGGGTCGTCGCCGACCAGAAGCTCGTTCACGTCGTTGTCGATCAGGAGGCTCAGCGCATCGGCCGGCGCCGCGGCGGCGGAGACGTGGATCGGGTCGTGCCAGACGATCGACGAGAGCGGCATCGCGAGGCCGGGTCCATTCTGCCCGTCTTTCTGCTGGCAGCGGAGGAGTTCGAGCTCGGTGATCATCCCGGCCGACTCGCCGCCGCGGACCAACCCGCAGGGAGCGGGGGCCATCGCGAACGCCCGCACGACGTCCGCCACCGTTTGGTTGGCGGCGAAGTTGTGGGCGAACGGCTGGACGAACTCCGAGATGTTCGCGATCTTCGCGAAGAACCCGAACTCGTTCTTCGAAAGCTGCTTGAGAAGTGCGACGGGGCTCGATTCGGCCATGAGGAGCGATCCTGATGAGATCCTTCCTCCTATCGGCCATCGAGCGGGATGACATGAACGGGGTTTGACCGCGCCCCGTTCCGATTCGGAGCGGAAACGACGTCAGTCGCGGTGCGGCAGGGTCTCCGCGAGGGCCAAGATCCCGAACGCGGTGCCGTACGGTCGCGTGTGCGAGGCGATGTAGAAGTCCCACATCGCCCCGCTCTCCTCCCGGCATTTCAGGATCTCTCGCCGCAGGGACCGCTCCCACTCCGGCCGGCGCGCATGGTCCTGCGTCGCGATCAACCGTGCGGCGTAATGGTGGCCGAACAGGTAGAAGTAGGCGGCGTTCGCGTAATACGCCTCGTGCGGGATCGGCTTCAGGCGCGCCGCGTCGAGGAACTTGTGGTGGCGGAAGAACTGGTCGATGCCCCACGCGACCTGCTCCTCCTCCACCGCGCGCCCGGCTCGGATCAGCGCGAGGTTTCCGACCTGGATGCGGCCGAGCGAGCCCTTCACCTGGTTGATCGACTCCAGATGGAAATGGCGCGGCACCGCGTTCACTTCGTAGTCGAACGCGCCGTTCCTCAGCCTCGCACTCTCGAGCGCACGCACCGCGGCGTCGAACATCTTCGCGTCGACTTCGAGGCCCGCCTCGCGCGCGTTCACGAGCGCGAGCACCCCCACCGCCGTCGTGAACGACGTGGCCCAGTCGGGCCGCCACGCCGCGCTGGGATCGGCGTAGTAGCCCCACCCGCCCCGCGGCGACTGGTGGCGCTTCATCCCGTCGAGCATCGTCCGCGCCGCGTCGCGGAGCAGCGGCTCGGGGTCGCCCCTGGAGAACCGCGGGTCGCGCAACGCGATCGACAAGACGTTGACGCCGTAGATGAGCCCCCAGTTGTTGTCGACGTCCCACTCGGCCGGGCGACGGAGCCGCGCGTTCGCGACGATGTACGCCAGACCGCGTTCGACGGCCGGCTCCGCCGGGTCGCCGCCGAGCGCGATGAGCGCCTCGGTCGCCAGCGCGGTCGTCCCGATCTGCCAGCAGTGGTACGTCGCAACGTTGGCGAAGCTGCTCGTGTACGTCGCGTTCTTCACGCCGCCCCACGAGCCGTCCTCGTTCTGGCTCGAGAGCAGGAACCGGACCCCGGCGTCGATCGCCTCGCGGGCCTCGACCACCGTGGGATCCGGCTCGGTGAGGAGCAGCGCGAGAACCAGGACGAGCGCCTCGGACATGACACGACCTCCGACCTACAAGGAGAGCCTGCGCCGGCGCATCGTAGCCCGCGGACCGGTCGTCGAGAACGCCCGAGCCGATCCCGGCGCGCAGCCAGGGGCGGAGCGGGCCGCACGAGACGGGAGGTGATTCTCGCGCGGGCCCTGAGTCTAGCAGCCCGTGGTGAAAGTGCTTTCGAAGCGAGGCGAGGTCATCGCGACCGAGATCGAGGCGCAGGACCGCAGGCGTACTGCCTGTACGTCGAGGATCCTGCAACGAAGAGATTGGTCGCGAGGGCTCGCCGCAGCCGGAATGACTTTCACCACGGGCTGCTAGCGGGGCTCCTCCCACCCGAGCCAAAGCAGGAACGTCTCGTGGTCGACCTCCGTGACCTGACCGTCCGGCAGGCCGGCGATGCCGCCGGTCAGATCGGCGTACACGGACAGCGGTTGCCACGGTTGGTTCAGGAGGGTGAGAAAGACGGCCTCGTCCGCGGCGTCGACCCGGAGCGGTTCGCCCCCGTCGTGGGCGAGGCGGGCGCAGATCGGGATCGCGAGCGTGGGCCGTGACGGAACGCTGTCGCCGGTCGCGCCGACGGCGATCACCCGATACCAGTCGAACGCATCCGGGGACGGGGAAGACGCGGAGAAGTCGTGCCAAGGAGAACCCGTCGGGTTCGCGACCGTGACGAACGGGCCCCAAGGCGAGTACGCCCGCTCGAGGCGGAAGTCGCCGCTTTGCGGATCCCACGCGAGCGTGACGACCGCCGAGTACGAATGCGCGGCGGCTACGGTCGGAGCGGGAAGCCGCGCCTCGAACGCGCCGACGTCGACGTAGTCCGGATCGCCAGTGCCCTGGTTTTGCACCGTCGGGTCGTCGAGCCGTTCGCGCCCATCCGCGCCGGCCAGCATCGCCACGCCGCCGTCGCCGCGGTCGATGCATGGAGAACCCGGCGAGAGGTGGTACGGCTCCGTCGCGGAGAAGAGGGGGTCGGCGTCGAACACGCCGTCGCCGAGACCCGCGCCGCCCTCGATGTCCGACCACGACGGTCGGAAGCGCGTCGACCCGCCCGTCACGATCACGTACGAGTCGGGGACGTTCCCGTACAGGATCCCGTTCATGAACCAGACGAACGCGTTGTCGATGAAGATGCCGCCGCCCTGCGTCGCGACGTTGTCGGCGAGCGTGCAGTTCCACAGGAACACGCCGCCGCCCGTGTTCGCCCGCGAGAAGACGCCGCCGCCCCGCGTCGCCTGGTTGCCGGCCACGACCCCGTCGGAAACGCGCACTGGGTAGCTCATGTAGTACCCCCCGCCATCCGCGCCGCTTTGATTGCCGGTGACCGTCGAATTGGCCACGCGCGCGAACGCTTCGGCCCAAACGCCTCCGCCGTTTCCCGTCGCCGCGTTCGAGGTGATCGTGAGCTCACGCATGCGCAGCGGAGAGAGCGGCAGGAACTCGCCGGCGAGGTAGAGCCCACCGCCGGCGCCGGCCGTGTTGTCCCGCAGCACGTTCCCGTGGAAACGCGGCGTCTGGGGTCCATGTTCGACGTACACGCCGCCGCCCTCGTTCGCGTCGCCGAGCTCGAAGATGCAGTTCGTCACCGTCGGGGTCGCGGTCGCGCCGATGAAAACGCCCGCGCCTTGGTCCGCCGCACCGTGCCGAACGGTGAACCCGCTGATCACCGCCCGATGATCGATCGCGTTGTCGAGGAAGAACCCGCGTCCCTCCCCCAGGCATTCGATCACGGTCCCGGATGGACCCTCCGCCGATCGCACCGTCATCGGAACGCCCGCCGGGAGGGTGACGTCGCGGTTGCCGGGACCGAACATCGAGACCCCGGCGCCGACGAGCACGAGATCGCCGGGACCAGCGGCGTCGACCGCCGATTGGATCGTCGAGAACTCGCCCGGAACGTGGTGGACGGAATCGGAGCCGGGCAGGAGATCGACGGGGGTGAAGCCGGTGTCGTGCCCGCGGCCGTCGGAGACGAGCAGGTGGACGCGCGTGGGTTGGGGCGGCGGGAGCGTCACGAGCTGGCCGCCGCGCGCGTCGTTCGTGCCGTAGAACTGCCCGCCGGCGAATGGGTCGATGCCGGTCGCCCAGAAGTAGAGCATCGAGTCCCCGTCCGGGTCGCTCGCGTCGGCGTTCAGCGTCATCGACGACCCGCCGAGCGACGTCGGACCGATCGTGACGTTCACGTCGTCGAGGATCGGAAAGCCGTTCCCCTGTTCGGTGAACTCGACGTGAACGGTCGCCTCGAGCTGGATGGGGTCGAACGCGATGCACGACACCACGATCCGCTCGCCGAGGACGAGCGAGCGGCCGGGCATGAGCGCGAAGTCGTTCGTCTTCACGGACGGCGTCTCCGGGGTCCCGTCGATGGAGCGGGTGCCGTAGGCGAGCTTCTCCCGCACGAGGACGCCCACCGTCGCGTTGTAGTAGTCCCCGAGCGGTTCGTCATCGCCGAGCGGCGGCCGGTACTCGACGTAGTACGCGAGCGGCCAGTTGTCTGACGAACTGCGGTGCGCGTTCACGATCCTCAGCGACTTGAGACCGCTCGCGGTGAGCGTCCACGTTCCGCTCGCCGTCACCGTCTCGATCTCGCCGGGTTCGAGCCAACCGAGCTGGTGGCGGGACGCGTTGTTGAACCACATCGGGCCGATCGAGCGGCTGTTGCCCATTGGATCGGTCTGGTCGCCGTACGTGTCGACGGCTCCCGTTTGCGGGTTGACGTGCGACGCGTGGCCGAGATCGAATCCGTGGCCCAGTTCGTGGATGACGTCGATGCGCCGCGAGAAGTACGGGCCATACGCGAAGATCTGATTGATCTCCCATGACACCGACCCCTGACCGGGAACTTCGTACTGGTCGCACGTGTGGTACCCGCCGTAGCCCGCCGGGTGCGCGCGCGAATGGAAGAAGACGAGCTGATCGAAGTCCGTGACCGGAACTCCCTGCGCGACGGCGATCTCCAATGCGAGCTGCTCGCCCTCATGCAGGTCCGTGCTCTTCGTCACGATCCAGTCGCGCACGTTGTAGGTGATCGACGTCTTGCCTTGCGACACGTTCGAGTACCAATCCGACACCCAACCCATGACGAACTCGATCTGTGCCTTCGACGCGGGCGTCCCGTTCACGCCGTCGTTGTCGACGAGCATCACCAGGAGCGAGTTCGGTCCCAGCGAGTCGAGCGGAAGACAGCCGCCGGACGCGCCGGAGAATCCGCCTTCCTCGTAACCGCAGGTGAACTCCTCCTCGCTCGCCGGCAGAGCCGTACACGGCAGCACCGACAAGAGCGCGGCGACGAGAACGAACGATCGACGACGGTTCGCGACCATGGCTCCTCCTGGAGTCGATCCGATGGGGATGGACTGCCGGGTCTAGCAGCCCGTGGTGAAAGTCATTCCGGCTGCGGCGGGCCCTCGCGACCGATCTCTTCGTTGCAGGATCCTCGACGTACAGGCAGTACGCCTGCGGTCCTGCGCCTCGATCTCGGTCGCGATGACCTCGCCTCGCTTCGAA
>CAZYQW010000087.1:0-41277 GCA_964649825.1 uncultured Phycisphaeraceae bacterium | reverse complement strand
ATGCACCGTCGCGTCCGCCGGGCTGCAGGTCGTCGACGTCGTCGAGTGCGTGCCGGCGAGGCTGAACCCGAACCAGAGGTTGCTGCCCTTGACCGTGTACGTCAGGAGCGCCTCGTACTCGTCTTTCTCCGTGGACGAGTGCGCGAGCGTCTTGGCCTTCGAGAGTTGATAGTTGCCGTTCGCCATCTTCTTCGTCGTCGCGTAGAGGCTGTCCGACCAGCTTTTCCCCGATCCCGCGTGCGTCACGGTCCAGTTGATCGTCACCTTGTCGGCGAAGAATGCGACGTTTTCTTCCTGCACCGTGACCGTTCCGCTCCAGTTCGGTGCGAAGCTGGACACCTTCGTATCCTTGTTCTTGACCTCGCCCACCACCTGGACGTCGAGCGCCAGCGGTGTATTGGTGGGATTGGAGAACGTCGAGTCTGCCGCCGCCCCTGCGCAGAGCGCGAGGGTTGCGAGCAGGGACGCGGCCGCAGTTCGATGGCGTTGGAGCTTCATGATTCGGTGTCCTTTCAGGAGGAGGCCGACGCGGATTCGGCGTCGCACCCCCAGTGCGCCGCGAGTCCGGCCGATCTTGCGGTGGCTCCTGGAAAAAGGGCTCCATCGAACGTGCGGCATGGGAACGGGCCCGCCGTGTCGTTCCCCTCCGCGGTCGATCGCGCCCGCGCCTCAGGCCCCGAGCGTCCAGGCGAGCCCCTGCGTCTGCGCCGAGCCGTAGAACCCGTTCGCACCCGGGTCGCCGAACAGCGCTTGGAGGAAGAGCAGGCCGCCGCAGAGCGTCGAGTCGACCGGGAGCGCCACGGGGAGGGAGAAGCCGCCGGACGGATCGAGCGGGGGGAGGCCGAGGGTGAGGGCGGGCTGGACGAGCAAGGTCCCGCCGTCGAACGGGATCGCGGCGGGCGTGAGCCCCACGAACAGCAGCACGGGGGACGCGCCCGGGAGACCGCCGGTCAGCGTGACGTCGGTCATCCCGCCGAGCACGGGCGGGGCCGCGGAGGAGAGCACCGGGACTCCCATGCTGCCCGGCTTGCCGGCCCCGTACGAGCTGACCGCCGCGGCGGGGCAGGCCGGGGGCGAACAGGACGCGTAGACGTCGAACGCGTTGTTCGAGTCGCCGGTCACCAGCAGCGAGGAGTAGCTGGTGAAGACCGCCGTCGCGCCGTCGTGGGAGAGGCCGGGCACGTACTGCGCCTCGAGGAACGACTTCGTGCCGCCGGAGCTGTCCGCGGCCGCGCTGACCAGCGTGATGCCGCCGCCGGCGAGATCGGCCTTGAACCAGTCCCATCGCTGCGGGCTCGCGCCGCCCGCGCCGGGTACGAGGTTGCCAGCCGAGCTCTGGAACAGGATCGCGCTCCCGTCTGGAGCGATGGCGTGGAGCAACGAGCTTCGAGAATCGGCCGGCGCGCCGACCGGGCTCTTGGTCACGAGCTGCACCGACGGCTGCGCCAGGATGCGCACGAAGATGTCGGACGCGATGTTGGTGTCGCCGGGCACGAGGTCCTGGGCGGCGCTCAGGAACGAGACCGCGCCCCCGTCGGCCGAGATGTCGGGCGCCCAGCTCGGGTTGTTCGCGCCCCAGCCGACCGCGATGATCGACGGAGTGAGGAGCTGGGTCACGTTGCCGACGCGATCGCGGCGGTAGATCTGTTCCCACCCCGAGGCCAGGAACGCCGGGTCGAGGTTCGACGCCGTGCTTTCGAACACGACGTAGCGCCCGTCCGCCGAGAGCGACGGCCGCCGGCTCGCGTGGTTCCCCTTCTGGCCGCTCGCCGCGACGCTCTCCAGCGTGGTCGTCTTCGTCACCCGGTCGTGGACGAACACGTCGGGAAGCGCATTGGTGTCGCCGGCGACCAGGTTCGAGGCGGAGCTGCCGAACGCCACGTATCGCCCGTCGGCGGACAGATCGAGCCCGAACCCGCTGTTCTTGTCTCCCTGGGCTCCGTCCGTCGCGACGCTGACGCGCTCGGTCAGGCCGGTCTGGCGGTCATGGACGAAGACGTCGTCGAACCCGTTGGTGTCGCCGGGAACCAGGTTCGAGGCCGTGCTCACAAACGCGACGAGGCGCCCGTCGGCCGAGATCGCGATGTCGCCCGACGAAATGTGGTTCGCCTGGGCACCGTTCTGCGCCAGGTTGATCCGCGTGGTCGTACCGGCGTCGAGGTCGCGCACGAACACGTCCGAGAAGCCGTTCGTGTCTCCCGGGACCAGGTTGTTCGCGGTGGCGTAGAACGCCACGACCCGCCCGCCCGCGGAGACGTCGGCGCCGGTGCTGTCAGAGTTCCCTTGGCCGCCGGCGGTCGAGACGGAGATCAGGTCGACGGTGGCGGAACGTGTCGCCGGGACGAGGACGAGCACGGAGATGGCGGCGAGGAGGATCGGGACCGTGGGTCGCATCGTGGTGCTCCGGGGATGAGGCTGTCGTTGGAATCCCCGTTCCGGAGACGCGCCGACACGGAATCGGACGATTGGGAACGAAATCGATCGGAGGCGCCGTCGCGTGGCGAGTTCAGCCGTGGGATGCGCGGGGGCCACCTGGGTGCGTTCGGCGGTCGAAAAAAACCGGAGTCATGTCCCGGGCCCGCGAGTCGAGCACCCTCCCTCTCTCGAACATGAAACGAGACTAAGAACGAGCGGAGGTTCTCCATGCGCTCTTCGATTCTGCGATGTACGCCCGGGTCCACGTGCGGGTCGACCGCCGTGACGGGATCGGTCTCTTCGACCCGGCGCATCACCGCCGCGCTCGCGTTCGTCGCGCTCGCGGCGGCATGCGGTGACTTGGCCCGGGCCGCGTCGATCCCTGGCTGGCAGCCGACGTTCGGCGGCAAGCCGGGTCCGGGTCTGCAGTACAACGTCCGTGCCATGACGATGTTCGACGACGGTGGGGGAGACGGCCCCTTGCTCTACTCCGGCGGGACCACGCCGCCGCCGTGGGGCAACAGCGTCATCGAGGTGGAGCGCTTCGATGGAACGCGATGGACGCCGGTCGGGAAGCAGATGCTCGGAGAGATCCACGCCCTCGGCGCGTTCGACCCGGGAACCGGCCCCGAGCTGATCGTCGGCGGGGACATCAAACCGTTATCCGGCGGCACGCAGTTCTCGAACGTCGGTTGCTTCGACGGCAGCACCTGGTCGTCGCTGGGATCAGGCACGAACGGCCCGGTGCATGCGCTGTGCTCGTTCGACGACGGGACCGGGCCCGCGCTCTACGCGGCGGGCAGCTTCACGAGCGCCGGGGGGGCGCCGGCGAACCGCGTCGCGCGCTGGGACGGGAACGCGTGGACGCCGCTCGGTACGGGATTCGACGACGGCGAGGTCCTTGCGTTGGTCGTCCACGACGACGGCGGCGGGCCCGCGCTCTACGCCGGTGGAGAGTTCACGAGCTCGGGAGGAGCCCCGATCGCGTACGTGGCGCGCTGGAACGGTACGACCTGGTCCACCCTCGGCGCCGGGGTCGACCGTCCGGTGCACGCGCTTCTGAGCTTCGACGACGGTACCGGCCCGGCCCTCTACGTCGGTGGAGAGTTCTTGAACGCGGGTGGCACCCCCGCCGCCTTGATCGCGCGCTGGGACGGCACGCAATGGTCGGCGGTGGGGCCCGGCCTCGTCTACGGCTCTGTCCCCGTGCGGGCCCTCGCTGCCTACGACGACGGGAGCGGATCCGGCCCCGTTCTCATCGCGGGAGGCTTTTTTTGGGGTCTGCTCAGCGGGATCGCGGTGTGGGACGGTGCCGTCTGGTCCAAGCTGCCGGACTCGCCCAGCCAGGTTCGTGCGTTCGCGGTGGAGGACGCCGGATCGGGCGCCGCCCGGCTGCACGTCGGCGGCGACTTCAGCGTGGCGGGGCCGGTCGTGACGAACTACGCTGCGACCTGGGACGGGAGCGTCTGGAGTCCCATCGGGAGCGGAGTGTCGGGCGGTGTCCGGGCGTTGACGACCTTCGATGACGGCACCGGTGCCGGAGCGCGCCTCTACGTTGGAGGGGGGTTCGCGAGCGCGGCGGGAGTCGCCCTCAACCGCGTCGGCGCGTGGGACGGCGCGAACTGGAGTCCGCTGGGCAGCGGCATCAATTCCGGAACCGTGTTCGCGCTGGAAGTGTACGACGACGGCGGTGGCGCTGCATTGTACGCGGCCGGCGGGATCTTCGGCGTCGCTGGCGGCGTCGGGGCCAAGAACATTGCTCGCTGGGATGGTGCGGCCTGGTCCCCGCTGGGATCGGGCGTGAACGACCAAGTCCGCGCGTTGTGCGTGTACGACGACGGCGGCGGGTCGGGTCCGGCGCTCTACGCCGCCGGCTTCTTCACCGAGGCCGGCGGGAACCCCGCGAAGTACATCGCGCGCTGGGACGGGAACGCATGGTCGCCGCTCGGGACGGGGCTGAGCTACGTCGCCCACGACCTTGCGGTGTACGACGACGGCAGCGGTCCTGCACTGTACGTCGCCGGCCGGTTCTCCTTCGCAGGAGGGGTTCCGGCGTTCGCGGTGGCGCGATGGAACGGCAGCGCGTGGAGCGATCTCCCGGGCGGCAGCCTCGACTCGTACGCGTACGCACTGCAGGTGTTCGACGACGGGAGCGGCGGCGGACCCGCGCTCTACGTCGGCGGCGGCTTCGACGTCGCGGGCGGCACCTGGGTGTCGCGCATCGCACGCTGGAACGCTCAGGGGTGGTCCGCGCTCGGGTTCGGCCTGAGCGACCACGTGTTTGCGCTCGCCGTGTTCGACGACGGGAGCGGCGGTGGGCCCCAGCTCTTCGCGGGCGGCCGTTTCACGCATGAGTACGCCGGCTACACGCCGACCCCCTACGTGGCGCGGTGGGACGGAAGCGCGTTTACCGCGGTGGGGAACGGGCTGGCCGCCTATTCCACCTCCGCCTCGTCCCCGGTCTCGACGATGCTGGCCCATGATCCGGGCGGCGGCGCCGGCGCGTCGCTGTACGTCGGCGGTGACTTCGAGGCCGCGGTCGACTCGAGCGACCACGCTCTGGCGCGCTACGGTCGATCGGAGCCGTGCGGCACGTTCACGCCGTACGGTGCGAGTTGCGCGGGCAGCGGCGGATACGCGCCGAAACTCGCGCTCAGCGGTTGCTACGCCCCGGGCGGAGCGTTGACCTTGCGCATCGGCGCCGCGCTCGGCGGCTCGGCCGCGCTGCTGCTCGTGGGGCTGAACGAGTCCAACTCGCCCATCGGTGGCGGCTGCTCCCTCCTGGTCAGCCCCGTGTTGGCGGCAATCGGTCCGCTGCCGCTGTTTGGTGCCGGTGCCGGTCAGGGTTCCGTGCAGCTCACGGCGTTCCTGCCCGCGACTTTCGGGCAGGCCGACGCGATCCTCACGGCGGCCTGCGCCGACCCCGCTTCGCCGATCGGATTCACCACCACGAACGGAGTTCGGATCACCGGCCCGAATTGATCGGTGACCTCGCGAGGCCGGACGGGAGACCCGCTTCGATCGGCGGGTCCCTCAGCGCATGGCCTCGGGGTCGCGCGCCTGGAGGCGTGCCCTCGCCTCGTGCAGCGCGCGCAGGTACCGCTTGCGAACGGTGTCGAGGAGCTCGCCGCTCTCCGCGGCGAGCTCCTCGAACGTGCGCCCCTCCATCCGGCCGAGCAGCACGCGCCGGGAGCGCTCGTCGAGGCGTCCGGCCAGCCGATGCACTCGGTGCAGCTCGTCGCGCAGGGTGACCGGACCCTGCGCCTCGCGGGCGGGGTTCGAGTCCGGCGCGTCGCCGCCGGTGGGAGCCGCGGACTCCCCCGCGAGCGGCTCCGCCCGCCGCGCCGCACGGGCGACGACCCACTGGGCGTTCCGCAAGAGTCTCCCCGCGAACGTCTCGAGAGTCGCATCGTCGGGGAGGCTCCGAAGCGATCGCAGCACCTTCTCGAACACGTCCTGGACGAGATCGTCGACCTCGTAGTGCCGCCGGATGCGTGCTCCGACCCGACGCGCGAGGTACGTCTCGACGAGCGGCCGGTATCGGTGCGCGAGCTCGTCGGCCGCGGCCGCGGAACCGGCCATGGCATCGCGGAGCAGGGGATCCACCGCAACCTCCTCTCGGGTCGGAGCTGGCGGAGGGATCCTACTCCGAAGTACGATTCGTCGCGGTGACGCTGTTCGCGCCGATCGGGCACATGCGACGCCGATCCGAGGAGGGATCGGCGTGCCGCCGACCTGTGCGGACGCCTGGTCCGGGGAGGTGTGCAGTGCCGACGAACCCGCGATTGCCGGACCCCTCGGTCGGGCCGCGCCAGACGGATGACGAGCCGTCCGCGCTCCAGAACGCGGAGCGGCTGTTCCTCGACTGGCTCGACGCACACGAGGGCCGAAAGAGCCCGGGTTTCGACGCCCTGGTCGCTGCGAACCCCGCGGACGCCGCGGCGCTGCGAGCCCTCCACGCCGGCCTGTTCGGAGCGGGAGGCGCGAGCTCGCTGGCCCCACTCGACCGGAACGACCCGTGTCGCGAGGGTTCCGATCGCAAGCGGCTTCCGCATCTCGAGGGCGGCCGCCCGCGGTACGTGCCGCTCGGCGAGGTCGCACGCGGCGGGATGGGCGTCGTGCTGCGCGTGCACGACAGCTCGCTGGACCGCGACCTGGCCATGAAGGTGATGCTCGCCGACGAGGCATCGAAGGGCGACGACGCCCGGTCCGCCGCGAATGCGCCTCCGAAGGATGGCGATCGCGGCACGCGGCGGCGTTTCATGGAGGAGGCTCGGATCACCGCAAGGCTCGAGCATCCCGGCATCGTCCCTGTGCACGAGCTCGGCTTCGACGCGGAAGATCGCGTCTACTTCACGATGCGGCTCGTGCGCGGCGACGACTTCGTCGAAGTGTTGCGCCGGGTGCGGAGCGGCCGTGAGGGCTGGACCCAGGTTCGCGCGCTCGCGGTCCTGCAGCGCGCCTGCGAAGCGGTCGCGTACGCCCACTCCAAAGGTGTGATCCACCGTGACCTCAAACCGTCCAACATCATGGTGGGGCGGTTCGGCGAGACCTACGTGATGGACTGGGGGCTCGCGCGGGTGACGAACGCGCCCACGGGCGACCCGCCCGATGCGTACGAGGACCCGACCCTGACGAGCCGGTCCTCGGTGCTGACGCGTGAGGGCGACGTCCTGGGAACCCCGGCGTACATGGCGCCCGAGCAGGCGCGAGGCGAGGTCGACACCGTCGGCCCGGCCACGGACATCTACGGGATGGGTGCGATCCTGTACGAAGTCCTCGGCGGAACCATGCCGTACGGCGACACACCGCGTGGCGCGATGTCCGTGGTCCTCTCGCTCGCCCGCCGCGGCGCACCGACCCCGATCCGTGCCCTCGCGCCCGCCGCTCCGCCCGCCCTCGTCGCGATCTGCGACAAGGCGATGGCTCGCGCACCCGAAGACCGGTACCCGGACATGCTCGCGCTTGCTCACGACCTGCGCGCGTTCCTGGAGGACCGGGTGGTCACCGCGTACCGAACCGGCCCCATCGTCGAGCTCACGACCTGGGTGCGCCGCAACCGCTGGCTCGCGGCCGCGCTTGCCGCCGCGGGCGCCATCGCGCTGAGCGCGGCGGTCTTCGTGACCGTGCGGGAGCGACAGAGTTCCCAGGCGATCGCTCGCGAGCGCGACGACGCCCGCGCGATGGCCGACTTCCAAGCGAGCATCCTGCAGGTCGACCCGTGGGAGCTGGGCGCGAAGCGAGCACCGCTGGATCTCCTGCGCCGCGCCGCCGCGCGCATCGACGCCGCGTTCGCGGGCCGCCCGGAGCTGGAGGCGGAGGCGCGCCGGGACATCGCCCGGTCACTGCTCGCGTTCGGTGCCGCGGACGAGGCCGAGCGGAATGCACGCGACGCCGTCCGGCTCTTCTCGGCCGTCGAAGGGCCGGACGGCGTACGAGCTCTTGGCGCACGATCCACGCTGGTTGGTGTGCTGCGCGGGCTGGGGCGCGTGGCGGAGGCGGAGGAGATCACGCGCGACATGATCGAGCGCAACCAGGCCGTGCTCGGGCCGGATCATCCGACGACGTTGCACGAGACGGGGAATCTGATCGCTCTCCTCGACGACCAGAGCCGCTTCGACGAGGCGCTGGAGCTCGGTCGCGACCTGCTGCCCCGCGCCCGACGCGTGTTCGCTCGCGACCCCGAGGGCTTGTCGACGATTCTCGGCTGGCATGCAACGACGCTGCGGCGATCCGGCGACCCTCGGCAGGCGGCGGTCTTGCGCCGGGAGATCCTCGACCTCTGCGCGGCGTGGGACGTCGACCGGGAGAGCCTGTCGAGCGCGAGGATCAACCTCGCGCAGGCGCTGATCGATGTCGGCGAAGCCGCGGAGGCCGAGCGGATCGTCCGCTCCGACCTCGAGCAGATCGAGCCGATCGTCGGACCCGATCATCCCGACGTCCTGGCGAACAACGGCGTGCTGGCGCGGGCCCTCGAGTTCCAAAAGCGCTTCGAGGACGCGCTCGAGGTCTATCGCGAGCTCGTGACCGCGAGCCAGAGCGTGCTCGGCGCCGGCCATCCTAAGACGTGGAGCGCGATCAACGGTGTGGCGGCGACGCTGCTCAAGATGCGACGCGCGGAGGAAGCGCTCGCGTTTCTCGACGAGATGCTCGCCGACGGTCCTTGGGAGAGCCCCGACGCCGCACCGGGCATGGCCCCCGCGGTGGAGCGCCAGGCGATGGCGCTCCGCCTGCTCTCGCGCGCTGACGAGGCGATCGAGGTAGCGAAGCTGGCGGTGGCGCTCCGCCATCGGTTCGTCGGTCGCGAGCACGTGTACACGTACTCGACCGAGATGTCGCTCGGCCGGCTCCTGCGCGAGGGAGGCCGCCTCGACGAAGCAGAGGCGCACCTCCGCGATCTCACGGAGCGCATGGAGGCACACGACGCGACGGACTGGATCGCCTATCCCGATGCTCTGGAGCAGCTGGCCAGCACGCTGAACGCGATGAATCGAGCCGAAGAGGCGGTCGTGGCGCAGCGCGCGGCCTGCGATGCCCGCGAGCGCATCTCCGGGCCGACCGCCAGCGACACCCTCGAGGCGTCCCACGTGCTCGGCGCGTATCTCGAGGCCGCGGGTCGCATCGACGAATCGATCGAGGTCGGCGCTTGGGTCGTCGGCGAGGTTCGCCGCGCCGAAGGATATCGCAGCACCCTCTCCCTGGAGGTCGCCGGCGACGTGTCCAAGCGCATGGGGATGCATGGACGGTACGAGGAGGCGGAGCGCCTGCTCCTCGATCATCTCCCGCACGTCGCGGACGTCGAGGACCTGCGCGCCAAGGTCCGCGGGTGGCTCGCCCGTCTGTACGAGGCGTGGGGCCGTCCCGAGGACGCCCCTTCGCTAGAAAAGCGCACGAGCCCGTGAGCGACGTTCCGCTCCCGGGCTCGGCACCGATCCGGCCGCGGCTTCGTCAGCGCGGACAGACCTGGAACGCCCCGGACACCGAGTCGTACTGCGTGATCTCGGTCGTGAACGGCGTGAGGTCGTTGTTCGGGAAGATGATGAAGATGTCTTCCCCGACGATCTGCGTCGTGCACGTGATGAAGTAGTCCGTGTGCCCGTGATCGGTGAGGTACTTGTTCATCGCGAACGCCCATCGCGCGCAGATCTGAGCCGCACATTCCGCCCCCGTCTGCTCGGCCGCGAGTCCGAGGGAGACCCACTCGTCGAGCCCGATCTGCACCCCGTCCGTGAAGGTGGCGTCCATACCCAGCCACATCGTCGCTCCCGGTTGGCACTTGTCCGTCGTCTTGAACGGCAGTTGTGCGCGCCACTGCGTCCCGGACGGGTTCAACGACAGCCAGACCGTCTGGCACGGACCGCTCAGCCCGGTGAATGGAGTGAACTGGAACGACGCGGAGGAGACCGTCGGCGCGCCCTCTCCCATGAAGACCCACGCCGGCTCGGGTTCCGTGTAGTTCGGGTTCGGGGGAAACGCGTACGTCGAGCCCGTGCCGCGCAACACGCCGATCCGGCCCGACGTCGCGCCCGGCAACACCGCCTCGAGCTCGAGGTCGAAGCTCTCGTCGCTCGCGGCCCTCACCCGCGACAGCCCGACCACGCCGCCCTCGTTCATCAACAGCGCGCACAGGTCGTACTCGTCGTCGCCGAAGAAGTCGCCGTCGACATCGATCGTCGTTCCCACCCCGCCCGCGCCCGGCGAGAATCCCGAGAGCACCGGCTTCACCGTCGGCGTGTACGCCCGTACCGCGTTCGACAGCGCCACTCCCTCCGATGCCGTCGCATCCGCGATCGCGTACTGGAAGTAGAACGGCAGTCCGGACGGAACGTTCGGCGGCGCGACCGCGCTGATCGGAATCGTGCCCGCGACGCTCGTCACCACCGAGATCGCGATCGGCGGCCCGGCCGAAGGCAGCGCCTTCAGCATCCCCCCTGCGAACGCCGTCGGGTTCGACGACGTCGAGAGGAACAGCAACGCCGGCGCGCCGGGTGCGGCGTTGTTCAAGTCCAGCGTCACCATGTGGTTCGCCTCCAACGCCCCGTTGCCCGCCAGCACCGGAACCCCCGCGATCCCCGCGTGCGCGCAACCAAGGTCGGTCCATTCCTCCTGCGCGAGCGCGCCCGTCGAGATGAGGGACGCGGCCAGAATCGTTCGAAGTGTCGTATCCATCGATCCTCCTTGGTCGAGATCCGCGACGACCGTCCTTCCCACCTCGGGTTCGCGGAGCCGCGTTTCCCCTGGTGCGCGTCGAACCCGCCCGATCTTGCGCATCGCTCCGATTTCTCTTCGCCCGCGATTGGAGCCGTTGGATGGGCCGCGCCTCCGTCCGGATCGGATCGGCGGGACCGCTCGATCGCGACGACGCACCCCTTTACCGCCGGATCGTCGACTCCACCCGGCCCTCGATCACGACGCCCACGCAGTGGGTCGTGTACTCCAGCGGATCGCCGTCGAACAACGCGACGTCGCCGTCCTTGCCGACCTCCAGCGATCCCACGCGGTCGGCGACGCCGAGGATGCGGGCGGCGTCGATGGTGATCGCGGCGAGCGCGCGCTCCGGGGCGAGGCCACGTCCCGCCGCCTGGCCGGCTTCGAACAGGACCACGCGGGCCTTGGGGACGTAGCTCTCGTAGCCGCTCTGGATGGCGAAGAGGACGCCCGCTTCGTGGAGCCTCGCCGCGGTGCTCATCGACAGGTTCTGCCGTTCGCCGTTCGCGCGCGCCATGGTCGGGTGGAGGATGAGGGGGACCGCGGCTGCCTTCACTTCGTCGAGCACCTCGTAGACCTCGGCCGCACCGTCCAGGACCAGTCGAAACCCGAACTCGCGCTGGAGCCGCAAGGCGGTGAGGATGTCATGGTGGCGGTGCGCAGTCACGAGCAGTGGGATCTCGCCGGACAGCACCCGCGCGAGCGTCTCTAGCCGCAGGTCGCGCGCGGGCCGCTTCGCCGGATCCTCGTCCGCGAGCTTGTCCACGTACTCACGAGCCTTCACGAACTGCGTGCGCAACGTCGCGACGGCCTTGGCGCGGGTGCCGGGCTTCTTCGAGTCCCGCTCGCCGGTCGCGCCCTCGCCGATCGTCGCGGCGACCATCGCGACGGGCACCATCACCGCGCGCTCCATGGTGTCGGCCCCGGTCTTCGCGATCATCGTCTGACCCGAGATCACCTGGCCGGGGCCGTGCCCGGTGTGGATCGTGGTCACACCGAGGCTCCGCACCCACTCGACCAGGGGCTCGCGCGCGTCGTAGGCGTCGATCGCGCGGAGCTCGGGCTGGATCGGTTCCGCGTCGTCCAACTGATCCTGGTCGTGCTCCTGGTTCAGGCGGCCGGACAGCCCGACCACCGTGTGCGCGTCGACGAGTCCCGGGGTCGCGACTTCCGCCCGCAGCACGGTCGTACCCACCGGCACCGCCACCGCGTCGATCGGGCCGATCGCGCGGATCCGGCCGTCGGTGATCAGGATGGCGCCGTCGCGGATCGGCGCGCCGGCCATGGTGTGGATCCAGCGCGCCTCGATCGCGATCGTCTGCGCGCCGGCGATCGAGGCGTTCGCCGCGAGCACGGCGGCGGCGAGCGTCAGGGACGGAGAGATCCGGCGACGGTTCATCGTGCGCCTCCATCGTCGGAGCAGCAGCCGTGGAAGGACTCCGGGTCGCCCGCCCCCCAGCCGCCGGCCGCGTACCGGGCGTCCTGCGGATCGGCGAGGTCGAACACCTTCTCGCCCTCCACCCACGTCTGCTCGACGCGGGTGTAGACCGAGAACGGGTCGCCGGAGAGGACCGTGAAGTCGGCGTCCTTGCCGACCTCCAGCGAGCCGATCCGGTCGTCGAGGTGCAGGATCCTCGCGCCCTCGAGGGTCAGCGCGCGGAGCGCCCCTTCGCGCGTCATCCCGGCTCGCACCGCGAGCGCGGCGGACCTCAGGAACAGGCGCGAGTCGGTGATGCCGTCGTCCGTGTGGATCGCTACCGGCACGCCGGCGCGCTCCAGCACCATCCCGTTCTCCCACGAGAAGTCCGCGGCCTCGATCTTGCCGCCCGGGCTGTCGACGATCGTCAGCGAGACGGCGACGCCCGCGGCCGCGATCTCCCGCGCGACCTTGTGCCCGTCGCTGACGTGATGGAGAACCACCTCGAAGCCGAACTCTTCCCGCAGACGGAGCACGGTGAGGACGTCGTCGTGCCGGTGGGTGTGGAAGTGGACGGTGCGCCTTCCGTCGAGCACCTCCAGCAGCGCCTCCAGCCCCAGGTCGCGCGGCGGGAGCTTGGACGCGTCGTCGCCCGCGCGCTCGATTTTGTCGCGGTAGTTCCGCGCCTCGACGAGCTTGCTCCGCATCAGCGCCGCCGACTTCGCGCGGGTCTGGGGGAACGGGCTCGGGCGCTGCGAGTTGGTGCCGTTCGCCATCTTCATCCCGCCGCGGACGCGGCCGCCCGCGTCGCGGATCACCATGTCGTCGATGGTGCGGCCGTCCTTCAGCTTCACGTAGATGGTCTGGCCGGACAGGAGGTGTCCCGACCCGGACATGACGTTCGCCGCCGTCAGCCCTCCGGCCTGAGCCTTCTGGATCGACGCGTGGCGCATGTTCCACGAGTCGAGCACGCGCGCCTCGGGGTGGATCGCGGACGACGAATCGCCGCCGCTCGGCTGTCCGACGTGGCTGTGGGTGCAGATCAGTCCCGGTAGGATCACGCGGCCGCTCACGTCCCGGACCGTCGCGCCGTCCGGGATCGCTACGGAGCCCGTCGGGCCGATCGCGTGGATGCGGCCGCCTTGAACGACCAGGGTTCCGTCGGCGATCTCCGCGCCGGAGATCGGGATCAGCTTCGCGCCGCTGAAGGCCACCGGACCTTCCTGCGCGACCACGGAAAGGCAGAGCGCGCCGAGCAGGGCGGCCGTGGAGAGGACAACGCGCACGAGCACCTCGCAGAAGGGAAACGAGAGGGGACGCGACACGTTAGCACACGCCGGGGCCGCGTCACGCCGCCGCCGCTGGCCCCGACCGCCACCGCCCGGCGCGGGTTCCGCCCGCGCCGCGGCTACTCGACGCTGGCGAACTGCGTGTCGTACAACCTCCGGTACACGCCGTCCCGCGTCATCAACTCCCCGTGCCCCCCGCGCTCGACGACGCGCCCGCGGTCGAGGACCACGATCTGGTCGGCGTCGAGGATCGTCGAGAGGCGGTGCGCGATGACGAAGCAGGTCCGGTCCTTCTTCAGGCGGTCGACCGCGTCCTTGATCAACGCCTCGCTCTCGGAGTCGAGGGATGAGGTCGCCTCGTCGAGGATCAGGATCGCGGGGTCGCGGAGGATCTCGCGCGCGATCGCGATGCGCTGCTTCTCGCCGCCCGACAGCTTCACGCCCCGTTCGCCGACGAGCGTCTCGTAGCCGTGCTCGAGCCGGTCGATGAACACGTCGGCGTGGGCGGCGCGGGCGGCGGCGACGACGTCGTCACGCGTGGCGCCGGGCCGCGCGAAGGCGATGTTCTCCTCGATCGATCGGTTGAACAGGAACACGTCCTGCGGGACGACGCCGATGCGGGCACGGAGGCGGCGCAGCGGGTACTCCCGGACCGGCCGGCCGTCGATCCGCACCTCGCCCTCGTCGGGGTCGAAGAGGCGCGGGATGAGGTTGACGAGCGTCGACTTGCCCGCCCCGCTTCGTCCCACGATCGCGATCACCTCGCCCGGAGCGACCTGGAGCGAGACGTCCGCGAGGGCTGGCGCATCGAGCGAGTACGCGAACGAGACGCGATCGAACGCCACCCGACCGACGAGCCGTTCCGCGCCGGCGCCCGTGCGCGGCGACTCGGCCGATTCGTCGAGCATGCGGAAGATCCGCTGCAGCGACGAGAACGCGCGCTGGAGCCCGACGTTCAGCGACATCAAGCCGGTCACCGCGCCGCCGACGTACGTCAGGTACATCGAGAACGCCATCAGGTTGCCGAACGTGCTCGCGCCGATCAGGATGCGGTACGCCCCGACGATGATGATGACGTACATGCCGAGCGCGACGGCGAGGCCGACGATGTAGGAGACCGACACGTTCAGGACGTCGCGACGGACGTCGGCGCGGATCGCGCGCTTCAGGAACGATCCGAACCGCCGTCGCTCGGCCGGCTCCTGCGCGCCGACGCGCACGGTCTGGATCCCCGAGATGGACTGGTGCAGCGCCGAGCTCGACTTCGCGTCGGCCTCCTGCGCGGCCTCGTTCCGGCGGCGCAGCGGCTTCGACACGCCGATCACGCCGCCGAAGATCACCGCGAGCAGGAGGATTCCCGAGATCGCAAGGCCGGCGTCGATGAAGAACAGCAGGCAGAAGAAGATCACGGCGCGCACGGCGTCGATGCCGGCGTGGGCGAGGCTGTCGACCATTACCGCGTCGAGGGACTGCACGTCCTCGCGCACGCGCGCCATGACGTAGCCGGTCTCGGTCTGGTGGAAGTAGCGGATCGGCAGGCGCAGCACGTGCTCGTAGAGGCGGCGCGTCAACCGGAACCGCACCCGGTTCTGAAGCCGCACGACGACGAGGCTCGCGATCAGGCGAAGCGCGTGCGCGAACAACGTCAGGCCGACGATCACCGCACCGAGGCGCACGAACTGGCTTCGATCGCCGCCCGGAAGCGCGACGTCGAAGATCTTCTTCACGAGCAGCGGCGAGGCGACGCCGGCCGGAATCGCGATGATCAGGAGCGCGGTGACGACGACGGCGAGCCGCAGCTCGGGCCGCATGAACGGCCAGAACCGCCGGAAGAGCGGCAACGACTTCTTCCACTCGACGCGGGCATTCGGCTCATGCTCCATCGAATCGCGCTCGCGCGACGCTGCCCGGCGCGTCGGGGTTCAAACGGAATCCACGCGCCCGCAGCGCGTCGCGCACCCGTGTCTCGCGAAGGAGCTCGACGAACGCGCGGGCCGCGGGCCGTTCGAGTCGCGCCTTCGGGAGGACGAAATCGTAGCGCTCCTCGGTGAGCGGCAAGAACCCGAGACCGGCGTCGCGCGCGACGGTCTCGATGGCGACGCCGAAGTCGGCGCGCCCGCTCGCGACGGCCGCGGCCACGGCGTTGTGAGTGCGGGCCTGGTTCGCGTGGCCGCGCGGGCGGCGTTCACCGACGAGGCGATCGATCAGGATCCGCGTCCCGCTGCCGACGTTGCGGTTCACCATGACCACGTCCGCATCCTCGAGCGCGTCGTGCACCGCGGTCGTCGCGTCCTTGCCGTCGAAGCGGGCGTCGCCCTGGCGGAACACGACCCCCTGCATGCGCCCGTAGCCCGCGACGAGCTCGAGCGAGTCGTCGACGAACGGGCGGTTGTAGACGCCGCTCTCGACGTCGAGCAGGTGGATGCCGGCCACGTCGCACTCCCCGCGCTTCGCCGCCCGCAGCCCCGCCTCGCTGCCCACGTTGATCAGCTTCGTCCGGAGCCCCCGCTCGCGCAGCGCCGATACGATGACGTCGAGCCCGACGCAGTGGCTCCCGACGATCGACAGGTCGCGAGGGACGAGGTCGCGACCCATCAGCGTGACGGTGACCTCGCGCCCCTCGTCGACGCGTTCCGTGTTGGCATCGATCGTGACGAAGCCGTCGGCCTGGCTCCACGTGGTGACCGACCCCGAGCCCTTGCCCATCGGGTACGCGGCCGGCGGACCGTCCGTCGGCAGCAGGTGGACGAGGAGGTACTCGGTCCGACCGCGTTCGGACGGAACCGCCACCGCGAGCCGGGCCTCGAGCGTGGCTCGGTCGGCGGGATGAAGCCCCGCGAGCCGGCGGATGAGCGGCGCCACGAACTCGTGGAACGTGAAGATCGCCGACGTCGGGAAGCCGGGGAGGAGCACGACCGGCGTCCTGCCCGCCGCGGCGAGGCAGAGCGGCTTGCCGGGCTTCAACGCGACGCCGTGGACGACGATGCCGGGCGGCGGCAGCGCGTCGAGGACGCGGTACGCCACGTCGCCCGGACCCTTCGACGTGCCGCCGGAGACGAGGACGACGTCGTACGCGAGGGCGCCGGTGATGGCTCGGCGCAGGTCGCCGGCGTCGTCGGGGACGATGCCGAGCTCCACCGCGACGCCGCCCGCCTCGTGCGCGGCGTCCGCGATGGCGCGCGCGTTGCTGTCGAACACGGTTCCGACGCCGGGCGCGTGGCCGGGGGGAATTACCTCGTCTCCGGTCGAGAGGATCGCGACGCGCGGTCGCCGGTGGACGTGGACGCGGCTCCGCCCGATCGCGGCCAGCACGCCGGTGTCGCGCGAGGTGAGCACGTCGCCCGCGAACATAACGGTCTCGCCGTTCGCGACGTCCGTGCCCGCGAACGTGACGGCGGTGCCGGGCGTCACCGCGCGTCGGACGATCAGCGCGCCGTCCTCCTCGTCGGTCGCCTCGACCAGCACGACCGCGTCGGCGCCGCGCGGCACCACGGCGCCGGTCGCGATGGGGCTCGCCGTCCCCGGGCGAACCTCGACGGCGGGCGCACGGCCCGGCGTCAGCGTCTCGCCGGTCAGGCGCAGCCGAATGGGCGCCTTCTCGGTGGCGCCGAACGTGTCGGCGGCCACCACTGCATAGCCGTCCATGTTCGAACGATCGAAGCCCGGTACGTCGACCGACGCGACGACGTCCGCCGCGAGGACGCGACCGAGCGCACCGGCCAGCTCGACCTCCTCGGGCGGAAGCGGGACCGGCTCGATCGCGTGCCAGTAGCGACGCTTCGCCTCGTCGCGGTCGAGGACCTCGAGAAACTGCTCCTGCTTCAAAGGGGGCTCCGGTACCGTCGGACGGGACGAGTCTCCGTGGTTCGTCGCGACGGGTCAAGGAGGTGGGCCACGATGGCGATCGAGATCCGACCGGCGATCCCGAGCGATCGCGCGGTGATCGCGGCGATGGCCGGCGAAGTCGTCCGCGCGGGCGACGCCTTCGTCTACCGGAGCGCGGATCGCGTGCTCGACTATTGGTACGGCGAGGGGGCGTCGATCTGGGTCGCGGCCGACGGTGGCGGCGCCGCCGGCACGTACGTGGTGAAGCCGAACCTGCCGGACCGCGGCGCGCACGTCGCGAACGCCGGCTACATGGTATACGCCTCCCGTCGCGGGTCGGGCATCGGTCGCGCGCTCGGCGAGCACTCGATCCGGACCGCCCGCGCGCTCGGGTACCGCGCGATGCAGTTCAACATGGTCGTCGCGTCGAACCGGTCCGCGGTGGAGTTGTGGAAACGACTGGGGTTCCGGGTGGTGGGCACGCTGCCCGGCGTGTTCGAGCACGCCGCGGGGACGTTCGTCGACGCGTTCGTGATGTTTCGCGAGCTCGACCCGGCCGCGACGGCCGGCGGCTGACCCGCGCCCGGCGATCCGCGCTCGATCAGAGGAGCGGCTCGAACAGCGCGCTCCCCCGCTCCGCGAGACGCCGCCACAGCCTCGGCCGCTCGTTCGGATCGAGCCGCCGGCTGTCCGCGACGTCGGCATCGAAGTACGCTCTCAATGCCCGCGCGAATCCGGCGTCCAACACCTCGAGGTTCAGCTCGTAGTTGAGCTGGAACGAGCGCTGGTCGAAGTTCATGCTCCCGAACGTCGCCCAAGCGTCGTCGATGACGATCGCCTTCGCGTGGACGAACCGATCGGGCCGGAACAGGATGTTCGCGCCGGCCGCCGCGATCTCGCGCGCGAAGTGGCGCGCCGCGTGGTCGCCGATCCACAGGTCCGAGCGGTCGGAGATCAACAGCGTCACGTCGACGCCGGCGAGGGCGGCGCAGCGCAACCGGCTCTGAAGGGCGGGACCCGGCGCGAAGTACGGCGACACGATGAAGACGCTCTTCGAGGCGCGGCTGATCGCCGTCGCGAGCACGTCGGTGAACGGGAGCGCCGACTCGTCCGGGCCGAGCGGGTAGGGCCGGGCCCAGGATCCGCCCGAGTCGAACGTCAACGAACCGAGGGGGCCGTCGAGGTCGCCGGGGTCGTCCTCGTGATCCGTGGCGAGCGCCCAGTCCTCTTCGAAGACGCGACGGAGCGCGACCACCGACGGTCCGCGGACCGCCACGCTCAGGTCGCGGAAGCGGCGGCCGCCGTCGCGGTCGAAGTAGTCGTCCGACAGGTTGCGGCCGCCCAGGAACGCGAGCTTCCCGTCGACGGCGAGCAGCTTGCGATGGTTGCGGAAGTTGACCTGGAAGCGTCCTTTGAGGGGGTTCGGCTTCAGGAAGGCGGCGACCTTCACGCCGCACTCCTCGAGCCGGGTCGACACCGAGCGCGGAAGCGAGACCGTGCCGATCGGATCGATGAGGAGGCGAACCGCGACGCCGTCCCGCCGTCGACTCGCGATCCGATCGATCATCGCCTCCAGCACTTCGCCCGCCTGCAGGATGAACGTCTGCAGCAGGATCTCCTGCTTGGCCCCCTCGATCGCCGCGAGCATCCCGGAGAGCGACGCGTCCGAGTCCGGGAGGATCTCGAGGTGATGCCCGGGGAGGAACGAGAACGGCGTCTGCGCCCGGTCGAGCCGAACGAGCTCCGCGGCCTCCGGCAGTCTCGGCATCTCGGTGCCGTCGTCCAATCGAAACGCGCGTCGTTTCCGGAATTGGACCGCGGCTCGGCGGCGGCGGCGGATCCTCCGTGGACCCTCGTAGACGGAGAGCATCAGGTACGCGACCGGGGCGAGGATCGGGATCATCCAGATCGCGAAGAGCCAGGCGACCGCCGTGGTGGCGCGGCGATAGAAAAGCAAGACGTGGATCGTGGCCGCCATCGATCCCGAGACGCTGACGATCGATGCGATGAGCAACACGGTATGCATCGATCAGCCTCCACCGGGACATCGCCGTTCACTCGCCGAGCCGCTCATTCGCCAAGCCGATCACTCACCCAGAAAGACCCCGACGGGACGAAGACTCGGGATGTTGTCGCAGATGATCTTCACGATCGCCAGCATCGGAACGGCGAGCAATGCACCCGGGACTCCCCAGAGGAAGCTCCAGAGGAGCAGCCAGAGGAAGATGGCCACGGGGCTGAGGGTCAGGATGCGCCCAAGGACGTGCGGAGAAACGAGCATTCCCTCGGTGACCGTCGCGATGAAGTAGGCGAGCGGCGGAAGCGCCGCGGAGGCGATCGTATCGAACGTGAGCAGCGAGATCGCGGCGACCACTCCAATGCCGACGAACGCGCCGACGTAGGGAATGAAGTTCAGCGCGAAGACCATGACGCCGAGCAGCAGCGGGTCGGGGAGGCCGAGCAGAGCGAACGCTCCGGCCAGGACCGCGCCGAGGCACACGTTGATCACGGTGATCGTGAGCAGGTAGGTCGAGATGTGCCTTTCGATCGAGAGACCGGTCTCGACGACGAGCCCTTTCTCGCCGCGGCGCGACAGGACGGCCGCTACCTTGTCGAGGAACACCTCATCGGTGACGAGGAGGAAGTAGAGAAGGACGATCATGATGAGGAAGTCGACGAGGAACGACCACGCGTTCGTTCCGATCCACTCGACGGTCGACTGTTCGTCGGCGATCTGCACCTGGAGCGGCTTCGCTTCGTCCGTCGCACGGCTCGCGATCTGTTCCACCTGCTTCGACACCTCCTCGATGGGCGTCGAGAGCGACGTCGAGAGCGACGTGAGCTTCGACTCGAGGAGCCGCATCTTCTGGGGCAGATCGTTCATCCACGTCGTGGCCGGCTCGGAGAGCGCGTACGCGCCGTAGCCGAGCAGAGCGATCAACGTCGTGAGCAGGACCAACGCGCTCAACGGCGGCGGGACGTGGAGCCGCTTGAGGAGGCGGACGGGCCGCACGAGCGCACCCTTGAGCACGAGCGCGAACACGATCGCGATGAAGAGAGATCGCGCGAAGTACAGCGTGTAGAAGATCGCGAGGATCGCGAGGATGTGGATCGAGAGCGACCGCACGCGGACCGGGTCGACCAGGCGGGCTCGCGTCGGGATGGAGTCTGCCGCGCTGGTCGTCGATGCGGAGGCACGGTCGTCAGCGGCGACTTCCAAGGGGGGTTACTCCGCGACTGCGTCGGGCGAGTCCTCGGTCCATGCCGCCGCGACCGCACGGGTCAAACGGCGGGCCGCCGCGGACGCGACGAACGCCATCGCAGTCGACACCAGGGCCCGGTGGCTCGCCGCCGAGTTCGCGGCCTCCTCTGAACCGGGTGGGGAACGGGCCGGCGCCCCATTTCCCCCGTGCCCCCCGTGCCCTTCGGACCCGTTGGAGGAAGCCAGGGAACGGGTCACGAGCGCGGCTGTCGCGAGCGTGCCGGCCAAGGTCGCCACCGGGAACGCGCGAACCCACAACGAGAGATCGGCCGCGTCGGCCAACCGATGCAGACCGCGCTGCGTCGCACCGCGGGCGCGACGCAACAACCGCCCTTGGACGGCGTTCAGCTCTTCCAGGTCACGTGCCTTCATCTGTTCGCCTCCTCTGCGACCGAGAACTCTTCTGCGATTCGGCGCCGCGATGCTTCCACCGCGCGCCGTCGAACCACGACTGCCGCGACCGCCACGGAGCCGAGCCCGAGCAGGCCGCTCCCGAGGTCTCCGACCCAATTGGTCTCGGTCCACGCATCGAGAGCCGACGCGATTCCCGCGAGGAGCATCGTCGATGCTGCGATCAGGATCGCAACCGCGACGATCGCGGACGCGATCGAGATCGCGGTGATGAATGCGAACTCGCGCAGGTGGATCCGCGCTCGAGCCACCTGCAACCTCGCGAGCGCCTTGACGTCCGCGAGGCCGCCCGTCACTTCGGCGCGAACGTCGCGGAGCGTACGCGCCAGCTCGTCGCGCGCGGCGTGACGAGCCTGGACCGCGTCGTCACCGGCCGGGCGATGAGCGGCGCGACCGTTGGGCGGGCGATGACTCGAGCGCAGCTCTGGTCGCATGACCATCGAGATCGTCCTTCATCAACTCCGGCGCAGAAGCAGGCCCAGAAGGATGCCGGCTCCCGCCGCGATGAGAACGGACTTGATGGGCCTCTCCTCGACCTTCGCGCGCAGGGCCTGCTTCAGCTCATCCACTTCGGCGACGAGGTGGTCGACCTGCTCTCCGGCCACGGCCTTGACCGCGCTCCCCATTTCGCGGACGTTTTCCCGTGCGGAATGCGCGGCGTCGCTGAACTCCTGACGAGCGCTGGATCCTTTCGTGGTCGCGGACGTATTGCTCTTCGTTTGGTTCGTCATGGGTCGTCTCCCAATGGTTTGGTGATTCAACGAGTCTGCGTTTCACGTGCGTACGCGCCGCAAACGCGCCTCGGTTCGAGGCGCGAAACCTCCAAGCGACTGTCGTGCCACGGCCGGCCTCGGCCCGAGATGCCCGTTTCCTTGCGCGATACGCGTCCTTGCGGCCGCCGGCTGGCGGGACGAGGAACGACGGGATCTCCGCGTTCCGAGAACGAAGGTCGGCGTTTGTAGAATCTCCAGATTCTCGGTGATTGGCGGCGATCGCCCGAAGCCATTGGGATCAATGGTATTGGCGAGTTGGTATGGAGTCTGCTTCGAGGCTCGTGAGCAACGCCCGCCGAACGACGAAAGGAGTTCATCATGCTGAGCTGGGCCTTGACCTTCTTGGTTGTCGCGCTGATCGCCGGCGTGCTCGGCTTTACCGGGGTGGCTGGAGCCGCGGCGGGCATCGCGAAGATCATCTTCTTCGTGTTCCTGATCCTGTTGCTGGTCAGCCTGATCCGCGGTGGCCTGAGTCGAAACTGACCGAGTCGAAACTGATGGAACGTCGTGACGCCCACCCGACCCAACCTACAACGAGCGGAGGAACGGCATGGACCTCAAGAAACACACCTTCCGGGAAGAGCTCGAGCGAGAACTCGATGACCTGCGTCGGATGTTCGACACGCTTCGCGTGCGAGCGAACCTCGCCGGTATGGAGGCGAAGGAGAAGAGCCATGAGGCGGTGAAGGAGTTCGACGAACGCTACCAGCGCGCCCGGAGCAAGTACGAGGAATGGAAGCGAAAGAGCGGAACGCAGTGGGACGCCGTCTCCCGGAGCCTCGAAGCGGGCTGGAGCGAGTTGAAGCGCACTTACGAGGAGAGGAAGGCGGAGCGCGAGCGGCGGAATGGACTGTGATGACATGGAGCGCGCTGACGCGGACGGAGGCTCGAGTCCGTGGACGGGAGCATCGTCCTTGCTCGGTGCGCTCGTCGGCGCCGGTGCCCGCGACATCCATCTGCTGGAGCCCTCGGCGCGAAGCGCCGGCGCGACGTTACGGGCCGCGGGCACGCCGTGGCCGGCGGAGCTGAACGGCGCCGTCCTCGATGCCACGTCGTTCGAGCGAGCGACGCGGAAGTGGCGATTCGATGATGAGCGCTTCCGCGAGCACCACGGTGGCGGGTACGGCGCGTTCGTCGATCACGTCCGCGAGAGGTCGCGCCCGAAGAACGTCGCGTACGGCGAGTGGGTGACGTCGGTCCCCCTGCCGCCGGCCGCGGAGGAGTCCGCCGCGGTGGCCCTGCCCCTGCTCGAGCCGATCCGCCGTCTTGGGGGCGCCATCACGGTGCAGATCGCGTTGCGGCTCGACGCGCCGCTCGCCCTGCACGTCGTGCGGTGCGTCGAGCGGGCGGGGGTCGAGGTGGAGGTCGTGTCGGTCTTCTCCGCCCGGCAGGCGGTGGCGGCGGCGGTGCTCGGGCGCGCGTCGCGCATATCGATCCCGGTGGGGGTGTTCAAGTCGCGGTTCAACGTCGACTTGCTCGACGAGACCACTTGCATCGAGGCGCGCCGGACGCTGGCGGAGCTCCGTCGCGATGCCCCCGATCGAGTGATCTCGCGGTTGACCGCGCACGATGTACCGTCTTGGCAGGTGCTCAGCCGCATCGCGGGGTGCGAGGGCTTCTCGATCCGCGCCGGCGTCCTTGCGGACTTCGTGACGCGGCCGGACTACTCGCCGCGCGAGATCGTGAGCCAGGCGTCGTCATCGTTCGCCGAGCGGCTCGCGTTCCCGATCGACCTCGTGCGACGGCGAGGTCGCGGGCCGTTCGAATCGCTGTGGCACGTCGACGACGCGTTCATCGAGGACCTGCTGGAGATCGAACCCCGGTTCGAAGGCGACCCGGCGGGGACGTGGAAGGAGCTCCGAAGCGGGCGTCACCGGAACCTGTTCGCCGGGTCGGCCTCCGAAGTCGACGTCGAGCTGAACCTCGAGATGAACGCTCGTCGAGCTCGGCGGATGAGGATGGCGATGGCGCGGATCGAGGCGGCGGCCGGTGCGTCGTGCCGCGTCAATCGGAGCCGCGGGCCGCGGCGCGATAGACGCTGAGTCGGCTGTAGAGCGTCTTCAGGCTGATGCCGAGCACGCGAGCCGACTTCTGCTTGTTGCCCCCGAACTTCGCGAGGGTCGCCTCGATGAGCACCTTCTCGACCTCGGCGATCGAAGAGCCGACGCGGACGCGGATCTCGCCGTTCGGCAGCAGGGGAGCCGGCGACGACGTGAGCTCGCCGCCCGCGTCCTTCGCCGCGTCCTTGGCCGCTGGCTCGGCGGGCTTGTCTCCGACCACGAGCGAATCGACCCCGATCCGATCCTCGGCGAGGATGAACGCGCGGTGGATCGAATTCCTCAGCTCGCGCACGTTGCCCGGCCAGTCCTGGTGGGTGAGCCATTCGACCGCCTCGTCGGTCAGCGTCTTGCTCGCGCCGGCCTCCTTGTTGTGCTGATCGAGGAACTCGCGCGCGAGAAGCTGGATGTCTTCGCCGCGCTGATGCAGCGTGGGAAGCACGATCGGGAACACGCGCAACCGATAGAAGAGATCCTCACGGAGCTTGCCTTCGCGGACGGCCTCCTCGGGCGCTCGGTTCGTCGCCGCGATCAGCCGGGCGTTCGTTTGGATCGAGGCCTCGCCACCGACCCGATGGAACGTCCGTGCCTCCAGCACGCGGAGCAGCTTGATCTGCAGCTCCATCGGCATCTCGGTGATCTCGTCGAGGAACAGGGTTCCGCGATTCGCCCGTTCGAAGACGCCCACGTGGCGTTTGTTCGCCCCGGTGAAGCTCCCCTTTTCATGTCCGAACAGCTCGCTCTCGATCAGCGTCGTCGAGACCGCGCCGCAGTTCAGCGCGACGAACGGCTCATCGCCGCGCTCGCTCATCTCGTGGATCGTGAGGGCGCAGACCTCCTTGCCCGTGCCGGTCTCGCCCTGGAGCAGCACCGTCGCCTCGGTCGGCGCGACCTTCTGGATCTGCCGAAAGAGCTTCATCATCGGCTTGGAGCGACCGATCAGGTGGCCGAACCGGCCCTGCGTGCGCGCGGACTCGAGCGACGCGCTGCGACCCTCGTACTCCGACTTCGAGCGGGCGACGTCGCCGAGGAGCTGCTTCAACCGGGTCACGTCGACCGGCTTGGTCAGGTAGTCGAGCGCTCCCTTCCGGAGCGCCGTGATCACGGTCTCGACCGTGGCCTGACCGGTCACGAAGACGACCTCCGTGGAGTCGTCGACGTTCTCCAGAAGCTCGAGCCCGCTGCCGTCGGGCAGGACCAGATCGCTGATCACCACGTCGACCGGGCGCTCCGCGAGGACGTCCCGAGCCTCTCGGATCGACGCGGCGCGAAGACTCACGAATCGCTGCGATCGCACGAGCTCGAGCATCTGCTCCAGGTTCTTCGGGTCGTCTTCGAGGATGAGAGCAGTCGGCTCGTTCATGATCCGAGGGGGCGGTCGCGATTCTCGAGGTTGGACGGTCATGCAAGCAATGTATCGAAGAATCCGGGCGAAGGAATGGTCGCGTGACCCGCCTTCAGTGATTCGACGATCTGATACGCTCGGGTCGACCAACGAGGTCGGCGAGATTGGCGACGATACCCTCTCCTTTCTATAACGACGCAGAGCCGCGTCCCCTTCTCGTCGCCCGTCGCGTCTGCGCGGGCGTCGCGCTGGCCCTCGGCATCGCCGCGCTCATCGGCTGGGCGCTCGACGTCGAGACCTTCCGGCAGATCCGTCCGACGTGGGCGTCGATGAAGGCGAACACGGCCATCGGGTTCGTCCTCGCGGGGGTCGCCACGTTGTTCGGCCCGCGACGATGGGTCTCGATTCTCGCGGCGGGCAGCCTCCTGCTTCTGAGCGGCTTGACGATGTTCGAGATCGTCACCGACGTCGACCTCGGCATCGACCAATCGTTGTTCCGGGAGGTCTCGGAGGCGCACGCGCCGCCAAGCGCGGCTCGAATGGCACCGTTCACCGCCGCCGCTCTCATGGGCTTGGCGATCGCGCTGCTCCTGCAGGCGGGCCGCGGCGTGGTGGCGAGGACGATGGCGATGGTCGCCGCTCTCGTCGCCCTGTTGTTGGGCGGGCTCGAGTTGGTCGGATACGTGTACGGCGTGTCGGATCTCTACTGGATCGGCCGGTTGACCGCGGCCGCCGCGCACACGGGTCTCGCCCTCGTCCTGCTGAGCGTCGGAGTGCTGCTCCGGCGGCCGGGCTCGGGTCTGGCATGGGTCAGCGGACCGCACCTCACCGCGATGTTCCTCAAGCGGGCGCTGCCGATCGCCGCCGCGACGCTGTTCCTGGTCGGGTGGTTCGTGTTGTTCGGTTGGCGGAAGGACTGGTTCGACGCCCCGTTCGCGATCGCGGTCTTCACGATCGTCTCGATCGGATCGGTCACGGCCGTGCTGTTGATCACCGCGATCCGCATGCGGCGGGTCGAGGAGAAGTCGCAGGTCGTGAACGAACAGCTTCGGATCGCCCAGCTCGCGCTCGACAACTCCCGCGACGGAATCGTGATCGCCGACGCGCTCGGGGACGATCATCCGGTCGTCTACGTGAACGAGGCGTTCACTCGCCTGACCGGTTATCCACCCCACGAGGTCCTGGGCCGGAACTGCCGGTACCTGAATCAGCACGATCGAGACCAGAAGGCGCTGGACGAAGTTCGCGCGGCCCTTCGAGAAGGTCGCGACACCAGCGTCGTCCTTCTCAACCGCCGCCGGGACGGCACTCCGTTCTGGAACGACCTGTCGATCTCGCCGATCCGTGACGAGTCCGGACGCGTCATCAACTTCGTCGGGATCCTCGTTGACGCGAGCGAGTGGGTGAAGGCGAACGAGGAGCGCGAGCGCCTGCTCGAGGACGCGGTCGAAGCTCGCCGCGACGCGCAACGCGCGACGCGGGCGCGTGATGAGTTCCTCTCCCTCGTGTCGCACGAGCTGCGGGCGCCCCTCCACGCGATGGCCGGTTGGTCGGGGCTGCTCGCCGACGACCCGTCGCCCGGGACCGCGCGACGCGCGGCGACGGTGTTTCGGACGAGCCTGCGCAGCCAGACCCGCCTCATCAACGACCTGCTCGACGTGTCCCGCATCCTCAGCGGCAAGCTCTACGTGGACTACGTCCCGTTCGACTTCGTCGACATGATCGAGGAGCTGGTCGAGGCGCACGCCCCGAACGCGGAGGACGCGGGCATCGACCTGCGGTACGACGGTTCGGTCGAGCCGCTCTTCGTCAACGGCGACGAAGAGCGGCTGGCTCAGGTCGGGCGCAACCTGATCGGCAACGCGTTGAAGTTCACGCCGGCCGGAGGCCAGGTGCGGGTGGCGGTCGAGCGTCGAGGGGAGCGGATCCTGCTGCGCGTGGCGGACAGCGGCGAGGGCATCGAGCCGGAGCTTCTCCCCCGGGTGTTCGAGAAGTTCCGGCAGGGAAGCTCCTCGCGCGGCGGACTCGGCCTCGGTCTCGCGATCGTCGCCCACATCGTCGAGCTCCACGATGGAACCGTGACGGCCAAGAGCGAGGGCCGTGGTCGCGGCGCGAGCTTCCTGGTCGACCTTCCGCTCGCCCCGACGCCCGACCTGCTCCCCGCTCGCGGACGGTCCCAGGAGGAGCTCGAGCGGCTCGATGGGATCGAAGTCCTCATCGTCGACGACGACGAGGTGACGCTCGAGGCGATCGAGCACCTGCTCCGCGCGCAAGGCGCGAGCGTACGGACCAGCACCACGTCGGCGAGGGCCGCGTCGCTCCTGGCGGAATCCCAGCCGGACGTGCTGGTCACCGACCTGAACCTCGGCCTGGATTCCGGCTTCGACGTCGTGCGTGCCCTGCGCGCGAACGAGAAGAAGGACGGACTCCGAGCGGCGGCGCTCGCCATCTCGGGGCGGATCATCACTCGGGACGAGCGACGCGAGCTCCGGGAGATCGGCGGCGACGCGTTTCTTCCGAAGCCGATCGATCCCGCGCGGCTGACGTCGATGATCCATCGCATGAGCCGCCGGCGGACGTCGGCGCGGGTCCTCGTCGTCGATGACGACCGCGACGCGGCTGAACTGCTCGGGATCCTGCTGTCCCGGGCGGGCCACGCGGTCGAGCGGGCCTACGACGCGGATCAGGCCCTCGAGGTCGTGGGCCGATTCGCCCCGAACGTGGTGGTCACGGACGTTGCGCTGGGGGGGACGAGCGGCGTCGAGCTCGCGCGGCGCATCCGCGAGGAGTGGACGAAGACGATCGTGATCGCGGTGACGGGAACGACGCCCGAAGGCCTGGGATCCGGGAGGGAGCTCTTCGACGAAGTGATCGTGAAGCCGGTCGACGTGGGGTTCCTGCGCGAGCGCATCTCGTTCCATCTGGCGTCGATCGGCGTGACGCGCTGAAACCGTGCCGGGGAGCGCCTCGTCCCGCCGACCTCGAAACACGACTCATTGGATACGGGCGAGCGACCGATAAAGGAGTCTATGCTTCCGGAGTTCGACGTTCGCCTGCGTCGTCCTCCGCGCGAAGCGAACCCGAATGGAGTCTCCGAAATGAACGCTCGGCACGTCCTCACGATGGTGGTGGTCGCCTGGCCGTGGGCGACCGCTCACGCGCAGATCGGCACGGAGAAGGCGATCCCGGAACACCTCGTCGACGGCGACGAATACACGATTCCCGTGAAGGAGCTGCTGAGCCACGGCGCGGCCGTGTTCTCGGCGAACTGGACGGTCCAGGAAGGCTTCGGACGTCCCATGACGAAGGGCGTCGGCAGCCCTCTGTCCGACATGGCCGACCCGCTGGTGTTTCCGCGCAACATGAACCGCGTCTCGGCGCCCGACGCAAACTCCTGCGCCGGTTGCCACAACCTCCCTCGCCCCGGAGGGGGCGGTGACTTCGTCGCGAACGTGTTCGTGCTCGGCCACCGGTTCGACTTCTTGACGTTCGGCCCCACGCCGGACGGGTTCACGACGAAGGGGACCACCGACGAGTCGGCCGCGCTGCCGGCGCTCCAGGGCGTCGCGAACTCGCGCAACACGCTGGGTATGTTCGGCTCGGGATACATCGAGATGCTCGCCCGGCAACTGACGGCGGCGCTCCAGGAGATCCGCGACGGCGCGGGGCTCGGCCAGGCGGTCGAACTCGTCGTGTTCGGGATCGACTTCGGCAGCCTCACGCGAAACGGCGACGACACGTGGGACACGTCGGCGGTGGTCGGACTGCCGGCGGGCAGCCTCGCTTCGAGCATGGGAACCCCGCCGAGCCTCGTCATCCTGCCGTTCCATCAGGCGGGCGCGGTGGTCTCGCTCCGGCAGTTCACGAACAACGCGTTCAACCACCACCACGGCATGCAATCGACGGAACGATTCGGCGCCGATACCGACCCCGACGGCGACGGCGTGATGAACGAGCTGACGGTGGCCGACGTGACGGCGGCGACGCTCTGGCAGGCCGCGTTGCCCGTTCCCGGTCGGGTCATTCCGAACAACAAGCTGGTCGAGGAAGCAATCCTGACGGGCGAGCTGAAGTTCGTCGAGATCGGCTGCGCGGAGTGCCATGTCCCGGCGCTGCCGCTCGTCGGCGGCAACTGGAGATTCTCCGAACCGAACCCGTACAACCCGGCCGGCAACCTCCAGGTCGCGGACGTGGCCGAGCCGCTCGTCGTCGACTTGCTCGACGGGAAGAAGCTCGAGCGGCCGCGCCTCGAGAAGGAGAAGGGCGTCGTCTGGGTGCCGTGCTTCACCGACTTCCGTCTGCACGACATCACGTCGGGCATCGCCGATCCGAACCAAGAACCGCTCGACATGCACAAGAGCGGCGCTGCCCTCCTCGACGGCAACGCGCGGTTCATCACGCGCAAGCTGTGGGGGTGCGCGAACGAGCCGCCCTACTACCACCACGGCCAGTACTCGACGCTGCGCGAGGCGATCGAGGCCCACGCCGGCGAAGCCGCCGCGTCGAAGACCGCGTGGGACGGACTGACGGACGACGAACGGAACGGGGTCATCGAGTTCCTGAAGACGCTGCAGGTGCTCCCCGCCGGCTTCACGCACCGAACGTGCGATCCGAAGGGAAAGAAGAAGGCCTGGCCGGAGTTCCCCTACGACTTCAGCCAGCACCTGCCCGGGCCCGGGTAGCTCATTCCGAGGGCTCGGCGAAGCGCGGAAGGATCACCGTCGCGCGAACGCCGCCTTCCTCGCGATTCGAGATCTCGAATCGGCCGGAGAGCCGCTGGCAGACGTGAGCGACGAACGGGAACCCGACGCCGTGGAAAGGGCTCGTGGACGAGGCGAGTTCCCGCAGCCGCTGGACGGCGTTCGCATCGATCCCGGGACCCATGTCGGCGACGGTGACGATCGCTTCGTCCCCGCGCGCCGCCGCGCGGACGGTGATCCTGCCGCGCTTCCCGCAAGCTGTCATGGCGTCGATCGCGTTCTGGACGAGGCCCGCGACCATCAGCTCGATGACCTCGGGTTCGCCCTTCACCACCGGTCCCTCGTCACCGCTCTCGACGTCGAGCGAGATCGACGTACGTGAGAGCCCCGGCGCGAAGGCCTGATCGATCCGAGCGAGCGCGTTCCTCAGGTCGGTGATTTCCCGAGCGTCCGCCGCTCGGGGCGCGCGCTCGTGCAGAACCTGGATCGACGCCCCGAGCTCGCGCATCTGCTCGATCGCGGACGCGATGCGGGCTTCGACCTGGGAGGCGTCGCCGCCGTCCAGATCCGCGCGTGCGAGTTCGAGATCGAGCACGGCGCGGTTGAGTCGCCCTTTCCAATCGTGGGCCAGCGAGGAGTCGAGCCGGTGGAGGATCCGGCAGCGCAGCGCGAGCCGGTGGGACTCGATGGTCGGATGGAGCCACGTCGGGTGCGACACGTTCGACGTGCGTGGTTTGGAGCTTGCCATGCCGCAATCCTATCCGGCAACGGCGATCCGGAGGTGCCGGCGTCGACTGCGCGCTTCCGCCCGCGGTCCGAATGGATCCGGAAGGAGACTCCGGCCCGCGCCACACCCGGCCCGGTTCGAGAGGAGAGTTTCGGCGTTCAGCCGTCCTCGACGAACGACACCACCGCCGGCCCGTCGGACTCGCCGAGGTCCACTTCGAGGGTCTTGCCGTTCGCGGTCACCTCGAGGAGATCGGCCGGGACGGGCTCGAGGACGAGCCTCCCCGAGGCGTCCGCCAGTGGGGAGCCGGTGCTCGACTTGCAGTACTGACGCGCGAGCCAGACGTCGAGAGTCTCGCCGGTCGAGACGTCGCGAACCTGAACGGTACAGTCGATCGCGTCGTCTCCGAGACGAACCTCGAGAGCGAGCCCGCGGCGCATCGTGGCCTCGACGTGCGCCATCTGCCCCGTGCGCGTCACGATCCATTCGCGGGTCGGGAAGAAACCGGCACGCATCGGGGTCACGCGGTACTTCCCGGCGTGGAGAGCCGGGACCTCTCGGCATCCGCTCTCGTCCGTGAACAGCGAACGGAACCAAGGGAAGTCGTTCGTGTTCTCGGGGACGACGAACAACTCGGCGTTCGCGACCGGGCCGCCGTCGGCGTCACGGACGCGAACTCGTATCGCCGCCTCCCGGACGAGCGTGAAGTCGAGCTTCGTCGGCTCGCCGGAATCCGCGACGTCGACGTAGCCGCGGGCCGTCGCGTGACCGGGTGCCTCGACGATCACGCCGTGGAGGCCGGGGTGGAGTCCGATCGCCTCGTAGGCACCGTCGCCGCGAGTGCGGGTGGAGCCATCGGTGATGACGTCGCGGTCCTCCGAAGCGGTCTCGGCGCGCTGGTACCGGACGGTCGCGCCCCGCCCGGCGTCTCCGGACGAGAGCCGGACGACGCCACGGATGCCGGTCGCCCGAACTTCCAGGTCCAGTCGCTGGTCGATTCCCTCGACGACGGTGAGGACACGTCGGGCAACGTGATGGACGTTCGAGGACAGATGCCTCAGCACGAAGTCGTAGGTATCGGCCTCGAGGCCCCGGATCTCGAAGGTTCCGTCGGGAGAGACATCGACGTGACGGCTTCGGCTCGGCTCGGACGGACTCGACGCCGTGACGAAGTAACGGTTCTTGAACGTGAGGGGCCCCGAGGTGAGAACGCGACCCAGGACCCGGCCGGGCTCGCCGATCGAGAACTCGACGGTTCGAGTCGCTCCCGTGACGAGAGTCGCTTCCCGGTGCATGACCTGGGCTCCGAACGACTCCTCCTGACGCACGTGGATGTAGACGTCGCAGAGCCCGGCGGAGAGGTTCTCGAAAGTAATCGGGTCCCCGAACGCGGAGGTGCGCGTCTGCGCGATGATCGAGTCGCCGGAGACCTGCACCGAGAAGCCCGAAGTCAGGGACGTCGGTCCGACGTGCCGGATGACGAGGGTCGATGGACGTTCGAGACGCAGCACCGTCGCATCGAAGAAAGGCGGCGTGACCGCGACCCAACTCGGAGCGAAACCGTTTGCTTCGGCCACCAACATCACGATCGACTTCGTCGGGACGTGTTCCAACTCGAAGTTCCCGTGCGCATCGGTCGTGGCTTCGACTCCGTCGAACGTCGCGTGGACGCGACCGCGCTCGTTCGCGTCCCCGAGCCGGATGACCGCTCCCGCGACGGCATTGCCGCTGGCGGCGTCGACGACGCGGCCGGCCAACGGTGCTCCCGCCTCGAGCGCGAACTCACGGAGTACGCTCTCCCCGGCGTCGACGACGACCTCGGCGAACAAGGGGGCCGCCCCTCGCACGAAGACGTCCACGCGATACTCCCCGGGGATGATCTCCTGACTCTCGAACGCGCCCGACTCCGGATCGATGGAGACCGTATGTGGTTCGGACCCGTCCCGGTTCCGGCGGATGATCCTCGCGCTGCCTTCGAGTCGCGTCAGAGAGTCCGCCACCACTCGGCCGCGCAGCCGGGCCACGCGACCCAAGTGCAGGTCGATTCGCCCTGGTGCCACGGAAGCGACGTCGTGGCGGCCGTAGCCTTCCTTTGCGGCAATGACCGCGTACCGGTGTCGCGGGTCGAGCCCGATGATTCGATAGGAGCCGTCCGACGCGGAAAGATCCATGCCCAGCCAGTCGCCATTGTCGCTGCGCCACGCCTGCACCGTTGCCCCGGCGACGGCGTCCCCGTCGGGCCCCATCACGACTCCCTCGACGGCGGCCTCGGGCGCCAGATGAACCTCCAGGTACCGCTCCTCGCCGGCGCGCGGCGCTTCGTGTCGTTCGACGTACGTCGCGTAACCCGTCGCCACGACCCGGACGCCGAACGCGGTTGCATTGGCGCGGGTGGAGATCTCGAAGCCGCCGCGAGCGTTCGTCGTGACCCGCCCGCACCAAAGGTCGTCACGTTGCTGCGTAGCGAAGTAGGAAGCAGCAACGGCGCCGGGAACGGCTTGACCAGTGAGGGCGTCCAAGACGGTTCCGCGGATCGTTCCCGCCAGATGGAGCGTGAACTCGATCTCGCGGTTCCACGGCAGGACGGCGTAGTCTTCCTCGGCGGAGGTCGACGAGGCGGACGCAGCGAGGAGATTGTCTCCGTCCGCGAGCGACGTGAATCGGCATTTTCCGTTCGCGTCGGTCGTCGCCTCGAACCGGACGAGCATGCCCGTCACGCGATCATTGTCGACGCCTCTCTTTCCGCGGTACCAGTCGGCGAAGAAATTCGCTTGTGCGGTGACCTTCGCGCCGACGACGGCCGTTCCGGCTGGATCGCGCACCGTCACGTCGAGCGGCGTCGACGGCGGACAGTCGAGCGAGATCACCCCGGTGTCGGGCGCAGACTCGAGGAGCGCCCCGCGCGGCTGATGCCCGTCCGGAGCGGCGCAGACGTACAACGGATACGTGGGTTTCTCGACGCGGACGCGCCCATAGCGGTCCGTCTGGTGGCGTTCGAGGAGCGATGCGATCGCCTCGTGCGGAATGCCGGTCGGTCCACGTGCCTGAGCGTCGATCTCGGGCGTCCAACGAAGCAAACGTGCTTCGGCCTTGGCGGCGGGATTCCGTGACGCAAGAACCTCGATCGTCAAGTCGACGGTAGAAGCGACTCGATCGGTCCGAGGAGGATCATCGACGTCGGGTTCCCGTTCGGTGGTGGAGGCGTCTGCTCGGGGTGAACCCAGGAGCTCGGTCGGAGGAGACCCAGGGCCGATGGCCGGCCGCCGTGGATCGGCCGGGCCCTGGTTCACGACGATCACGACGAGTGCCGCCGTCACGACGGCGGCGAGGGCGACGGCGAGAGCGCGCACGGCGCGAACCTCGCTAACCGGGGGCGCCTGGAGCCGCGAACATACCCGCCGTTTCGCCGCTGCGCGGCGTAGGACGGACGTCGTCGCGCTCCGCGTCGAGGATCAGGGCTCCCTTCAGCTCGCCGCCGGTCGGTGGCGCGGCCGACCCTCCGGGTAGACCGCCGCCGGACCATGCAGTGGGAGCGAGCCAGGCCGAAGCCAGAACGAGGAAGCAAGCAGACCGGCTAGTCTTCATTCTCGAGCGCTCCAATGATCGCACTCGCGACGTGCTCGGGCAGAGTTGCAGTCAGGTGTTCGACGATTGCCCGCGAACGGGAAGAGACGCTTCGCCAGAACCCGCGATCACGGTCAACCTGGGCCGAAACGAGGACGTCGAGACCGGGGAAGGCAGCAAGTCTCGCGGCGAGGTCCGTCGTCGCCGCAAGCGCAGTTCTTGAATCGGCGGCCATACCGGCGTGAAGCATGGTGTTGTACGTACCGACCGCGTATGCGGGGAGGAGAGTCGCCGCCTGTTCATCCACCGAGACCGCGTCGTCCGGCTTGCGCAGTGCGAGCAGCTGTCCCAGCTGGAAGAGGCAAGCTCCACGGATTTCCATGACGGTCGTTCGACGAGCCAGTGACTCCCAATCGTCTTTCGATACAGACTGGGTCTCCACTGACCGAATCAACATGCAGTAGTACTCGGCGATCGATCGCTCGCCACCGAGCTCGATTGCCGCCCGGAAGAGAGCGTCGGCGCGCCTGAGACCGGCGAGGCCGTCGACGTCATCCTGGGCGACCAGGCTCAGGTATCGACGCCATTCGGATGGCTCGAGTCCGAGTACTGGTGGCAACGTAGCAAGGGTCTTCGACGACTGCAGCGCCTTCGGCATGGGCGGACCGTCGCACCACCGCGAATCGGCCGACGCCGCCAGGAAGAGCCGCCTTCCCTCCGCCAGCAGAGTCGCTCGCAGCGGCTCCGCGAGCCGCTTCGCGGCCTCCTCGATCGGTTTTTCAGCCGAGGGGAGGACGCGCCGAAAGCGCGTTGGTCTCGCACCGGTGAAGACCTGCACGTAGTCGGCGACCGCGAGCAACGCGGCCTGCGCGGCCGGGTCTTCGCGCAGTATGCGCTTCGCTTGCGGCGCGTCGAGCAACGGCTCCGAGCCGGCGAGAAGCTCGGGCAGGTGAGGGATCAAGTCGCGGGGGTCGAACGGGCGGTCGGTCATGTTCCGCCCTCCATGGTTCGCCAAAAACCAGTGCCCCCGGCCTCGTCCTCGGTCGAACCCGGCGGTGGTCCGTAACCCGCCGCTCGCATGGCGAGGCGGAAGAATTCGGCGACGACGCATTCCACGTGCTCGAGGGGCAAGCGAGTGAGTCGAGCGATCTCTTGCGACGAGGTCCCGCCGACGAAACTCATCCATGCGATGCGACGGGCATCGAAGGCTTGCTGGTTCACGATTCTCGCGAGCTCGGCGTTGATCCGGTCGCGCGGCGTGCTCCGTTCATCGACTTGGAACAGCAGATAGTCTGGGTCGGTGCGGACACGGAGCGCGACCTCCCGGAGCAAGAGTGGGCACCAGGCAGAGAAAGGCCGGCGCCGGTCGCCGTCCAGGTGGCGGCAGTAGACCTCGACGACGGCCTGTTCGGAGACCGGCCTGGGATGGAGGAAGAGGTACTCGCGCTCGCAGACGCCGACGATCAGCTCGTCGAAGCGTGGCGCGAGCAGGGCGACCAGGTAGTAGAGGAACTGGGTGCCCTCGACCTTGCGACCGTGGTCGAGGAGGATGTCCGCGAGCTTCTCGACGTCGCGCGCGGTCTCGGCGTCGATCCGGGGACCATCGTCGAGGTTGCGGAGGAACTCGAGGACGATCTCGCGTCCGTCGCGTTCCGGCCGGGGCTGATCCCTACGTTCCATTCCTGCTCCCGAGGCGCCCGCAGACCGCACGGACGCCTTCCGACGGGAGCACCTCACCAAACGGCCGAAGCACCGTCAAGGCTGGGAACCGGTCTCGCCGGGCTCGCGACAAGCTCCGTTCGGAGCTCTGCGGCGAATCGCCGCGATCGCGCGCGTTGACGGACGTGGGCTCGGCACCTAACCTGAAACAGGCGTTGAGGAAGCGCTTTGGGTGCGAGGCGAGCGGTCGCCGCGACCCCGAACGGCTTCTGCAACGGTGCGAGGGCCCGCGCAAGATCACGTTCCCACTTTCGGACGCCGATCGTCACCTCTGGCCGCGTTGGTCGGTGTACCTCGAGTACGCGGCCGTCCGCGCGCCTTGCCAGGGACGACGATGACACGCCCAAGGCGGGAGCTGGTCCTCGCGCGGACGTTCGCGAGATCGTTCCGACCCGGCATTCGAACCATGACCACGGGAGCGTTCATGACATCCGCGGGCGCAAGCGCCGTTCGGCGCGGCTTCCTCAAGACCGAGCGGAAGGACAACTGGTGGGCGTCGCCCGTCGTCGTCTTCCTCGGACTGTCGGCCTTCCTCGTCTACGCGAACGTTCGCGTGTTCCAGAACGCTCACTTCGAGTTCGGCGGCTACCTCACGCCGTTCTACTCGCCGCTGCTCTGGGGCGACTCGGTGCACAGTTGGTTCGGCTCGAAGCCGGACTGGATCCCGGGATGGATCTCGCCGGCGATGCTCATCCTCGTCTTCCCGGCCGGATTCCGGTTCACCTGCTACTACTACCGCGGCGCGTACTACAAGGCGTTCTGGGGCGACCCGCCGGCGTGCGCAGTGGGCGAGCTTCGCAACGAGTACCGCGGCGAGAATTCGCTCCCCCTGATCGTCCAGAACATCCATCGCTACTTCCTCTATTTCGCGATCGCGTTCCTGTTCCTCCTCGCGCATGACGCCTGGAAGGGGATGTGGTTCGCCGACGGCGACGGCGGCGAAGAGTTCGGGATCGGCGTCGGTACGATCGTCCTGACGTTGAACGTGATCTTCCTCTCCGGCTACACGCTCGGTTGCCACTCGCTGCGCCACCTCGTGGGCGGCTTCCTCGACGTCTTCTCGACCTCGCCGGCGCGCAAGAAGGCGTGGGATTGCGTCACCTGCCTGAACGAGCGACACATGAAGTTCGCGTGGATCAGCCTCATCTGGGTCATGTTCACGGACCTGTACGTGCTGATGTTGTCGCGTGGGACCTGGACGGACTGGAGGATTCTCTGATGCCGGACCTCAGGACGCACGAGCATGACGTCATCGTCATCGGGGCGGGAGGCGCGGGCCTGCGCGCCGCGATCGAGGCGTCGGCCGAAGGCGCGTCGGTCGCGTTGATCTGCAAGTCGCTCCTCGGGAAGGCGCACACCGTGATGGCCGAGGGCGGCATGGCGGCGTCGCTCGCGAACGTCGACGACCGTGACAACTGGCAGGTCCACTTCGCCGACACGATGCGCGGCGGCCAGTACGTCAACAACTGGCGCATGGCCGAGCTGCATGCGAGAGAAGCGCCGGCGCGCGTTCGCGAGCTCGAGGCGTGGGGCGCCGTCTTCGATCGGACCAAGGACGGGCGCATCCTGCAGCGCAACTTCGGTGGCCACCGCTACCCGCGCCTCGCGCACGTCGGCGATCGGACCGGACTCGAGATGATCCGCACGCTCCAGGATCACGGGATCCACCAAGGGATCGACGTGTACATGGAGCACACCGTCATCCACCTCCTGAAGCACGGCGATCGCGTCTGCGGCGCCGTCGGCTACGACCGCGAGCTCGGCCGCTTCCGAGTCTTCCGGGCGAAAGCGGTGGTGCTCGCCACGGGCGGCATCGGCCGCGCGTACCAGGTCACGTCGAACTCGTGGGAGTACACCGGCGACGGTCACGCGCTCGCGTACGAAGCGGGCGCGGAGCTGACCGACATGGAGTACGTCCAGTTCCACCCGACCGGGATGGTCTGGCCGCCGAGCGTGGCCGGCATCCTGGTCACGGAGGGCGTGCGCGGCGAAGGTGGCGTCCTGAAGAACCGCGAAGGCCGCCGGTTCATGTTCGACGACATCCCCGACCTCTACAAGCATCAGACCGCCGACAACCCCGACGAGGGCTGGCGGTACGTCACGGGCGACAAGTCGGCCCGGCGTCCCCCCGAGCTCCTGACCCGTGACCACGTCGCGCGCTGCATCGTGCGCGAGGTGAAGCAGGGCCGCGGCTCTCCCCACGGCGGTGTCTTCCTGGACATCGCCTGGATCAAGGAGAGGATCTCGAACAGCGAGGAGCACATCAAGAAGAAGCTCCCGAGCATGTACCACCAGTTCAAGGAGCTCGCCGGCATCGACATCACGAAGGAGCCGATGGAGGTCGGTCCGACCGTCCACTACGTGATGGGGGGGATCTCCGTGGACGGCGACTCGCAGATGTCGACCGTTCCCGGTCTGTTCGCCGCCGGCGAATGCGCGGCTGGGCTCCACGGCGCGAACCGTCTCGGCGGCAACTCGCTCTCCGACCTGATCGTCTTCGGCAAGCGCGCGGGCGAGTACGCCGCGAGGTTCGCGAAGGAGCACGCCGCCGCGTCCTTCGACGACGCCGAGGTCGAAGCGGTCACGAAGGACGCGCTGAAGCCGTTCGGCCGCAAAGGCGAGTCACCGTACGACGTCGCGCGCGACCTCAAGGAGACGATGCAGAGCCTCGTCGGCATCGTCCGCGAGCAGGGCGAGCTCGAGCAGGCCGTCGAGAAGCTCGGCGAGCTCAAGGCTCGTGCCGCCACGGTCGCGGTCGAAGGCAACCGCGAGTACAACCCGGGCTGGCATACCGCGCTCGACCTGCGGAACCTGATGATCGTCTCCGAGGGGATCGCGCGGTCGGCCGAGGCACGGAAGGAGAGCCGTGGTGGACACTTCCGCGAGGACTTCCCGGGCAAGGACGAGAAGTTCGGCAAGGTGCGGCACGTGTTGACGCGTCGTCCGGACGGATCGATGAACCTGGAGGAACGTAAGCTCCCGCCCATTCCGCCCCAGCTGCAGAAGATCATCGAGGAGAACCAGAAGTCATGACGTCGGTGACCTTCAGAGTATGGCGCGGCGACAAGAACGGCGGTGGTCTGAAGGACTACGCCACCGAAGTCACGGAGGGCATGGTCGTCCTCGACGCGGTGCACAAGATCCAGGCTGAGCAGGCGAACGACCTCGCGTGCCGCTGGAACTGCAAGGCCGGCAAGTGCGGGTCCTGCTCGGCGGAGGTGAACGGCATGCCGCGATTGATGTGTATGACCCGACTCTCCGACATCGACCTGACCAAGCCGATCATCATCGAGCCGTTGCAGACGTTCCCCGTCATGCGCGACCTGGTGCCCGACGTGTCGTGGCACTACGAGGTGAAGAAGAAGATCAAGCCGTTCAAGCCGCGCAAGCCGGACGCGCCCGACGGCACCTGGCGGATGATGCAGGAGGACATCGACCGGGTCCAGGAGTACCGGAAGTGCATCGAGTGCTACCTCTGTCAGGACGTGTGCCACGTCTTGCGCGACCACAAGAAGCACGGCGAGTTCATTGGCCCGCGCTTCTTCACGTACGTCGCCGCGCTCGAGGCCCATCCGCTGGATACCGAGGATCGGCTCGACGAGCTCCGCCAGGCGTACGGCCTCGGCTACTGCAACATCACGAAGTGCTGCACCGTCGTCTGTCCCGAGCACATCAAGATCACCGACAATGCGATCATCCCGTTGAAGGAGCGCGTGGTCGATCGCTTCTACGATCCGCTCAAGATCCTCTGGCGCAAGCTGACCGGCAGGAAGTGACGCGCCCGCCGCTCGTCGACACGCACTGCCACCTCGTCTGGGACTCGTTCGACGACGACCTCGACGACGTGGTCGTGCGCATGGAGGCCGCGGACGTCGCGCAGGCGATCGTCGTGGCGACCGACGCCGCGACCGCGCGCAAGGCCCGCGAAATCTGCGCGGGGCGCGGCGTGCTCTTTCCGACGGCGGGGATCCACCCGAACGACCTGCCCGAGGATTTGGAACGTGAGCTCGCCGAGGTCGAGGATCTCCTGGCCGCGCCCGGGACGCCGTTCGTCGGGGTCGGCGAGACGGGGCTCGACTACTACCGCGACAGCGTCTCGCCCGCCCGCCAGCGAGCGTCGTTCGACCGTCACGCCGCGCTGGCGACGCGGCTCGACCTGCCGATCATCGTCCACATCCGCGATCAGGACGGTCGAAACGACGCGTACGACGACGTGGCCGAGACGATCGAGCGTCATCCTGGTCTGCGCGGGGTCATCCATTGCTACACCGGCGACGCGGCTCACGCGGAGCGGTATCGCGCGGCCGGGTTCTACATCTCCTTCAGCGGGATCCTGACGTTTCCCAAGGGAGACAACGTGCGCGCCGTCGCGGCCGTCACGCCCCTCGAGCGGACGCTGGTCGAGACCGACGCGCCGTTCCTCGCGCCGGCGCCGTGGCGCGGTACGCGGAACGAGCCGTCCTACGTGGCCGCCACCGCGGCGAGGCTGGCCGAGTTGATCGGCGTCCCGGAAGACGAGGTGCGCCGGGCGACGACCGAGAACGCGCGGCGGCTGTTCCGGCTGCCCGGGTCGGGCTCGTCGGCGTCGTGAGTCGGTTCCTTAGACTAGCAGCCCGTGGTGAAAGTGCTTTCGAAGCGAGGCGAGGTCATCGCGACCGAGATCGAGGCGCAGGACCGCAGGCGCACTGCCTGTACGTGGCGGACGGCGACCGCCCGGCCCCCCGAATTCTCCGTCCTCGACGTCCCTGGCATTAGTGGAACGCGGCCCCGCTGGACCGAGAATGGACGTTCGGTCCCGCGGGGGGACTCGTTCGTTCCTGTTCATGACCAACGGAGGCTCCCATGCACCCCCGAACGTTCCGCTCTCTGGTTCTCTCCCTCTCGCTTTTCTCGCTTCTGTCGAGCCCCTCGTGCCACGTGGCGCCGCGCGGCGCGAGCCTCTACGACGGTTTCGGCACGTACCATCGCGCCGTCACCACGTCCTCGGTGGAAGCGCAGCGGTGGTTCGATCAGGGCATGCAGCTCCTCTACGGCTTCAACCACGACGAGGCGATCCGCTCCTTCGAGGAGGCCGCGCGCATCGATCCCGACTGCGCGATGGCGTGGTGGGGGATCTCCTATGCGAGCGGCTTGCACATCAACAACCCGAAGATGACCGAGGAGCGCTCGCGCGCGGCCTACGACGCGGCGCGGGAAGCCGAACGGCTCGTCGCGCGCGCGGCGCCCGTCGAACAGGCGTTGATCGGCGCGGTCGCGAAGCGCTACGCCTGGCCGGTGCCGGAGGATCGCGGGCCGCTCGACGAGGCCTACGCGAGCGCGATGGAGGCGGCGTGGAAGCGCTTCCCGAACGATCCGGACGTCGGAGCGCTCTTCGCCGAGTCGCTCATGGACCTGCAGCCCTGGGATCTGTGGACGAAGGAGGGCGAGCCGAAGGGGCGCGCGCTCGAGATCGTCGCGGTGCTCGAGCGCACGCTCGCGCTCGCGCCCGAGCACCCGGGCGCGAACCACTTCTACATCCACGCCGTCGAGGCCTCGAAGAGTCCCGAACGGGCCGTGCCGGCCGCG